>NZ_UIGI01000001.1:3740959-4364452 GCF_900446255.1 Buttiauxella agrestis | reverse complement strand
GATCTTAGCCCGGATGCCGTAGCGCGTACCGTGCAGGCAGCATTGGATATCGCCCGTTACACCTCTCCAGACCCGTTTGCCGGTGTGGCCGAAAAAGAGTTGCTGGCTTTCGAAGCGCCAGATCTGGACTTGTTCCACCCGACCGAAATGGACGCCGACCGCGCCATTGAACTGGCAGCGCGTGCGGAAAACGCATCGCTGAACGTCGATAAGCGCATCAACAACACCGAAGGCGGCAGCTTTAACAGCCACTACGGCATCAAAGTTTTCGGCAATAGCCACGGCATGCTGCAAAGCTATTGCTCCACGCGCCACTCACTTTCCAGCTGTGTTATTGCCGAAGTAAACGGCGAAATGGAACGTGATTACGCCTATACCATTGGTCGTGCGATGGAAGACCTCGACAGCCCGGAATCTGTGGGTGCTGAGTGCGCACGCCGCACGCTGGCGCGTCTTTCTCCGCGTAAGCTTTCCACCATGAAAGCACCGGTTATCTTTGCCGCCGAAGCCGCAACTGGCCTGTTCGGGCATTTAGTAGGTGCGATTGCGGGTGGCTCGGTTTACCGTAAATCGACCTTCCTGCTGGATTACTTAGGCAAACAAGTTCTGCCGGAATGGCTGACCATTGAAGAGCATCCGCATTTGCTTAAAGGGCTGGCTTCCACACCGTTCGATAGCGAAGGTGTACGCACAGAACGCCGTGACATCATCAAAGACGGCATCCTGCAACAGTGGCTGCTGACCAACTATTCTGCACGCAAACTGGGACTGAAAAGCACCGGCCACGCGGGCGGCATCCACAACTGGCGCATTGAAGGGCGCGGCCTGGATTTCGACGGCATGCTGAAAGAAATGGGCACCGGGCTGGTCGTGACTGAGCTGATGGGCCAGGGCGTGAGTGGCATTACCGGCGACTATTCTCGTGGCGCGTCTGGTTTCTGGGTCGAGAACGGCGAGATTCAATATCCGGTGAGCGAAATCACTATTGCCGGAAATCTTAAAGATATGTGGCGAGAAATTGTTACAGTAGGTAGCGATATTGAGAAGCGCAGTAATATTCAATGTGGTTCAGTGTTGTTACCGGAGATGAAAATCGCCGGCCAATAATCAACCGAAACAGGCGCGTCCTGCCGCGCCTTTCTAATAAAAAAGGTGAGTCAATGCGTAAGCAATTAATTGCAATGTTGGCAGTATCGTCCGTGTTATTTACTGGCGCTGTAATGGCGAAAGATGTTGGCGATGATATGGATACCATCGCTGAAAACTACAAAACCGTATTGAAAACTGATAATGCGGCGGAGTTAAAAACCTCGCTTAACAATATGCGCGCGGCAGCATTAGACGCGCAAAAAGGCACCCCACCTAAACTTGAAAACAAAGCTCCAGACAGCGCGGAGATGAAAGATTATCGCCACGGCCTGGATTTGCTGGTCGGCCAAATTGACGGTGCGCTGAAACTGGCAAACGAAGGCAAAGTTAAGGAAGCGCAGGCGGCTGCCGAAGAATTTAAAACCACTCGCAATGCCTACCACAAGAAATACCGCTAAGCTCATACTGGCCCTGCCTACAGGGCCAAAAATATTCGCTTATCTTATAAGGACATCTGATTTATGAAACCGATTCAAACCTTTATCAAAGGTGCTGCTACTGTTTCGCTGCTGGCTTTCAGTGTTTTTTCCGCTAATGCTACAGTCCTGCCGGTTGCGGGCGATTTCCAGGCCGATCATTTCTCCGCGAAAATTGTATCAGTCGATCAAAAAAATCATGTTGTGGTGCTTGAGGGTGAGCAAGGGAACAAAGTTTCCCTTAATGTTCCTGAAGAAGCCGGTACGCTGGCCAATTTGAAAGCGGGCGATACCATTGATACCACCGTGACGCGTTCCGTTGCTATCGCTTTTGATACCAACGTTGATAAATCCGCACCTACGGCTTCAACCACCAAAGGGATGGAAAAAGCGACTAGCGGTTCACCTGAGCACGAAGCCTTCCGCCAGGTTAACGTTCAGCTGAAAATTAAACACATCGATCTGAAAAAGAATGAAATCACCTTCGTAGGACCAAAAGGTCAGGAAAAAACGGTGACCGTTGAAGACCCTAAAGTTCAGGCGAAATTGAAAGATCTGAAAGTGAACCAAAGCGTGCGCGTGACTTATACCGATTCAATTAAAATCACCGCTCGCCCAGCTAAATCATAATAGCCGTGCGTTAAACCCCTCTTTCTGTTTGTGGGAAGAGGGGGAACAATAATAACCATTCATTCAAACAGCTCGGCATGAGTGCCTAAATCTGAAAAGATAATAGTTCTGGTGGCTTCATCTACGTAATACACCAGTAAATAATCCCCCCCAATATGTAGTTCTCTGTACCCGCCATATTCCCCCGTTAACGCGTGGTCGAAGTAATAAGCCGGTAAAGGATTACGTGAGGCGATAAGCCACATCGCTACGGAAACCGTGTTCATGTCATGGCGACCAGCTTTGTTATAACGTTCCCAGGCTTTACTAAATGATTTTGTGTGTTTTGTCTGAAACGGCAGCTTCGCTCGATTGTTCTTCGCCATTATTGAGGACATCCATTTGCTCGTTTACATCGGAAAATCCACTTTTTCCGTTTTGAAGGATCTCTTGCGTTTCACGCATTGCCTGGATCAAACGAGGGCTAGGTTTACGATTGATATCGAATGGCAGACCATCATTAATCACCACTTGTTCGACAAAAAGTCGGAGGGCAGTGCTCATTGTCAGCCCGCAGCTTTCGAGAATTTCGGTCGCTTTTTGTTTTGTCTGGCTGTCAATGCGAGTACGAATGACTGAGTCCATTGTTGCCTCCTTTGTTTGTGTGGTTTCATTGTAGCTACAAGTCAGGCTTATTCAACCCAAACAAAGCAATTCTATCGACAACACATCTCATCTTTCTCACGGATTCTACGAGTTTCTGGCAGCTTACAAAGCGGCAAAGTAGTGAACTGCGGCGTGTCTCGCAATCATGATTTTTCCTGGCCAGCTAGCCCACATTCCCCATTCCCGCCTTCCACCTTCGTCACAAAACCCAATATCCATTATTACTCTAAGGCTAATGATTGGCCCCTGAGCTTAATTGATGGTCTAACCAGTGAGGCGCACAATTTAACCAGACTAAAGCAAATCAAAATGATTGGCTGAATCAGGAGGTTAAATATGTTGTCCGGGCAAACCCCAGCACGAGTCTGGAACACACGCCGCACTGAGAAGCAGCGTCGTATGGCTACCACCAACGTGCAGGGCAAGGTGCTTCCAACCGAAGGCCTTGTCGATATGCTGGAAAAACTGATCGCTCCAGGCGATCGTGTGGTGCTTGAAGGGAACAACCAAAAACAGGCGGATTTCCTTTCCCGCATGTTGGCCGAAGTAAACCCATCAAAAGTTCACAACCTGCATATGATTATGCCGAGCGTCGGGCGCAGCGAACACCTTGATATTTTTGAAAAAGGTATCGCTCGCAAGCTCGATTTCTCCTTCTCTGGCACCCAGAGCCTGCGCATTTCGCAGCTGCTTGAAGACGGTCAGCTAGAGATTGGCGCAATTCATACTTATATCGAACTCTACTCCCGCTTATATGTCGATCTTGCGCCGAACGTTGCGCTGATTGCCGGCTTTAAAGCTGACCGCAAAGGCAACTTGTATACCGGTGCCAGCACCGAAGACACGCCAGCGCTGGTCGAAGCGGCGGCCTTCCACGATGGCATTGTTATCGCCCAGGTTAACGAACTGGTGGATGACGAATGCGACCTGCCGCGTGTGGATATTCCGGGTTCGTGGATTGACTACGTGGTAGTGGCGGACAAACCGTTCTTTATCGAACCGCTGTTTACCCGCGACCCGCGCCTGATTAAGCAAGAACACATCCTGATGGCGATGATGGCGATTAAAGGCATCTACGCCGAGCACAACGTGCAATCGCTTAACCACGGCATCGGCTTTAACACTGCCGCCATCGAACTGCTGCTGCCAACTTACGGCGAACAGCTCGGCCTGAAAGGCAAAATCTGTAAACACTGGACGCTGAACCCGCACCCAACGCTGATTCCTGCTATCGAAAGCGGCTGGGTTGAAACCGTGCACTGCTTCGGCGGTGAGTTGGGAATGGAAGAGTATGTTCGCGCTCGCCCGGATGTGTTCTTTACCGGTGCCGACGGTTCCATGCGCTCCAACCGTGCGTTCTGCCAGTTAGCAGGCCAGTACGCGGTAGATATGTTCATCGGTTCTACTTTGCAGGTTGATGGCTATGCCAACTCCTCAACGGTGACGCGCGGTCGCTTGTCCGGTTTCGGTGGCGCGCCAAACATGGGGCATGACCCACACGGTCGTCGCCATGCAACTGACGCCTGGCTTGCGATGCAGGCCCAGCCAGACCTGATGCAGCGTGGCCGTAAGCTCGTCGTGCAGATGGTTGAAACCTTCCAGGCTGGCGTTAAGCCGACATTCGTGGAAAAACTCGACGCGGTTGAAGTCGCAAAATCCTCCGGTATGCCATTGGCTCCGGTCATGATTTATGGCGACGACGTCACTCACGTTCTGACCGAAGAAGGCATCGCGTATCTGTATCGCGCTGAAAGCCTTGAAGAACGCCGTGCGATGGTCGCCTCCGTTGCGGGTATCACCGACATCGGCCTGGGCGTTGACGCTAAACGCGTTGCCGCACTGCGCCAGAGTGGCAAAGTGGTCTTCCCGGAAGACATGGGCATTCGTCGCACCGACGCAACCCGTTCCCTGCTGGCAGCCAGCAGCGTGGCGGATTTAGTCGAGTGGTCCGGCGGCCTGTACAACCCACCTGCGAAATTCCGGAGCTGGTAATGAAACTACAGCCACAAATCGGGGCAGAAGGCAGCGCGCAATGGCTTGCACGGGTTGCCACCCAAAGCCTGATTGAAGAAGCACGTTTAAGCCCGAAACCCGGTCTTGTGGACAGCCGGGGAAGCGGCGCACATCACGATCTGAATCTGGATTTGATGGAGCGCTCGGCGCACAGCCTTTCTCCGACGTTTCATGCTCTGGCATTACAAAGCTGGCAGCGCCCGGCAGATATCGCTCTGCGCCAACTCGTCGGCCGTTTAGGTCGTGAAGGCGAGGCGCAGATGATGGCGGCTACAGGCGGAGTGAATACTCACCGGGGCGCTATCTGGGCACTCGGTTTGCTGGTCGCTGCGGCGGCAATGCATGGCTGCGAAGGCAGCAGTTCGCAGATTGCGGCAAGTGCCGCAAAACTTGCCAGCCTGCCGGACAGCTGCGCACCAAAAGTTTTCAGTAAGGGGTTACTCGCCACGCGGCGTTATCGCGTACCTGGCGCTCGTGAAGAAGCACAACTTGGCTTCCCACACATCATGCGTCTGGCATTGCCGCAACTGCGCCGCAGCCGCGCGCAGGGTGCGAAGGAACAGCAGGCTCGCCTTGATGCGCTGATGGCCATCATGACGACGCTTAGCGATACCTGCGTACTTTCTCGCGCCGGGCTTGAAGGGCTTGAAGCGATGCAAAACGGTGCGCGTAGCGTGCTGGTGGCAGGCGGGACGGCGACGGTTGAAGGCCGAGCGGCGCTGGCCTGGCTCGATAAAGAGATGCTCACACTGAATGCATCTCCGGGCGGAGCCGCAGATTTACTGGCTGCTACCTTGCTGATTGACCGCATCGCCTGCGATGACGCGACGATTACCCCATTACCGCAACATTCACACTTTTAAGAGGGTGTTATGGAACACATTACGTTGTCATTTCCGGCAACTCGCACCGTTAGCGGCAAAGCGCTGGCGGGTGTAGTTGGCTCCGGTGATATGGAAGTTCTGTTTACCGCGACTCAGGGCGACACCCTGACAATCGCCATCACCACGTCTGTTGATAACAGCGAGCAGCGCTGGCAGGCACTGTTTGAGCGCCTTGGCGCACTGAGCAGCATTCCCGCCGGGCAGATGCAAATCCACGATTTTGGCGCAACGCCAGGCGTGGCGCGCATTCGTATCGAACAAGTTTTTGAAGAGGTGAGCCATGCGTAACGACAGCAGCTTTATCGAACTCAAAGCGCGTGAACGTGCTCGCCTGCTGCTGGATGACGGCAGCTTCCGCGAATTACTCGACCCGTTCGAAGGCATTGTTTCACCTTGGCTGGAAGCGCAGGGCATCGTGGTGCAGTCTGACGACGGCATGGTCGTTGCCAAAGGCACCATTAATGGCGGCCCGGCAGTAGTGATTGCGATTGAAGGCGCTTTCCAGGGCGGCAGCATGGGTGAAGTCTCCGGCGCGAAAATGGCCGCAGCCCTTGAACTGGCAGCGGAAGATAACCGTAACGGCATCCCAACTCAGGCCGTTTTATGCCTCGAAACCGGCGGCGTGCGCTTACAGGAAGCGAACCTCGGCCTTGCGGCCATCGCTGATATTCACGCAGCGATCGTGGATTTGCGCCGTTACACGCCAGTTATCGGCGTCGTTGCAGGAACAGTCGGTTGCTTTGGCGGGATGTCTATCGCCGCCGCATTGTGCAGCCACTTAATTGTGACTCGCGAAGCGCGCCTTGGCCTGAACGGTCCGCAGGTTATCGAGCAGGAAGCGGGGATCGACGAATACGATTCACGTAACCGTCCGTTTATCTGGAGCATGACCGGCGGCGAAGTTCGCTATGAGAGCGGCCTGGTAGAAACGCTGGTGGGTGATGGTGTCAACGCGGTTAAGCAAGCGGTTAACGACGCTCTTGCAAAAGGGGTTCCGGCACAACATCGCACTGATAATTATGCGTGGTATCTCGAACGTTTAAGCAATTTCGACACCACGAAACAGGCTGATTCCGAACAGATTAAACAGCTTTTTGGGGAGAAACGCGCATGAGCCAGAAACTGAATCGCGCCGCCATTTGGTTGGACAAACTCACCGCTAACGCGCCACACATAGCTGGCCTGTGTGCTTCCGTACAAGTTGCCGACGGCAGCGTGGATGGCAAAGCCGCCCGTTTTATCGCGGTTGTGCCGGACGAAAATAACCATTATCCGCGTGCAAAAGGCGGTGAAGTGGGCCTGCTCGAAGGCTGGACGCTGGCAAAAGTGGTTAGCGAAACGATCGCTGAAGATGCAAATAGTGCAGAAAAACGCGCCATTGTGGCGGTTATCGACGTGCCGAGTCAGGCTTATGGCCGTCGTGAAGAAGCGTTTGGTATCCACCAGGCGTTGGCTGGCGCAGCAGCAGCTTATGCCAATGCGCGTCTGGCCGGGCACCCGGTTGTTGGCCTGATTGTGGGCAAAGCGATGTCTGGCGCGTTTTTGGCACACGGCTACCAGGCTAACCGCCTGATTGCTTTCAACGACTCCGGCGTGATGATCCACGCGATGGGTAAAGAGTCCGCCGCACGTATCACGCTGCGTACCGTGGAAGCGCTGGAAAAACTGGCCGCATCCATTCCGCCGATGGCTTATGACATCAGCAACTACGAAACTCTCGGCCTGTTATCTGCGCTGTTAGATATTGCGAGTCCAGAAGCACCAGAAAGTGCCGATATGGACAAAGTGAATGCCGCGCTGGTCACGGCCGTTCGTGAAGCTCGCACCGATAACACACTGAAAAACAGACTGAATGCCAAGAATCGCCATAGCTCGGCGTTGGTTCGTGAGCGTATGCGCGCAGCCTGGTAACGATGGTTTAAAAAGACAGACCTGCCAGACGGTAATAATGGGCACCGTTAGAGTGCCCGATAACCATTAACCGTCTGAAAAATAATAATCATCGCACCGGTGCTGGAATTCTTTTTTTAACTACAGGTGAAGTTATGACTTACGTAATTGTTCATGCGCTTGCGCCCATTTTTGTCATCATGCTGCTCGGCTTTTTCGCTGGCAAAGCAAAGATGGTCGATAACAAAAATGTTTCCCTGCTCAATATCTTTGTAATGGATTTCGCCCTGCCAGCCGCGCTGTTTAGCGCAACGGTTCAAACTCCGTGGGCAGGTATCGTCAAACAGTCACCGATGAGTGTGGTGCTGGTTCTGGCGATGTGGATTACCTACGCTGCGATTTATTTCCTGGCGACCAAAGTATTCAAAAAATCTCCGCAGGATGCGGCTGTACTGACATTGACTGTTGCGTTACCAAACTATGCAGCACTTGGCCTGCCAATTCTGGGCAGCGTTCTGGGCGAAGGTTCTGCGACTTCACTTTCCGTTGCGGTATCTATCGCCTGTGGTTCTGTGTTGATGACACCGTTCTGCCTGATGATTCTGGAACGTGAAAAAGCGCGTGCGGCTGGCGAATCTGTCGGTTCTACCCTCGCCATGCTGCCGGTTCTGATGTGGCGTTCGCTGAAAAAACCTATCGTCTGGGGCCCGCTGCTGGGTGTGATTTTGTCAGCGATCGGCATTCGTATGCCAGACCTGCTGCTGTCGTCAATCAAGCCGCTGGGCATGTCTGCGACCGCTGCGGCGCTGTTCCTGACCGGCGTTATTCTGTCTGCTCGTAAGCTGAAAATTAACACCGTAGTGTGCGTGGCGACCGTGACCAAACTGCTGATTCAGCCATTCATCGCCTGGGGTATCGTGCTGGCGCTGGGTCTGACTGGGCCGGTTGCGATTACTGCGATCCTGATGATTGCACTGTCTGCGGGCTTCTTTGGCGTGGTGTTCGGTAACCGTTTCGGCGTACAGTCGCCGGATGCAGAAGCCGTCTTGCTGCTTAGCTCCGTGCTCTCTATCCTGTCGTTACCGCTGTTTATCTCTCTGACTTCAGGAATGTAAATCATGAACACACCACGCCCACACGACTTACTCTGGCTAACCGATAGCGACGCGCTTGAAGATGTGAGTGAAGAGTGGGTGGCAAGCCAATGGCAGCCCCGGCTTCCAGTGGTGGTGCGGCGTGATGTGAGTCGTGATGCGCGCATTCCGGTAGGTGTTCGTGGAATGCGCCGCGACCAGCGGGCGGCCGGTTGGGTAAATGCGGCAAAAGTTAAACGCATCGTTTCCCCGGAAGAACTGGCCTCCCGCGATTTATTAGTAAAATCCCCGTTTGTTTCAATGCCGCCTGTTCAGGGCGCAATTCAACTTGCCCTGCGTGAATGGCCATGGAGTTGGGGTATTACCGGAAGCTGCGGCTACGCGCTGGCGACGGAAGTCCCGGTGCTACATGCCGACAGCGATCTCGATTTGCTGATTCGCTGCCCGCAGCGTGTTGAGCGCGAATCTCTGCTCGAATGGCAGGCGGTTATCGGCCAGTTGTTATGCCGTGCCGATACGCAAATTGAAACGCCACAGGGGGCTTTTGCCCTGGCGGAATGGTTACGTGACGGGCGTGTGTTGCTGAAAACCAACAGTGGGCCAGAAATTGTCACTGACCCATGGGCATTAAAGGGATAAGCATGAAAATTCTCTTCACTTTCCCCGGACAGGGAACGCAACGTGTCGGTATGTTGCAGAAATTACCGCAAGATAGCGACATTATGGCGCGAGTTCGTGCAGTTTTAGGTGATGAAGCCGACGCGCTCGATACGTTTGATGCGCTGAAACATACCCGTGCTGTTCAACTTTGTTTGCTGATTGCAGGTGTGGCCTGCGCACAGGAACTTGAGCGCAATGGCATCGTGCCCGATATGGTGTGTGGTTTATCCATCGGCGCGTTTCCGGCGGCCGTGGTGGCGGACGCGTTAAGCTTTGAAGATGCGTTACGTTTAGTGGCTCTGCGCGGTGATTTAATGGAGCAGGCGTATCCACAAGGTTATGGTTTGACGGCGATTACCGGCTTGCAACTCAGTCAGGTCGAAACACTGGTGGAAGGCAGCGGAACGTACATCGCTAATATCAACGCCGAGCAGCAAATTGTGATTGCCGGGCGTGACGAAGACATGGCGAAAGTGGCCCAGCGAGCGCTGAAATTTGGGGCGCAGAAAGCTAAACAACTGGCGGTCAGCGTGCCATCGCACTGCGATTTACTGGCTGAACCCGCGCTAAAACTAAAACAGGCGTTTGCCGATGTGACGCTAACCCGTCCACGCTGTACCTATCTCAGCGGCAGTACCGCTCGCGTGGCCTGGCAGCCGGAGAAAATTGCCGAAGATTTAGCGCTGAATATGTCGCGCACCGTGCGCTGGCGTGATGCGATGATTGCCGCTAACGAACGCGATGTGCGCCTGGCCATCGAAATGCCGCCAGGTAGCGTGCTGACCGGACTCACGCGCCAGGCGTTCCGTGAAGGTGAAATGGTTTGCGCAGAACAAAACAGCGTCGCGCTGATAAAACGCCTCACCGAGCGCGTTAAAGAGGCGCGTTAGGCGTATCAATAAACGAACGGGCGTACATGCGCCCTTCGGCAGCAAGTGCCAGGAGATTAGGATCGTGTTCGCGGTTGCGGGCAAAGACAATCGCGATGGATTGCTGCATCTGATAAGGGTCGGCAAGTTTCAGCAATTGTACTGAATTTTCATACACTTTCTTCATGCGTCCCGGCATTAAAGCCAGCCCCACACCCGCCTGCACCAGGCTTATCATCGAGAAAATATCGTTCACACGCGTGACAATTTCTGGTTCAAAACCCGCGATGTGAAACGCTTCCTGGAAACCGTTGTAGGTCGCAAAGCCTTCGGCTAGCGAAACAAACTTCTCGTTATGGTACTCACGAAGATCGGCTAACTTGCTGGTATCGAGCGGAAACGTGCTGGATGCGGCGAGGAAAATGTCATCCTGGAACAAAGGCAACACTTCGAGTCTATTTCTGTCGATTTCGCTTTCTGAAATCGAAATCAGGATCGCATCCAGGACGCCGTCTTCGAGCATATTGAGCAGCATTTGGTTGGAACCCATGGTGAGGTCCATTTCCAATTCCGGGCGGCGTAATTTCATGCCCATAATCAGGCGTGGCACGGTTTCGAGCGTGAGAGAATACAACGTACCGATGCGCAAACGTCCTTGCCCGACACCTGCGGTCTGGCGAGTTTCTGCGATCCCGCGCACCATCAGTGCGACCGCTTCTTTGCTATGTTCAAGCAGCGTATTTGCCGCAGGCAACGGCACCAGATTGCGGCCTTTATGAATAAACAGCGGGCAGCGAACGCCTTCTTCAAGGGTGTGCAGGGCGCGATGAACGCTCACGCCACTGATGCCCAGAGCCTCTGCGGTACGGGCAATATTCCCCTTTTCCATAAACACCATGAATATTTCGAGTTTTCGGAAAGTGATTTCTGCGTCAATTTTCATGGATGTCCTAAATGTTTCATCCCTGCAAGATTGCCATAAAGTACCTTAAATCCCTGCCTGCATCACTGACTCCACGCTTGTTTACTGTTTTTGCATGCACCGATTGTGTTTTTTATGAGCAGCCGTTTTCGGCATTTTGAGATCTGAATAGCAAAATGAATCAAAATTTCTTTTTGAGTGAAATAACGTTTCATTTTTAATCCATTCAATGCGTAAATGCTTTCGAAACGGAATAGTTCCACACAGAAATCATGGATAAGGGAATCTCAGGATGCTGCATTTGAAACATGTTTTGCCAAAAATTTCGCTGGTTGCTACCGCTGTTGCTGCAACGATTTTGCTGAGCGGATGTGGCGATGACGCTGCTCCAACAGGCACCGTTACCCTAAAAACCGCGTTTAACCAATCTGAAAATAACCCACAATACAAAGCGTTAGTTTCCTTCAGCGATAAGCTGGAAGCGGCGACCAATGGTCGTTACAAATTAGAAATCCACCCCAATGAACTGTTGGGCGACCAGCGTGCTTCACTTGAACTGGTTCAGTCTGGTGCGATTCAGATGGCGGTTGTGGCTAACCCGCTGGTGGAAAACTTCAATAAAAACTTCTCGGTTCTGGCCATGCCGTACGTGTACGACAACCCGGAACATCAGCGCAAAGTGTTTACGTCTGGCGTGCTAGACAGCCTGTTTGCGTCCACCAAAGGAACCGGTTTTGAAGTCGTCACTGCGTATACCGCCGGTGCGCGCAGCGTGTACACCAAAGGTGCCGCCGTCAAAAGTCCGGCTGACATGAATGGCAAGAAAATCCGTGTCATGCAGTCTGACACGATGATCAAAATGCTGAGTTGCATGGGCGGAACGGGCGTACCGATGGGTCAGGGTGAAGTCTACTCAGCGATTCAGCAGGGCGTATTAGACGGTGCTGAAAACAATGAAATCACCTACGCCGACCTGAAACAGTACGAAGTGGCGCCTTACTTCTCCACCACTCGCCACGTGATGGTGGCCGACCTGCTCGTCGCTAACGAAAGTTTCCTCGCCAAAATGGATGAAGGCGACCGCGAGCTGTTCCGCAAATTAGCCAAAGAGAGTACCCAGACTCAGTTTGAGCTGTGGGATAAAGCGCTCGATGGCGCACGTCAAACCGCGAAAGACAACGGCGCGACCTTCACTGAAGTGGATATCAAGCCATTCCAGGAACGTTGCAAACCGCTGCAATCTGCCATGTTGACTACGCCGGAACAAAAAGCGTTGTACGAAAAAATTCGTGAGTTGGCCGAGTAACTCGGCTTAGTAACCAGGGGGCTTTCTGGCCCCCTGTGGAGAATATGATGAAAGTGACGCAAACCGCCCCCTCCGCCGCCGTATCCAAATCTGATTTTTATTCGCATATCACCCGAGTGAAACAGGCCGTTGATAAAGTGGCGTCATATCTATGTATTTTAATTGTGGGATTAATGACGCTGCTGGTGACCTGGCAGGTTGCTTCCCGTTATTTATTAAATAGCCCAAGTGCGGTCAGCGAAGTGCTGGCGCGTTATTTGTTTATCTGGCTGGTGCTGATTGGCGGAGCGTATGTTTTCGGTCTGCGCGAGCATATGGCTATCACTTTTATGCGCGATAAATTGCCGCGCAAATTACGCCTTTCGCTGGAAATCATCGGCGAGCTTGCCACCTCTGTATTTGCCTTGCTGGTGCTAACTATCGGGGGTTATATCGGGATGAGCCGCCAGATGGCGCAGCTCGATTCCGCATTACAAATTCCAATCGGCATTATCTACATTGCAATTCCTCTAAGTGGTGCAATGACGCTGTTCTATTGCCTGTATAACCAATATGGGCTGTTCAGAAAGTTCTCTTCGAAACAAGATTGATTGGGTGTTGATATGGATATTGCAATTATTGTTGCTCTTGTAATGTTTAGCGGTGTGTTTATTTTACTGCTGGCGGGCACGCCAATTAGTATCAGCATCGGGATTTCTTCTTTTGCCGCAATGTTACTTATCTTACCTTTCGATGGTGCGATATTAACGTCGGCACAGCGCGTCTTTGTTGGCCTCGACTCCTTTGCTTTATTAGCCATTCCCTTCTTTATACTGGCGGGGAATTTAATGAATAATGGCGGGATCGCCATTCGTTTAATTAACTGCGCCAAAATGGTCAGTAATTTCTTGCCCGGCCCACTGGCGCAAACTAACGTTGTTGCCAATATGCTGTTTGGCTCGATCAGCGGTTCTGGTGTGGCATCGGCTGCCGCGGTCGGTGGCATCATGTCGCCGATTCAGAAAAAAGAGCAGTACGACCCGGCGTTCAGCGCGGCGGTGAATATCGCTTCTGCACCAACAGGCATGCTGATTCCGCCAAGCAACTCTTTGATTGTTTACGCAACGGTGGCGGGTAGCGTGTCTATTTCCGCGCTGTTTATGGCCGGTTATGTGCCGGGTATTCTGTGGGGCCTGGGCGTCATGCTGGTCGCCGGATTTATTGCAAAACGCCGTGGCTATGTGGCCGACCGTTCGGCAAATAAAGGCCAGACGCTGCGTATTTTGTTTGATGCTATTCCAAGCCTGATGATGATTGTCGTTGTTATCGGCGGTATTCTGGGTGGCGTATTTACGGCAACGGAAGCATCGGCGATTGCGGTCGTTTATTCCCTGGTACTCGGCATTATTTATCGCAACATTAAAATTGACGATTTGCCGAAGATATTCCTCGCCACGGCGAAAATGACCGCGATTGTTATCTTCATGCTGGCGGCATCTTCTATTATGTCGTGGGTTATGGCCTTCACCAAAATACCGGCACTGATTGCCTCTGGTTTACTTTCTGCTACCGATAGCTTTATTGTTATTTTGCTGATTATGAATCTGGTATTGCTGGTGGTCGGCACCTTTATGGACCCAACGCCTGCGGTATTAATCTTCACCCCAATCTTCCTGCCAATCTGTATGCAGTTTGGAATGGACCCGGTGCATTTCGGTATTATGATGGTGTTCAACTTATCGCTCGGCACGATAACGCCGCCGGTGGGGCCAATCTTATTTACCGGTTGTAAAGTCGGGGATATTAAAATTGAGCGCGTCATTAAACCGTTGCTGCCATTCTTTGCGGTGATTGCGATTGTTCTGATGATGGTGACGTATTTACCGGCTATCACCATGGCACTGCCACAGAGTATGGGGCTGGTGAAGTAAGGGAAGTAGAGCGGGGATTATCCCCGCTCATCACTAATGCGCAGCTAATTCCTGGAAGAAAGCAGGGTTAGCCTGGATGGTTGCCAGCACCTTTGCAGCAAGCCCGGTTGGGTTACGTCTCCCTGACTCCCAGCTTTTTATGGTATCAATGCTAGTACCCAGTGCCCTGGCCATTTCGCTCTGTGAAACATTCAACTGTTCCCTGATTGCTTTGACATCAGCAATCTCATAGCGGGTAACACGGGTGGGAGATTGAACGCCATTTTTAATGTCGACCGCTTCTTCAAGGGACGTTTTCAGGTCGTCAAAAAAGCTCATATCACACCTCGTTTTTCAGTATTTTCGTCAATTTCTTGAGATCTGCTTTTTCCGCATCAGTCAGATTATCTTTAGTGCTTTTCGGTTATCGTCGGATAAACGATGTGTGACTCGCAGTTTGGCAAGTAATGCCCCCGACAATTTTTTTCATTTCTCAATTTCAAAAGTAGCCATATGAAACTCTCAGATCGATTATTTCGTAGGGCGGGTAAGCGAAGCGCACCCGCCAATTGATGCGACGACTCAGTTAACCGGTTTTCTCATCACTCTTTTCAACTCTCTGTCTTTTTCATCAAAATAACGGCTCGGCCAGATTTGAGAAGCGGGTAACTCTAGCGCTCGTGCAATCATTAATTCACCTCTTGCCCACGGACGAGTCAGTGCATTCGCGAGTGTTGAGGAAGCCAGATTTGCTTCGCGCGAAAGTGCAGCCAGCGAAGTACCTTTCTTATGAAGCGCGGCAATAATATCGGCTTTATGCCAGTCGGAAGGCGTTGTCATTTTTTGCCTCCGCATACAGCTAATGTGCGGGAAGCCGTGAGGAAGGGCAGGAAAGTGGGGCTGTGTGAAATTCTTTTCATTTGCATCTCCAGTTCTAGCATA
Organism: Buttiauxella agrestis; assembly: GCF_900446255.1. Classification (NCBI taxonomy): domain Bacteria; kingdom Pseudomonadati; phylum Pseudomonadota; class Gammaproteobacteria; order Enterobacterales; family Enterobacteriaceae; genus Buttiauxella; species Buttiauxella agrestis. The sequence continues at coordinate 4,349,143 of NZ_UIGI01000001.1, read as the reverse complement.
TCGCTACCACCAGAGCTGCAATTCTCTTATTGGTGGTAGCCCAGGAAGGGATTGCAGTACCGGGATACTGGAAACCGGCCTGACCGAAGTCAGCCCCGCCTGAGCCACCATTGAACGTCTAATCCCGAGAATCTGATTTTTGACGGATGTGGCAAAGCGCAACAAAGAATAGGCATCAAGCGTATTCTTTGCTTCCAGTACTCCGGGCTGCAATTCCCGACTGCGGATGTGCCGCAGCGCACGCATAATACCGCAACGTTTAACTACCTGTCACTGCTGGGGTTATAGGATTGCGAGGCGTCTTCCGGATCTGAGTGAAACACGAAAAGTGGGTGGTACTGAATCAATGAACTCACCCGCTACGACGTAATTCTAAAGGGGATAAGTTCATACGCTTTGCGCAGCAGGGTAGAAAATAGCTAGTGTTAATTTTGATGGCCTGCTTTGAGCGAGGAGCGGAAGTACGAAATTGTTCCGACCACCGAGGGCGTATTTCAAACTCTAAAAGAGAATGGGTCGTTTAAGCGGGGTACTTACACCTAGCCTGTCGAAAGGCTGTACACTGATAACACCTATAAATGATTCTGAGTATTTTATGATTTTGTACAAATACATAGACAATGCATCATTAGATCGATTCTTCAAAGATGGCTACATCTCTATAAAGTTCACCCCACACAGTGAGTTTAATGATCCTTTCGAAAGTTATGGATATGCACTTGATGATGAATCAATTGAATCATTAACTATGAGATATGAAATCAATCAAAACCTTGCCTGCTTATGCCTTTCTAAAGAACCACTCAACGTATTGATGTGGTCACATTATGCAGATAAGCATCAGGGTTTTGTTGTAGCAATCGATACTGAGAAGGCAGGATACGATGATGAAGCAAAATGCCTGATTACAGCTCCGAAAGGTGAAATTGATTATTTAGGGAGTCGAATAGAAAGCAAACTAAAGATCAGTCAAGAAAATATCTATGACACTGATATGATTAGTAAATTATTGCTTACTAAATCATTGCATTGGAAATATGAAGAAGAAATCAGAATAATAAAAAAGACGGAATCATTACAAAAGCAAGACACTGTATTAATTGATAAAATAGTTGATCTAAAATCGGTAACAGGTATCTATATCGGGATCAACAACAAGGGCATTGATGAAATTATTAGAAATAACAGTACATTAGAAGCATTAATTTTAAACAATACAGTGCAGTTATATCAGTGTGAATTTAAGAAAAGTACATGGGATCTCGCCATAGAGGGTTATGAATACACCAAATACCCGCATGATATGCAGAGAATGGATATATTTGATTCTGCAGAGAAGGTTTTAAGAGCGATGGAACGTAACCACATAGGGGATTGAGATTATTGGTGGCGATTACCATGTCAGCAATGTCCACTCCAGGCACTTAGGCGACTGCCCCCTAATAAAAGCTGTTCTAGTGCCGCCATAAATCCCCCCCTTGCCCTGGCTAACATCATTCACTAAAGCCAATGAATTAGGGGAAACGCCGGGATTTGGTTCCCGGAGGGACGCCAAACCTGGTGGTCGCCCCGGGTATCTCAGTCCTAAACTATCCCCAACCATAAGCCTTTCCAATATTTCCCCCAAAACACCCCCTGGCTCACAAATTTGCTCAAAAACTATCACTGAGAACTCTCACTTAAGCATTGCTAATGCGTGACTGTAATCACACTAAACCAGCCAATCATCACGATTCAGCCCTTTTTTGTGGCGCAAATCACTATTGAAGCCGCGATTTCCACTTCGAAGTGGAAAACAACTCGCTACAAACCTTTAACCCTGCCCGATACCTTAAAAGCCTGACAGCGAAGAGGGTCGTAGTGTGAATGACGGAGCGGTAATGGTTAATGAAGCCGGGTGTACCGAGGAAACGCGACTCACGCAACGCGTGTTGGCGTTTATCAATACGCTGCTTATGAACAGAAACATCACGCCGAACGCGGTGCAGGAACAGATGCTGACATCCCACGTTCGTGCCATGGCTCATCGGTCATTGACCGGCGAACCGCTGCCAGAAGTTGAAGAGAGTCTGTTTGAGGAAATCTCTGATGACTCGCTGGTGATGGCGAAAGAAGTGGTGGAACAGTTTGGCAATCTCCCCGTTGAAGAGGCGTGGCTATTGTCGGTGCATTTTGAAGTCGCGAAAGACAATCTTTGAATAATCAGGAGAAACACATGGAACAAATTACCGTAGTGATTGGCGATCGTCTGGGCAAAGGCCAGAAAGTGGCAGCAGGGATTGAGAAAGCGGGCGGTCGTGCCGTGGTGATTCCTGGTGTTGCCGCTGATATGAAACTGGGCGACGTGATGAAAGCAGAAAACGCCACGTTTGGTATCTCTTTCTGCGGCAGCGGTGGCGCAGGTGCTATCACCGCACAAACCAAACACGGTTACAAAGCCAAGTACGGCATGCGTTCAGTGGATGAAGGCGTGACCGCAATTAACGAAGGCAATAACGTTCTGGGCTTTGGTTTTATGGATAAAGAAGAGCTGGGCGAGCGTCTGGTGCAGGCCTGGGCCAAGAAGTACGGTCAGTGAGTATGAAAGAACACTTCTCAGAAACGGTGAGAGTGAAAGGGCGCGGCGATACCAAAGCCAAAGCCTTTGCTGACGCCCTGAATCATGTTCAGGGCTCGGTGATGAAATCTTCTCCCCACATTTTACTGCGCATTGAGCCACAGGATGTGCAGGTTATTCAGGCGCGAGTCCAGGTTAAGAAAGAAGCGTTTTTGTTCTTCTTCCTGAAGCGTGAAAAACAAATGTTCAGCGTGGAGCTGGATGTTTCAGTCAATGTTACGGCAATCAACATGGACAAAGTCGATTTCATTCCCCAATAAAATCACACAGAAAGGACAGACAGATGTTCTTAATTATATTAATAAAATCGCTAATCATCGGCGGTCTGGTGGGCGTTGGAGTTGGCGCCGGGGCTGCACGTATGTTTCACGCGCCTACCACTCAAGGGATGGGCGCTTTTCGTACTCTCGGTGAGCTAAATTCCTGCGAAGGCGATCCGGCTTCACACTTCTCATTTGGTCTGGGCTTCTTCTTTAACGCATGGGCATCCTCGGTTGCAGCAGGGGCGTTCACACAAGATGTTGACCACCGCATTATCCCAAACTGGGGTGCTGCCGCGTTGATGGTGAAAAACCGTAACGTCGCCGAAACCCTGCACGATCCGAGAAAGATGGCTATCGCCTGCGGCATCATCGGCATGATTGTGGTCGCCTTCCTTAACACCACGGCTTCTGCGGTTCCGGCTGCATTGCAGGTCACGGCGGTAAAAGTTCTGGTGCCTGCCGCTAACCTGCTGGTTAACATCATCATGCCAGTGATTTTCTGGCTGGCGGCGATTGATGCCGGTAAGAAATCGGGCTTCTGGGCGACGATTTTCGGCGGCTGCGCGCAGCTGATTATGGGTAACGCCGTACCGGGTTTGGTGCTGGGCATCCTGATTGGTAAAGGTGTGGAAGAGAGCGGCTGGAACCATGTCACTAAAGTGATGATGGTCGCGATTATCGCGCTGTTTGTCCTGAGTGGTTTCTTCCGTGGCTTCGACATGAAGATGATCGAATCTTTCCATCTGACCGTGCCGAACTGGCTGGATCTGATTCATAACTCGCTGAGCGGAAAATAAGGGAGCCAATGATGGAAGAGAATAAAGGTTTTTGGTACGCCGACTGGTCTTTCCCGATTTTTGTTGGCCTGCTTTCATCCGGCGTGTTCGCCGGGACACACATGTATTACCTCTACGGAATCGGCGCATTTAACGAAGTAGCGTTTGTTTCCATGCTGCGTGCCGGAATCGACACCGGCGTGTATGGCGCAGTCGCAGCATTTGGTGCCAGCTTCCTGTTTGCCCGCATCATTGAAGGTTCGCTGGTCGGGATTCTGGACATCGGCGGGGCGATTCAAACCGGTGTCGGGCTTGGCGTTCCTGCGCTGTTGCTGGGCGCCGGGATTATCTTCCCGGTCGCTAACTTCGCCGCTTCTTTAGCAACTGGATTGGTGATTGGCCTGGCGATTGGTTATCTGATCATTCTTGCGCGTAAATTCACCATCAACCAAAGCAACTCTACTTACGGTGCTGACGTGATGATGGGCGCGGGTAACGCATCCGGCCGCTTCCTTGGCCCGTTAATTATCCTCAGCGCGATGGCCGCCTCGATTCCAATTGGTATCGGCTCCTTGATTGGTTCGCTGCTGTTTTACCTGTGGAACAAACCGATTACCGGCGGCGCAATTCTTGGCGCGATGCTATTTGGCGCTTTCTTCCCGATTGCTTTGTAGAACTTTTTTGGCGGATGGCGCGTCCCATCCGCCAATAAGGAAAAAATCATGTACGACTTAATCCTGCGCAACGCCCGCCTGGTGGACGATACGGTTATCGACATCGCGATTAAAGATGGAAAAATTGCGGCACTGGGCGGAGTCACGGGCGAAACATGCGAAGAGCGCCAGCTTAACGGCGAGTATTACGTCAGCGCTGGTTGGATTGATTCACACGTTCACTGCTACCAAAAATCCCCGATTTATCACGATGACCCTGACAGTATCGGCATTCATACGGGGGTGACGACGGTGGTGGATGCCGGAAGCACCGGTGCGGATGACATCGACGAGTTTTACGAGCTGACTCGCAGTGCGCGCACCGACGTTTACGCTCTGCTGAATATCTCGAAGGTCGGGCTGATTGCGCAAAACGAACTCTCTGATATGGCGAATATCGACAAAGTGGCGGTGCGCGATGCCGTCACGCGCCACCCGGGTTTTATCGTCGGCATCAAAGCACGCATGAGCAGCAGCGTGGTGGGTGCGAACGGCATTAAACCCCTTGAAATCGCCAAACAAATCCAGCATGAAAACGGCGAGCTGCCGCTGATGGTGCACATTGGTAACAATCCGCCGGACCTCGATGAAATCACCGATTTATTGACCAGCGGCGACATCATCACCCACTGCTACAACGGCAAACCGAACCGCATTCTGACGCCTGCGGGTGAATTACGTGCCTCAGTGTCCAGCGCGATACAGCGCGGCGTGCGCCTTGATGTCGGCCACGGCACGGCCAGTTTCAGCTTTGAAGTGGCGAAAATCGCCATCAGCAAAGGGATTTTGCCACACACCATCAGCTCCGATATTTACTGTCGCAACCGCATTAACGGCCCGGTGCATAGCCTCGGCGTGGTGATGTCCAAATTCCTCTCCATCGGCATGTCGCTGCCACAAGTGATTGATTGTGTGACGGCACATGCAGCCGACGGCCTGCGCCTGGTGAACAAAGGCCGATTGTCGATTGGCCTTGATAGCGACCTGACCATTTTTGCCAAACGCCGCCAGCCGACGGTATTTACCGACTCAGAAAATCAGACACTCCAGGGTGAACAACTGCTGGTGGCACTTGCCGCCGTCCGCGCTGGAAAATGGTTTACGACCGAACAAGGGAAGCAAGAACATGTCTTCGATTTATGAAAAATACAATTTAAAACAAGTCATTAACGCATCTGGCCGCATGACGGCACTCGGTGTTTCTACTCCGCGCCCGGAAGTGGTGGATGCCGTGACGAACGGCATGAATCACTACTTTGAAATGAAAGACCTGGTGAACAAAACTGGGGAATACATCGCAAAATTGCTGGATGTGGAAGCGGCGACGGTAGTGTCCTGTGCTTCTGCGGGTATCGCACAATCGGTGGCGGCGGTGCTGGTGAAAGACAACGCGTGGCTGATTGAAAACCTGCATGGCACCCCGCTTGAGAACAATGAAATTGTGTTGCCAAAAGGCCACAACGTGAACTTTGGCGCACCCGTGGGCACCATGGTTTATCTCGGTGGCGGCAAAGTGGTTGAAGCCGGTTACGCCAACGAATGTTCCGCCGATCAACTGGCTGCGGCGATTTCCCCGCGCACGGCGGCCATTCTGTATATCAAATCTCACCACTCGGTGCAGAAAAGCATGCTTAGCGTTGAGCAGGCGGCGGTCGTGGCCCGCAAGCATAACCTGCCGTTAATTGTTGATGCTGCGGCTGAAGAAGATTTGCAGTGTTACTACCGCGCAGGTGCGGACCTGGTGATTTACAGCGGCGCAAAAGCGATTGAAGGGCCAACCAGCGGTCTGGTGATCGGCAAAGCGCAGTACGTCGAGTGGGTGAAACTGCAAACCAGCGGCATTGGACGCGCCATGAAAGTCGGTAAAGAAGGCATTCTTGGCCTGACCTGCGCCATCGAACATTATCTGAGTGCGGAAAAAGAGAGCGGTGAACAGATGGTGGAAAAAATGACGCCGTTTATCGCTAATCTCAATACGATTGAGGGTATCAGCGCCCGCGTCGTGTGGGATGCCGCCGGTCGTGATATCGCGCGTACTGAAATTAAGTTCGATGAAGCGGTGATTGGCACCAGCACCGTAGAGTTAGTCAGCGCGCTGAAACAAGGCGAGTATGCGATTTTCTTCCGTGGTTACAAAGCTAACGAAGGGATTATCGAAGCCGATGTGCGCAGCGTAAGCCCGCAGCAGCTAGAGATTATTTATCACAGCATTAACGCGTTAGTCAGCAAGGAGAAACAGGCATGAAATTGACCCCGAACTTTTACCGCGATCGTGTTTGCCTGAACGTGCTGGCGGGTTCCAAAGAGAATGCTAAAGCCATTTATGATGCTGCCGAAGGACATGTGCTGGTGGGCGTGCTTTCCAAAAATTACCCGGATGTCGCCAGTGCTGTTGCGGATATGCGCGAATATGCGGCGTTGATCGAAAATGCGCTCTCTGTTGGCCTTGGTGCAGGCGACCCGAATCAATCGGCAATGGTGAGTGAAATCTCCCGCGAGGTGCAACCGCAGCATGTAAACCAGGTATTTACCGGCGTGGGAACCAGTCGTGCGCTGCTTGGGCAAAATGAAAGTGTGGTCAACGGCCTGATTTCCCCAACCGGCACGGTCGGCATGGTGAAAATTTCCACCGGCCCGTTGAGTTCTGGCGCGCCAGACGGCATCGTACCTGTCGAAACCGCGATTAAGTTACTCAAAGATATGGGCGGCAGCTCAGTCAAATATTTCCCGATGGGCGGGCTGCAATGCCGTGATGAATATGAAGCGGTAGCGAAAGCTTGCGCGAAGTATGATTTTTGGCTCGAGCCAACCGGCGGAATTGACCTTGAGAACTACGAAGAAATTCTGAAAATCGCACTGGATGCGGGCGTAAGCAAAGTGATTCCGCATATTTACAGTTCAATTATTGATAAAGCGAGCGGCAATACGCGTCCGCAAGATGTGCGCACTTTGCTGGAAATGACCAGAAACCTGGTCGGCTGAGGGCGAATAATTTCACAACAATGAGGATCATCAATGTCTGCAACAAGGCCGCAGTATGCCTGGATTGGCACTTACCATCCCAACGGAGAAGGCCTGTACCGATTCCTGGTCGATGCCGAAACCGGTGCGCTGACCCACAAAACGTTAGTTTGCGAATTGCCCAATGCCGCGCAGCTAACCGCCGCTAAAAATGGCAAAACGTTGTATGTGGCAAGCGAAGCAGAACAAGGCATTGTTGCAGCGTTGCGTGTGGGGGATGACGGTAATCTTACCGAGCTGAATCAGGTTTCATCGGGCGGCTCGGGGGCGGTTTATCTCACACTCACGCCGGATGGGTGCTATCTGTTGGTGGCCAATTACGGCAGCGGTTCCGTTGCTGTGTTGCCCGTGAGAGCCGACGGCAGCCTCGGTGAGGCCACTGATATTCAACAAGATTCAGGGCCAGCGGGAGCTAAAAAGCCGGAAGCCGCCGTAGAAGGCAGTTTTGCTGCCAGCGGCCACAGCAGTGCGCACGCTCATATGATCGCCGCCGATCCCACGGGAAAATACGTTTTTACTACCGATCTGGGTCTGGATCGAATCTATCAATATCGTTTCGACGAAGCTCACGGCAAGCTCGTGCCTAACGATCCTCCTTATATTGATGCTTCTTCAAAAGGTGCCGGGCCTCGCCACTTTGTGTTTACGCCAGGCGGTGAGGGTTTGTGGCTGATCAACGAAGAGGCTTCCACGCTGACGTATTACCAGGTTGATGAAAACCTGGGAACATTGACCGAAGGCGAAAGCATTTCTTCGCTGCCCGAAGGCTTCAAAGGCACCAGTTATGCTTCGGGTTTAATGCTGAGTAAAGACGGAAAACAGCTATACATCGCTAACCGTTTACACAACAGCATTGGCCATTTTACCGTCGCCGCGAACGGCAAGCTGGTGCTTCAGGAACATGTCTGGACGCGGGGAGATTACCCACGCACGCTCACCCTCGACCATAATGAAAAGTATCTGTACGTCATGAATCAGCGCAGTGACAACATCACTCGTTTTAGTGTGGCGCACGGCAATGGAAAACTGACTTTTGTTGAGGATTATATTGCGGTGGGAAGTCCGTCACAGATGGTGATGACAGGCATCACGCCCGATTAAAGAAAGGAAACGGCAGTGAGATTCCCAAACCAACGTCTGGCCCAGTTGTTTGAAATGCTGCAAAACGAAACGCTGCCCCAGGATGAACTGGCGCGGCGCTTATCGGTTTCTACCCGCACGGTGCGCGCGGATATTACTGCTCTAAACGCATTGATGGCCGGGCATGGTGCGCAGTTCGTGCTCAGTCGTGGTGCGGGGTATCAGCTCAATATTGCCGACAGCTCGCTCTATCAGGAGCTGGTGCAGCAGCCTTCGCGCCAGTTGCGGATCCCACGTAATTCTCCGGAACGCGTCCATTATTTAGTGGTGCGCTTTCTGACATCTGCCTTCTCATTAAAACTCGAAGAGCTGGCGGAAGAGTGGTTTGTCAGCCGCGCTACCTTGCAAAGCGATATGGCAGAAGTGCGTGAATGGCTGGCGCGTTACAACCTGACGATTGAAACCCGCCCGCGTCACGGCATGAAATTGTTTGGCAGCGAAATGTCGGTGCGTGCCTGCCTGACGGAACTACTTTGGCAACTGACTCAGGAAGATAGCGATAACCCGCTGCTGACTGAAGAAGCGCTGAATGCTGGCGTGCCAGAGCAACTGGCGGCGGAATTACACAACTGCTTTACGCGCTGCCGCATTCGTCTGACGGACGAGGGCGAGCAGTTTATCCGGTTGTATTGCGCCGTGGCTGTGCGCCGTATCAGCGAAGGTTATCCGCTACCGGAATTTAGCGCCGACAATGTGGACGAAGCCGTACGTGAAGCCGCACGCGAAATTACGGTGTTGATTCAGAAACTTGCCGATAAGCCGCTTTCGGAAGCGGAAGAACAATGGCTGCAAGTGCATATCGCCTCGCGCCAGGTTCAGGATGTGGCCCCGAGCGCCATCAGTGCCGACGATGACGAAGCGCTGGTGAATTACATTCTGAGCTTTATCAACAGCAACTATAACTACAACTTATTGACCGATAAGCAGTTGCACGCTGATTTGCTTACCCATATTAAAACCATGATCACCCGGGTGCGGTATCAGATAAACATTCCGAATCCGCTGCTCGACAACATTAAACAGCACTATCCGATGGCCTATGACATGACGCTGGCGGCGGTGTCGAGCTGGGGGAAATACACCCCTTATGTCATCAGCGAAAACGAAATTGGTTTTCTGGTGCTGCATATTGGTGTGGGGCTGGAGCGGCATTACAACATTGGTTATCAGCGCCATCCGCGTGTGCTACTGGTATGCGACACCGGCAATTCCACGGTGCGTATGATTCAGGCGATGCTGCTGCGTAAATACCCGCAAATTGAAGTGACGCGGATTATCTCGTTGCGCGATTACGAACAGCTCGACTGTGTTGAAGAAGATTTTGTGATTTCCACGGCGCGCGTAACGGATAAACAAAAACCGACGGTGGTCGTCGCCCCGTTCCCAACGGAGTATCAGCTCGAACAGCTTGGCAAGCTGGTGCTGGTGGACAGAACCCGCCCGTACATGCTGGAAAAATTCTTTGATGCCAGCCACTTCCGAGTGATTGATGAGCCTGTCACACAGCAGGAGTTGTTCAGCTCGTTGTGCCAGCAACTTGAGCAGGAAGGGTTTGTCGGTGCGGACTTTTATCCGTCAGTCGTTGAGCGCGAGGCCATTGTCAGTACGGTGTTGGGCGAGGGGATTGCGCTCCCGCACTCACTGGGACTCATGGCCAACAAAACCGTGGTGTATACCGTTCTTGCCCCTCAGGGGATCGCCTGGGGCGACGAAACGGCGCACGTCATCTTCCTGCTTGCTATCAGCAAAAGTGAGTACGAAGAGGCGATGGCAATTTACGATTTGTTTGTGACTTTTCTGCGTGAACGGGCGATGCCGCGCTTGCGGGACAGCAGGAGTTTTGACGAGTTTAAAGCGGTGGCAATGGATTGTTTGAGTCGGTTTTAAGGGGAAGCCACCCTCATCCCAACCTTCTCCCTGGGGGAGAAGGGGAACACCGTATAATTCCCTCTCCCTTAGGGAGAGGGTTAGGGTGAGGGGAAAAGTTACTTCAGAAGAGTAAACGCAGTGGCCACATGCTTCACGCCACTGACCCGGCTGGCAATATCTGCCGCGGCTTTGGCTTCTCTGTCAGTCAGCAAACCTAACAGGAACACTTCGCCATTTTCGGTCGTGACTTTCACATTCGTCGATTTCACCTGATCGCTTGTCAGCAACTGCGAACGCACTTTGGTCGTTATCCAGGTGTCATTTGACGCCGTACCCAGGCCAATGGGTGCCATGTTACGGATTTCGTTATACACCTCGGTGGTGCCATCAACGCCCAACGCAATTTGTTTGGCACGCGATGAGAGTTCTGAGTTCGGCGACTGCCCAACCAGCAGCACTTTGCCCTGGTATGCACTGACGTTGATACGTGTTTCTTTCTTGATTTGTTCGTCTTTAGCCAATGCGCTGTTTACGCGCAATTCCAGCGTACCATCGTCAACCTGAGTACCGACTGAGCGCGGATCTGTCGCCGTTTTAGTGGCAACTGCGGCGGTACCCACTACTGCGGCAGCAACACAACCTTGTAGCAGTAACGCAGTAATAAGGACTGCAAGTGGCTTATATGCCTTCATCTGTACTCCTTAATCGTCCTGGTGAGGGAATAACGTATTATCAATCAGATCGCATAAGCAGTTTACCGTCAGCATATGCATTTCCTGAATGCGTGCGCTGCGGTGAGAAGGGATGCGAATTTCCACATCCTGCGGACCTAACAGTCCTGCCAGTTCCCCGCCATCGTAGCCTGTGAGCGCAACGATAGTCATATCACGTGTCACGGCGGCTTCTACCGCTTTGACAATATCACGACTGTTGCCGCGGGTCGAAATAGCCAGCAAAACATCACCGGCATGACCTAGCGCACGTACTTGTTTGGCATACACTTCTTCGTGTAAACGATCGTTTGCGATCGCGGTTAAGACCACATTATCAGCATTAAGTGCAATGGCAGGTAAACTCGGGCGCTCAGTTTCAAAGCGGTTGATCATGCTGGCGGCAAAATGCTGGGCATTCGCCGCAGATGTGCCGTTACCACAGCACAAGATTTTATTGCCGTTGAGCAGCGACTGAACCAGCGTCATGGCTGCACGGGAGATAGCATCTGGCAGAGCTTCCGCTGCGGCAATCTGGGTTTGAATACTTTCCGTGAAGCAGACTTTGATTCTTTCGAGCACGTTTATTTACCTGGTTTCTTTAAACATCTGCGGTGAACGCGTTGGTTAACCACTCTATTTCATTGCCGGTGAAGGCTAACACATCGAAACGGCAATCCACAGTATCAAAACTTCCTGATGTGCGGGCTAGCCAATACGAAGCGGCATGTAACAATTTTTGTTGCTTGCGGTGTGTGACGCTGGCGGCGGCATCACCAAAGTGATTTGAGCGGCGGTATCGCACTTCAACAAACACGATAACGCTGCCATGGCGCATGATAAGGTCGATTTCGCCGCCGCGGGAATGCACGTTGGCGGCGATAAAACGCAGTCCTTTGCGTTCAAGAAAACGGCGCGCGGCTAACTCGTAGTGCGCGCCAGTTTGTTGACGGGTCAGGACGCCGGAACGATTTGCCCCTGACGGAATTGCAGCCAATTTAACTTCCTGTTAATGACGCAGTCCTGATTTGCAGACAGCGTGCCGGTATTGCCATTCACCTGATAACCCGGTACCTGGCGCATTTGAGAGAAGTGGTTTGCCAGTGACCAGGCATCAACGCCCATCGCGTACAGTCGCGCTAACGAGTAATCGTTATGCACATTGCTCAGTGCTTGCTGCATCAGTGACGGATTGTTGCCTGCGAGCATTGGGATCTCGCTAAATTGCAAACCTTCCATTTCCAGGCGGAAATCCGGGCCGTTCACACCCTGAGAACTGCGTGAACTGGCATACAGTTGCGCCGGGCTGCGGCTGCCGGTACGCATGGCAATCATCGGTTTGATCAATGCGACTTCGTCAGATGTCGCCACAATGTAGGCTGCATCTACGCCGCCGGAAGTGGCACCTGTTATTTGCGCATCCGTTGGCGGTGGCGGAATTGTCAGCCCGCCAATAGTCACGCCTGCGGGTTGAGCGCTGGCTGGTGTAACTGGCGTACCGCTTAATGCAATGCCTGAACCGCTGTTAATGCCTTGCTTGAGTTCAGCCGTTGAACCGAACTTCTGCTGTAGGACTGTGCCGCCGCCAAGCTTCACCCATTCTTCGGCAAAGGCTTTAGTCACTCGGTCGCCCAAGGCGTTACGCGGCACCAGTAGCAGCGGCGCACGGTGGCCTTGCTGCCAGATATGATCGGCGGCATCACGGGCTTCATCTTCTGGCGACAGCGCGAAATAGCAAATATTGGCGCGGTTCTGAACGGATTCCGGCTGGTTGAGGGCCAGGATATTCAGTGGCGAGGTACTGGTGGCCAGTTCATCCACGTTGTTTTTAAGCAGCGGGCCGACGACCAGTGTTGCGCCATCTTGCTGCGCCTGAGCCAGTAACTGAGCGAGCGGTTGCGTGGTGGTATCGTAGACTTTCACTTCCGCTGAAGGATTCGCCGGAGCGGCTGGCGCTGGCGCTGTTTGCGTTGCCGTTTGCGGAGCCTGAACTGGTGCCGCCGTTGTTTCTGCTGGTTGCTGCGTTAAATCATCAACGGATGCTGCCGAAGGCGCTGCCACCATATTAGGATCGGTTGGCTGCGGTAATGCTGCCTGGGTGGTATCAACAGGCTGCGCGTTAGCATCTGGTGCTTGCGCAGGTGCCGTCGTTTGCGCAACCGGAGCAGAACCCATATTTTTGGCGGCTTCAAAACCTTGCTGGATGGTGCGACCAAATACTGCCGCCTGGCCGCTCAACGGGAGCAGAAGGGCAATTTTCTCGGTCGATGCCGCTTTGTAATTCTGCATATTGCTTAGCTGAGTCGGCAGCGTTTTCGCACCCGGATTTTGCGGGTAACGTGTTTGCCAGTCTTTGATCCCGGCTTTCAACATTTCTGGATCGTTGCGGTTATCGTTCCATACTCGTTGCAGATCCAGCCAGCCTTGCAGTGTGTTTTCGTCGGCATTAATGACCAGCGCATTCATCTGTTCTGGCGTCATCTGAGATAATGCCTGCCAGGTACCGTCGATATTTTTCTGATGCGCAGGGCCGGTCAACATCGGCTCTTGTGCGATATACGAACGCAACAGTGGTAGTGACGGGCGATTCTGGCTGGCGTCGATAATCGCCTGGTAGTAACGCGCCAGCTGGTTTTTGCTCAATTCAGCCGGATTGATTTTTGCCAGCGCGGTGTTCGCGGCGGCGTAATCTTTCTGCGCGACTTTGATTTCAGGCACCAGCAGCTGTTGTTCACGGCGCTGTTTGTCATTCATCTCTTTTGGCAGCTGATTGTAGAGATCAACGGCTTGCTGAGTTTTGCCTTCTTTCACCAGCGCATGAATGGCGAGTAATTGCCAGGTGGTCTTGCTATCATCACCGCTTTGCTGCATCTGTTGCAGATAATAGGCGGAATCCGCCGTGGCTTCGCCCTGCATATGCGCGGTTGCCTGATCTGGTGCTTTTGTCGTGGTACAGCCAGCGAATATTAGCGCGGCCAGTACAACCGGCAGACAGCGCCCGGCTTTAGAACGAATAATTTTAGACGGTACCATTCTGTATCCAGTGTAATTTTTATCTCAGTGTTCAATATTAAATCGGCAATACGGATGAAACAATGAAACAACTCGAAACGGCGGCTATTTCTGCCAGCACGCTCTACATCGTTCCGACACCCATCGGTAACCTCGGCGATATCACACAGCGGGCGTTATCCGTGTTGCAAAGCGTTGACCTGATTGCTGCCGAAGATACTCGCCATACCGGTTTGCTGCTGCAACATTTTGCGATTAATGCGCGGATGTTCGCATTGCACGATCATAACGAGCAGCAAAAATCCGAAACTTTGCTGGCTAAGCTGCAAGAAGGGCAGAGCATCGCGTTAGTTTCTGATGCAGGAACGCCGTTAATTAACGATCCTGGCTACCATTTAGTGCGTACTTGCCGTGAAGCGGGTATCCGCGTGGTGCCGTTGCCGGGCCCATGCGCCGCGATTGCTGCATTAAGCGCGGCCGGTTTGCCTTCAGACCGTTTCTGCTACGAAGGCTTTTTGCCTGCAAAATCCAAAGGCCGCCGCGACGCGCTTAAAGCGATTGAGCAAGAACCCCGCACGCTTATCTTCTACGAGTCTACGCATCGCCTGCTCGATAGTTTAGACGATATATGCGCTGTGCTGGGGGAATCGCGTTATGTAGTGCTGGCGCGCGAGCTGACGAAAACCTGGGAATCAATCCATGGTGCGCCGATTGGCGAATTGGCGGCGTGGGTGAAAGAAGACGAAAACCGCCGTAAAGGTGAGATGGTGCTGATTGTTGAAGGCTTCAAAGCACCTGCCGATGACGCGCTTCCGGCCGATGCGTTGCGCACTCTGGCACTGCTGCAAACTGAGTTGCCACTGAAGAAAGCGGCTGCGCTGGCGGCTGAAATCCACGGCGTTAAGAAAAATGCGCTGTACAAATATGCGTTAGAAAACAGCGAGAAGTAGAGATTTTCGAGTAGCCTCACACTCTGTGATTACAGGTATCACTATTATTCGTATGGTTTTAATAAGCGATGGTAGTTTGCTCATACTTTAGTCTGTTCAGGATGAGCAAATTATGCCGGTGTTGTATCAGGGATACCCTATCAGCTATAGCCCTTCCGCTCTGGAACGTGCATTTGATGTGTCTGGGACTACCGATATTCTCGGCGTGCCAGCATGGATTGTATTGCGAAAGGATAAAACAGCTGCGGCTATTGTTTATGCTGAACCTTCGTTGGAAGAAAGAGGTGAGCTTCGTCATCTCGTGGCAGCAAAACTGGATTTGATTCCATGCAAAAGTGCTGAGCACAGAGAGTCCATTCTGGCCGTTAAACGCTACTGGGAATCTGAGGCTGTTTCACAAAATGTATGAAAACCCGCTTTCGCGGGTTTTTTGTTTTAAGCACAGTGAATAAACGCTATTTCTTCCCTGCCACTGGCGTGGCTTCTACCACCAGTGTTTCCAGCGGTTTCAGCGTCACAATAACCGGTTTGTTGTAGTCTCCAGGCAGAGTGGTATTTGCGCCATAGACAGGTTTAAGTGTGAATTGTGTCGCTTCGCCATCAGGGATTTCAAAGCTTTTCGTCAAATCGAGATAGTAGCTTTGTTCTTTATCTGAAGGATTACGTAAACCAATGATAGCCTTATCTTTGCTCCACGATGCCCAGCCATACACTTCCAGCGCTGTTGGGTCGCCGCCAATCCAGTGGGTATCAACTAACACGGCACTATTTGCTCGCGACCATTTCGCAGCGTCAGCCAGCGTGTCCCATTTTGTGCTGTTGAGCATGGATGGCGTGATATACAGCTCTTGTAGCTGAGTTCCGGTAGCAAAGTAGCTCCAGACCTGGTCGGCAAAATCACTGTCCGTTTGTACTTTTTCAAGCCCGAAATAGGCATTTTCTGCACTCACAATACCGTGATACATCAGCGAGTTGATTGGGAAGAGCGGGCCTTTACGCACAATAGAGCGGTAAGTTTCAGCATCGCGGTAGGTCATCCATTGTTGAACCGGCGATCCTTTGCCATATACGTTGATATCATCGCCCTGGCGCCAGATAGAGTCGGCATAAAATAGCCATGAAGGGCTGGCATCAGTACCGGTGGTCAGGTTAATAAACAGGTCTTTATTCGCTGCCCGCATGTTTTTAATCAGCTCAATTGAGGCATCAAAATCTGAAGCAAACTGGCTACCTTGAATCCAGTTATTGGCATTCCCCATGCCATCTAATTTGAACGAAGTAATATGTTCGTTCTTAATGAGCTTAATAATCTGTTCGTTAAAGTTGCGGAAGTAATTGGGTCCGGAAAGGGCAAATTTACCGTCTACGGTTTCAAATCCATTTTCTTTGGCATGAGAAACGCGAATATCACGCGGTTTGTTATAACCTCCCCATGGTGATAACCATAAACCGACGGAGGTATTTAAGCTGTCAGCCTTTTCTTTTACAACGCCAAATCCATTGCTGAACGCCGGGCCAAATAGCCATTTTCCTGTGCGGTCATCCCAGCCGTCATCGAGTAAAAAACCGTCCAGTTTTACGCCACGTTTTTTTATTAATTCATTGGCGTAAGCATCCATCCGGTTAAGGACATCTTGTTCGGTATACGTCGTAAAGAAGCCGATATCCATCCAGCTGTTGTAGTGCAAATACGGCTGATACGGGCGCGGGCGCATCGCGTTAATGAATTCGTTAAAGCTGCGGCGTAGCTGATTTGTCGCCTCGAAGGTGCCGAAATAGGTGGTGTAGGTCACTGGCGCATCAGTTTTAATCGGGGTTTTCAGACCGACATTCAGATTGGTTGTGGTTTCGTACGCGTAGGTATTAACGATAGGTTTTTCCGGCAGAATAAAGAAGCTGTCGGCAATAATCGGTGAGCTATTAATCGCGCCATCAACATAAGGTGCTTGCGATTGCCCTTTGGTCGGGAAGAACGTGATTTTCGCGACATCCTGTGCTTTGCCTTTTGCTTTAATCGTGTAGTCGATGCTGGCGTATTTTCCTTTCAGAACATTCAAAACGACAGTAACTGCAAAATCTTTGTGGTCGTAATCGATATGAATAGCGTCATCTTTTTGGCTGACGTTTTTGATTTTAAAATCGGCAGCGTGGATAACATCTTCGTTCGGGAGCGTTAAAAAGAACAACTCTTTAGGCGCGAGTTTACTCTGGGAAAGTTTGTCCTTAATTAAGAGCGCAGAATTGGTATCGTCAAATGAGATGGAGATATTGTTGTTATTGAGCAGATATTCGGAAGCCAATGCGCCATTGCTGACCAGTAAAAGTAATAACGAGCTTTTAATCATTCTATTCATCTGAGTTTCCTGTCAGGGTATTTTCAAACGTAGGGTATTACCCGCATTCGCAGGCAATACCCTGAAGGGAAAGGATTTAAAGCGTTGTTTCTGTTTCGAGAATTAATTTATTAGCAGAACCACAAACGGTGACTTTACTGCGTACCACTTCTTTCATTGCGTCCATTCCAACGCGCATGTAGTAGCGTGGATCGTTGCCTTCCGGGTTATCGCTGAACCACTTTTTCACCGCTGCGGCAAAGGCGATTTTTAATTCTGTTGCCACGTTCACTTTGCACACGCCAAGCTCAATGGCGCGTCTGACGTATTCATCTGGCACATCGCTCGCACCGTGCAGCACCAGCGGGATATCCACCACTTCGCGAATTTCGCCCAGGCGCTGGAAGTCAATTTTTGGCCGTTTAGTGTAAAGCCCGTGAGCGGTGCCGATGGCTACTGCCAGACTGTCGATCCCGGTGAGTTCGACAAAGCGGCGTGCTTCTTGCGGATCGGTGAGGAAAGCGCTTTCTTCATCCACATCCATATCGTCTTCCACGCCGCCGAGGCGGCCTAATTCGGCTTCGACGCTGCAATCGCTACGGTGGCAAAAATCGACCACTGATTTCACCAGCCGTACATTTTCTGCCAGCGGGAAGTGACTGCCGTCAATCATGGCGCTGCGCACGCCAGCATTCACCTTGCGGCTAATATCGGCCAGCGATTCATGATGGTCCAGATGCAGCGCCAGTGGCATGTCATAGCTTTCGGAGTAGGCTTCGCACAACGCGTAGATCTCTTCAAACGCGATATGTTTAAAGGTGCCGGGCGTGCCCGCAAGAATGACCGGAGACTGCATCTCTTTGCAGACTTCCAGAATCGCCTGGATAGTTTCGGCGTTGTGAATATTAAACGCAGGTACGGCGTAGCCTCGAGCCTGCGCATCTTGCAGAAGATATTTAGTGGAAATAATACTCATGTTGTAGTCCTCTCAGCCTTTCCACGGATGAATAATCACACCTTTCACAACACGGTTAACCGTGCCGGTGGCAGATGGCGTGTCAGGGGTAATGCCTGCTTTAATTGATTCGGTCAGCGCGAAAATCTGCGCATAAATCAGGAAGCAGAAAGCCTGCTCGACGTCGATGAACTCTCGAGAAGGGGGCAGCCAGATATGTGGCTCGGCTTCGACTTCTGGGCACGGTGAAGCGCAGATAGCCACCACGCATAGCGCCTGTTGATCACGACGCAGTTCAGCCAGCAAATCGAGATCGTACTGGCGTGTGTAAGGGTGGCTTGAGACAAAGACCACGACTAACGTTTCGTTATTGACCAGCGATTTTGGACCATGGCGGAAACCCGTTGGGGAGTCATAAAACGCGGCTAATTTTCCTGCTGTTAGCTCCAGAACTTTCAGCGCGGATTCACGCGCAACACCCTGTAAACCCCCGCTGCCGAGGTAGACGACACGTTTGAAAGGAAGGTCGCCAAACACGCTTTCGCTGAGGTCACATTGCGAGGCAATAATTTGTTCGCAGCGTTCGGCAACATCCTGGAAAGTGGCGCTATTGATGACGTCGGGTGCAAACACTGCAAGGCAGCTCGCCATCATGGTGGTAATGCTGCTGGTCATCGCGAAACCGCGATCGTGGGTTTCTGGCGGCATTAACAATGCCAGCGAATTTCCACTGGTCGCGGCGTTTTGATACAGGCTACCGGCTTCGTTACAGGTGATTATCAGGTGGTAGCAGTCCTTCACGACCTGGTTGACTAAATCGACCGCCGCTACACTTTCCGGGCTGTTGCCTGAGCGTGCAAACGAAACCAGTAGCGTCGGCTCTTGCTCGGTTAAATAGTCCACCGGATTGGTCACGAGGTCGGTGGTCGGCACGGCAACAAAGTTTTTCCCGGTGTGGCGCGAAAGCCATGGCGTAATAATGTCGCCAATAAATGCGGAGGTTCCTGCACCCGTCAGGATGATTTTTAATGAGGTGTTTTGTAGCAAAGGTGCCAGGAACGCGTCGATGTTGCTACGTTGATGGCCAATATTTTTTAGTGACTGGATCCAGCTTGCCGGTTGTTGGCGGATCTCTTTTTCAGTCCAGGTTGATGTGCCGGAAAGACAGGCAGATTGGGTTTCGCTCATAACTCAGTCCTTAGCAGTGCAAGATCATCGGAAGTAGCACAAAGCAGTACAGGACAATCTTTCGTTTTGTTTCATTTACTCAACTTCATGCTTAAATAAAATCTATAGAAAAGAAAACGAAAGGTCAATGTAAGAAAAACAATAAAACGAAAAATGTGATCCCTGAAGACGGTGTTTTTGATTAATTAATTGATTTAAATGATTATTTATAAAAATTAAATAATATGTGTGAATATAATCGAAAGGAAAAGAAAGGTCTGCCACGGGGTGGTTAGCAGACCAAAACGGAGCACAATGAAAGAACTACAGGAGGACAGCCTGGCCGTTAATCCAGATGTTTTGCAGTAAAAGCTGTGGGTTAAGCGCATTCATATTGGCGCGTTTTCCCACCGCCAGAGAGCCAAGTGAGTTACCCAGCCCGAGCATTTTTGCAGGGTGCAGCGAAGCCATGTGAATGGCATCCTCAACTGCTACGCCAGCGCTGTTGACCAGATTGCGCACCGCCGCATCAAGCGAGAGCGTGCTTCCGGCAAGCCCGCCGCTTCCCGTTCTCACAATGCCATTTTGCATGGTCACTGGATGCCCACAAATCGAATAGTCGCCATCTGGCATTCCGGCGGCACTCATGGCATCGGTGATAAGCACAATTTGCGATTTCGCGCAGTGGCAACAAATGTTCATTACAGCAGGGTGAACATGGTGCCCATCGGCAATCAGTTCCAGCCACGCACGTTTATCGCTTAAACCCGCTCCTACCATGCCCGGATTACGATGGTGCAGGCCCGTCATGCCATTAAAGCAATGCACCAGCCCGTCGGCTCCGGCATCAAACGCCATTCGTGTTTGTTCATAACTGGCGGCACTGTGGCCAAGCATCACGCGCACATCACGACTTTTCAGATGCTTGATGGTTTCCAGCGCTGCGGGTTTTTCCGGTGCCAGCGCAACCACCCGCAAGGTGTTTTGCGACACCTCTATCAACCTGTTCAGCTCGGCAATATCTAACTCACGGAACAATTCTGGCGGATGAGCGCCTTTGTTCTGCGGTGTAAAATACGGCCCTTCAAGATAGCTGCCCAGTACACTGGCTCCCGGCCCGCCGCGATAATAGCGCTGTGCAATTCGCTGCAATGCCCGCTCTATATCCGCAAGCGGGGCGGTAACGGTGGTGGGCAACCAACCGCCCACACCTTCACGCGCTTTGTGGATTGCCAGCCGCTCGAGGACGCCGGGGTCATCATCCATCACATCAACCCCGTCGCCGCCGTGAACATGAATGTCGATGTAAGCCGGACAAAGCAGTTCAGCCTCACGCGCCAGAGTGCCCGCAGGAATCGGCTCTATGGCGACAATCGTTTCGTTTTCAATGCGTAACTGATGATCGTCCAGCCAGCCTTGTTCGGTCAGAACACGCCTGGCGCGCAGCAGCGTGGTCATATTCCTTCCTCAACCGCCTGCTCTTCACGGTAACGCCCCATTTCATCGACCAGGCTGGTTAACCCACGATGGCCGCATTCCAGTGCCTGAAGACGAAACTCTTTACTGCTCAGGCCATCGCGCTCCAGCACCATTTCCAGCAGCAGTTGCAGGTTTATACCGGTAATGACTTCACGCCCTGGCTTATCTAGCGCCATGGTTGAAGCCACGCGGAACGGCGTGCCGCCGAGTAAATCGGTTAAAAAAACCAGGCCTTCGCTTTCATCTAATGCGCCGATCGCTTCTTCAAACTGTGCCGTCAGGAGTGCTGTTGAAGAGGTTTCAGGGAAATCAATGGCGATAAATTGTTCCTGTTCACCGAGGATCTGCTTCATCGCTTTTTCCAGCCCGGTGGCAAAGCCACCGTGACCGCTGAGAATAATACTTAACATATTGTTTTATCTCGCTTACAGGGATTCATTTACAGGAAGTGGGCAAACTTCCCGACAACACCCAGAACGACCGTGATACCGATAAGGCGCAGTGGACTCCAACCGCGGCGCACCAGTGCATACATGCACAGGGTATAAACCAGTGGCAAAAATGCCGGCATCAATTTGTCGATAACATCCGTTTGCAGTTTTACCACCGCATCGCCCGCGGTGATTTCAAGCGTGGTAGAGAGGCGAACGTAAGTGGCTACCAGTGCGCCAATCACCGTCATCCCCACAATAGACGCGGCATGGCCGACTTTGCGAGTGTTGGCTTTAATCAGTGGGATGGCGGCCACACCCATGCGGTAGGCGTAATGTGCTAGGCCAAAACGCAGACCGAGATGCACCACGTTAAACAGTACGATAAAGATAACCGCGCCAAGTATCGAACCTTGTAAGGCCAGGCTCGCCCCGATACCACCGCAAATGGGCAGCAGGGTCAGCCAGAACATGGCGTCCCCAATCCCGCCCAGCGGCGCGCCGACGGCAATTTTCGTGCTCTGGATGCTGTTCACATCCTGCTTTGAGCGCTCCATCGCCAGGATAATGCCGATAACAAAGGTCACGAGGAATGGGTGAGTATTGAAGAATCCCATGTGACCTTTCATGGCGCGAGCCAGGTCGTTTTTGTTGGTATGGATTTTTTTCAGCGCGGGCAACAAACCGTAAAGCCAGCCGGATGCCTGCATACGTTCATAGTTAAACGACGCCTGTAACAGCATGGAACGCCATGCCACACGGTTAATATCCTGTTTAGTCAGTTCTGCACCAATACGCTGATCTTCATAGACATTGTCATTTTTATCAACCTCGGCGGTGTCAGCGACGTTAACGCCTGGCAGAGTCTGTTCGTTAGATCCCATCTTCAAATTCCTCTTGCTTCACGTGTGTAGGTTGCTGCGGTGCCGGGTCTTTGCGTAAGAAATCAATCAGCGCCATGGCTAATGCGGCGGCGGCAATCGCCAGCACTGGCAGTTTCAGCCAGGCGGCAGCCACAAAGCCGAGAATGAAATAAGGAATGTAGACATTCTTCATCATGATTTTCAGCAACACGGCAAAACCGATAGCTGGCATGATGCCGCCCGCCACACCGAGGCCGTCAATCAGGCGAGCAGGTAGCAAGTCGATAGCGGTTTTGGCGTGTTCCGCGCCGAAATAAATGGGCAGGAAGGCGCACAAGAAATAGAAGATACCGAGTGCGAGTAATGCCAGGTAATTCACGCGCTCAATGCCATCGGTGTCGGCGTTAGCCGCCATGCGATCGCAGCGCGCCATCACGCCGGACATAATTGAGAACAGGAAGGTAATCCCCATTTGCACGGCCACGGCGAACGGCACCGCAACACCGACTGCGACTTCAGGTTTGACACCCGTAGTGATGGCAAATGTGGTGCCAACAATGGTGCCGATAATCACGTTAGGTGGCTGCGCACCAGCCAATGGTGCGAGGCCCATCCACACCAGTTCCAGCGTACCGCCACATAAAATACCGGTATGAAGATCGCCAAGAATCAAGCCAACCAGCGGCCCCAGGACAACCGGGCGGTGCATGTGAGTCAGGCCGTTGAACATATCCAGACCCGCAATAAAGGCCAGAATACCCAACGCTAACGCCTGTAATAAGCTAATTTCCATAGAAAATCCC
Source organism: Buttiauxella agrestis (assembly GCF_900446255.1). Classification (NCBI taxonomy): domain Bacteria; kingdom Pseudomonadati; phylum Pseudomonadota; class Gammaproteobacteria; order Enterobacterales; family Enterobacteriaceae; genus Buttiauxella; species Buttiauxella agrestis. The sequence continues at coordinate 4,326,041 of NZ_UIGI01000001.1, read as the reverse complement.
TCAGAGGAGTTTGTAGAGATCCTGCGCGGATTCCGTCGGCACACCCTGAACAAAACATTCCACTCCGGCCTTTTGTAGGCCATCAAAAGCAGCAATATCCTGGTCATCTATAGAGACGGTTTTCGCGATTTGTTTTTTGCCTTCTGCGTAGTGCATGTTGCCGACGTTGATCCGCGAAACAGGCACATCACCTTTTACTAACGTCAGAAAATCATTAGGGTTTTTGCAAACCAAAAGGATCTTCTGGCGGTCGGCTGCGCGATGAATATTGTCGATAACTTTTTGCAGCGACCAGAAACGCACGGCAATTCCTTCCGCCAGAACCATCTCCATCAAATTTTGCTGTACCGTATCTTCGGCAACTTCGTCGTTAGCCACGAGGACGAGGTTTGCTCCGGAAAATCCGACCCATTGAACGCCTACCTGGCCGTGAATCAGTCGTTCATCAATGCGGCTTAATACAATGTTTGGCATGTTTTTTTCCTCTTATTATCATTGTGTTAATGGGGATTGTTGTGTGCTAAGACAGGCACAATGGTACTGATGCAATATGTCCTGGATATGGTCGATAATCAGCTCATGCGGCGTGGCCGCGATTTTTCCTTCACGGACCTTAGCGTATTGAAGTGGCAGATACTGACTGATGAGCGGCAAAGGAATAGATTCACCGGCCAGATTAGTAACAAGACTTGAATACGCTTCGTCAATGTCACGATCTGGCCAGTAATAGCGGACGCGGTCAGAGAAGCTGTAGCCACGTGCCAGGCGGCAGTCGCTGGTATTGCCGTGATAATGGTGTTTCCAGTATTCAGGTTGTTCGAGCATAACGTTTTCCAGCACTTCCCGAAGACCTGAGCATTTATGTGCCGGGCGTAGTTCATGCTCGATAGCGGCCAGTGAGAACAGCGCTTCACGGAGTGCAAAAGTCAGCGCCGGGCCGACTTTCAGAATCGCAAAGTGGTTCTGAACCAGCTGCTGCAATGCCTGCGGGGTCTGGTAATCGGTGGAGTGCGCTTCAAATACCAGAGTGTCGAACGCTTCAATCATCTGGCTCAGGGAAAGTGATTTCTCCGGCTGATAATCGATAACTTGCGTGTGGTCGAACTCAACGCCAGGTTGAACGACCAGTCCAATAATCCGCGGCCAGATATCGCTTAAGCCTTGTAATTCAAAAGCGTGGCGGTGAGCTTCCAGTGTGGCTTTTGCAGCCTGTGGTGTTGTGACCGCGAGTTCCGCCAGCGTTTCGTGCGCGCCGCCGGGAACCGGAACTTCAGTGCCGATAACGTAAACTAAATCGGACTCGCCGAATTTCTCAGCACAGGTTTGTTCGGCAATTTTCGCCAGTCTTGCGGCGCGCATCGCAACAATAGTATCGGTCAACGGCACCGGGTCGTCAGCGCAGGACATACTGCAATCGAGATGGATCTTTTTAAAACCCGCAGCGACATAGCAACGAATCAACTCATCTGCATTGCGCATCGCTTCTTCAGCTTGCAGCCCTTGCCAGCGGTTTGGGCCAAGGTGATCGCCGCCCAGAATCAGGTTTTCACGTGGGAAGTGATACTGGTCTGCCATTGACTCGACAAACTCGCGGAAGTGTTGCGGCGTCATTCCGGTGTAACCGCCATGCTGATCGACCTGGTTGGACGTCGCTTCAATCAATAAGAGAGATTTTGCTTCTCTTGCATGGCGCATTGCCGCTTCGAGAACCATTGGGTGAGCGGAACAAACGGCAAAAATGCCACATCGTGAGTCCTGTTTATGGTCGGCCACAAACGCGGTTAAATGTTTCACTTTCCTCTCCGTATGAGTTGGGGAACTATTTTTCTTTCGATTTGTTTCATTTAATAGTGGTGTATCGTGCGATAAAAACAAAACGAAAGATAATAGAATTGCGATCTGTTTCGCAAAAGAAACATAATGAAAGCCTATTTGACACGATGACAGTGAATGCAGCGGGCGATGTAAAGGCTTGCTTTCCGCGAAAAGAAAGGTGTTAATAGGCAAAGTGAAATGAAACGAAAGGTTTTATGAAAGGATCTATTATGAGCAATACCGACGCAGCAACGGACAAGCGTGTAACAGGTACAAGTGAAAGACGCGAACAAATCATTCAGCGTCTTCGCCAGCAGGGAAGTGTGCAGGTTAATGATCTTTCTTCATTTTTTGGTGTTTCGACGGTGACGATCCGTAACGATCTGGCTTTCCTTGAAAAGCAGGGCGTGGCGGTGCGTGCTTACGGCGGGGCGCTGGTCTGCGATTCAGGGACGGCGGCGGTTGAACCGACTGTTGAAGATAAAAGCTCTCTGAATACCTCTCTGAAACGCAGCATCGCGCGCGTGGCGGCGGATCTTATTAAGCCGGGCCACCGCGTTATTCTTGACTCCGGCACCACGACTTATGAAATTGCGCGCCACCTGCGCAACCATAAAGAAGTCATCGCCATGACCAACGGTTTGAACGTGGCGAATGCATTGCTTGAAGCAGAAGGCGTGGAATTGCTGATGACCGGTGGGCATTTGCGCCGCCAGTCGCTGTCATTCTATGGCGATCAGGCCGATCAATCGCTGCAAAACTATCACTTCGACATGCTATTCCTCGGCGTTGATGCCATCGATCTTGAACGCGGTGTCAGCACGCATAACGAAGATGAAGCGCGACTTAACCGCCGTATGTGCGAAGTGGCTGAACGCGTAATTGTAGTCACGGATTCCACAAAATTTAACCGCTCCAGCCTGCATAAAATTATTGATACGCAGCGGATCCATATGGTGATCACCGACGCGGGTATTCCTGAAGAGAGCCTGAAGGGGCTGCGTAAAGGTGGGATTGAAGTGGTGCTGGTGGGGGAAGGTTAAGAGTATAAGCGGTGGATGATTTTCACATTCATCCACCGTACGATTATTAGTTACGCCTGCGACAGTTTATATCCCCGCAACCGACTCACACTCAGCGCAATAGCCAACGCCGTCGCAATTACCGCCAGCCACTGGCTGATATGTATGGCGCTGCTCTGCGCATAAATCGACATCAACACGCCAACAAAGGCTGCACCCAGGCACTGGCCGAAGGTGCGCATAATCGCCAGCACGCCTGAAGCGTAACCGCTGTTTTCGCGTGAGGCATTGGACAGCATTTCTCTGTTGTTCGGGCTTTGGAAGCAGCCAAAACCGATGCCGCATAACAGGCTACGCAGGCAGATATCCCACGCCTGAGCGTGTTCCGGGAGCATCGCCAGCAATGCCAGGCCAACCGCAAAAATACTCAAGCCGATGGTGGAAATGATCGCCGCTGAATAGCGGTCGGCAAGACGCCCGGCATGGGGTGCGGCCAGAATGATGCCGATGGGCCACGGTGTGAAAAGCAGTGCTGAAATCAGCGCGCTGTAACCGTAAACGCTCTGAAACAGGAAGGGCAGCGCGATAAAGGTTATTCCCTGGCTGACAAAAGACGCCAAAGAAGTGAGCGCGGCCAGCGAAAATCGGGAAGAGGCAAAAATGTTGAGCGGGAGCAGCGGCTTTGTTGCGCGGCGCTGAACCCAGATGAACGCCATTCCGGTGAAAATTGCGATGCCACCGTAAATCAATGCGGTTATCAGGTCGCTATTTCCCTGGTGTGTAAAAGCATCGGTGGCCATCACCAGGGCGCCTAACGCAACGGCGGAAAGCACGGCCCCTGCGTAATCAAACGGTTCACGCTTCAATGCCGGATTATGCGGCACCACACGCAAGGCGAGTAGCATCGCGATAATGCCCAGCGGGATGTTAATCGCAAACAGCCACGGCCAGCTCAAAGTTGAGAGTATGGTTCCCCCGAGAATGGGCGCGATAGCGGTGCTGGTGCCTATCAGTAAGGCATTGAGACCCAGGACACGCCCTAACAGGCGGTTAGGGAAAACCGAGCGCAGAATGGCCGGGCCAATACTTAACGTGGCAGCCCCGCCAATCCCTTGTAAGACGCGCATGGCGATTAACATATCCAGTGATGTCGATAACGCGCAACCCACAGAGGCGAGCGTGAAAACGCTCAGGCCAAAAGTGAAAATGGAGCGGAACCCGAGGCGGCTGGAAAGTGCGGCGAAGATCGCCAGCGTCATTGCCGCCGATAGCAGGTAACCGTTCGCCACCCAGACGGTCGCGCCAACGGAGGCGTTAAGTGAACGGGCGATTTGCGGCAGCGCGATGTTAATCATCGAGCCGTCGAACACCACCATTGCCGCCATTGTCATGACGGCGGCCATCGCTAAACCGCGTTCGAAGCCGGGTAAACCCTCATCGCCGGGTAGATTGGAAAATAACGCCATTTGTGGGAACTCTATTTTACGGGTTGATAGCGGAAATATAGCGGTGTATTAGATATGGCGGAAGGCGCAGCATTTGCACTTATAAGATGCATGAAACGCCATCTCTCATTTTCAATGACGAGTGACCATCCTGAATATGAATGAACCCGATTTGAATTTACTCATTGCGCTTGATGTGCTTCTGGCTGAAGGAAGTGTGGCGGGTGCTGCGCGTCGTTTGGGACTCAGCGCGTCGGCCATGAGTCGTACGTTAAGCCGCCTGCGCGATACCACGGGCGATCCTTTACTGGTGCGCGCCGGGGGCAATATGGTGCTCACACCTTACGCAGAAGAGATTCGGCCGCGTACGCAAAACGCAGTGTTTGAGGCCCGTGCGATTCTGCGTCCGGCAAAAGCCGCGCTCAATCTTGCCACGCTTGAGCGCAGTTTCACCCTGCGCACCAATGCAGGATTTATCGAGATATTTGGTGCCGCGCTGATTGCGGCGGTCGCCACTGTTGCACCTTTCGTGCAACTGCGTTTTATGCCTAAACCGGAGAAAACGGCGAAGTATTTACGCGAGGGGCAGATTGATTTTGAAGTCGGCGTGCTCGGGGAAATGGGGCCAGAGATACGCATTACGGCGTTATATCGCGACAAGTTTGTCGGCGTGGTCAGAAAGGGTCATCCGCTTGAGCAAGAAAGTGAAATTACCCCTGCGAGGTATGCTGCGTTGGGGCATGTGGTGGTGTCGCGTCACGATCGCGGAATCGGCCCGGTTGATATGCTGCTGGCTGAGCTGAGTTTAGAACGTAAGATTGCCGCGTTGGTGCCGGGTTTTCCTGCTGCGTTGGCAGTGGCTCAGGCGTCTGATTTAGTGGCTTTGGTGCCAGCGACTTTCTTGCTTAACCAGCCGGGGTTATATGGCAATTCCGGGGAAGCGAGGCTTCATGTTTTTGAGCTGCCGGTGAAAACCAATGAGATTACGGTGTCGTTGATGTGGCATCCGCGTTCGGAAGCAGATCCGGCGCATCGCTGGCTGCGGCAGTTAGTGTTGAAGGTTTGCCGCGAGAAAGTGCCGGGATAGCGGTTGTAGGGCGGATAAGCGTTAGCGTCATCCGCCATTTGTGAATCAAATCAGGTCACTGGTGCCGGGTTGAAAACGGCTAATGCGTTGTGAAGCCCCCATTGATCCGAGAATGTTTTCTTGCGTCCGCTCGCCACATCAAGAATAAATTCAAACAACTCCCAGCCCACATCCTCAATGGTCGCTTCACCGGTGGCGATGGTGCCCGCGTTGATATCCATTAAGTCGTACCAACGGTTGGCCAGTGCGGTGCGGGTGGCCATTTTAATCACCGGAACTGCCAGCAAGCCGTATGGCGTTCCACGACCGGTAGTGAACACTTGCACTGTAATACCGGAAGCCACTTGCTGTGTGCCACAAACGAAATCACTGGCTGGTGTGGCGGCGTAAATCAGGCCGCGTTTGGTCGGGCGTTGACCCGGCGAAAGCACTTCGACAATCGCGCTCTGGCCAGATTTAGCAATGGAGCCGAGGGCTTTTTCCACCACGTTTGCCAGGCCGCCTTTTTTGTTTCCGGGAGAGGGGTTGGCGCTACGGTCGGTTTTACCCATGTCCAGATAGTTGTCATACCATTCCATCTCTTCGAGCAGGCGCTTACCGACTTCTTCGTTGATGGCGCGTGGCGTTAATAAATGGATGGCATCGCGCACTTCAGTGACTTCCGAGAACATCACCGTGGCGCCGCAGCGTACCAGGAGATCTGATGCGTAACCGACAGCCGGGTTAGCGGTCACGCCGGAGAAAGCATCGCTGCCGCCGCATTGCATACCGACTACCAGTTCAGAAGCCGGGCAGGTTTCGCGCTGGCGTTTGTTCAGATTAGAGAGATGGCGTTCGGCGACGTTAAGAATATCTTCGACCATCGATTTAAAGCCGACGTGGTGTTCGTCTTGCAGGCGCACGATACTGGCATCGCCGACATTAATTGACTGAACGTCATCAGTGCCTTCCAGCAGACGCTCTGGCTGCAACTTTTCGCAGCCGAGGCCAATCACCATAATTTCGCCGCCAAAGTTCGGGTTCAGGGCGATGTTATGAATGGTGCGAATGGGAATGACAGCCGCAGGTGCGTTGATCGCCACACCGCAGCCGTACAGGTGATTCAGGCCGACCACGCCGTCCACATTCGGGTATTTCGGCAGTAAATCACGTTCAATAATTTTGATGACATAATCCACCACGCCTGCGACGCAATGCACGCTGGTGGTGATGCCAAGCAGGTTTTTGGTGCCGACGCTGCCGTCTGCGTTGCGATAGCCTTCAAAGGTGTAACCTTCCAGCGGTGGCAATGGTTCAGGTACTTTGGTCGCTAATGGCAGGGTGTGTAGCGGTGGGGCTTTTGGCAATTCCACCAATGATTCGTCAATCCAGCTACCGCGTGGAATATCCCGTACCGCATAGCCGATCACTTCGCCATAACGAACGATTTCACCGTGGGCAGGAATATCGACCAGAGCGGCTTTGTGACCTTGAGGGATATGTTCGATAAGCTCCAAACCATCCGGGAAACGCGTACCCGCTTTCAGGCCATTGTCATTAACAATAATAGCGACATTATCTGTCTCATGAACTTTTATATAAAACGACCCAGGGGGTTGTTGTTTAATTTCTATATTTGACATTGTCGCTATTCTCCAGAATCAACCTGAATGTTAATTAAATAATTTTCTAATCGTGATTGTCTCACAAGCTAAATAAAGAATGTCAGGACACGAGAAATAAAAATGTGACGTTGATCACTTAATGTCGTGACGCCTTATTCCTTAGGGGGTGCAATCTATAAAATTGTGCAATACGCCCCACAAACATGTGCATAAGTTTAACTATTAGATATTTTTAATGCTATCTATTGTGCATACGCCTAATGTCCATTTGTTCTGTGCTGGCTATACTGTGTTGCGAATGACAAACACCAGGTCAATTTCCAGAGCGGTATTATCCGAACAAATATTCGTGAGATAACGCTTTATATAAATAAAAAATCCTTGAATTAAGTACCCGCAACAGAGGATGTAGAAAATGATTTTAGATACAGCTGTGGAAGCAAAAAAAGGGAAGCACACCCGCTACTTAATATTATTAATTATATTTATTGTGACGACGATTAACTATGCCGATCGCGCCACTCTTTCTATTGCGGGTACTGAAGTTGCAAAAGAATTACAGCTCAGTGCAATCTCAATGGGCTATATTTTCTCAGCTTTTGGCTGGGCTTACCTGCTGATGCAAATCCCTGGCGGATGGTTGCTTGACCGCTACGGTTCGAAGAAAGTGTATACCTATAGTCTGTTCTTCTGGTCGCTGTTTACGTTCATGCAAGGGTTTGTGGATATGGTGCCGCTGGCGTATGCGGGCATCTCCATGTTTATTATGCGCTTTATGCTCGGCTTTTCCGAAGCGCCATCATTCCCGGCTAACGCCCGTATTGTAGCGGCCTGGTTCCCGACCAAAGAACGCGGTACCGCTTCTGCGATTTTTAACTCCGCACAGTATTTCTCCCTGGCACTGTTCTCTCCATTGCTCGGTTGGCTGACCTTCGCATGGGGCTGGGAGCATGTCTTTACCGTGATGGGTGGAATCGGTTTTGTGCTGACTTTCCTGTGGGTGAAGTTTATTCACAACCCAACTGACCACCCTCGTATGTCTAAAGAAGAACTGGACTACATCACGAAAGGTGGCGCCGTGGTTGATATGGACCACAAAAAACCAGGTGTAGTCGTTGAAGGGCCAAAACTTCATTACATCAAGCAGTTGCTGACTAACCGCATGATGCTGGGCGTGTTCTTCGGTCAGTACTTTATCAACACCATTACCTGGTTCTTCCTGACCTGGTTCCCGATTTACCTGGTGCAAGATAAAGGTATGTCGATTCTGAAAGTGGGGATGGTGGCTTCTATCCCGGCGCTGTGCGGTTTTGCTGGTGGCGTGTTGGGCGGCGTATTCTCTGATTCGTTAATCAAACGCGGTTACTCACTGACCGTCGCTCGTAAGATACCGATTGTGCTCGGGATGCTTCTCGCTTCCACCATCATTTTGTGTAACTACACCGACAGCACGGCACTGGTTGTCACGCTGATGGCATTCGCTTTCTTCGGTAAAGGTTTCGGTGCGTTGGGCTGGCCGGTGATTGCTGATACGGCGCCAAAAGAGATGGTTGGCCTGTGCGGTGCGGTATTCAACGTGTTTGGCAACGTAGCGTCTATCGTGACTCCACTGGTCATTGGCTACCTGGTTTCTGAACTTCACTCCTTCAATGCGGCGCTGATCTTTGTTGGCTGTTCGGCGCTGATGGCAATGGTTTGTTATCTGTTCGTAGTGGGTGACATTAAACGTATGGAATTGCAGAAGTAATTCACTCAACGGATAACTGAATAAATAAGGGCAACAGATGAATACCAACGTTTTCCCCAATAAATTCAAAGCAGCACTGGCAGCACACCAGACGCAAATTGGTTGCTGGTCAGCGCTGGCAAACCCTATCAGCACCGAAGTGCTGGGTCTGGCCGGATTCGACTGGATTGTGCTGGATGGCGAACATGCGCCAAACGACATCACCACTTTTATTCCACAACTGATGGCGTTAAAAGGCAGCGAAAGTGCGGCAGTGGTTCGTGCGCCAACCAACGATCCGGTGGTCATCAAACGTTTGCTGGATATCGGTTTCTACAACTTCCTGATTCCGTTTGTTGAAACTCAGGAAGAGGCGGCGCTGGCGGTGTCTTCAACCCGCTATCCGCCAGAAGGGATTCGCGGCGTCTCCATTTCTCACCGCGCCAATATGTTTGGCACCGTGCCGGATTATTTCGCGCAGTCCAATAAGAACATCTCAATACTCGTGCAAATCGAGAGCCAGCAGGGCGTGGACAACGTTGATGCGATTGCCGCAACAGATGGCGTGGACGGCATTTTCGTTGGTCCAAGCGATCTGGCGGCGGCATTAGGTCATTTGGGAAATGCCTCGCATCCTGAAGTGCAGCAATGCATCAAACACATCTTTGCTCGTGCTAAAGCTCACGGTAAACCGGCTGGCATTTTGGCTCCGGTAGAAGCCGACGCGCGTCGTTATATGGAATGGGGCGCCACCTTTGTGGCTGTGGGCAGTGATTTAGGCTGCTTCCGTTCGGCAACCCAGAAATTGGCTGATTCTTTTAAAAAATAACCACCACCTGAAAAGAGAGACTGAATTATGACACTGAAAGTTGGGTTTATTGGCCTGGGTATCATGGGCAAACCAATGAGTAAAAACCTCATCAAAGCCGGTTATTCACTGGTGGTTGCTGACCGTAATCCAGAGGTGATTGCTGAAATCATCGCAGCCGGTGCAGAAACTGCTGCTACCCCGAAAGAGATTGCCGAGCAGTGTGATGTGATTATCACCATGCTGCCAAACTCCCCGCATGTGAAAGAAGTCGCGCTGGGTGAGAACGGAATTATTGAAGGGGCGAAGCCGGGCACTGTGGTTATCGACATGAGTTCGATCGCACCGTTGGCGAGTCGTGAAATCAGCGAAGCGCTGAAAGCCAAAGGCATCGACATGCTGGATGCGCCAGTGAGTGGCGGCGAGCCAAAAGCGATTGAAGGCACGCTATCTGTAATGGTTGGCGGCGACAAAGCGATTTTCGACAAATATTACGACCTGCTGAAATCCATGGCCGGTTCCGTGGTGCACACCGGTGATATCGGCGCAGGCAACGTCACCAAACTGGCAAACCAGGTGATTGTGGCGCTGAACATTGCGGCGATGTCTGAAGCGCTGGTACTGGCGACCAAAGCAGGTGTGAATCCTGAATTGGTCTTCCAGGCGATTCGCGGCGGCCTTGCGGGCAGCACCGTTCTGGAAGCGAAAGCGCCAATGGTTCTGGATCGTAACTTCAAGCCAGGTTTCCGCATTGACCTGCACATTAAAGATTTGGCAAACGCACTGGATACTTCCCACGGCGTGGGCGCGCAACTGCCACTGACAGCGGCGGTCATGGAAATGATGCAGGCGCTGCGTGCAGATGGCCACGGTAACGATGACCACAGCGCAATCGCGTGCTACTACGAAAAACTGGCGAAAGTAGAAGTCAGCAAGTAATCAATCGTAGGGCGGGTAAGCCGTGCGCTCCCGCTAATAATTGGTGGATGACGCTTGCGCTTATCCACCCTACAAAACCTGCAAGTCAGCGGTAGATCAGGCATGGACACATTATGAAAATCGTAATCGCACCCGACTCTTATAAAGAAAGCCTCTGCGCGGTTGATGTGGCTAAAGCCATTGAAAAAGGTTTCCGCGAAATATTTCCTGATGCGGAATATATATCGGTCCCGGTTGCAGATGGCGGGGAAGGTACGGTCGATGCCATGATCAGTGCCACGCAGGGCAGGAAAATCACCACGACAGTGACGGGCCCATTGGGTGAGCCGGTGAGTGCTTATTGGGGAATGTCTGGTGACGGTAAAACCGCATTTATCGAAATGGCAGAAGCCAGTGGTTTAGCGCTGGTGCCGATTGAGGAACGCAACCCTCTGATTACCACGTCGCATGGAACCGGAGAGCTGATTTTACGCGCTCTGGATAACGGTGCACGCAATATTATTATCGGCATCGGCGGCAGTGCGACCAATGATGGTGGTGCGGGCATGGTGCAGGCGCTGGGGGCGAAACTGTGCGACGCGACAGGCAAAGAGATTAGCCACGGTGGCGGCAGTTTAATGAGTTTAAACAGCATTGATGTTGCAGGTCTCGACGGTCGGCTGGCGGATTGCGTGATCAACGTGGCCTGTGATGTCACCAATCCACTCATTGGCGACAATGGTGCTTCGCGCGTTTTCGGGCCGCAAAAAGGGGCCAGTGAAGCGATGATTGTTGAGCTGGACGCTAATCTTGCCCACTTTGCTGATGTGATTAAAAAAGACTTACATGTTGATGTGAAAAATGCAGAAGGTGCCGGAGCCGCAGGCGGCATGGGCGCTGCATTAATGGCATTCCTCGGCGCAGATTTACGCAGCGGTGTAGAGATCGTGACCGAAGCACTACATCTTGAAGAGCATATTCACGACTGTTCGCTGGTGGTGACGGGTGAAGGGCGCATGGACAGCCAGAGCATTCGTGGCAAAGTCCCGGTAGGCGTGGCTGCGGTCGCCAAAAAGTACCACAAACCGGTGATTGGGATTGCCGGTTCGCTGACCAGTGATGTCGCTATTGTTCATCAGTACGGCATTGATGCCGTGTTTAGCGTGCTCAATAGTATCGGCACATTGGAAGACGCGCTGAAAAATGCGTTCGATAATATTTACCGCGCCTCGCGTGATATTGCAGCAACCGTTGAGATTGGGATGAACATCACTCGTTAAGCATGCGTGACATGGGGGGGCAAACCCTCTATAATCCGCGCCGAAGCTGACCAGACAGTCGCCGCTTCGTCGTCGTCCTTCTTCGGGGGGAGACGGGCGGAGGGGAGGAAAGTCCGGGCTCCATAGGGCAGGGTGCCAGGTAACGCCTGGGGGGGTAACCCACGACCAGTGCAACAGAGAGCAAACCGCCGATGGCCCGCGCAAGCGGGATCAGGTAAGGGTGAAAGGGTGCGGTAAGAGCGCACCGCGCGACTGGTAACAGTTCGTGGCACGGTAAACTCCACCCGGAGCAAGGCCAAATAGGGGTTCACAAGGTACGGCCCGTACTGAACCCGGGTAGGCTGCTTGAGCCAGTGAGCGATTGCTGGCCTAGATGAATGACTGTCCACGACAGAACCCGGCTTATCGGTCAGCTTCAACCATTCAACAATAACCCCGCTTCGGCGGGGTTTTTGTTTTTGGGTTGGGATGAGCGCAAACAATTGCCATAATATGACTCCCGCCATCACCGGATCCCACACCGCCATGATCAAGTCTCTGTACATCGACAACTACCGCTCAGTGCGCAAACTCTCCATCGATCTCGGTCGCCTGAATGTCGTTTTCGGCCCGAATGGCTGCGGAAAATCCAACATTTATAAGGCGATTCACCTGATTCACGGTGCAGCAACCGGGCAGCTTTCACACTGGTTGTCAGATGAGGGTGGGATCCAGAAGGTTATGTGGGCAGGCGATCGCGCCAAAGGTTATGCCAGCGCGCCTCGGCGGATGACGCTTGCGGTAGATACCGACGATTTCGAGTACGAATTGCAGGTCGGATTCCCAGATAAACTGCCGTATCCGACCATGTTCGATCTCGATCCTATCGTGAAAGAGGAGCAAATCTGGCTGAGTGGTTTTCGTCGTCGCCCTTCGTCATCCATTATGCATCGCCGCAACCAGGCGGTTTTTCTCAACGATGTCAACGGCGAGAAAGTGACGCATGCAGCGACGCTTTACGAAAATGAATCGTTGTTTGGCCAATTGGGCGAACCGCATCTTTATCCGGAAGTCTCCAGCGCTCGAGAAACGCTACGCAACTGGCGCTTTTATCACGAATTCGACATTACTAAAGGGGCGGGTCTGCGTTTGCCGCAGGTGGGTTATCGCTCACCCGTTTTGTCTGGAGACGGTTTGAATCTGGCTGCGGCCTTCCAGACCATCGTTGAGATTGGCGATAGCGAATTGCTGTTTGAGGTGTTGGCTGAGGCGTTTCCGGAATGCCTGTTTTTCTGTGATAACAGCAACGGGCGTTTCCAGATGATGATGCACCGGCAGGGCATTAATCGCCCGCTGGAGTCAGCTGAGTTTTCTGACGGCACGCTGCGATTTCTTTGCCTGACCGTGGCATTGCTCAGTCCGCGTCCCCCACGTTTTATTGCTCTGAATGAGCCGGAAAATAGCCTGCATCCGCAGATGCTACCTGCGTTGGCACGCCTGATTGCCGAGGCGAGTCGTTACACGCAAATCTGGCTCACCAGCCATTCGCCTGAACTGGCGACACTTATCGAAAAACACACACCGTTTACGCTCTACCAACTGGGGATTGAGAACGGAGAAACTTGCGTTAACCGTCTCTCGTGATCGTTTACTGTATGGAAATGTCTTAATAGCAGTGAAAAAATCTCAACCTTAACCTTATTGAAACAATAATCAGAGATTCCTGCTAAAGCGCTGCCAGAGTGTGAAGTGTATCAAAATACATATGCTCTAATGTCACAGGCTATTAACCTCGGTTGTTGCGTCAGCTCACATTGCCTTGCTGGGGCTGAATTTAGCTTTTGACAAATATTTCAGTAAAACTTTTTAAAAAACAATACTTTAAGTCATTACCTTAACTACCTTGATAATTATTTACTACTCAAAATGCAAAACGTGAATCAAAACTGAAGATATTTCTCTGAATGGAGAAATTTTTACTCTTTTATTCCGATTGCACAGATGGAGTAGCAAATTTTTTCTCCTCTGCTCGCGCTATCCTTTTTACATTCGAATAAGACCAGAAAACACGCATTCAGGTTTTTAATGGTCTGGAAAATCACTCTGTAATTAACACTCACAATTAAAACCTACACATTTAAGCGAGCATTTTTATGGAAACAGGAAGCATTACTGCCGTTAATATTCCGGCATCGAATCGTGCAGGAATGACGGAAAGTGAATGGCAAGCCGCCACCAAATTTGACAGCACTGATGTCGGCTGGATCATTATGAGTATCGGCATGGCAATCGGGGCGGGAATAGTTTTCTTACCGGTTCAGGTTGGATTAATGGGATTATGGGTTTTCCTTCTTTCCTCGATAGTCGGCTATCCAGCCATGTATCTGTTTCAGCGTTTATTTATTAATACGCTGGCGGAATCCCCGGAGTGTAAAGACTACCCGAGTGTAATAAGCGGTTATTTGGGTAAAAACTGGGGAATATTATTGGGTTTACTCTACTTCATTATGCTGGTTATCTGGATGTTTGTTTACTCCACGGCCATCACTAATGACAGCGCCTCTTATTTACATACGTTTGGCGTCACGGAAGGGCTGTTATCGGATAACCCTTTCTATGGCCTGGCGCTGATTTGTATTCTGGTTGCTATCTCATCGCGCGGTGAAAAACTCTTATTTAAAGTTTCAAGATACATGGTGCTAACCAAGCTTTTAGTGGTCGCCGCACTGGGTGTTTCAATGGTCGGCATGTGGCATTTGTATAACGCAGGCACACTGCCGCCAATGGGCTTGCTGCTGAAGAATGCGATTATTACGCTGCCCTTTACACTGACGTCTATTCTGTTTATCCAGACGCTTAGCCCGATGGTTATCTCGTACCGTTCTAAAGAAAAGTCACGCGAAGTGGCTCGTTTTAAAGCGCTGCGTGCGATGAATATCGCTTTCGGTATTCTGTTTGTGACCGTGTTCTTTTATGCCGTCTCTTTCACTCTGGCTATGGGGCATGACGAAGCGGTAAAAGCGTATGAACAAAATATTTCAGCGTTGGCTATTGCCGCCCAGTTTATTAACGGAAATGCCGGTGCATGGGTCACGGTGGTCAGCGTAATATTAAATATCTTCGCTGTTATGACCGCCTTCTTTGGTGTTTATCTCGGGTTCCGTGAAGCCACGCAAGGTATCGTAATTAATATTCTGCGTCGCAAAATGCCTGCGGAAAAAATTAATGAGAAATGGGTGCAGCGCGGCATTATGGTATTCGCCATATTGCTGGCGTGGAGTGCGATTGTATTGAATGCTCCGGTATTAAGTTTTACCTCAATCTGTAGTCCAATATTTGGCATGGTAGGGTGCTTAATTCCAGCGTGGCTGGTCTATAAAGTCCCGGCATTGCATAAATATAAAGGTGTCTCACTGGTCATTATTATTATCACTGGCCTCTTATTGTGTATTTCTCCATTCCTTGCATTCTCCTGAGTGCGGGCGTGTGTTTTCTGGATATAAGCGTTAAGGCTAAAAAATGGCAAATTCTGCAATTAACCCGGCATGGGCTGAACTCATCCTTGCTGTGAAACAAAATGTGAAGCCCGCAGTGGGCTGCACAGAACCTATTTCGCTGGCGCTGGCAAGCGCATTGGCCGCCTCGCATCTGGCGGGACCAGTGACACGTATTGAGGCTCGCGTTTCACCGAATCTGATGAAAAATGGTATGGGTGTTACCGTTCCGGGAACCGGGATGGTCGGCCTGCCTATCGCCGCCGCGGTGGGTGCGCTCGGGGGCGACCCACTGGCGGGGCTGGAAGTGCTGAAAGGTGCGCCGGTTGAAGCGATTGCCGCCGCGAAGTTGCTGCTGGCGCGTAGTGATGTGAAGGTCAGCATTCAACAACCGTGCGATGAGATTTTATATACCTGCGTGACGGTATTTACCGCCAAAGAGTCGGCAACGGTAGTCATCGCGGGTGAACACACGCGAGTCATCAGAATCGAGAAAGACGGTGATGTGCTGTTTGATGCCGCTGAAGATTGCCAGGCGGAAGGGAAGGCGCAAACCTGCTCTATGGAAAAGGTAAGCCTTGAGCAGATTGTTGAGTTTGCGCAGTGTGTCCCCTTTGATGAGATTGGTTTTATTCTCGACGCGGCCTTGTTGAATAACGAGCTTTCCCGTGAAGGTTTGCGGGCGCAGTACGGTTTGCATATCGGTGCGACGTTACAGCGCCAGCTCGACCGTGGCCTGATGGCAAAGGATCTGTTGAGCGATATTATGATTCGCACTGCCGCCGCTTCTGATGCGCGTATGGGAGGCGCGTGTCTTCCGGCAATGAGCAACTCGGGATCCGGCAATCAGGGTATCGCCGCGACAATGCCGGTGGTTGTCGTGGCTGAACATCTCGCGTGTGACAGTGAAAAGCTGGCGCGGGCGCTGATACTGTCGCATCTGACGGCGATTTATATTCACCATCAGTTGCCGTCACTCTCTGCGTTATGCGCAGCAACCACCGCAGCAATGGGTGCAGCAGCAGGGATCACCTGGTTAATCGACGGCAGCTATAAGAGTATCTCAATGGCTATCAGCAATATGATTGGCGATGTTAGCGGGATGATTTGTGATGGTGCTTCAAACAGTTGCGCGATGAAAGTGTCTACCAGTGCCGCTTCGGCATGGAAAGCGGTGCTGATGGCGCTCGATAATACGTCGGTCAGCGGAAATGAAGGGATCGTTGCTCATGATGTGGAGCAGTCGATCCGTAATCTTTGTGCCCTGGCAAGCCAGGCGATGCAACACACCGATCGTCAGATCATTGCGATTATGGCGAGTAAGGTCGCGTAATTCAGAGGCTGGCTTCTTCTTCCGCCAGCCGTACATCTGCTTCGACAACAATCGCTTCCAGTTCATTGAGCATCTCGTCGTAACTCAGCTCGACATCAGCGGTTGTTGTCGCAACCACAACCGCTGACACTGCTTTTTTGGCCGTTTTCTTCGTCGATGATTTCTTGCTCACGGATAACTCCTGTTGGTCCATTCCTGATACTGGTCAGACCGGTAAATCTATCAGTAATGCTCGCAATGGGGTATCTGCAACCAGCGTAATGTTAGCCTCGTCACGGATAAAAGCACCATCGCCACAGGTCAGCCCCTCTTTTTCCTCGGTGGCGGTGATCGCGTGAACGGTTCCGTGAATCGACTGCAAATAAGCGCGTGGCCCATGTAACTGGAAACTCAACTGCTGACCTTTTTCCAGTTCAATCTGGTTAATCCACACTTGCTGGCGCAGTTGCAGGCTCTCATTGCGTCCATCAGGTGAAGCCAGCAATTGCTGCGGCTCCTCTGCAAGCGTGAGTTTTTGCACCAGCGGATTTTCACGCTCCGGGCAGGCATCTAACCACAGCTGCATGCGCGTGAGAGAGTGCTCTTTGCTGAGATTATGCTCGCTGTAACTCAGCCCTGGTTGAGTCGAAAGCAGCAAAGCTTCACCCGCTTTGGCCTGAACGTGGTTGCCTTCGCTGTCGCGGTATTCCGCTTCACCTTCGAGAATCAGATTAAGAATATCGACCTTTGGATAGGTACGTGGCTGGAACGATGCGCCGGGCGCCAACACTTCCTGGTTGAGAACGCGCAATGAAGCATAGCCCAGCAATTTCGGGTCGAAATAGTGACCGAAGGAAAACGTATAGCGGGCTTGCAGCCATCCATAGTCCGCTTTCCCACATTGTTTGGCAGTTCTTGGCGTAATCATAATTTTTTGACCTCTTTTTACACTATGCCCATGGTAAAACTCTGGACGCTTCATTGTTAGCCAGTTAATCTGCTTGGTATGTTCAAATTTCCTGAATGAGAACGAGATGGCTAAAGAGAGAGCATTGACGCTGGAGGCGTTGCGGGTCATGGATGCCATTGACCGACGCGGAAGTTTTGCCGCAGCCGCCGATGAGCTGGGGCGCGTGCCGTCGGCACTGAGTTACACCATGCAGAAACTGGAAGAAGAGCTGGATGTCGTGCTGTTTGACCGTTCAGGCCATCGCACCAAATTTACTAACGTCGGGCGCATGCTGCTCGAACGCGGGCGAGTTTTGCTCGAAGCTGCTGAAAAACTCACTACCGATGCGGAAGCGCTGGCGCGCGGTTGGGAAACGCATCTCACCATTGTGACCGAGGCGCTGGTGCCTACGGCGAAACTGTATCCGTTAGTAGAAAAACTGGCCGCCAAAGCCGACACCCAGCTTTCGATTATTACGGAAGTGTTGGCAGGTTCGTGGGAGCGTTTAGAGCAAGGGCGTGCGGATATCGTGATTGCGCCGGATATGCATTTTCGTTCGTCGTCAGAAATTAACTCGCGCAAGTTGTACAAAATATTGAGCGTATATGTCGCGGCACCTGACCACCCGATCCACAACGAGCCGGAGCCACTTTCGGAAGTCACTCGTGTGAAATATCGCGGTATTGCGGTCGCGGATACCGCGCGTGAACGCCCGGTAATCACGGTGCAGTTGCTGGATAAACAGCCGCGCCTGACGGTGAGCAGCATGGAAGATAAACGCCAGGCGCTGCTGGCAGGTTTGGGTGTGGCGACGATGCCTTATCCCCTGGTGGAGCAGGATATTGCCGAGGGACGTTTGCGCGTGGTGAGTCCTGAATATACCAATGAAATTGACATTATTATGGCGTGGCGACGCGATAGCATGGGTGAGGCGAAAGCCTGGTGCCTGCGTGAAATTCCAAAATTATTGAAGTAGTGGCTATGCCCTCACCCCGGCCCTCTCGCTCAGGGAGGGGTAGGGTGAGGGGGCAAAGCATTATTC
Organism: Buttiauxella agrestis; assembly: GCF_900446255.1. NCBI lineage: Bacteria > Pseudomonadati > Pseudomonadota > Gammaproteobacteria > Enterobacterales > Enterobacteriaceae > Buttiauxella > Buttiauxella agrestis. The sequence goes on along the minus strand of NZ_UIGI01000001.1, from coordinate 4,307,560 downwards.
GCTGACTAATCGAGCATCCATTGCTTTCGGATCGCTGCCGAATTTATTCTCACCCGGCGTGCCGTTCTGGCAGTTAAACGCCAGAATAATCAGCCAGCCGACAATCGGGATTAACAGCAACAGCAGCCACCATGCTGAACGATCGGTATCGTGCAGGCGGCGGAACTGCACGGCCCAGTAAGGCAGGAATATCAGCACGCCATAAATGGTCGTGAGCAGACCTTCATCTTTCGCAATCCGCAGCCCTAACATTTTGTCCAGAATGCTCAATACGCCAGTCAGAACAAGGTTGACGAGGATGAACATCCAGAACTCTTTACGGCGCGCACGTCCACTGAAGCCAACATAATTTCTTAATACTTTGAAATACCAATCCATTTTTAGCCTGCCTTAAAAGTAATCAATTACTTGATCTGTAAGCGATCTAATTCAAGAATAGCTGTGAATGGATTTTACGTAAATCATAGCTTGGGTGAATTTTATCAACCCGGGTTAAACCGCTCGTCGCGCCCGTGTGGCTCATTTAAATCCTGAGCAGGCCCGACAGAAATAATGCCGGTTGGGTTAATGGTTTTGTGGCTGCGATAATAATGGTTACGGATATGTGCGAAATCGACGGTCTCAGCAATGCCAGGCATCTGATAAATATCGCGCAGGAATCCGTAGATATTCAGGTAATCACTAATGCGGTGTTTGTCGCATTTAAAGTGTGTGACATAGACCGGGTCGAAACGCACCAGTGTTGTCCACAGGCGAATATCGGCTTCTGTGAGCTGGTTGCCCGTTAAATAACGATGCTGACCGAGGATTTGCTCGACGCGTGCCAGGGATTCAAACACTTTGGTCACGGCTTCATCGTAGGCTTCTTGTGAGGTGGCAAAACCTGCTTTATACACGCCGTTATTGATGGCGTCGTAAATCCAGCCATTCAGCTCGTCAATCTTGCCGCGTAATGCCGTTGGGTAGTAATCCCCGGCGCGAGCGCCTTTGGCATCAAATGCAGTATTCAACATACGAATGATTTCAGCGGATTCGTTGCTGACAATCGTCTGCGTTTTCTTATCCCATAAAACGGGAACGGTGACGCGCCCGGTGTAATCGGGGTCAGCTTGCAGATAAAGCTGATAAAGATATTCGTGCTGATATAAGCCATCGCCGGTGGCATTCGGGAAATTGTCGTCGAACGTCCAGCCATCTTGCAGCATCAGCGGGTTAACCACGGATACAGAAATGAAAGACTCGAGGCCTTTCAAAGCGCGCATGATTAACGTGCGGTGCGCCCAGGGGCAGGCGAGGGAAACATACAGATGGTAGCGGTCTTTCTCCGCGGCAAAACCACCTTTACCGCTCGGACCCGGCTCGCCATCTGCGGTCAGCCAGTGACGAAATGCAGACTCTGAACGTTTGAAGCTGCCACCGGTCGATTTGGTGTCATACCAGACATCGTGCCAGACGCCATCAATGAGCTGTCCCATGTTTTCATTCCTCTTCGTAGACGTTAAAAACAAAAAAGCGAAGGGATTAACCTTCGCTTTTAGTGAAACTAAGTATAGAGCCTTACCAGTTTTTCTTCAGCAGGCGGTCGATGCTGTATGCACCCGGTCCGAAGATTGCCAGCAACAGATAACCACCGGCGATGGTGAAGTTCTTCATAAACATGGTTGAGTTCATGCCCTGGCTGAAATCACCATGGAACAAGAATGCTGTCAGAATCGTGAACACCGCGGTAATAATCGCTGTAGTACGAGTAAAGAAACCGAACAGAATCGCCAGGCCGCCGCCAAACTCAAGCAGAATGGTCAGTGGCAGTAAGAACCCTGGAACGCCCATCGCTTCCATATATTGTTGAGTACCGGCATAACCATTAATTTTGCCCCAGCCTGCGACGATGAACAGAATCGGCATCAGGACACGAGCTAACAGTACACCTGCATCATCTAATTTTTTCATTTTACTCTCCAGCGAATCTCTTTGGGTGCTATCAGCCCAGGGATGTTTGTTTTTGCAATTTCCGGTAGTTAGCGGTCACTGCGGTTGATATGGGGAATAATAAGCGGGGCGTTAAGGGATTGTTAGCAAGGAATTCTGTCGATGTTCTTCAATATTACTGACAAATAAAAAGGCCGCCTGAGAAGGCGGCGTTTTAGATTAATGCGTTTGCTGCTGGATAGTGTTGCGAACCAGGCGCCATGCGCTCCAGGCACCAAATCCGCGTCTGGCCCAGCGCATAAAGAAGCTGGGATGCTTCACTGTCCAGATAGCCATCACGCTGCTGGCAATCAACGCATAACTGCGCAGGCTCATAAATGTGAGCCAGCCCCGGTCATACGAGCCTGTCGCTTCAAGCCAGTCGCGTTTACCCGCACTTAAATCCAGCCGCTGTTGTTGAATTTGGCTGAGTAAAAATGCTTTGCGTCTATTCAGCTTGCGGTCACTCATGGCTTGTCATCTTCCAGTAGCGCACGGTCGTTTTCCAGCTCGCGTCGGGTATGGCGTAGGAGCGTGGACTGGCGCGATTTATGGAGCGTCCAGATCCCGCCAATAAAGGCTAATGCCAGCAATACGACGGTTGTCGCAATCATGGCATTCAGACGATATTGCGGTTCGACCGCCCAGAAAACCAACACCACCAGACTCATTAAGCCAAATGCGGCAAATAGCATGGTTAACCCAAGCATTAGCAGCAACTGGACGAGATGCGCTTTCTCCTCTTCCAGTTCGACAACGGCAAGTCGCACGCGTGTCTCCACCATCCCAACGATGATGGTGACGAGGCGCTGACCGATTCCGAGGACGCCTTTTCCCGGCCCTTGAGGTTGATGGGATTCAGGCATAATTAACGGCGAGTCAGTAGGACACCGAGCACGACGCCAATCGCCGCCCCAATACCAACGCCAGTCCATGGATTTTCACGAACGTAATCGTCAGCTTTTGCCGCCGCTTCTCGGGTTTGTTTGGCAAGTACATCACCAGTATCACCGAGGCGCACACGGCTTTCCTTCAGGGCTTTTTCAGCTTTGCCACGCAATTTTTCGAGTTCGGACTTCGACTTATCCGTTGAGGCACTTAGCACCTCTTCAAGGGTATCTGCCAGGGATTTCAACTCAGCGCGCAAATGTTCTGAAGTAGTATCTTTAGACATAGTTCTCTCCTGGTTTTTTATTAAGTCTTCTCAGTTGGAATGCTTAGTAATCACGGGCCTGCAAGGTCTTCAGCTCATGTTCAGCTTCGGCCAGTTTTTGCTCCCGCTTTGAAATTTTATCCGCGTCGCCTTTCGCGCGCGCTTCGTTCAGGTCAGCTTTACGCTCGGTGATTTCGGCTTTTTGTTCGGTGATTTTTTTCTGATGCGCTGCGCGTAAACTGCTGTCTGTGCAATTGGCGCGGACTTCTTTCAACGCCTTATTAAGCCCATCAACACGACTCTGGTTCTGGTGTTTCTCCGCATAGCCAATTTCTCGCTGGATATCTTGTTCTTTTTCACTGCACAGCGAGCTAGCATGTGCGGCAGATGTCAGAGATAACAAGGCGATAGCCAATACGGTACGAGTGTTCATGATAAAAAACCTTCCATTGTGAATGTACGTTTAGCCGCAAGGTAAAACACACAAAGATCCAGAAATCAGACGAAAATGATGATTTGTAGCGATTTAAGTCAAAACAAGCATAGTCAGAAACTGAGTAAAAACCCAATCCCTGTTAACAAATTAGGATTTCAGGAAAGGGCTAACCAATGCGGATATTTTCATTAAGTACGCGTGTAAGCCAGGCGCTGGCACTGACATCTTCTTCTTGTTGAGCGATGACATAGCCATGCGGCAGTGTCTTGTACAACACGGCTTTGGCGGCTTCACTTTGCGCGCTTGAATCAAATTTAATCAATAAAGAATTATTTTCAGGGGTAATACTTTTAAAGCGAATACCGTTGGCATCAAGGTGATGCCAGACAAAAAAGCCATCAGGCATGCTGATACCCTGCTGGCTTGAGCGTATTTCAAGTGTGGATTCAGTGCGTTGCATGCCGGACCAGATAAGTACAGCACCCAGCACAATCGCACTGACGAGCATCGTGGCCCGAAAGCCACGAAAAAAGCGTATGTTCATCGTCATCCCTCTCTAACTGCGGTTACCGTATTTTTTACGCCAGAGCACAATCAACGAACCGAACAGGCCAATGACCAGTAACACCACTGGCAACAGCATCAGGCAGGACATCAACGCATCTTCATATTTCAGGAATACCGGCGTCTTTCCGAGCAGATATCCCAGCGTGGTGAGGATCAGCACCCATAACAGGCCGCTCATCCAGTTAAAGAACTGGAAGCGCGCATTATTCAGACCCGATAAACCCGCGATAGTGGGTAGCAGGGTGCGAACAAAAGCGATAAAACGACCAATCAGTAATGCGGACAGGCCATGTTTATGGAACAGGTTATGCGCACGCTGGTGATAGTGAGCGGGGAGGTGCGAAAGCCAGTTTTGCACGATTCGCGTATTCCCAAGCCAGCGCCCTTGAATATAACTGAGCCAGCAACCGAGACTCGCTGCGGTGGTTAACAGTAAAACGGTTTCCGGAAAACCCATTGCTCCTTTGGCAATCAGCACGCCAACCAGGACCAGTAAGCTATCACCAGGCAGGAAAGCTGCCGGTAACAGGCCATTTTCAAGGAATAAAATCATGAATAAAACGAAGTAAAGCATGCCAATCATTCCTGGATTGGCGAGCGTTTCAAAATCCTGGCTCCACAGAGCGTTCAGTAGTTGCGTCAAAAGTTCCATTCAGTGTTCCTGGCACATCGGTTAAGACCGCTGATCAAAGTCAGCCTGGCTGAACTCGGCTTTTTTGTTGTGTTTCTTGTGTAGTTGCCGATATGCATTCCATTATTAATCGCCTGCTCGTGGCACCACTCCGTGTGAATACGACCAGGCTGGTGAAAGGCAAAGCTTACACCGACAATGAAATTGCATCTAATTGTAACAAAGCTCTGGCTCATGCGTCACAGTATTTGTGCTTTGTTGAGGATTGATTTTGATGACTCGCGGAGGGGCTGGCGAGGGTATTTACAAACGCTGACACTATTGGTTGGTTTGCTTACCCTCGCGCGGGAAAATGACTATTTTTGACCGTTTGCTGCCGTTTCGAGATGAATGACAGGATTATCAGCAAATAAATAGCGGTCAGCATTGAATTCGAAATCATCGCTGGTTGCGTCAAACAGCATCTGCTTGGTGTTTTCCAGGTGCTGCCACATCGCCAGTTTAGCGGCATGCGGGTCTTTACGAATCAGTGCTTTAAGAATTTGATCATGATCGTCACACCAATTATCAGCGGTGCGTTTATCGATGTGCTCGTGAAGCTTTTTCCAGTACGGGTTATGAATTCGCTGGCTCCACATTTTCTCAACGATGGCGGCCAAAGCGCTATTTTGCGACGCCAGAGCCACTTGTGTGTGGAAATGAAGGTCCCACTCTGAATCCTGGAAATTGTGCTCATTACGCGCCATTTCCTGAATTTCCATGAGCTTCACGATATCTTGTTTCGTGACCTGGGTGGCGGCAAATTCTGCAATATTGCTTTCGATTAACTGGCGCGCTTGCAGCAACTCAAAAGGCCCAAAGCTTGCGAATTCAAACTGTTCATCAGGAAGGTTGGTGTATTTAGCCTGGTTTGACATCACGTGAATGCCAGAGCCTTTGCGGACTTCGACGTAACCTTCTACTTCCAGCATGATAATCGCTTCACGAACCACAGTGCGGCTCACGTTCTTCTCTTCAGCAATAAAACGCTCTGCCGGGAGTTTTTCCCCAACGAGATAAACACCGTTTTCGATGCGTTGTTTAAGTTCAGCGGCCAATTGCTGATAAAGACGACGTGGTTCCATAACTTCCATCTGTAGCTCCGGGAAAAGTCCTGCGGGTAACCCTATTTGTTATACCACTTTTCAAACGTGGGCTCCACATTCCAGATACACAAAAGCCGCCCATGGGGCGGCTTGATATGCATTTTTTGATGCCGATTACGCTAAGGCTTGTTTCGGCTTCTGCGTGTCATTCAACTCGCTGATAGGTTTGTTTTGCAGCACGGTCCAGATAACGATAGCACCGAGGATATCGAACACGGCCAGCGCGGCAAACAGTGGGCTGAAGCCAAGGGTATCAGCCAGTGCGCCAACAACCAGTGCAAACAGGGTGCTTGCAGTCCAGGCCGCCATGCCGGTCAGGCCGTTTGCGGTTGCCACTTCGTTACGACCAAATACGTCAGAAGACAGTGTGATCAGTGCGCCAGACAGTGACTGGTGAGCAAAGCCACCCACACACAGCAGGGCGATTGCAACGTACGGGCTGGTGAACAGGCCGATAGTCCCTGGGGCAATCATCAGAATCGCACCCATGGTCACAACCAGTTTACGAGACACAATCAGGTTTACGCCGAACACACGCTGGAACAGCGGTGGCAGGTAGCCGCCAACGATACAACCCAGGTCAGCAAACAGCATTGGCATCCAGGCAAACATCGCAATGTGCTTCAGGTCGAAGCCGTAAGCTTTAAACATGAACAATGGGATCCAGGCGTTGAAAGTCCCCCACGCTGGTTCTGCCAGGAAACGTGGCAGGGCGATACCCCAGAACTGACGGTTCTGCAGGATTTTCCATGCGCTCATTTTTTTGCTGTTGTTGGTCTGGTGATGAGCTTCCTGACCGCCAATGATGTATTCACGTTCTTCTTCGGAAAGACGTTTCTGGTCACGTGGGTGTTTATAGAAAATCAACCAGCACATTGCCCATGCAAAGCTCAGGACACCAGAGATGATGAATGCCATCTGCCAGCTGTGCATCACAATCGCCCAGACCACTAATGGAGGAGCAATCATGCCGCCAATGGAAGAGCCGACGTTGAAGTAACCTACGGCGATTGAACGCTCTTTAGCCGGGAACCATTCGCTACTGGCTTTCAGGCCCGCAGGAATCATCGCTGCTTCAGCAGCACCGACCGCACCACGAGCGATAGCCAGGCCGCCCCAGCTCCCTGCCAGTGCAGTTGCACCGCAGAAGATTGCCCAGGCGACAGCGAAGAAGGCGTAACCGACTTTTGTACCCAACACATCAAGCGCATAACCCGCAACAGGCTGCATGATGGTGTAGCAAGCTGAATAGGCGGCGATAATGTAGGAATATTGCTGTGTGGAAATATGCAACTCTTGCATCAGCGTAGGTGCTGCCGCTGCAATTGTGTTACGAGTCAGATAACCCAGTATGGTACCCATGGTTACCAGAGCTATCATGTACCAACGCAAGCCTTTAATCTTTCCCATTTGGAATCTCATCCCGTCTTTGTAATCAACCACATAACATGTGGTAAACGTCCAGCATTGCTGCCAGGTCGTCTGTTCTTTAGAAGGGGTTCATTACCGGGGGTATTACCCAGTACGACCCGTACCTTGCCATATAAAAAACTATCCAGTGGCAAATTCGGTTTCCGTACCGTGATGCGCTGTTATTGATGTCAGCGTCTGAAGTAAATCCATTACGTCTGTTTTGCGACGGCAGGAAAGATAACTTGTCATACAGCTTCAAAAGTTGAGTGATATCACAAAAGTGTCGATCAGCTCACTCTAAGGGGGTAGGGGCTTGCGGGCCAGAACTGGCGCGGGATAAGGGTTCTTTTTAAACACTATATTAACAATAAAAGTATGGTTTTTGTGACGTGCACCTCAAAAATCCACTCGGTCTCAAGAAATTGGTGTGATAACTTTATTTGCATTATGCGCAAGCATCGAACTGCTATGAACAGAGGAACCCTACAATGGCCCAGTTTATGACTGAAGATTTTCTCCTTGATACCGAATTCGCTCGCCGTTTGTACCATGAGTTTGCAGCCGATCAGCCAATCTTTGACTATCACTGCCACTTGCCACCACAGCAGGTTGCTGAAGATTATCGTTTTAAAAACCTGTATGACATCTGGTTAAAAGGCGATCACTACAAGTGGCGCGGCATGCGTGCAAACGGTGTGGAAGAGCGTCTGTGTACTGGCGATGCGTCTGACCGTGAGAAATTCGATGCCTGGGCCGCGACTGTTCCGCACACTATCGGTAACCCGCTCTACCATTGGACTCACCTCGAACTGCGTCGTCCTTTCGGCATCACCGGCAAACTGCTTTCCCCAACTACTGCCGATGAAATCTGGAACGAATGTAACGAGTTGCTGACTCAGGATAGCTTCTCTGCGCGTGGCATCATGAAGCAGATGAACGTGAAGATGGTCGGCACCACGGATGACCCAATCGACGACCTGCGTTTCCATCGCCAAATCGCGCTCGACGCATTTGAAACCAAAGTGCTGCCAAGCTGGCGCCCGGACAAAGCGTTCAACATCGAGCAAGGCACTTTCGTTGAATACATGGGCAAAATGGCTGAAGTTTCTGATACCGACATCCGTCGTTTCAGCGACCTGCAAACTGCACTGAGCAAGCGTCTGGACCACTTCGCGGCACACGGCTGTAAAGTATCCGACCACGCATTAGACGTTGTTTTGTTTGCAGAAGCAGACGAAGCGACTCTGGATGGCATCCTGGCGCGTCGTCTTTCCGGTGCGACACCAACTGACCACGAAACTGCACAGTTCAAAACTGCGGTTCTGGTTTGGCTGGCGGCTGAATACACCCGTCGCGGCTGGGTTCAGCAGTACCACATCGGTGCGCTGCGTAACAACAACCTGCGTCAGTTCAAACTGCTGGGGCCTGATGTGGGCTTTGACTCCATCAACGACCGCCCAATGGCTGAAGAACTTTCTCGCCTGCTCAGCAAGCAAAACGAAAACAACGAACTGCCAAAAACCATTCTGTATTGCCTGAACCCACGCGATAACGAAGTGTTGGGCACCATGATTGGCAACTTCCAGGGCGAAGGTATGCCTGGAAAAATGCAGTTTGGTTCCGGTTGGTGGTTCAACGACCAGAAAGATGGCATGGAGCGTCAAATGACGCAGCTCGCGCAACTGGGTCTGTTAAGCCGCTTTGTGGGCATGCTGACTGACAGCCGTAGCTTCCTGTCATACACCCGCCACGAATACTTCCGTCGCATTCTGTGCCAGATGATTGGCCGTTGGGTGGAAGCAGGCGAAGCGCCAGCAGACATCAAACTGCTGGGCAGCATGGTAGAAAACATCTGCTTTAACAACGCCCGAGACTACTTTGGCATTGAACTGAACTAATCAGGCTTTGAGGTTGATATGCAATACATCAAGATCCATACGCAAGATAACGTCGCCGTTGCGTTAGTGGACCTGGCCGAAGGTGAAGTCGTTACCGTAGAAGGTGCAGAGGTAACTCTGCGCCAGCCGGTGCTTCGCGGCCATAAATTTGCGCTGGTGACCATTGCGCAAGGTGAGAACGTCGTTAAATATGGTTTACCGATTGGCCATGCTTTGGCGACTATCGAAGCCGGGGAGCACATTCACTCACACAACGCGCGTACTAATCTGAACGATTTGGATGAGTATAGCTATCAACCTGATTTCCAGTCTCTTGCAAGTCAGGCGGCAGACCGTGAAGTGAGTGTTTACCGCCGTGAAAACGGTAATGTGGGTGTGCGTAACGAGTTGTGGATCTTGCCGACCGTAGGCTGTGTTAACGGTATCGCGCGTCAGATCCAGAACCGTTTCCTGAAACAGAATAACGACGCCGAAGATATCGACGGCGTGTTCCTGTTCAGTCATCCATTCGGTTGTTCACAGCTGGGTGAAGATCACGTTAACACCCGCACCATGCTACAAAACATGGTGCATCACCCGAACGCGGGTGCGGTGCTGGTGATTGGCCTGGGTTGCGAAAACAACCAGGTGAGCGCTTTCCGTGAAACGCTGGGTGAATTTGATGAGTCCCGCGTGAAGTTTATGGTTTGCCAGCAGCAGGATGACGAAGTTGAAGCCGGACTTGAGCAGCTGCAAGAGCTGTACGAAGTCATGCGTCACGACAAACGTGAACCAGGCAAAATCAGCGAGCTGAAGTTCGGCCTGGAATGCGGCGGTTCAGACGGTTTGTCCGGTATTACGGCGAACCCAATGCTTGGCCGTTTCTCCGACTACATGGTGGCTAATGGCGGCACGACTGTGCTGACTGAAGTCCCGGAAATGTTTGGCGCTGAACGCATTCTGATGAGCCATTGCCGCGATGAAGCGACGTTTGAAAAAACCGTCACCATGGTGAACGACTTTAAACAATACTTCATCGAACACAACCAGCCGATCTACGAGAATCCATCACCAGGGAACAAAGCTGGCGGTATCACGACGCTCGAAGAAAAATCCCTCGGCTGTACGCAAAAAGCCGGTGAGAGCGAAGTGGTTGATGTCCTGCGTTATGGCGAGCGCCTGAAAACGCCTGGCCTGAACTTGTTAAGCGCGCCGGGTAACGATGCTGTTGCCACCAGTGCATTGGCTGGCGCAGGTTGCCATATGGTGCTGTTCAGCACCGGACGCGGCACACCGTACGGCGGTTTTGTGCCAACGGTTAAAATCGCCACCAACAGTGAGCTGGCAACCAAAAAGCCACACTGGATCGATTTTGACGCAGGCAAACTGTTGCACGGCAGCGACATGAATACACTGCTGACTGAGTTTATCGACACCATTGTTGATATCGCTAACGGTAAAAAAACCTGTAACGAACGTAATGATTTCCGCGAGTTGGCTATCTTTAAGAGCGGCGTCACGTTGTAAAGCGTTGAGCAGGTGCTAACATGAAACGGCATTTTGATATTCGGAATGCCGTTTTTTTTCGCCTCATGTTTACTCACAAGGATTTGTCATGACCGCGTATTGGGTTGCCCAGGGCGTCGGGGTTCTCGCCTTTGTGGTTGGTATTACCACGTTCGTTAACCGTGATGAACGGCGCTTCAAGTTACAGTTGGCGGGTTACAGCGCCATTATCGGTATTCATTTCTTCTTGATGGGCGCAAGCCCGGCGGGCATGAGCGCGGAACTTAACGCAATCCGAACCGTGATTTCCCTGCGCACTCGCAGCCTGTGGGTGATGGGGATTTTTATCGCGCTGACGCTTGGGTTGGGGCTATCTAAATTTAACCACGCCATGGAATTGCTGCCGATATTCGGCACCGTCGCCAGTACCTGGGCATTATTCCGTTGCAAAGGACTGACCACACGCTGCGTGATGTGGTGCTCTACCGCTTGCTGGGTGACGCATAACTTCTGGCTTGGCTCGATTGGTGGAACGTTAATCGAAGGGAGTTTTCTGGTGATGAACGGCCTGAATATTATTCGTTTCTGGCGGATGCAAAGGCGGGGTATTGACCCGTTTAAGGTCGAAAAAGAGGTGCAGCAACAAGAAGGATAACTCCCTGCCTCGCAAGACAGGGAGCTTTAAGCATTAACCGCGTAACGGATTATTGTCCGCCAGGCGTGCATCTTCAGCCTGGCAAGCCGCTGCGGTAAATAGCACGTCGGTGGAGGAGTTCAGTGCGGTTTCGCAAGAATCCTGCAACACGCCGATGATAAAGCCGACTGCAACCACCTGCATAGCAATCTCATTCGGAATACCGAACATGCCGCACGCCAGTGGGATTAGCAGCAAAGATCCACCCGCCACACCAGAAGCTCCGCAAGCACACAATGAAGCCACAACGCTCAGCAGCAGTGCGGTTGGCAAGTCCACCGGCACGCCCAGCGTGTTCACCGCCGCCAGAGTCAGTACGGTAATAGTGATTGCTGCGCCCGCCATGTTGATGGTTGCGCCTAACGGGATGGATACAGAATAGGTATCGCGGTCCAGATTCAGCTTCTCGCACAGCGCCATGTTCACTGGAATGTTGGCCGCAGAACTACGGGTGAAGAAGGCGGTTACGCCACTCTCACGCAGGCAAGCGAACACCAGCGGGTACGGGTTGCGGCGAATTTTGATGAACACCAGCAGTGGGTTGATGATCAGCGCCACGCCGAACATACAGCCAACCAGTACCAGCAGCAGTTGCGCATAGCTCCACAGCGTTTCGAAGCCTGTCGTTGCAAGTGTTGATGCTACCAGGCCGAAGATACCGATTGGGGCAAAGCGAATCACCACTCTCACGATGAACGTCACCGCGTCGGAAACATCGTTAATCAGGTTTTTGGTGCTTTCATTACCGTGGCGTAGCGCGAAGCCCAGGCCCACAGCCCATACCAGAATCCCGATGTAGTTGGCTTTCAGCAAAGCATCAATTGGGTTGGAAACCATGCTCAACAACAGGCCGCGCAGAACCTCCACAATGCCTGACGGTGGTGTGATATCCGTCGCGCCAGTCACCAGATGCAGCGAGGACGGGAACAGGAAACTGACCACTACAGCGGTTAACGCGGCGGTGAATGTTCCCAGAAGATAGAGCACCAGAATCGGGCGAATGCTGGTTTTCTGGCCGTGCTTATGGTTCGCGATAGACGCCATCACCAGCATCAGAACCAGCACCGGTGCAACAGCCTTCAGTGCGCCGACGAACAGTGTTCCGAGCAACCCGACAGCAATAGCCGCAGGTTTTGAAATTGCCGCCAGTGCGATACCCAGCACCAGACCGACGAGAATCTGTTTTACCAGACTGCCTTGTGCCAGGCGTTTAAGAATACCCGGAGATTGTGTAGCCATGAATAACCTTCCTGTGTTGTATGTCGTCCCATCCTGTGTCGGTACTCTGAGGTACTTTTTTGACCGGATGTAAAGAAATGTGTTTGCCTGGTCGAGTATAAGGAAATGTCGCGGGGTAGTAAGTAGTAATCACTGATTATTTCGACACAGGCTAGGTTTTATAACTAATAATTAACAAATTCGTGACATTAGCAACATTTCTCACAGCGGATGCTATAAAAAGAAAAACCCTGCCACCAGGGCAGGGTCATGAAGCTTTTCGTGGGTCGGATAAGCGATAGCGTCATCCGACAAAAAATATTACTTCGCGAGTCTCTTCTGATCGTTACGGTAGTTCACGATAGCGTTAATAATTAACGTCAACGCCAGAATACCGCCCACGACGCCAAGCGAAATCGCGATTGGGATGTGGTAGAAATCGACAATCATCATCTTCACGCCGATGAACACCAGGATAATCGACAGGCCGTACTTCAGCATGGAGAAGCGTTCAGCCACGCCAGCCAACAAGAAGTACATCGCACGCAAGCCGAGGATGGCAAACAGGTTCGACGTCAGCACAATGAATGGGTCAGTCGTGACCGCGAAGATTGCCGGAATACTGTCGACCGCGAAAATCACGTCGCTCAGTTCAACCAGAATCAGCACCAGCAGCAGCGGCGTTGCGAACAAAATACCGTTCTTACGAATAAAGAAGTGCTCGCCTTCGATTTTATCGGTCATCCGCAGGTGGCTACGAATCCAACGCACCAGCGGTTTATCGCCAATGCCGCCTTCATCTTCCTTCGCCAGCGCCATTTTGATACCGGTGAACAGCAAGAACGCGCCGAACACATACAGCAGCCATTCGAACTGGGAAATCAACCAGCTGCCCGCGAATATCATGATGGTACGCAGTACAATCGCACCCAGCACACCGTAAACCAGCACGCGGCGCTGCAATGCAGCAGGAACAGCAAAGTAGCTGAACAGCATCAGCCAGACGAAGACGTTATCCACCGCCAGCGCTTTTTCAATCAGATAGCCGGTGAGGAAGGCGAGAGCTTGTGTATCCGCCACTTCACGGCCAGATGTCCCGGTGAGATACCACCAGAATGCTGCGTTAAACAGCAGCGAAAGCGAAACCCAGACCAGGGACCAGACGGCCGCCTGCTTCATGGACATGGTGTGCGAGCCTTTACGTCCCTGAAGAAGGAGGTCGATAGCCAGCATGATGACGACCACGACGGCAAAACCGCCCCACAGTAATGGAGTGCCGACACTATTCATAAAAATGATTCCTATAAAAACAAAAACGGCCAACGTCGGAAGACGCCAGCCGCTAATGCTTGCAACAGGGATCTCGCCTTCCGGCAAGGTCTCACTTACAACGTTTTAAACGTTGCTCGGTAACCGGGTGCTTTCACACCGTAATGACGATTAACCGACAATGAAGTTACTCCCCTTTGCGGGTAACAAAATATTACGAATGCTACAATCCGTCAACATGCTGCTACCCCGCTTTTACACACCTTTACGCCGGTAGCTGCACCGACACATCATCCGCCGGGAATTTCACGCCTGTTTGTGCGCGGATCTCGGTACTCAATGCCGCAGTAGATCGCGACGTAACCAGACCTTGATGATTCACTTCGTTGTCATTGACCAGACGAGCAAAGACTTCGGCTTCATACAGCATAGTATTAATATGCTGTGGCAGCGTCAGATCCTGCGGTTTGCCACCGCGGGGAATAAAGGTGATGCGCTGGCATTCAGAGATTTTCTCAATCACCAGCGAACCGGCTTCGCCTTGAATCTCACTTGGGATTGTGGAGTCGCTCACTTTTGAGTGCAGCAGATTCACATCGAAATCGCCGTAATTCATCTGCACCGAACCGTGCGCATCGACGCCGCTTTCCAGCAGGCTTGCGGTCGCATGAACCGAATACGCTTCGCCCCACAGCGCAACCGCCGAGGCCAGCGTATAAAAACCGATATCCATAATCGAGCCGTTGGAGAATGCAGGATTAAAGGTGTTAGGGTTCTCGCCATCGAGATAACGCTGATAGCGCGAGGAATACTGGCAATAGTTGAGCAGCACTTTGCGGATCTTGCCTACTTTCGGCAACGCCTGTTGCAGCGCGATAAAGTTTGGCAGGCTGGCAGTTTTAAATGCTTCGAACAAAACCACTTGGTTTTCACGCGCGCAGGCAATAGCCGCTTCCACTTCACGCAAATTAGACGCCAGTGGCTTCTCGCAAATCACATGCTTTTTATGGCTGAGAAACAACAACGTTTGCGGGGAGTGCAGAGAATTTGGGCTGGCGATGTACACCGCATCAATCGCGTCGCTCTTCGCCATCGCATTCAGATCGGTAAATAGGTGTTCTACCGGATAGTCGCTGGCAAAACTTTGCGCCTGTTCCAGCGAGCGGGAGTACACCGCGGTGAGTTTATATTTGCCACTTTCGTGGGCAGCATCGACGAACTGACGGGTGATCCAGTTAGTTCCAATAACAGCGAGGCGTATCATAAACGGGTGCTATCTCCGAAGGCGGGGTGTGTCTGAAAGACTATCACGATGTATGGGGAAAACCAGTGGTGGGCGTTGCAGATTTTGTTGGCTTTTGGTGCCGTTATTAAGCCTTTGTGAAGACTTAAGGGTACAACCAACTGATGATGCGCTGGTTTTTTCAGCACTTAGCACGTAAACAGTAGAATGGGGCTTGCAAGGTTAAGCGCGACAGGTATAATCCCCAACGTTTTCCGCATACCTCTTCGTGCCGAAGTGGCGAAATCGGTAGACGCAGTTGATTCAAAATCAACCGTTGAAAGACGTGCCGGTTCGAGTCCGGCCTTCGGCACCATTTGAATGTTCGAGAACGTCCGTAACAGTCCGTAAGTTACTAAAAATAAAGCCGAAAGGCTTTTTTTTTGGTCCCGATTCGTCCGAGCACATCCGTTGCAATCCGGGCATTGGTGGGGGCATAATTGGGGGCATCTTCACTTCGATTGAAAATGTGCCCCCAAAATGAAGCTCAACTCCCGCCAAGTCGAAACAGCCAAACCAAAAGAGAAAACCTACAAAATGGCCGATGGTGGCGGTTTGTATCTTGAGGTGACGAGCAAAGGATCTAAATACTGGCGCATGAAGTACCGGCGACCAGTGGATAAGAAAGAAGACAGATTAGCATTCGGCGTCTGGCCGACAATCACTCTTGCCGAGGCACGAGCAAAACGTGATGAAGCTAAAAAACTCTTGGTTCAAGGAATAGATCCCAAAGCTGAGCAGAAAGAAGCCCAAGCTGAAACCTCCGGTGCCTATTCCTTTGAAACTATCGCGCGCGAATGGCACGCCAGTAATAAGCGGTGGGGTGAATACCATAGCTCGCGTGTGCTCCGTTATCTGGAACTTTATCTCTTCCCACATATTGGCTCTGCTGATATTCGTAAACTCAAAACCAGCAATCTCTTAGCACCAATTAAAGTCGTGGATGCCAGTGGAAAACACGATGTAGCACAGCGGTTGCAACAACGGGTCACGGCTATCATGCGTTATGCCGTTCAGAACGATTACATAGATTCTAATCCTGCCAGTGATATGGCTGGAGCGCTAACCTCGGCCAAAGCTCGTCATTATCCCGCCTTACATTCAAGTCGATTCCCTGAGTTCCTCGCCCGTCTTGCTGCTTATCGTGGCCGCAAAATGACGCGTATTGCAGTCGAGTTGTCTCTACTTACCTTCGTTCGCTCCAGTGAGATGCGATTTGCACGATGGGATGAGTTTGATTTTGATAACGCTTGCTGGCGTATACCGGCGCAGCGTGAGGAAATCAAAGGTGTGCGTTACTCCTATCGTGGGATGAAGATGAAGGAGGAACATATCGTTCCGTTAAGCACTCAGGCTTTAGCTTTGCTGGATGAGTTGAAGCAGCTCAGTGGGGATAATCCGAGGCTGTTTCCAGGAGATCACGATCCAAACAAAGTTATGAGCGAAAACACGGTGAATAATGCACTCCGGGCTATGGGCTATGACACACAAACGGAAGTATGCGGACATGGATTCAGAACAATGGCGCGTGGGGCTTTAGGTGAGTCAGGTTTGTGGAGTGATGATGCTATAGAACGGCAGTTAAGCCATTCTGAGCGTAATAATGTGCGGGCTGCTTATATCCATACTTCTGAGCATTTGGATGAACGTAGGTTGATGGTGCAATGGTGGGCAGATTATTTATATCATTGTGGTAAGGGTTATGTAGGGCCTTACGACTATGCAAAATTATTATAGCTATTGTGTTTGACTGAGGAAAAATAAGCCATCAGCTAACATGTTCCTGATGGCTTATTTGTAAGGTTACTTTTCTTCATCCTCATTTTTAAATTCTTTGGTGTCTATAGGATTATCTTTTTTTTCACTATTTTTTTTCTGTAATCCCGCCTTTTCAAGAACCAAATCAATTTTATCACCCCCTTGCTCAATAAGTTTTTTGAAATTATCAGAGGATAATATTTCCATCAATGGTGATGAATGTGCGGTGTCTTCGACAAAACGTAATGGTGGCTCCTCTAAACGAGTTAATGCATTGCCAAATAAACGCTGTGAGAAATCTTCATCTAGCTGTAATGCTTCCCTTCTATATCCTTCGTAGGCTTTTGATACAGATGCTTTAAACTCATAGTCTTCAGCAAGCCTAAATCGTTGACCTATTTGTTTTGTGGCAAGCCATGCAAACCATAACGGCCCACCAACACTTAAAATAGATAATATCAACTGTATTAAAAGTTTGAGACCAGTGGAGTTGGGATCTGCTAAATAGGCCTCCAATGCATGCAAGCGTGTATAACCTACTAATGCACCTGATATTAAAGCACCAACAAGGCCAGCAACCCAAAACTGGATACTTTTATTTAGTTTTTTTGCTTTATCCTCAAATGCACCGGCTAAACCTTTTGATGTCGTGGTTCTAAAAGCTTCTTCACATTTATCTATATAGCTTTGAGCTTCTATTTTAAGAGCATTTAAATATTTTTCCGCTTCTTTTATTATGTTTTCATTAAGTTGCTTTACTTCATTTTTTGTTTGATGGATGTCATCTATTGCAGCAGAAGAGCTTGTAAGGTTTTTTTGAATGATACTTTCACTTTCAATTGAGCTTTCTTTTAGAACGGATATTTCCTCATTAGTCTCCCGTAATGATTTTAAAGTGGTAGGCAGACCTTCAGCAGCATCATAAGCTTCATTTATTGTGTTTATTTTTTCTTCAATATTTCCTGTTTTCTCAGAGATGGAGTTTAAATTAGAATTATAAAGTTCTAACCTGTTTAGGATTCTTTTAGGAAGTAGTTCTCTGTTTGCTAAAACCTCGAATGAAAATAGCTCATTTATTTCATTGCTGATGAATAGCATTGATACTAAATAAGATTGTATTGCAGTGCATGAAACATTTGCCTGACTATGATTTAAATATTGTAAGTTAGGTTGTCCTTCACTTATTGCTTCAATAATTGCATCAATTGATGATATGTCAGCTGCCGTAGGGGTGTATTTTTTTATTTTTTCAATTTTTTTTGCAAGCATTCTCGGAAGATATTTTAGATCCTCTGCACTGAGAAATGGAAACGTATATTGACCCAGCTCAATCAGATTTTCATTAGGGAATGCAATTGCATTAACCGCAGTATGAAGGTTTTCTAACTTCTCATGAAGTTCAAGCAATTTTTCATGCATTTAATAAATCCATTTTATTTGTAAAGAAAGACAGAAGTTTACTCTTAAATTCATTGGGTAAAAAGATCAAGCGATACTTGGCGCGCAATGCTATCCCCGCCACGCCTGCCCGCTTCATGGGTGACTTTTAATGCAGGTGCATGAACACCCCGGAGCCGCGCCAGCACTGGGGTGATGAGGTGTGAAAAATACGGGGTTTTACATGCAAAACCATGCACCGTAATGCATGGTTTAATTGAATTAAATGGCGGTGTTTTCAGGTCGATTTTATGCGGGTGGTTGCTGGCTCAGTTCTGTCTGCCGGTGCGCGTAAACATGGTTTTGTGCCGGTGTATATTTCTGCTGAGTATCAGCCCGCGAAGCCTTATCAGGCCTGAATCCGATGGCTGTCAAAATGTCGCTGTTTTCCGCTGTGTAATGAATTTCCGGGCCGGTCGCCAGATAATCCCGCAGGGCTTCCCCGACGTAATGCGTCGCTCGCCGTATGGCCAGCTCGCGGATTGCCGCCGGAAGCTGATTAATCCCCATTAATTCCGGTGCCAGCGTACTGACCAGTGCTGCCCCGTTTTGCTTCATAAATGCATTGAGTGAATGACAAATACTGGTGTGCTGTACCGCTTCATGCGAGCGAATATAACGCCCCGCCGCACAGGTGATTTCCCACTGTTTAACGTCGATATATTCACTCAGATAAGTAATCCGCTCTGCGTTCCGGGGATGTCCCGGTGCAAGCTGTTCATCCAGCGCAGTCTCTGCCGCTTTCAGTTCATCTTTTTTATTCTGCCAGGCGGTTTTATTCGCCTGACACACGGCAAAGGCCTGCTGTAATGGTGTGTCGCTCATGGATTTATCCCCGGCTGGTCATTGTGTTGCTGACGGTCGCTGTTTCGGTGCTTTATCCATTTCACCCTGGATAAATTCATCAGCCGGTTCATCACCGGCTACTGGCTGGCGGATAATCGACTCAACGGACTCCATTGAGCGGAACGTTGCTGAACAAAGCACATTCTGGCACTGGTAGTAGCGATGTTTGACGCTGTCAGACAGATAACGGCTTGTGCGTGAATGCGCCGAATTTCTACAAAACGGGCAGTGCATCATGATCAGCCCTCCTGTTTTTTGTCTGCTTTCTCTGCCAGCTCTTTGGCTATCATCGACCGTTTGATGGGGCTGTCGTAGAGATTCATATCGACGCCGGTCAGTGCAGGACGGTACAGGCCAAGCTGAGAAAGTACGGGTTCATTTTCCATGCTGAAACTGTGGAGCTGGCTCTGGCTGAGAATGCGGTCGCCCAGCTCCTGTACCAGCGTTCTTTTCGGTGCCTCATTCCCCTGAATTTCCAGCTCGCGCAGGCGCAGGCAGAATGCCCGGATCAGGGCTGGACTCAGGTCTTTAATTGCCGCATTCCATTCATTGTTGGCATAGGTGCTAAAAGCGGTACGGTGTGCCTCGACATAGGCCTTGCCTGATGCGCAGGCACTGAGCATGGCGCGGGTTTTATCTGTTTCCAGTTCGCCAATCAGCGCGGTGAACTCCTCCGCCAGCTCGCGATTAGCAATCCGCTGGCTGTGCTCGTTTTTCATTTCCGGTGTAATGGCACCTTTGAGGGCACGGAACCGGCTGCGCCAGCTGTGTTCTGCTTCCTCACTTTCTTCCAGTGCGACCTGTCGCTCCTTCTCGCTGCGGCTGATGGCGGTGCCAATCTCATTAAGCTCAAGCATGTTTGCGGTATGTCGGGATTTCGCCTCGCCGAATGATTTCAGGTCGCGGGTCAGTGCGGCAGTGAGAACCTGGCTTTCCTGTCCGTTCAGCGTATTCAGCGTATTTTTGACGCCGTTCTGCGTTTTTCCATCCTGCGCGCTACTGGTGGCTTTGGTTGCCGTGTTGAGTGAGTCAGTTTTCATCATTGAGTTCTCCGTTTTTTCAACCTGACGTCATTCTGCCTGTGATGGCACAACATCAGTGAGCCACTCCGGATGTACCAGATATGACACAAGAAGACCTGAAAACCGGCTTGCCAGAGGAAAGGTCTCAGGAACATACCCCCCTCTTTTATTATTTTTTTACTATTAACTATTCACTCTGTTCACCTTTAAAAAAAAGATAAGTAATACAGTAAATTAGAGGGTGAACAATCGAGGTCTGACTGTTCACCGTCTGTTCACCACTGTTCACCCGGTGGAAAAACATACAGGACTTCTTTTGATTGTTTATTCCTATTAATATCAAGCATAAGTAACACTAAAACTAACAAGAGGGGGACAGGGATCACCATTCAACCCCACTTAAGACCACTCAACCCCATTCAAACTTTTTTTGTATAAAAATAAGCCACTGTGTTTCCCCACCCACACATATTCCCCTTGTTGCAATGAGGGAAAATATTCACAAAATAGAGAGCTACCCGAAGCCGGACGGACACGACCGGATCTCTATGGACTGTTATGAGGTAGCTTTATGCACACCGCTTTTTCCGCACCATCTTCCGCGCCAGCCGCGCATCTGCCGCCAGTTTCTGCCCCGAATCAGGAGCGTTTTTTACGCCTCCCCGAAGTCATTCATCAGTGCGGGCTGTCCCGCTCCACGCTCTACGATTTAATCGCCCGCAATGCGTTCCCGGCGCAGGTCTCCCTCGGTGGAAAAAATGTCGCCTGGCTTCAGTCAGAAGTCACAGCCTGGATGAGCGAACGTATCGCACAACGTAACCGGGGATGTGACGCATGAATCAGCCCGGTTTTCAAAAAGCCCCTTTCCCTGGCTTGCATCCCTTCCAGGTTTGCGGTTATAGTTTTTCCGCTGTCGCAAAATCGGCAGCCGGAATTGGCGTTCCGAATGACTTCAAGGCGACACGACACGCGCCATGCGTGTTTTTTTACGTCGTTGCTCAGGCACACCTGTTTTTCGGGCTGTGGTGTTTACACCGTAGTCTCGCTCAAATAATGGTGGCCCGGGCGGGGCAGCCTTCGGGCTGGCCGGTTTCCTTGAAGGCCGGTTACGCCAACCCCGTCCGGGCTACCACCAGTGAAATTGGCGTTTCCGGTGGTAGTTTTTCAAACTACTTCAAGGAGGTTGCCCATATGGCTTCGACCCTCGCCCCGACTCACCCGCAATTTGTCTTTGTTTTTGCCGCCGTTCGTCGAACCGAGCGCACCAGCCGCGTTTCTATGCTCCGCACCGTCGCCGGTGATGAGCACGCCGCCCGTCTTTCCCTTGTCCGTGATTACATTCTTTCCTTTGCCGCCCGTCTGCCTGTTGCGGAGGTGGCGCATGCATAACGCAACCCCATCTAAAAATGTCTCAGCCCGTCGTGGTAACGAAAAACCCGTCATTGCTCATCTGAGTATCGAGGCGTACCACAAACTTAACCGCGCCAGTGCCGTATCGCAGTTTGTCGGCGGTGATTTACAGCGCCGGGAAATGAGCGGCTTACACCAGCTCTATATTCCGCAGATATTCAGCTATCTGCATGAAGACATCAGTTTTGTGCTGGAGGAATTAAAAGCGAAAGGGCTGTGTCAGGAATTTCTGTCGCAGGGTGGTCTGTCTGAATTACACGGCGGGGAATAAACCATGTTTGATGTTCCTCAGCCGGGTGAAAAATACCGCACGGATATTTATGCCGCTGTGACGGTGGTGGGGATTCTGGCCGATGGCATTCCTTGGGATTTGCCTTACCGCTGCCCGGATATGGTCTGGAATCCGTTCCGCAAGCCTTACACCATCCTTATTCGTATTGAGTCAGATGGTCAGATTATCGAGATACCGCTCGGGCGCTTTCTGCGGGAATTTACCTGTATTCGTCCTGACGTGTTTAAGCGAAACCCTGAGAACCGCTATACCGTGCTGAACATAATAACGAATGACCCGGTATTACAAATCTGGCGTAAACGGAATATTGATATTTATCCGGAAGAGAATAAACCGGTAATAAAAAATATCCCGGTGGTGTATTCGTGGCGTGATATTCCTCGCCCTGAGCCGGATAACAGTTACCGCCATTACCTGTAATTAAATCACTCATTCAATTTATGTGCGTATCTGCACAGGGCTTCGCACACCCTCAGGAGACCGAAACATGGATATCACGCAGCCGGGAACACCGTCAGGAATTAACGCCACCATTACGCTGGATGACCTGCGTTGCCTGGAACATTTATTACGTGTCGGCCAGTTTGCCGGTGATTTGCTGGAGCATCAGGAATGCACCGTACTGAGCCAGCCCCCGGCACAACAGACACAACTCGCTTCACTGCTGTTTCTGATGACCACGCAGCTCGACGGTGTGGTCGAACGCTGCCACATGAGCTGGATGGCTCCGGAGAAAAACCAATGAAAAGAATGCCACTTTCACCCGTTCTGCGCGCAGCGCTCTACCGTCGCACCGTGGCCTGTGCCTGGCTCAATATCTGCCAGCAACAGAAACGCTTTCCACAGCTCACGCTCGGCGCGGTGGAGGATGCCATTGCCGGTGAGCTGGAGGGATTTTATCTGCGCCAGCACGGTCTGGAGAAAGGCCGGGAAATTGCCTGTGCATTACTGGAGGACTTACTGGAAAGCGGCGCACTGAAAACCACACCGGCGCTGTCGTTTCTCGGGCTGGCCGTCATGGATGAACTTTGCACCCGCCACTTAACGCAACCGGCGCAACCGGCGCAACCGTAAGGAAAAAAATAATGAACATGAAAGTTACCGAAGCCGTGAATGCCGCTAAAGGCCAGTGGCCGCACATCCTCCCGGCGCTGGGTGTGAATGTGGTGCTTAACCGTCATCAGCCCTGCCCGGTCTGCCAGGGTAAAGACCGTTTCCGCTTTGACGACAAAGACGGGCGCGGCACCTGGTACTGTAACCAGTGCGGAGCCGGTGACGGCCTGAGCCTGGTCTCAAAAGCGCTGGCCGTGTCGGTCACGGAAGCCGCAAGCCAGGTCAACAGCGTGACCGGCAATCTGCCGCCGGTGCCAGCGGATGAAGTCGCCACCGCCCCGGACAGTGATAAAGCGATGAGGGAGGCCGCAACCCTCGCCGCCCGTCTGCTGGAAAGCAGCCGCACCGCCACCGGCAATGCCTATCTCACCCGCAAAGGGTTAGCACAGCGAGCCTGTCAGGTGCTGACCACCACGCATAAAGTGGCGACTATTACCTATCGTGCTGGTGATGTGCTTGTGCCGCTGCACACCCCGGAGGGGAAACTGGTTAACCTCCAGCTCATTAACGCCGGTGGCACCAAACGCACGCTGGAAGGCGGTCAGGTGAAAGGCACCTGCCACACCATCGAGGGGAAAAACACCGCCTCAAAACGGCTCTGGTTAGCGGAGGGTTACGCCACCGGCCTGACGGTGAACCAGCTCACCGGCGATACCGTTCTGGTGGCGCTCTCGTCCGTGAACCTTCTTTCTCTGGCAAGCCTTGTCCGGGAACGCCACCCGGCGCAGCAGCTCATCATTGCTGCCGACCGTGACCTCAACGGCGACGGGCAGACCAAAGCCGCAGCCGCTGCAAATACCTGTCAGGGTGTGGTTGCGTTGCCGCCGGTATTTGGTGACTGGAATGATGCGTTTATGCAGTACGGCGAAGAAGCTACCCGCAGCGCATTACAGGAGGTATTAAAGACACCGGCGGCAAGTCCGTTCGAGCAAATGAGCGAGGCCGAATTTACCGCCATGAGTACCAGTGAAAAGGCGATGCGCGTTTCTGAACATTACGGCCATGCGCTGGCCGTTGACCCGAACGGCGAGATAATTTCCCGCTATGAAGCCGGTGCCTGGAAAGTGCTGCCGTCCACGCAATTTGCCCGCGATGTGGCGGCACTGTTCCAGCGTATCGGCGCGGGTTTTTCATCGGGGAAAATCTCGGCGGTGGTAGACACCCTGAAACTGATTCTCGCGCAGCATGAAGCCCCGGCACGGCGTTTAATCGGTTTTCGTAATGGCGTACTCGACACGACCAGTGGCATTTTCAACCCGCACAGTAAAACGCACTGGCTGCGCACCCTGTGTGATGTGGATTTCACCCCGCCGGTGACCGGTGAAACACTGGAGCGCGATGCGCCGCATTTCTGGCAGTGGCTCGACCGTGCCGCAGGACGGAACGCGCAGAAGCGCGATATTATTCTCGCCGCTCTGTTTATGGTGCTGGCGAACCGCTACGACTGGCAGCTCTTTCTCGAAGTGACCGGACCAGGGGGCAGCGGGAAAAGTATCATGGCCGAAATTGCGACGATGCTTGCCGGGAAGGACAACACAACCTCGGCCACCATCGAGACACTGGAATCATCCCGCGAACGTGCAGCGGTGATTGGCTACTCGCTGATTATTCTTCCTGACCAGGAGAAATGGAGCGGTGACGGTGCGGGGATTAAAGCCATTACCGGCGGCGATGCGGTCTCGGTCGACCCGAAATACCGTGACGCTTACTCGACACATATCCCGGCGGTGATACTGGCGGTGAACAACAACCCGATGCGCTTTACCGACCGCAGCGGCGGTGTTTCCCGTCGCCGGGTGATACTGCACTTCCCGGAGCAGATAGCCCCGGAAGAACGCGACCCGCAGCTCCGGGATAAAATCTCACGAGAGCTGGCCGTGATAGTGCGCCAGCTTATGCAGCAGTTCAGCCAGCCTGCCACAGCTCGCAACCTGCTCCAGGCACAGCAGAACTCTGACGAGGCTATCAGCATCAAACGCGATGCCGATCCGGTATTCGATTTTTGCGGCTACCTTGAAGCACTGGCACAGCCAACCGGGATGTATATGGGTAACGCCAATATCGTGCCGCGACAGCCCCGTAACTATCTTTACCATGCCTACCTCACTTATATGGAGGCGAACGGGTACAAGAATGTACTGAGCCTGAAAATGTTCGGGCTGGGGCTGCCGATGATGCTCAAAGAGTATGGAGTGAACTATGAGAAGCGGCACACGAAACAGGGAACACAGACCAACCTGATGCTGGCAGAGGAAAGCAACCCCGACTGGCTACCCAAGTGCGATGACACCCTCGCGATTTAACCCACATAACCGGCGCAAGCCGGTTTTTTTACACCCGAACATGGCCGGGGTGAACAATGGACTGTTCACCCTTCACCGTTTGTTCACCACCTAACGTAATGATTTTAAATAATAAAAGCACAGGGTGAACAGAGTGAACAGTTAAACCGAAAAAAAGTTTTTTTCCTGAAAAGAGCGCCGGCATCCTGGAACCCGCTTACCCCTTACGATCAGCCTGACCGTGTAAGGTGAACAATGGACTGTTCACCCTTCACCGTATGATCACCACCTAACATAATGATTTTAAATAATAAAAATGTAGGGTGAACAGAGTGAACAGTTAAATGGAAAAAAGATTTTTTTATAAAAAATGAGGTGTTCTGGTCATTGCAAAATGTTTAGTCAACTGTCCGGTTAGGTTCCGTATCACGGAACCTAACCGGGGAAGGGGAGTGATTGGTCATCTTGCTGAAACCAAAAGGGTAGCAGGAATGAGATTTACGCAATTTTTAGTGGGGGCACAAAAGGGGGCACATAAAAAATTTAATAAAAATAATTGTTATATATCAATTGATTGGTTGGTGTGGCGAGTCCGGCCTTCGCACCATTAGTATGTAAATAGACCTCAACTGAGGTCTTTTTTTATGCCTAAAATCCAGTCCCCGCAAGACTTTGCCCCGCTTTTCAGTCAACCGACGTCAATCTGAGTTACCCCACATCAACATGCTTGTGAGTATAGAACCGAGTATATATGCTGGTTCGATAATGCTTATATACTCACGGCAGCATATGGAAGGAATACCATCATGGCCCTGACTGATACCAAGGTGCGTTCGGCAAAACCTGAGGCAAAGGAATACTCGCTAGTAGACGGCGATGGCATGTTTTTGCTGATACACCCTAACGGCTCCAAATACTGGCGTTTCCGCTTTCGCTTTGGCGGCAAGCAACACCTGATGGCCTTTGGTGTATACCCAGAGACATCTCTGGCTGATGCCAGACATAAACGAGAAGCAGCCAGAAAACTGGTTGCCGCAGGCATTGACCCCCGCGAACAAAAACGTGCAGTAAAAGAAGAGTTGGCGAAAGAAGTCTTCACCTTCGAAGTGGTTGCTAGGGAATGGCATGCAACTAATAAGAAGTGGTCAAAAGATCACAGCAATCGTGTTTTGAAAACCCTGGAAGACTTTCTTTTCCCGGCCATTGGCAAACACAATATCACCGAACTTAAAACTCGCGATTTGCTGGCACCTATCAAAGCGGTAGAGAAGTCAGGTCGTCTTGAAGTGGCTTCGCGTCTGCAACAGCGCACAACAGCAATCATGCGCTATGCCGTACAAAGCGGTTTGACCGACTACAACCCTGCGCAGGAAATGGCAGGAGCCGTCGCTACAGCAAAACGGCAACATCGTCCCGCCTTAGAGCTTAGCCGTACTCCTGAACTACTTCATCGCATCGACACTTACACCGGCAGACCACTCACTCGTTTGGCTATAGAGATGACTTTGCTGGTCTTTATCCGTTCAAGTGAACTGCGCTTCGCCCGCTGGTCAGAAATCGACTTCGAGACAGCAATGTGGACGATACCGGCAGACCGCGAACCACTGGAAGGTGTTAAGCATTCACACCGTGGGTCAAAGATGCGTACACCGCACCTGGTGCCTTTATCTCGGCAGGCCCTTACAGTCCTTGAGAAAATAAAACGGCTAAATGGTAATCGCGATTTAATTTTCGTTGGCGATCATGACCCGCGTAAACCGATGAGTGAGAACACAGTTAATAATGCACTACGAATTATGGGCTATGACACGAAAGTTGAAGTCTGTGGTCACGGTTTCAGAACCATGGCCTGTAGTTCATTGATTGAGTCTGGGATGTGGTCTAAAGATGCGGTAGAACGGCAGATGAGTCATCAAGAGCGGAACTCCGTGCGTGCGTCTTACATTCATAAGGCAGAGCATTTGGGAGAGCGCAGGTTAATGCTGCAGTGGTGGGCTGATTATCTGGATGCTAATAGAGAAAAAACCATTAGTCCATTTGGTTATGCAAAGATCAATAACCCGATGAAATAATGAATTAACAAGTTTCTTTAGTAACCAGAAATATATCCATCCTACCTATTTGAACAGGTAGGATATTTTGAATATACACACAAGACGCCAATATCAGTTTGGTTTAGGTGCAACCGATGAAAGCCAGCCCAGATCTGAGCTAATACAAATTATCATTACTGACTCACCATCCCCAAAAATCGCTCCAAATGCGTTTTCAGCTTATCAATCACCGTGCGTCGTTTTTCCTGACGATTGCCGCCTTTCGTAAAGCGAGATGCGGGGGGCAGAAGTTTGGATACCGCTGTACCTGTTTCTGGTATGTTGCCGCGCTGATACGCCTCATTCACCAGCTTGCGGGTCTTCTCAGGATCGAGCCTTTCTACGGTGATAATTTGCTCCAGCTCTTTCACTTCTTCCGCATGAATGAACGGCGGCCAGGCTTGTGCTACCTGCGTGGTTGGCGTCATTTTATCGATAAACGCTGAGATCAAATCCTTTTTGCTGCGCAGTTCAACGCTGGCGTTCACCGCACGACTGACCTCGGCTTTGATCTCTTTGTTCTCATCCCGGTACTGTTGGATCAACATCAGAATGTAGTCGATATTGATCTCTTGATGCTTCAGTAACTCCAGCTCAAATACCACATCATCGGCGATATTCGTCTTATCCTGTTTGATATTACTGAGTAGCTCGTGGCGAATGTCCTGATACTCGCCGGAGTAGTCCTGAATATCTCGTTCTGACAGCAGCCTCTGACCGTCAAACTCATCAAATGCATTAAGGATATTCGTGACACGCAGCAATCGCCCATACAGGTTGATAAAATACTTCTGGTCCTGCTCACCGATAATGATTTCACCGGGAGGAAATTTATCACGCAGCTCTGCCACAATCTCCACATAACCTGCCACATGCTTATCACCCTCGTCATAGCCGAAGTAATAATCAGCAAAGGGCTTTAACAACACCACGCTTTTGGCTTCACTGTTACCAAATAACCGTAGGGCGTCGTTAGTATCTTTTTCCAGATTACGGAAGCAGACGATATTACCGAAGGTTTTGATGCTATTCAGAATTCGGTTGGTACGTGAAAATGCCTGAATCAAGCCATGCATCTTCAGGTTTTTATCCACCCATAGCGTATTAAGCGTGGTGGCATCAAAGCCAGTGAGGAACATATTCACCACGATCAGTAAATCAATTTCCCGGTTTTTCATCCGCAAAGAGACATCTTTGTAGTAATTCTGAAAACGTTCGGCACTAGTATCGTAGGTAGTACCAAAATAGCCGTTGTAGTCACAGATCACTCCTTCCAGAAATTCACGAGAAGGCGCATCCAGTTTGCTGGTATCTTCCGGGTTCTCTTCTACTACGCCATCAAGTTCTTCTTCATTAGCCCCGTAGCTGAATATTGTCGCTATCCGCAAACGTTGTGCATCAGGCAGTGATGCCTGTTGGTGTGAAAAAGCACGGTAGTACGCTTTTGCCGCCTCAATCGAGCTCACCGCAAGAATGGAATTAAAGCCGTTAATGCGTTGCAGGGCTTTTTGTTCTCTGATTTTTGTACGGTCACGCTGCGAAGCCGTCTCTTCCACATTCAACAACACGCTGTGGCTGTAGGCTTTCTCATGGCGGCTGGTTTTTTGGCTAAAGTGTTCAAGAATATACTGCGTCACTTTTTCAATACGTGCTGGTGCCATCAGCGCACTTTCAGTATCGATGGCTTTAACCTGACGATCCGGTAGATCATCGCGCTCTTTCATGGTGCGGATATAATCAATACGGAACGGCAGGACGTTTTTATCGTTAATCGCATCAACGATAGTGTAGGTATGAAGTTTTGTTCCGAACAGATCTTCGGTTGTCTTCTCTTTGACGTTACCGCCACTGCGGGCATTGAGGGCAAAAATTGGCGTACCGGTAAACCCAAACAGGAAGTACTTTTTGAAGGCTTTCTTGATAGCGGCCTGCATATCACCAAATTGTGAACGATGACACTCATCAAAAATCATCACCACATTGCCGGATAACATCTCATGATTACTGTTCAGTTTTACAAACCGGTCCAGCTTCTGAATAGTGGTGATAATAATATTACAGGAGGCGTCACTCATCTGACGTTTCAGCACCTTAGTGCTGCTGTTGCTGTTTGCAGCACCTTTCTGAAATTTGTCGTACTCCTTCATTGTCTGATAATCGAGGTCTTTACGGTCAACCACGAACAGAACTTTATCGACAAACGACAGTTTACTGACCAGTTGTGCTGTTTTAAACGATGTTAATGTTTTACCTGAACCGGTGGTATGCCAGATGTAGCCACCCGCATCACGGGTTCCTTGCTGTTTATGGTTATACGCAACCCTGACTTTGCTGAGAATACTCTCGGTCGCCACTACCTGGTAGGGACGCATCACCAGCAACAGCCTGTCTGAGGTGAAGACGCAATAACGGGTTAGCAGGTTCAGCAAAGTATGTTTAGCGAAGAAAGTTTTACCAAAATCCATCAGGTCAGTAATGGCGTGGTTTTTGGCATCCGACCACCACGAAGTAAACTCAAAACTGTTACTGGTTTTACTGCCAGAGCGTTTACGTCCTGGTTGCTGTTCACGGACATGCGCAAACCGGGTCGTGTTGCTGTAATACTTGGTGTAAGTGCCGTTAGAGATAACAAATAGTTGCACATATTCAAACAGCCCGCTGTCTGCCCAGAAAGAGTCTCGTTGATAACGATTTATCTGGTTGAATGCTTCACGAATGGCGATACCACGCCGTTTCAGCTCCACATGTACCAGTGGCAAGCCGTTAACCAGGATGGTGACATCATAACGGTTGTCATAGTTGCCACCGTCAGTGGCGTACTGGTTAGTCACTTGAAGGCGGTTGTTATGAATATTGTCTTTATCAATCAGTCGGATATTTTTAGTCGTACCATCATCTCGGATAAGCAAGCGGACCGGGTCTTCCTGAATGATGGCCGCTTTATCGGCAATACTGGCTGTGGGGTTGGCAATATCATTCTGGAAGAAATACGCCCACTCTTGTTCAGAAAATTCGCAATCATTGAGCAAGGATAACTGCTGGCGCAGGTTCGCTATCATTGTCGCATCATCATGGAGAGTCACACGCTCATACGACTGTTCTGCAAGCAACTCAATAAAGGCGTGCTCCAGCGATGCTTCCGACTGGTAACCCTGTTCATCACGCTTCGCTGGAATGTATTCCGCCACAACGGTGCTCTGCGGGTTTTCGGCAATCACATTATAGCAGGTCATCGCATTACGCCTCTTTGCGTTTAAAAGTCAGTAATTTTTCCCGGTAATACTCATACTGCTTACGACGAGCGGCTATTTCAGCAGGCAGACCGATGGAAATATTGTTCACCAGTGCATCGAACTTATCCAGTATCGTAACGATGCGACACTGTTCTTCGAGTGGTGGAACTGCTATTTTCGTTTGACGAATATTTGTATTATAAAGCCTTTTGATAGTCCCGCCGTCCGTTGACCATTCAATAATTTGATACCAATGCCACAAATATTTATTGCTAACTAGCGATTCATCATTATCAATCCAGACTATGTTAGAGTCTTGGAAATAAGCATCAATGCCATCGTAAGTGATTGTGCGACCAATCGTTCCAGCTGCTGAAATCAATACATCCCCCTGTTTTGGGAACGGATATTTATTTTTATATTTTTCGTAATGTTCGCGCGGAATAAAAGCGTCTGGCACACTGCCAAAAGTTCCAATTTTGTAGAAGGGTATCTCACCATCGCTGCTGGTTTCATTTTTAAACACACGCTTGCACATCAATATTTTGCCTATTTCATTCAGTGTCATCCACTGAACATTGTCGCGTTCATCAAACTTGAGCAACGCTTTACGATAGAACTCATACTGTTTTTTCCTCGTTTTCAGCTCCGCTTCTAGTTCTGCTTCTAGCGAAGTGAATTTATCGAGGATGTCAACTATTTCTCGCTGGATTGCGAGGGGTGGCACAGGAATTTCATACTCAAGAATTGCAGACTTACTTCCTCGAGGCATTTTCGCGCCTTTTGCGTGCTGCATGTTGTAAGCAAAAAAAGAATCTGACGATAACAAGTAATAAAGATATTCAGAGCTAATACTGCTTGTAAATTTCTTAGCTATACGGATAGCAAGAACATCACCACTACAGCCGCCATTATTATCAGCGAGCCATATTTTTTTCAGATAAGGTCGGATATTACCAAGAAGAACATCGCCTTTTTCATATGAAGTCAGCCTTGCTGTATTCGGCAAATATTTAGCAACAGTTTTTCCAGCCTTATCGGGCAACAGGTTATCAACACCAACAAAACTACTATCATCAAGATCTATCGCGTTAATACGGGTATCTGAATAAGCGGCCACATCTCTCAGCGGTTTCCACTCCACCCCCTCAGGGCAAAGCTCAGCAATCAGCTTCTCAATCTGGCTCATGCACCCGTCCTTTCAAGATCTGCCACGATGGCATCAATGGCGATACGCAGAGCCTGCTGTTTTTCTACGATAGTCTCGATTTCAGCATTCAATACCGTGATGTCAATGGCCTCACGGTTATCTTCCTGCTCCACATAGCTGCTGACCGCCAGAGTGTAGTTATTCTCAGCAGCAATAACACTGTTATCCACCAAGCGGGCAAAGTGATCATCATTTTCGCGGGCAATATAAGCATCGAGGATTTTTTTACGGTGCTTGTCGCTGATTTTGTTTTTGTTACCAGGACGAACGAACTCTTTGGACGCGTCGATAAACAGGGTTTTGTTATCCTTTTTGCTCTTCTTCAGCACGATAA
Source organism: Buttiauxella agrestis (assembly GCF_900446255.1). NCBI lineage: Bacteria > Pseudomonadati > Pseudomonadota > Gammaproteobacteria > Enterobacterales > Enterobacteriaceae > Buttiauxella > Buttiauxella agrestis. Next base: position 4,275,371 of record NZ_UIGI01000001.1, on the reverse strand, counting down.
TGCAGGTGGCAATCGTCACTCCAAAGAACAAATCCGCCGGAAGCTGGATCACGCAGTCAACGTAGTTATTATCAACCAGATACTGACGGATTTTTTGTTCTGCTCCACCGCGATACAGCACACCAGGAAACTCAACAATTGCAGCTGTGCCCTTGGTGGATAGCGAATGTAGCATGTGCATGGTGAAGGCCAGGTCAGCTTTGGACTCTGGTGCTAATACACCCGCAGGGGCAAAACGCGGGTCATTAATGAGTAAAGGATTACTTTTCCCTTCCCACTTAATGGAATACGGCGGATTAGAAACAATGGCATCAAAGGGTTCATCATCCTGATGTTTTGGCTCCATCAGTGTATCGCCGTGAGCAATATCGAACTTGTCGAAGCTGATGTCGTGCAGGAACATATTGATACGGCACAGGTTATAGGTAGTGATGTTCTTCTCCTGCCCGTAGAAGCCCTGCTTCACATTCTCTTTGCCTAATACCTTAGCAAACTTCAGTAGCAGTGAGCCGGAGCCACAGGCGGGGTCGTAAACCTTGTTAACCGTCTTTTTACCGACTACCGTGATTTCTGCCAGCAGCTCGGATACTTCCTGTGGGGTAAAGAACTCGCCACCGGATTTCCCGGCATTACTGGCGTACATTCCCATCAGATACTCATAAGCATCACCAAACGCATCAATGGTGTTGTCCTGATAGTCTCCCAGCTTCAGTTTGCTGATGGCATCCATGATTTTGACAAGCAACGCGTTACGCTGTGCGACGCTGCCACCCAGCTTATTGCTGTTAACATCAACATCATCAAACAGTCCGCGAAAGTCATCTTCACTGGCAGCGCCTTTGGCTGATGCTTCAATGTTACGAAACGCCTTTGACAGGGTTTCATTGAGGTTATTATCGTCTTTGGCCTGCTTGCGCACATTTTCAAACAGCTCAGAAGGTAGAATGTAGAAGCCTTTCTCTTCGATAGTGACGTCACGACCTTCCGTTGCATCTTCGTCATCCAGTTCAGCGTAGCTAAAGTCGGCATTACCGAAACGGCGCTCTTCATGGTTGATATAGCCGGTCAGGTTCTCGGAGATGTAGCGATAGAACAACATCCCCAGTACGTAAGATTTGAAGTCCCAGCCATCGACACTGCCACGCAGATCATTCGCAATTTTCCAGATAGTGCGGTGAAGTTCGTCACGTTCTTGTTCTTTCTTGTTCATAATGAGTCAATTAGCTAGAGAGTTGATGCCGTATCATACCACCCTCACTCATGAGAAGGGTACTGAGTGAGTATCAACAAAGGGAGCCGTTTGTTTGTAAAGGTCTATTCATTCCGGAAGCTTTTTTACCAAGACGGTAACTCAAGTTATCGTGCTTACTGGGAAGGGGACGAAATCAGGAATTATGTTTTTCCGGGAGGTTATTAATTTTGAAAAACAGCTCTAGGAGATAGCTGACGAGGTAATGAAAATGAAATGACTCGATGTCGGAACAGTCTTTAGCCTTGTTAGAATTTATCAGGCCTATTAATGGGCACACTCCCGGTTTTTGTTCGATGCGATTAGTGCATAAAACCGGTCTCACAGGAAAGCCCTAATCGGCTGATGGAGTTTTTGGGGCTTACATGAATACTAACAGGACATATTTCCCGCTGCATAATGAATCCCATTTTACTTAACTCGGCATGGACATAGCCAGCTCCTGCCCCTGTAGGAAACATGCGACTTGCAGAAATTACAAACATGCGCAATATCTTGAAAAGAGGTGTGAGGTTGTTAGTTTCTATGTAGATCAGACATTTAGCCTGAATTGTAACTTATCAGTGGATGTAAAATGCCTTGCGTAGCGGATAATTTAGTTGATAATTCTAACGTAGACTTATTCAAATGGCGACAGTATGAGCAATTTTAACACCTTCGAAAAAGAAATTAAGAAAACTGTATTAAATTATTTGCTTCATAAAAGTGAATTCAAAAAAGGTGTTACTATCATTAATGAATTAACTATTGATTCATTTTCAAGACGAGTAGACCTTGCTGTTATAACAGATAATAAAATAATAGCTTATGAAATAAAAAGTGATGCAGATAGTCTTTATAGATTATCTGGTCAACTTGAAAAATACCGTCAATATTTTGATAAAACGATTGTCGTTACAACACCTAAGCATTTAGCAAACATATTGAAGTTGGTTGGTGATGATATTGAAGTATGGGAAGTGCTAGAACAGAAGGTAACCATCAAGAAAAGGGGGAAACTTTCGAAGATTGGAAACAAAGCGGATTATCTTGATTTGCTTAGAGTTCAAGACATGAGGAAGTTAGCTAGTGATTTTAAAATACCATCAGGTAAGAAAGGTAAAAATGAAATAAAGAAAATTCTTACGGAAAATATCCATAAAATTTCGTATGGAAAATTAAAGCTATTTGTAATAAATACAATATCTCAGAGGTTTAAATTGACATCGGATAGTTTTTTAGAGAATGTTGGTGTGCTAAATAAAGTGACTACCAACGATTTAAAATTCTTAAGTCCTTACTCCAAAATACAAAAATCGCACTCTATAGTTAAAGGAAGTATATTAGAGCAATTAAAATAACCAATGGCCGAAGACAATTGCTTAAGATAATAATTCAGTCTTCGGCTTGGGGTTTATTTAATCTTCCCAATCTTCATCAGTGTCGATCTCTTCAAGTACATAATCATAATGCAATTGTGTATATAAATGAAGATTAATTCTGACAGCTGTAGCCTTTTGTGGTGTATTTATCCCAAACTTTTCCTTTTTAGATGTTAACTCGATCATTTGAGTCCCCCATAAATGCAAACTCTTCGACCAGTAATCCTGCTGCATAATTTCTATAGCACAAAGAGAATAAAGATGTTCTTTCTCACCATCTTCTGGAGATTTAGAGTCATTAAATTCACGCCGTATAAAACGCCAATCATTTTTTAATGCATAATCAATTCTTGGAGGAGGAAGATTCCCACCGCCTGATTGTTTTTCTATCCGGGCACTACCACGATCCGAATAAATTGTAGGATAAAAATCTATAGCACCTTTCAATTTATTAAATAACAATCTTTCATATATAGAATTTTCACCCTTATGATAGCCAGCAAAATTAGAAGGAAATGAAGTGCCTGAGATTGAAATTCTTGCAAAAGGAATCAACTCTCTTGTTTTGCTTATTAGGTTTAGCAGCGGTTGGTAGTATTCGTTATAGTCATTCCCGATCGTACCTACATCATACACAAATAAAAAATCAATAACTTTTAATTTTAATATAGTGTCGATAGTTTTATTATAAGAAGTAAGAGCTAGTTTTTTTACTTCGAACACAAATGTTAGTCCTCTGTTTAAACTAATCAATTGTGTTATCTGATTTTCTAGTTGCGATAAATCATCAAGGAAAACTGTTGGGATAGCCTCAGGAATATCCTTCAAGAATTTGTACCAATTATTATACCCATTACTTGGTTTTTTTAACTCAACAAGTTGGTTGAATACTTCTCTAGGATAAGAGCCTGTAAGCATAAAATTCTTATTGCCGGATAGATAGTCATTATCAAAATATGCTATCCATTTTCTATCTCCAATTGTTTTTTTTATTTTTTTTAAAGTGTTCTCTAGTAATTGAGAGCTCATCCAGCCTTTTAAAGGGAATATGGGTAAGATTAAATCCTTATCTTTTTCAGGAAGCTGCTCTAATGCTTCCATTTCTGAAAGACTCAAAGCTAGAATGGGTGCATATTTAAAATCAAAACGATCTTCTAATAGAAACATTCCAACTCCCATTAAATTTTACCAAGGCGAATTTTTATTGCCGTAGTAGAAACCTCTGCAGCATCAGCTAATTTTTCATACTTCTCTTCTTCCCTGAGCTCTGAAGATTGTGTTAACTCTTTAAGCTTTTGTTGAATGAGATGGCTCGGCATAAGTATATCAGCAGCTAAACGGTTTGCTTGGACCTCCATGAAATCCGATAGCTTCGAACGATATAAAATATCATCAGTAATTCCATCGCCAATACGATCACGATGAAGTAAAAAGTGGGCTATTTCGTGAGCAAGGGTAAACCGTTGACGCTCTTTTACATCATGTCTATTTACCTTGATTACGACATTTCCATCATCTTCTTTTATTTCACCAGATATCCCAGCCGCTAAAGTAGACCTTTTTACAGTAATTCCTAATTCCTTTGCTATAGAACCAACTGCAATTGGAAATTGATGTTGATGCTTTCTTATTAATGAAGCCTGTTCTTCAGGGAGAGAAATCCATTCATTTGAGTATGTTAATTTCATTACACCTCCTCCTGTTTATTATCGTCAAGCATATCACCCGATGAAAATGCAATTCCGCGATATGTTACTTTTTGCACTGCATCAAAAATTAAAGCATCAAAGTTTCCTTGGTCAATTAACTTGAGTAAAACACTTTCAGTAACCTCTGGAGCTAATTTTTCAGTCACTTCTGACGCTTTTTGTGTAGAGATTTTTGTGGCAGCATCTTTTGCACTATTGATCATTTTTTTATAACCAAAAAATGAAAATAAGGCCATGACGATACCCAAGGCTGTTAGGATTACTGCAACAGAGGTTAATAAAATCCCTGACCACACAGCAAAATTAAGGCCGCTATCGTCTTCAATTTTATCAATTTTTTCTTGCATACTTAAAATTTGTTGCTTTTGATCATTAATTAAATAATTTAATGCTTGGATGTTTTGAGATTGTAATTTTTGGTTTGCACTTTCTTCTAGATCTAGTTTCTCAGTGTGTGTGCTTGATGCTGGGACCGTGATATCAGGTTGACGGCCTTCAACCGCTGTTGCCTGAGCGCTAACAACGTGTGGCATCGTGCATGTCAGAATCAATAAAAGATATAAATAGAGTACTTTATTCATTTAAATGATGAGGTTGGGTTAGCCATACTCATACTGTACTACCTCTTTAGTTAATATGAAAACTTCTTTGCCCAGAGATTGTTAAGTAACACCAGAAATCTGACTGTTCAGGCTGTTTGTGATGAAATGGTTAATATAAGTATTTGATTTTAATATGAAAATATTTTTTATTTTTTTATTGCAGTAGTTCTACCCCCCATGTCGCCCTAAAACCCAGCTGACAACATATTTCGAATAACAGCTCAGTAGCAATGATAACGTACAATGAGTTAAGCCCTAATGATTTTCTAACTCGAGTAACGATTTTATATTCCCAATAGTTAGCAATGACGATTGTAAATGGGTAACACATTACCTAGTAATGTATATTAGTTAGGTGTGTAAAAATATGCATGAATTATCACTAGAAACATTTTCATGGTCCAAAAGCCAGATTGATAAAAATATTAATTCTCGTGATACGCTCTCTCAATAAAAAGTTTAGATTTATCTAAATCATCCTTAGTCCGTATTATGATTTCTAAGTTTCCAGTTCCCCAGTGTCCTTTATCAGTAACATCATGGATGAACCCTTGTGATAATTCGACTTCTCTCGGGTTGAGTTTTAAATAAAGACGAAGCTGAGGGTCACGCTGTGGTGCCCAAATTTGAAGGCTCACAAAATTCTTTATTTTTTGGAAGGCAGTATAAAATTTCAATTCTTTACGTTGAACATCATCTCCAAGCGATTCAGAGTAGTCACAAACTTCTTGGTATAGAGCTAGTAGTTCGGGTGATGCCATGGCAATCCGGTTCTGATGTAAATCGTGGCGTTCGGTTGTAGCCGTCTCAACCAACTTGGCCTGTTTATTGGGCTGAACATCTGCAAACATCGTCGGTTGTAACAGTTTTTCCGTTATTGCATTAACCAATTCAAACATTAGTAGGTCTTCGGAAAAAAGTTTATAACGTATCAAGCTGATATTTCGATTGATCTGCTGTACAGCGTGCTGATCGTATTTGTTAAAATCTGCCGCAATACAAAGCAGGCGAGTACCTAACCAATCAATGCATTCAGCTGTCTCCTTGCCTAGCTTATCCATTACCAACCAGCGAAATTCTGCCTGATGATCCTGTAGCCAGTCTAAATAGAAAAGCCCTTGGTTAATGACATTTTCGTTGCTATGACGTTTATATTCAACAATGACTGGGCAGTTATTCTCATCTAACCCAAGTGAATCGATTCTACCACGGTGAGTTTTACCAGTGCTATATTCGCTGGCAAGGAAACGCACGCCTAGAAAGGCTTCCATGTTTGCTTCGATAAGAGATTGCAGCTCTTTTTCAATTGTAGCGGCTTTACCTGAAAGCTCGCTTACACCGGAGGGGCCATACCGAAATAGTTGGATATCGCTCATTTAGAATCTCTGTGATTTTTGCAATTAGATGTAAAGACGGTCGCGTTGCTACCCGTATAAACTCCTACCAAGACTGAATGCTACTTAGTCATAAGTCTGATGGGTATATGAGGTATGGATACAGTCGGAATCTCGCCGTACCAAAAGATATTCCCTATGTTTAGAAATCCTTTCTTCTAGCATATTCACACCTTTGTCATTAGCAATTTCAAGCAACGGCACTGAAAACCCGATACCTTGAATTTGGTTATCATCAGAAAACTGTATCTTTGAATTAGCATCAGGATAGCCATCATAGTTGTTCCACATTTCTTCTGGCGATGAGTATGTTACATCATCGTTCACAGCAGAAAAGAGATAAATATTCAGATAGCTTTTGGCTTCTTCAACTGATGTTTTTAGCTTAGTTGCCAATGGCTCTTCGTCTTTAGGGTACACCAATACGCGCTGGTCATACTCCAGTTCGCTGTCTGTAACCAGTTTAAAATCGAGTACATAGTCGCTTATCGTCATCGGTGAATTGGGTTGTTCCTGTTTACTAAATACAAACGAAACATCTATCATCGGCAAGTAGTCCCATGTCCAACTCTCCAGTGGATTAGCTCCGCGACGAGGAGGTTTGCTGAAACTCCATGTATCCCATAGCAAAAATGATGTTCCCATTTTCTGCGCAACTTCATTGATCATCGGCAGTATTTGTTGGTAATACGCCCCGCAAATACGGTGGGCTTGGCGGACTTGAGCAAAAGGATCGTGCGTCATTTATTGTTCCTTCAATAATGAGTATTCAGAGGGTAGTTGTGTATTCGCCAGAAATTGATGGAATCGCTGCCAAGGGAGTAGAGGTTCCCGGATGCCGTAGAGCGCAAGTGCTTTCAGGCAATCAGCAACGATGCGTTTATCCTGAGGCGCTTCCCATTCTGAGTGCTGGAATATCTCTCTGAGCTTACGCCATTCGATGCCATGGAAATCTACTTGCGGAAACTCTGCTTTCAATTCGCTAAACCAAGTTTCTGCTGCTGCGGGTAAATTGCCCAGTGCCAGAAAATGGACATTAATTTTGGCGTCATCATCTTGTAAATAGGTATAAAGTTCTTTTCGCCATTGCTGCTGATATTGCATGCCGCCCGCCGGTGGTTTCACTTCAACTATCAGTGCTGTATGTTCGAAAGCGATCACCAGATCGGGTTCCGCGAATCTTTTTTGGCCAGAAAGGTTAAGCTTTATCTTTTCGTCTACTTGCTTGGGAAAAGCATATTTGGGCCAAAAGGTGATGGTTTCAAATGCTCCCCAACTGTCACTGTTTATCCCCAGCAATGTTGAAAAGAAATGATCCATTGCGGCAGGTGACAAATAGTTAATGCGGCTCCAGATTGCTGCAGTCAGTAAATCTTCATAGGACTGAAAAACTGTTCGCCAGCTTTGCGGTATCCCTTCATTGAGCGTTATTCTGCCCGCTTTCCCCTCCAGAATGGCATTTAACACTTGGTTTCCCTTTTTTCTACTGGATACTTGGATTCGTAGCATTCCTTTCGCAGTGGGAAGGTCGGTATTTCTTCGCTTCTCGGATCCCTTACAGCGTCCCATGACCACCAGGCGTCGCCAAATTCCTGCTGATACCATTCTTCTTTCACTGCCCTGTGCTGTAAATAATCTTCAGTATCACGCCCCCATACTTCGAGCGGAACGTAGTCTGAACCGTTGACATCCGTTAATAGGAAATCGGGATGGTACTGGTCTTCCGCTGAATCATAGATCAATGGCTTGGTAAACTGGCGTCGTTCCTTAGCCAACTTTTCTTCAATAATCCCTTCGTAAGATGAATCGAGTGGGATCCATCGTTCACTCACCATCATTAAAACAACCTGACGAACACATGCGTAAAAATATACTCGGTTAGACTTGGCAGATTTTCTCTCTTTTGGCACGTCTGTAACGGCAATTGCGATAATTTTACCCCCGCGCTGCCACCATGCTACATCACGTGGAAATCTGGCTAAGGCACTTTCCCAACGTGAGTTATCGATGGTTAGATATGGCATCCCTGCAGGGGGACTGGTCTTCGTGGTTCCAACCAAAGGGAGATTATTGCTAGCAATCAGAGCTGGAGACCATTCATTAAGCTCTGAGATGACAATCAGACGACGACTGTTTGCGCAGGCGTAACTTACAGCCTTCTTATTGGTATGCTCGTTCCCTTGTAGCAATAGAACATCGGCCAGAACTGTGCGGCCTTGTTTAATGCTACTGGCTTCTTTTTGCAACCGGGTCATGACTGTTGTAAGCCTTCTCTTGCCTTCAAGCCATGGGGCCCATTCATTTAATCCCGTGTTCTCCCAAAGTAAATGAAGTAGACCTAGCATCTTCATCTTCCCAAGGCGCTTTACTTGTTTTTTTTCCCTTGGAGGATGCATTACAGCAGGAGTTGCACATCCAGAGTCAGCCGCCGATACGCGTAACGAAAAATCCAGTCCGATACGCAGGGTCCCGTCCTCCTCTTCTATGACAGCCGATGATGAATATGCTTTTGCACCACCATCTGTATTTAGACGCGAGTGGTAAGAGCAGGACGGTTTGTGCCTGGGGCCAGTGTTTGGGTTACGACAGAGAGTAAATGGACTGGAACCTTTGTTGCTTCTTACATATAGCTTAAGTTCCTGGGCCGGATCACAGCAGCAGGTTGCAATGTAATTGTGATTATCCCAGGCAAGTTTCAACGCATGCTGAAAAAAGGAATCTGTAGTGGTTTTTTGCTGTTCTAGTGGAAAGTAATAGGGCTTTTCTTTTTCTAAAAGGTGTATGCAGACTTTGGATTGCTCTTTCCTTGGCATGGTGCTCTCCTGTTATGATTTTTTCCCAATTAATGTCTTAACGCAGTAGTCATGATTGTTCAGTTTTCCTCTATTTAAATCATAATCATAGATTTGCAAGAGACAGGTCAATAACAATAGTGCCATATAGTGGTCATGCTATGTTGATTATTGGGCGTTAAGTCAAAAGCGACGTTATGGTTCACTAGGGTTTGCAGAATAAATCGGGTTTAGATAAAACAAACCCTACTAGTCATTTTCTCAGGCAATCCGTACACTTTCAGTCATATCTGCGGCGTCCACCGCAAGGTGCAGTTTCCTCCAGAGGCGACGCTTTCCTGAGGTATCTCGGGCACCACAGTTTTGATGTCACTATTCTCATCCCCATTTTCATAGCCTTTGAACATCAGCGGCAATACGCTGAAAGCCCACCCGATTTCTGCTGCACGCTTTACCGACTTCACGTAGGTCGCAGTGAACCCTGCAATAGCCGTAAATACCGCCGCTCAGTGCATAAGAGTCGCGGGTTAATTGTAATAATCGCTGGTTATCCTTTTCTCCTGCAGAGACAGGACAATGAAGCCAGACGTAAAATCCGGCACGGGCAACTTTCAAAACCCGACACATCGCGGCGATCGATCAGATATCACGGTGATCGTTGATGAAGCGGTACTTTAGTCGGGCTCTCTTGCAAAGTACCGCGCTGCCTTTTTCAGGATATCCCGCTCTTCCTCAGTGGGTTTAAGCTGCGCTTTCAGCCTGAGGATCTCCGTCCTTGCATCCAGTAAATCCTGAGCCTGATGCCCGCTTTTATGAGGTTTTACTGAACGCAGCCATTTATAAAGACGGTGTGCTGAAACACCAAGTCGTTCTGAAGCGTCGGCAACAGAATATCCCCAAGCATTCGCGGGTGTAAGAATGTTTGTCATAGGAAGCAGTATCGCCTAATGACATTGAGCCGCACGGGCAATTCAGGCGTAATTCGCCTGCCAGTTTACTTCTTCAATACTATATATTCCGGTACCGCACGCGCTGCATAATTTGGCCCCATGATAATGGCTGCCACACCACGCGCAGTACCATGACAGCACGCTGGCATGAGCATCTAGCTCGCCGATAGCCTTGCGTAGCTGGTTTAACCGGACGTCGGCCTTGACCTGGGGATCTAAGTGCGCGCATTTCATCAGTACATTCGTGGCGACGGTGTGCTGGTCATGCTCGAACCAGGGCGACTCACCGGGCATGCCAGCATGAAGCACCAATGGACAACCGCACGAGACACAGGTCCATGCGCTGCCGGGTGAGCGCATCGCATCTTTGGCTATAACAAATTGCCCGACCCTGTCGCTTGCCAGATAACACTTCAGCATGCGCATGCGGCACCTCCCGTTACGGTGTCAGGCTTTAGCGTTGGTGACAACGCCACTTCCTTACTGTAAGTACCCGTACGGCAACTGAGGCAGTAGCGTTCTCCATGGTAGTGGCGACCACAACCAGCACATTGCCAATCAGCCTTACGCACCACAGGGTGTGTATCTTTCACCAGACGTCGCAGCCTCTGAATAAGGTTCAATTCATCGAGAACGACAGTTATGTAGGGGCAGTGTTCACGCCCGTTCTTAGTTAGGGTATCTGCGGTATGTTCAAACCAGGGGCGATGCGTGCCCCACTCTGGATGGAAGGCCAACGCACTTTTGCACAAGTGACAGACGTAGCGGTTGTAAGGGTATGTTTTTGCTGTGGCAGCTGAGGTCAGGCGTCCACGTGAAGCATGGGCAATAAAAGATTTGGCATACATGATGTTGTTCCTTACCGCCAGACAGCACGCAGGCAAAAGCCGTCCCTGTATGGGCAGACTAGCGGGGGTGTGTATGACGGCGTGATTTAGTTCATATGGATGGGCGGTGATTTAGCGGTAAATGGCTGAGTTGGGGATTATTAGCGGGACTGGGCAATACGCTGCTGCATCCAGGTTTCCACTTCGCTTTTGAGCCAGCGGGAGCTGCGCCCGAGTTTGATGGGTTTCGGGAAGACGCCATCCTGAATAAGTTTGTAGAACCACTTATCCGTCATTTTTGTGTAGGTGGTGATGAATACCATATCGACAAGCTCGTCGTTGAGCTGGAAGGGTAAGTTATTCTGAGTTGTCATAATGACGGTCTCCATATGGAACGTTTAGAGGTATGGAGATGTGCCGTATAGGTCTGATTGACCGTTGGCACTTTCTCCTTCTCAACATTCACATGTGAGTAATAAAATACTTTCTTGCTGCTTACCCCTGAGAACAACCCAGATTACGCCTGCCGTCTGAGTGGTCTTTACTAAATTCTTTAGCCAAATATATTGCTCTCTCAATTAATGCTTCGTAATCAGCCTTAAAGTGAGGTTTATTACGATTTAAAGAATAAAAACCCCTGATTGGAAGATGGATAAGCCCATGATGGTTTTTTTCATGGTCATCACGTTTAATTGCCCGGATCCAGGCGTTAATCACGATTTGATAGATGCTGTAAAAATTAAACATCGGTTCTGTTTGTATTTTACCAGGCCAGGGATAGGCATCCTTGTTAAGTAGCAGAAGAACGTGATAGTGGTGCTTTGTTTCATCCTGATTGAGTTCTCGCACCCATACGAACCTTACCTTACAGGTCAGCGTTGTCTTACCTGCTTTTCTCTTGCGCTTAATGTCTTCTTCAATCTGGGATTTCACTGAGGCAATAAAGTTGGAAATAACATCGGGAGCGTCGTAATAGCGTGTAGGGCAATCCATCCTGTCTTCTTCGTCAGGGAAGCGAAGGTCAAATCTGACAGCCATCACACGCGGATAGTCCGCCAGGGCTTTATCTACCGTTTCGCTGATCCTTTTGACATAGTATTCATTAGGTGTGCATTTATCTGATTTCTTCTTGTTCATTACGTTGAGTCCTTAGCTGATTGAGTTCAGTTCATCGGATCTCTGGTAATTTTTTACTGAGTGTCAGCCTCTCTTGTACTGACGGTACTCAAGTGCATACAGGTGGTTATGTCGTACTAATAGCTCTATTCATACCCCTATATCTTTAGATGACTTAATGGCCATTATTAACAATACGGAGACAAGGGCGAGTGGATAAAGGCAGTTTGCAATAGTAGAAGGATTCGCCAAAATCAGGCCTCGACGAGCCTGTAAACCTGCTGAAATTACTCCCGAGTTATCGTTGAACTTTTCGAAGGATTTAGCTCATATTCCTCTTGCGCTTATACGTTGTCTGAAGTGGTTCACCACGTTTGCTTATCCCCCTGCAGGCGCACTTCCACCGGAACCAGTCTGGTTCGGTACCAGACCTACATAAGCAGCGAATTCACGCCCTGATTTGAATGCTGATGCTTCTTCCATGGTGGCAACTTCCGCCGTGGCAATTAACGGCCCCACGCCGGGAATTTCCATCAGGCGCTTACAGGTTTCACTCTGCTGCTCTTCTGTTTTGACTGCAATCTTCTTAAGAAAACCTAGAGTTACTGTTCATTATCACGCGCAAAGTGGTTTTCATGTATTTACATGATTGCCAACATATAAATCTAAAATAGGTCACTTTTAAATAGGTTACTTAAATATTTTATATAACCTAAAAGTAGGTCATAATTATGCGATGACATCGTTTTTTGACCAGCACCTAGCGATGACCATTTTGGGTGAGGAAAGCTTAAGCAGTTACCGAAGGAGTATTAATTTTGATGCTGTTGCTATGGAGAGAGGTACGAAAAAATGGGTTATAAATACAAGGCGACGATGTACTACTCTGATGATGAAACCGATAAGTTTCTGAGGGATAAAGCCGCAAAGCCGAATGGAAAGAAAAGTGCTTCACACTATCTTTATTCACTGGTAACACGTGAAAGAGAAAACGCAGCTTCTGTTGAATTAAATCAGGAAGAAGTCGGTGTGGTTCGAATTTATCCTGAGTACACCAGTTCAAGAAGGATTGAGGTTAGCGGACTGATTTCCTTTATAGCCCTGCCTGCATTTTCACTAGAGAGTAAAGCAACTCAAAAGAGACTTGATCACAAAAGTTTGATGAAGGAAATTGATGAAAAGATCTATCAACATATCTCTTCAAACTTCAACAATCCTAGCTATGATGAGAGTTTCTTGGTTGTGATTAAAACCTATGTTACTTGTTACTATAATAGTAATGTCTCAGAGACTGGAAATTGCGAGGGTAATTTTTTAGCAAACTGTACCCTCATCCATGTCACTCGGTCTGAATGGGCGAGGTGGTGGGGTAAATATGATTTCGAAAATATCCAATATATTAAATTCAGAGACCTTTCAAAATCCAGAGTAAGAAAGAATATGGGATTATGCCAACTGGCAGAAATTGTACCCCTGGAAACTGTCGGTGCATTTTTCATCCCTGTACGAACAACCGCTAAAGCTTTCCCATCAGACAAGTTTCCTTTCCCTTTGCTCAAAGGAGTTGATATCACCTTCAATAAAGACAGAGTCAGACTGAAGCCAATGAATGACACGCAGAAAAAAAGACATTTCGGATAAGTCGGCATCTGAGGTTTTTAGTTGTAAATGTTTTCAAACCTATATTATCTCCATGAGAACGGCAGCAGATTTTTCTGCCGTTTTGTAATTTCAAATCACGGAGGTTAACGTGCCAGATAAAACCGAACAAGGTATCTCTGCCTTGATACAACCACTCTCCTTTCTCCCTGAATACCTCTCCCTTGCCATTCTCAAACATATACATCGGTGTATTCATTACGAGCCAACGATTGGCATTATGGGTAAAACCGGTGTGGGTAAATCCAGCCTCTGCAATACCCTATTTACCCCGCCACCCGCCAAAGTCAGCGCAGTCAAGGGGTGTACCCGACAGATAGGGCGTTATCAACTGAGCCTTGCGCCGTATGTCTTACTCATTGTGGACTTTCCTGGAATAGGTGAAACGCCGGAACTTGACCGCATTTATACAGGGTTATATCAACACTGGCTGGGTAAACTGGACTTGATTATCTGGGTGCTGAAGGCGGATGACCGGGCGTGGAATGATGATATCCGTTGCTATAATCAATTGATTTCTCAGGGGGCAGATCCCGCTGGTTTTCTGTTCGTCCTCAACCAGGCCGATAAAATAGAGCCTTGCCGGGAGTGGGATCTCGTCACCCACCAACCTTCTTTACTTCAGCAACAGCACCTGCAGGTAAAAATAGCGCAGATCAATGCCCTGTTTTCCCCCCAGCATCCTGTTCTGGCCGTATCGGCGTCGGAGGGGTTCAATATGCTCCTCTGGGCAGAAACCTTCATTCGTGCTTTGCCGGATAACGCCAGCAGTGCGGTTACCCGTCAGCTTGAGCCTGAGTATCGTACGAAGAATGTTATCAACACAGCGCAGGACAACTTTGCCCGTGGAGTTGGCCATATTTTCGATGATGCGCTCTGTGCAATGCAAACCACTGGTGTGCTGGTCCGTCAGTTTAAACGGCTTCGCCAAAGGCTGCTTTCTGTTGTCCGTGCCGTCTGGCATCTCCTGTTCTGATTTCTCACGGTCAGCAGCTCACGCGTTCGATCTGTTTCGCCGATCGAACATAAAATAATAATAGTCTGAGACTATTGAATTGTTATTTTTGATCGTTATTTCCGATAGTTTTCAACGATCGGTTTCGGTTTATTGATCTTCACTAACGATTATCTCTCCTCTTTACATCCCGATACGATCCCCTCGCTGGGGAGGTCGTTTAATCCCAATATTTACTAATTAATTATTAATAAAGGAATATTTCTCTATGTTGAAACCTTATCCGTTTCTCAAGCAAGACACCTACGCCTGGTGTTTGTCCATTGGCCTTCCAATACTCTGGGTACCCTTCGCCATTTTCTGCCCTACAGAGATTGCCCTTGGCCTGTATATGGTGCTTTCCCTTATTTGGGTGCTGCTGGACCGACTCAGCTTGATGAAACAAGAAAAACGCGCACCTTCATTTTTATATTTCCTATTACCGATGGTTTATCTGCGACAACGGGACGAGCGTCAGGGGAAACCCTGGCGTTTGTTACAGGTTTGGCTGATTTGCACCGTATTGTCAGCAGTGGCCGGTAATCATTTTAAAAAGCAGTCGGGTACCGAACAACTTGCAAAGAGCGCCTGTTCTACTGTTAGCCAGATCATGCAACGTGAAGGCATTGATGAACGCTGTATTCGCGTAACAGATTTAAAGGAAGAGGTCAGCGAGCGTTTTTATCGGGCTCAGGCACTGATGAACACCGGTAACAAGGAGCCAATGACCATTGAAGTCAGGGGCAGGGATATTTATGTCGTATTACCCGAACTGGGGGAATAAAAATGACAGATCAATTAAAAAGTATCGTCAGCGTTCTGCTGTTAAGCACCGGGCTGTTGCTGTCATGTATGAACGCTGTCCAGGCTGAAGGTCCGCGCTGTGTAAAGCCGGTCTTTTATGCGCAGACGCTCAACCATAACAAAGAAGTCGAAATCTGTATTGATACCCTGCACGTGTCTTATTCCTTTGGCAAAACCGGAGCAACAAATAAAGAGATGGATATTACTGTTCCAGCGGCCAGCACCACTTACGCGTACCAGATCAATCAGGTCATCAGTATTCAGGAATTCACTGTTCGTAACGGAGAAACCCGCTACCAGGTATCCGCTGGAACAAACGATGAGGGTGAGCCAGTAGCTTCACTTTATGTATTTAAGGGCGCTCCGGACACCGGAAAACTGCTGGCAGAGGTAAAGCTCGACCCTCATACGGTGGTGAACAACATCAGCCACGCATTGGCGGATGACGGGGTTGCCCAGGCCAATGGCTTCTGATGCTGCATCTGGCCTATGCGCCAGAATACAACCCGTTGTTAATAAGGAATTTTAATGATGTTTAAAACCCTGCTTATCACCCTACTACTTACCGTCGCGCTTCCTGCGCTGGCGGATAATGCACCGTTGTCTGTCAATACCCAGGGAACTTATCTCCCGAAAGTTAATTTTCCAGTCTGGCAACTGACGCTGACCAGCCTTGAAAATGACATTACTATCCAGTCAATCACCCTGAACCGGGGTAACTGTCTGATTTCAATGTCGGGGAGGGGACAGAATGTGAACAAACGTCTGGAGTACGGTCAGACGCTGTCCTTTACCACACCCAGTAACAGCAACTTCACGCAGTGTCGTCCTCTGGAGCTAAGCGTACAAACCAGTAAAGGTGCCTTTACCTTCAACTGGAAATAACAGTGGTATTACAGCCTGGATAAAACGGGTCCAAAACCTCCACCGGTAAATACATAGCCGGTCATACATTACTGCACTGACAGGGCTGTTCCTCCTTCGGGAGGGGCAGCCCTTTTCTTTTTATGCCAAATAAGGAGTTAACCATGCGATTAGCCAGCCGCTTTGGAGCAGCCAATCTTGTACGCCGCGACCGCCCGCTGACACGTGATGAGCTTGCACACTATGTACCCAGCGTATTCAGCGAAGAGAAACACGAGTCGCGCAGTGAGCGATATACGTATATCCCGACTATCTCACTTTTAGACAACCTGCAGCGTGAAGGCTTCCAGCCGTTCTTTGCCTGTCAAACCCGCGTACGTGACCCAAACAAACGCGAGCACACCAAACATATGCTTCGCCTGCGCCGTGAAGGTCAAATCACAGGTAATCAGGTCCCTGAGATTATCCTCCTTAATTCCCACGACGGCTCCAGCTCGTACCAGATGCTGCCAGGACTCTTTAGATCAGTTTGCCAAAATGGGCTGATTTGCGGTGAGAGTTTTGGGGAAGTGCGCGTGCCGCATAAAGGCAACGTGGTTGAGAAGGTTATCGAGGGAGCATACGAAGTATTGGGGATATTTGACCGGGTAGAGGAGAAACGCGACGCCATGCAATCACTGTTGTTACCGGCACCGGCACAGCAGGCGCTGGCAAAAGCTGCGCTGACTTATCGCTTTGGCGAAGAGCATCAGCCGGTGACCGAATCACAAATTCTCAGTGCTCGCCGCTGGCAGGACGAAAGTACCGATCTCTGGACCACATATCAGCGTATCCAGGAAAACCTGATTAAAGGTGGACTGTCGGGGCGAACGACCAAAGGCAAGCGTGCCCATACTCGCGCCGTGAAAGGTATCGATGGCGATGTGAAGCTCAACCGGGCCCTTTGGGTTATGGCTGAAAAAATGCTGGAGCTGGCCTCCTGAGCCTTCTCTTATCTATTTTTAATTCACTGAATGTCATCCCGATAAGGCCGCTATCTCACCGGATAGCGGCTTTTCTTTTATTGGAGTTCTCCACATGCAATATCAAACCCACCAGCGCGTTATCCAGATGGCGCTGACCTTGCTTGAAAAACAGATGAAACAGAAACCCGTTAGTTTTAATTCCAGCGCCGAGACCCTGCAGTACCTACGTCTGCAACTGGAGCAGTTGGAACGTGAAGTGTTTATGGTGCTATATCTTGATACTCAGCACCGCCTTATCGCCAGTGAAATGACGTCATTGGGCACCATCAACGCCACATCTGTTTATCCACGAGAAATTATTAAAACGGCTTTAAGCCACAACGCGGCAGCAGTGGTCTTTGCACACAATCATCCATCAGGCTCTGCGGAGCCCAGCAGTACAGACCGTTCCGTGACAGACCGTTTGATCGAAGCATCAACTCTGATGGGTATCAAGGTGCTGGACCATGTGGTCATCGGACACGGTGAATCGATATCTTTTGCGGAACGCGGCTGGCTGTGAGGATACATTCTGATGACTTCCATTTCTAAAGCTGTGACACCGACTGAAGCTTGGCAAACTCTGCTGGCATATCTGTTCCTGCAACATTATGGCCTGACGCTAAACGATACGCCGTTTAGTGAAAGCCAGGTCATACAGGAACATATCGATGCGGGGATCTCGCTGGCAGATGCGGTGAATTTCCAGGTTGAACGCTATGCATTAATACGAACAGACCGCGATGGTTTTTCCTGGGAAGAGCCTTACCTCAAGGTCGTCGATGTTCTGCGTGCGCGGCGGGCTACCGGAATATTTTCTCAAATAAAAGAGGAGAGGCCATGAACGATAACACTTCCTCCAATACTGGAATATATCGTATCAAACAGGTTCAGGAGGCTGAACCAGACGCGTGGCTGGATCTATGCAGGGCCGTGACTTTCGCTTATCGCTTCATAAGAACGCAATCGCAAACCACAGGTTATCCCAGCCTGACCATCTGCGAGCATTCAGGTAATACGTCGCTGCGGTTTGACGATAGCTTAATTGGGCTAGGCGTTATTTCATTTAACGGAAGCGGAGCCCGCCAGCAGGCAGGGGATGCATTTATACTGACTCGCGGTATGCATCAAACAGCCGACTATCGCTGTAATACCAATAACCTGCCTTATGGTTTTTTGGTCAGGGTGGTTATTCTATTAGCTAACTACTATTGCCCTGTCACCTGGCAGATAAATACTGATATTCCTTTCTCTGACTGGCAAAAAACAGCTGACTGGATCGCTAAGTATTTAAATCTTGCGAGCCGCATTCCTGATTTGAACGCCTGATTTTTCTTGTCTCCACTCTCCTATCATAATGCGCCAGCCATTCCCGGCAGGCGTGTTTGCTTTTGTGCATGGAAAACTAATTATGCAGACAAAACCTGAAGTACTAACTGACCATACTGAACTAATCTGCTCGACCAATATCGAGCGGATCGTCATGGGTCGCGATGCCGCACTCAAGCAGATTGGCGCGTTGATTGAAAACCTCAATGATATTTCTGAACTGACCAGCAGGATTGGCGGTGGGATAGCCGAAGACTGGGCAATGCAACAAGGGCATCGTCATGATTGCAGGCTGACCAAGCCAGTGAGTGAAGCGATGCCCGCCATTACTCGAAGCATTGATTGTAGTGTCTGGCGTGATCTGATGTTGAAATCTGGCATGATGGCATTGATGGATGCGCAGGCTCGCGACCAATGGCGGAAAAATCTGGAAGAGGGTGATTTGCCAGCCATTAGTGAGGAGAACATTCTCAGCACATTCGAGCAGCTACATCACAGTAAACTGGAGGTATTTGAGCGGGGGATCATCAACGTCTTTAAGGGACTGTCTTGGGATTACAAAACTAATAGCCCGTGCAGTTTTGGAAAAAAGATCATCATCAACAATCTGGTTTCTCATAATCGCTGGGGCTACAGTCTGAATTGGGGCTGGCGACGAGATCAGTTGGCCGATTTGGAACGGATGCTGTTTTTGTTGGATGGTAAACTAATCCCTGATAACCGGGGCGACATAACTATCCGACTTATAGAACATGTGCGTGATAAGCCGAGCCAGCAGTCGTATGAAGATGATTACTTCAGTATTCGATATTTCCAGAAGGGTACCGGGCACTTGACGTTTAAGCGCCCAGAGCTAATCGACAAGATGAATGACATAATTGCGAAACACTACCCCGGAATGTTAGCGCAAAGCATCTAATCTAGGCATTTCTAAAATCTGTTTTTCTTCAGAAAAATCACGTAAAATCTCAAAACCATAAATTCACTAACTTATTGATTTTAAGTTATTTTATGTCAAAATCAATTGAGTATATAAGTGAGTATACAAGATAGTGGTGTCTCAATTTATTTACTTATAATTCAGATGGTTGAAATTGATTGGCGAGTCCGGCCTTCGCACAATTTGAATGTTCGAGAACGTCCGTAATAGTCCGTAATTTATTAAAAATAAAGCCGAAAGGCTTTTTTTTGGTCCTGATTCGTCCGAGGGCATCCGTTGCAATCCGGACATTTGTGGGGACGTAATTGGGAGCATCTTCACTTCGATTGAAAATGAGCCCCCAAAATGAAGCTCAAGGCGCGCAAGTCGAAACAGCCATACCAAAAGAGAAAACCTACAAAATGGCCGAAGGTGGCGTTTTGTATCTTGAGGTGACGAGTAAAGGATCTAAATACTGGCGCATGAAGTACCTCTGGTCAGTGGATAAGAAAGAAAACATATTAGCTTTCGGTGTATGGCCGACTGATCTTGCCCAACATTCATGGACACGTTGCTAAGTGAGTTTCGCCCCCTTAGGCTATGATCTCGCCTTTCTAATTAAACTCGCTCGATCAAACGGTTTCCCGTCCTCCCCAAAATACTTTTCCGGGCAAATTTCTGACGGAGCACCCCAAGTACATCAGCAATCAAGAATTCCTCTTTTGGCCAGGGTCGCGTTAAAGCGTTCGCCGGCGTAGATGAACTCAAACAAGCCGCTCGCGAAAGTGCTGCCAGCGACGTACCTTTCTTACGTAAACCCGCGATGATATCTGCCTGATGCCAACCGTTTGTCATGATTCCCTCCATTTATGCCTGTAAGGGTTTCTATTAGATCGAGGATTAATTTAGAAGGAACGAAAAGGTCTGGATACTACGAAGATCGTAGCCGCTCAAAGATGGAGTAAAAGAACTATGAAAAGCTAAATCACACGCAACAACCGAGCCGGGTTCCCCGCGTAAATCCCCGGCTAAACGATTTCCCGCTTTATTACGCTCCCGGCAGCAATCACTTCGCCCCTACAGATATGCACTATTAGTACCGTACTCCCGCAGCCCATAATCAGGTGGTGCCAATAATGCAGAGTCTTTGAATCTTCACGAGTGGGCCGACAAAGACATCATCGTGCAACGTACATTACCGGGTCGCGTACTGTTTACAGGTTTGCTGTGTTTAAGCTGATAACACAACTGCGAATCGACGCAGGCCGAAAGCAGGTAGTACCGAAAGCCCGAAGTGTACTTATAAAGGA
Source organism: Buttiauxella agrestis (assembly GCF_900446255.1). Taxonomy (NCBI): domain Bacteria; kingdom Pseudomonadati; phylum Pseudomonadota; class Gammaproteobacteria; order Enterobacterales; family Enterobacteriaceae; genus Buttiauxella; species Buttiauxella agrestis. Next base: position 4,254,488 of record NZ_UIGI01000001.1, on the reverse strand, counting down.
ACGATGCGTGTGGGGTTCATCGTGGCTCGGCAGTAACAACCGTTCACTTGAGAAAGACCGGATACATCCACGCACGATGCTGCCGCCATCAAAAGCCTTGCTCTCCATGTCGCCAAACTTCTTACGCCTTCTATATATAGAAGGAAGAACAGGAGATGCATGTTTAAGGCAGATCTCGCGGTTAAGAACGCCAACCTCGGCTTCACGAAGGATATAAATAAACGGTGAGGCAGAAAAATGCGTCTTCATGGGGCGTTTCTGGTGGTGCTGATGACGTTATTACTGACTTTTAGGTGAGTTTATCAAGGGGAGGCGACCAGTTTTGTGGATAACTTTGTGCACAACTGCGTATAAGGCGGGGTTTTGCTGGGGATTGCAGCAGTCAGTAAAATTACTGCATATTTAGGGTTGCAGCCTCAGAAGAACTCCCTATAATGCGCCTCCATCGACACGGAACATGTGAACAACATCACAGAGTAACGGCGGCGATGAGAGTCAAATATCCTGAAATTAAGGGTTGACTCTGAAAGAGGAAAGCGTAATATACGCCACCTCGAGTTAGCAAGCGAAAGCGCCTGACTCACTGCTCTTTAACAATTTATCAGACAATCTGTGTGGGCACTCGCAGGATTGATATCTCAGATACCTTCGGGTATCAAAAAAATATCAAGTCTTGAAGAGTGACCAAGCAGTAATTCATTTAGTTGAATTATTACGAAAGTTAATTTTTGAGCACCGCTTCACGAGTTGAAGCAAATCAAGCTTTTAATTGAAGAGTTTGATCATGGCTCAGATTGAACGCTGGCGGCAGGCCTAACACATGCAAGTCGAGCGGTAGCACAGGGAGCTTGCTCCTGGGTGACGAGCGGCGGACGGGTGAGTAATGTCTGGGAAACTGCCTGATGGAGGGGGATAACTACTGGAAACGGTAGCTAATACCGCATAACGTCTTCGGACCAAAGAGGGGGACCTTCGGGCCTCTTGCCATCAGATGTGCCCAGATGGGATTAGCTAGTAGGTGAGGTAATGGCTCACCTAGGCGACGATCCCTAGCTGGTCTGAGAGGATGACCAGCCACACTGGAACTGAGACACGGTCCAGACTCCTACGGGAGGCAGCAGTGGGGAATATTGCACAATGGGCGCAAGCCTGATGCAGCCATGCCGCGTGTATGAAGAAGGCCTTCGGGTTGTAAAGTACTTTCAGCGAGGAGGAAGGCATTGTGGTTAATAACCACAGTGATTGACGTTACTCGCAGAAGAAGCACCGGCTAACTCCGTGCCAGCAGCCGCGGTAATACGGAGGGTGCAAGCGTTAATCGGAATTACTGGGCGTAAAGCGCACGCAGGCGGTCTGTCAAGTCGGATGTGAAATCCCCGGGCTCAACCTGGGAACTGCATTCGAAACTGGCAGGCTAGAGTCTTGTAGAGGGGGGTAGAATTCCAGGTGTAGCGGTGAAATGCGTAGAGATCTGGAGGAATACCGGTGGCGAAGGCGGCCCCCTGGACAAAGACTGACGCTCAGGTGCGAAAGCGTGGGGAGCAAACAGGATTAGATACCCTGGTAGTCCACGCCGTAAACGATGTCGACTTGGAGGTTGTTCCCTTGAGGAGTGGCTTCCGGAGCTAACGCGTTAAGTCGACCGCCTGGGGAGTACGGCCGCAAGGTTAAAACTCAAATGAATTGACGGGGGCCCGCACAAGCGGTGGAGCATGTGGTTTAATTCGATGCAACGCGAAGAACCTTACCTACTCTTGACATCCAGAGAATTCGCTAGAGATAGCTTAGTGCCTTCGGGAACTCTGAGACAGGTGCTGCATGGCTGTCGTCAGCTCGTGTTGTGAAATGTTGGGTTAAGTCCCGCAACGAGCGCAACCCTTATCCTTTGTTGCCAGCGGTTCGGCCGGGAACTCAAAGGAGACTGCCAGTGATAAACTGGAGGAAGGTGGGGATGACGTCAAGTCATCATGGCCCTTACGAGTAGGGCTACACACGTGCTACAATGGCGCATACAAAGAGAAGCGACCTCGCGAGAGCAAGCGGACCTCATAAAGTGCGTCGTAGTCCGGATCGGAGTCTGCAACTCGACTCCGTGAAGTCGGAATCGCTAGTAATCGTAGATCAGAATGCTACGGTGAATACGTTCCCGGGCCTTGTACACACCGCCCGTCACACCATGGGAGTGGGTTGCAAAAGAAGTAGGTAGCTTAACCTTCGGGAGGGCGCTTACCACTTTGTGATTCATGACTGGGGTGAAGTCGTAACAAGGTAACCGTAGGGGAACCTGCGGTTGGATCACCTCCTTACCTAATAGATACGAACTTGCGTAGTGCTCACACAGATTGTCTGATAGAAGTAAATGAGCAAGCGATCCCTTAAACGGGATATCGTGTCCCCATCGTCTAGAGGCCCAGGACACTGCCCTTTCACGGCTGTAACAGGGGTTCGAATCCCCTTGGGGACGCCATCTTAAGATAATGATGTGAAAGACATTATCACACATATCTCAAAACTGACTTTCGAGTCACGTTTGAGATATTGCTCTTTAAAAATCCGGAACAAGCTGAAAATTGAAACGACACACTGTTTCCTTTCTCCGTAATAAGAAAGGAAAATGCGGTGTGTTCGAGTCTCTCAAATTTTCGCAACATACGATTGTGTCTTACGAGACATCTTCGGGTTGTGAGGTTAAGCGACTAAGCGTACACGGTGGATGCCCTGGCAGTCAGAGGCGATGAAGGACGTGCTAATCTGCGATAAGCGTCGGTAAGGTGATATGAACCGTTATAACCGACGATTTCCGAATGGGGAAACCCAGTGCAATTCGTTGCACTATCGTTAAGTGAATACATAGCTTAACGAAGCGAACCGGGGGAACTGAAACATCTAAGTACCCCGAGGAAAAGAAATCAACCGAGATTCCCCCAGTAGCGGCGAGCGAACGGGGAGCAGCCCAGAGTCTGAATCAGTTTGTGTATTAGTGGAAGCGTCTGGAAAGTCGCAGGGTACAGGGTGATACTCCCGTACACAAAAATGCACATACTGTGAACTCGAAGAGTAGGGCGGGACACGTGGTATCCTGTCTGAATATGGGGGGACCATCCTCCAAGGCTAAATACTCCTGACTGACCGATAGTGAACCAGTACCGTGAGGGAAAGGCGAAAAGAACCCCGGCGAGGGGAGTGAAACAGAACCTGAAACCGTGTACGTACAAGCAGTGGGAGCCTCTTTTATGGGGTGACTGCGTACCTTTTGTATAATGGGTCAGCGACTTATATTCTGTAGCAAGGTTAACCGTATAGGGGAGCCGCAGGGAAACCGAGTCTTAACTGGGCGTTAAGTTGCAGGGTATAGACCCGAAACCCGGTGATCTAGCCATGGGCAGGTTGAAGGTTGGGTAACACTAACTGGAGGACCGAACCGACTAATGTTGAAAAATTAGCGGATGACTTGTGGCTGGGGGTGAAAGGCCAATCAAACCGGGAGATAGCTGGTTCTCCCCGAAAGCTATTTAGGTAGCGCCTCGTGAACTCATCTTCGGGGGTAGAGCACTGTTTCGGCTAGGGGGCCATCCCGGCTTACCAACCCGATGCAAACTACGAATACCGAAGAATGTTATCACGGGAGACACACGGCGGGTGCTAACGTCCGTCGTGAAGAGGGAAACAACCCAGACCGCCAGCTAAGGTCCCAAAGTCATGGTTAAGTGGGAAACGATGTGGGAAGGCACAGACAGCCAGGATGTTGGCTTAGAAGCAGCCATCATTTAAAGAAAGCGTAATAGCTCACTGGTCGAGTCGGCCTGCGCGGAAGATGTAACGGGGCTAAACCATGCACCGAAGCTGCGGCAGCGACGCTTAGGCGTTGTTGGGTAGGGGAGCGTTCTGTAAGCCGTTGAAGCTGGACTGTGAGGTCTGGTGGAGGTATCAGAAGTGCGAATGCTGACATAAGTAACGATAAAGCGGGTGAAAAACCCGCTCGCCGGAAGACCAAGGGTTCCTGTCCAACGTTAATCGGGGCAGGGTGAGTCGACCCCTAAGGCGAGGCCGAAAGGCGTAGTCGATGGGAAACAGGTTAATATTCCTGTACTCGGTGTTACTGCGAAGGGGGGACGGAGAGGGCTATGTTAGCCGGGCGACGGTTGTCCCGGTTTAAGCATGTAGGCGGAGAGTTTAGGTAAATCCGGACTCTTATCTAACGCTGAGGTGTGATGACGAGGCACTACGGTGCTGAAGTAACAAATGCCGCACTTCCAGGAAAAGCCTCTAAGCATCAGGTAACAACGAATCGTACCCCAAACCGACACAGGTGGTCAGGTAGAGAATACCAAGGCGCTTGAGAGAACTCGGGTGAAGGAACTAGGCAAAATGGTGCCGTAACTTCGGGAGAAGGCACGCTGTCGGTAGGTGAAGTCCCTCGCGGATGGAGCTGAAGGCAGTCGAAGATACCAGCTGGCTGCAACTGTTTATTAAAAACACAGCACTGTGCAAACACGAAAGTGGACGTATACGGTGTGACGCCTGCCCGGTGCCGGAAGGTTAATTGATGGGGTTAAGCGCAAGCTGAAGCTCTTGATCGAAGCCCCGGTAAACGGCGGCCGTAACTATAACGGTCCTAAGGTAGCGAAATTCCTTGTCGGGTAAGTTCCGACCTGCACGAATGGCGTAATGATGGCCAGGCTGTCTCCACCCGAGACTCAGTGAAATTGAAATCGCTGTGAAGATGCAGTGTACCCGCGGCAAGACGGAAAGACCCCGTGAACCTTTACTATAGCTTGACACTGAACATTGAGCCTTGATGTGTAGGATAGGTGGGAGGCTTTGAAGTGTGGACGCCAGTCTGCATGGAGCCAACCTTGAAATACCACCCTTTAATGTTTGATGTTCTAACGTAGACCCGTGATCCGGGTTGCGGACAGTGTCTGGTGGGTAGTTTGACTGGGGCGGTCTCCTCCTAAAGCGTAACGGAGGAGCACGAAGGTTAGCTAATCACGGTCGGACATCGTGAGGTTAGTGCAAAGGCATAAGCTAGCTTGACTGCGAGAGTGACGGCTCGAGCAGGTGCGAAAGCAGGTCTTAGTGATCCGGTGGTTCTGAATGGAAGGGCCATCGCTCAACGGATAAAAGGTACTCCGGGGATAACAGGCTGATACCGCCCAAGAGTTCATATCGACGGCGGTGTTTGGCACCTCGATGTCGGCTCATCACATCCTGGGGCTGAAGTAGGTCCCAAGGGTATGGCTGTTCGCCATTTAAAGTGGTACGCGAGCTGGGTTTAGAACGTCGTGAGACAGTTCGGTCCCTATCTGCCGTGGGCGCTGGAGAATTGAGGGGGGCTGCTCCTAGTACGAGAGGACCGGAGTGGACGCATCACTGGTGTTCGGGTTGTCATGCCAATGGCATTGCCCGGTAGCTAAATGCGGAAAAGATAAGCGCTGAAAGCATCTAAGCGCGAAACTTGCCCCGAGATGAATTCTCCCTGGGAACTTGATTCCCCTGAAGGAACGTTGAAGACTACGACGTTGATAGGCTGGGTGTGTAAGCGTAGCGATACGTTGAGCTAACCAGTACTAATGATCCGTGAGGCTTAACCTTACAACACCGAAGGTGTTTTGGTTGAGAGACTAAGCATTTGATTTTCAGCTTGAACCGAGATTTTAAGTCGATGGTTATGTGGATAACATAACGGTTGATGAAACAGAATATGCCTGGCGGCAACAGCGCGGTGGTCCCACCTGACCCCATGCCGAACTCAGAAGTGAAACGCCGTAGCGCCGATGGTAGTGTGGGGTCTCCCCATGCGAGAGTAGGGAACTGCCAGGCTCCAAATAAGTGGAAAGCCCTGTACTGACGTACAGGGCTTTTTGCTGTCTGCGATTTATGCAAATCCGTTAAGCGATACAGACCACAGAACACACCTCTTTCAGCCACATGAACCAGATCCGGTACATACTTATGGGTGGTAGACATAAAAGGCGCATGCTAATAAGGCACTGCGGGTACGGTTATCGGAACTGAGAACATGACAAGCAGGCTAACTTATGGCTAAGAATACTATCTGTATTTGGTATGACCATGATGCGGAAGTCGCCGCTCATTTCTATGCTGCAACCTTTCCAGACAGCAGCGTGGGTGCCATCATCCCAGCCCCCGGCGACTATCCGGATGGAAAAGCTGGAGACACAATCGTTGTCGAGTTTGTCGTTGCGGGTGTGTCATGCATCGGCCTCAACGGCGGACCACATTTCAAACATAGTGAAGCCTTTTCCTTCCAAATCTCAACCGAAGATCAGGCAGAAACGGACCGCTACTGGAACGCAATTGTCGACAACGGTGGCCAGGAAAACGAATGCGGCTGGTGCAAAGATAAATGGGGTATCAGCTGGCAAATTACACCGCGCGTGTTGACCGAAGCTTTGGCCACGGGCGGAGACACTGCCAGGCGCGCATTTGAAGCGATGATGTCGATGAAGAAAATAGACGTTGCTGCAATCAAGGCTGCGATAACTAGCTGATAATCCTTAGCTAATACATGATCACTACGGGCCTTGTGGCCCGTATCATTTTCCTGAAGACCACTCCATTTCGATTCCCATTCCCCAACTATCCTTCCCTAAAATTCATCTAAAAACATAAACGCATTAGCGATAATTTTTAATTCTTTTATCTAATTCTCGCCATTAGAAATACTGCTCCTATCAAAAATACAGGAGCACTCATCATGGTAGCGAAACGACATTCTCTCTGGCTGGCAGCACTAGCCCTTATCGCAACGCCGGTCTTCGCGGTGGATGTCACCGTGGCGTATCAAACATCCGCTGAACCCGCCAAAGTCGCACAGGCTGATAACGCTTTCGCCAAAGATAGCGGCGCGAAAGTTGAATGGCGTAAATTCGACAGCGGCGCAAGTGTTGTGCGTGCGTTGGCGTCGGGCGATGTACAGATCGGCAATATCGGCTCCAGCCCGCTTGCGGTGGCAGCAAGCCAAAAAGTGCCTATCGAAGTGTTCCTGCTCGCCTCGCAGTTAGGTAACTCCGAAGCGCTGGTTGTAAAAAAAGGCATCACCAACCCGAAAGATTTGATTGGCAAGCGTATTGCCGTGCCGTTCATTTCCACCACACATTACAGTTTGCTGGCAGCGCTGAAACACTGGGGAATAAAACCCGGCCAGGTTGAGATTCTGAATCTTCAGCCGCCGGCAATAATTGCCGCCTGGCAGCGCGGTGATATCGACGGAGCTTATGTCTGGGCACCTGCGGTCAACGAGCTGGAGAAAGATGGCACGGTGTTGACTGATTCTGCACAAGTAGGCAAGTGGGGCGCACCAACACTGGATGTCTGGGTCGTGCGTAAAGACTTTGCCAGGGCACATCCGGAAGTGGTGGAAGCCTTCGCTAAAAGCGCTCTCGCCGCGCAGAAAAGCTATATCGATAACCCAGATGAATGGCTGAAGCAGCCGGACAACCTGAGCAAACTCTCTCGCCTGAGTGGCGTGCCAGAAAGCGACGTTCCGGTACTGGTGAAGGGTAATACTTACCTCACCGCCAGCCAGCAAACTGAGCAGCTCAGCGGCCCGGTAAATAAAGCGATTGTCGACACCGCACAGTTCCTGAAAGCGCAGGGTAAAGTCCCGGCGGTGGAAACGGATTACAGCCAATTCGTCACCGACCGTTTCGTGAAAACACTGGCGCAGTAAGGAGTTAGCCATGTTACAGGTTTCGCATTTAAGCGCAGATTACGACGGAAAAACCGTTCTCAATGATATCAATCTGACGGTGGACGAGGGCGAGTTAATGGTGGTCCTGGGCCCGTCCGGTTGTGGGAAAACTACGCTGCTAAACCTGATAGCAGGATTTGTTCCTTACCACTCTGGCAATATCACTCTTGCGGGGAAACAGGTTACGGGGCCAGGCGCTGAACGCGGTGTGGTGTTCCAGCATGAAGGATTATTACCGTGGCGCACGGTGCTGGATAACGTCGCGTTTGGCCTGCAACTTGCCGGGCAACCGAGGCCGCAGCGTGAGGAAATTGCCCTCGATATGCTGCGCAAAGTGGGTCTGGAAGATAAGGCGAAACGCGCCATCTGGCAGCTCTCCGGCGGGCAGCGTCAGCGCGTGGGAATTGCTCGTGCGCTCGCCACTCGTCCGCAACTTTTATTGCTCGATGAACCTTTTGGGGCGCTGGATGCATTTACCCGCGAGCAGATGCAGACATTGTTACTAAAACTCTGGCATGAAAGCCGCCGTCAGGTGCTACTGATTACACATGATATTGAAGAAGCGGTTTTCCTGGCGACCGAACTGGTGCTGCTTTCTCCTGGGCCTGGGCGCGTGCTGGAACGTTTGCCGCTTGATTTTGGCCGCCGATTTACGGAAGGCGAGCCATGCCGCAGCATCAAATCTGACCCTGAATTTATCGCGAAGCGTGAGTACGTGCTGAGCCGGGTGTTTGAACAACGCGAGGGCTTTTTATGAGCATCGTTATTCAGGATAAGGCCCGCCGCACACGGCTGGCGTTGCGTTGGCCGTTCTCGCGCCAGCTTACGCTAAGCCTTGCGACGCTCACCGCCATCATTTTGTTGTGGTGGTGGATCGCTGCTGAGCAGTGGATTAGCCCGCTGTTTTTACCGCCTCTAGGCCAGGTGCTGACAAAACTCATTAGCATCGCCGGGCCTCAAGGTTTTATGGATGCCACGCTCTGGCAACACCTTGCCGCCAGCCTGCTGCGCATTCTTACCGCGTTGCTGGCGGCTGTGTTGATTGGCATCCCTGTGGGTATTGCGATGGGGCTTAGCCCAACGGTGCGCGGCATTCTCGACCCGTTAATTGAGTTATATCGCCCGGTGCCACCACTGGCTTATCTGCCGCTGATGGTGATTTGGTTTGGCATCGGGGAGACATCGAAAATCTTGCTGATTTACCTGGCGATATTCGCGCCGGTTGCGATGTCGACGATGGCTGGCGTGCGCAGTGTAAAACAGGTACGCGTTCGGGCAGCTGAAGCACTAGGCGCATCACGCCTTCAGGTGGTCTGGCATGTGATTTTGCCCGGCGCGCTGCCGGAAATCCTGACCGGTTTTCGTATCGGGCTTGGCGTTGGCTGGTCAACCCTGGTCGCGGCGGAGCTTATCGCTGCCACACGAGGATTAGGTTTTATGGTTCAGTCCGCCGGTGAATTCCTGGCAACTGATGTAGTGATTGCAGGCATCGGCGTGATTGCAGTTATCGCATTTTGTTTAGAGCTGGGTTTACGCGCCTTGCAGCGCCGTTTAACCCCATGGCATGGAGAAGGGCAATGAGTGAAAAAGTGAATGTTTTGCCGTTGGGGCCATACATTGGCGCGCAGGTGAGCGGTGTCACGCTGAGCCGCGGTTTGACCGATAACCAGTTTGAACAGATTTATCATGCGCTAATCCGCCATCAGGTGTTGTTTCTGCGCGACCAGCTGATTACGCCAGCCCAGCAGCGTACACTGGCGCAGCGCTTTGGCGATCTGCACATCCACCCGGTTTATCCACATGCGGAAGGCGTGGAGGAGATTATCGTGCTGGATACGCACAACGATAACCCGCCGGACAATGACAACTGGCACACTGACGTGACGTTCATCGAAACGCCGCCAGCCGGTGCGATTCTGGCGGCAAAGCAGTTGCCAGAATTTGGTGGTGATACATTGTGGACCAGTGGCATTGCTGCGTATGAGGCACTATCGGAACCGTTCAAGCGCTTATTGTCCGGGCTGCGAGCAGAGCATGATTTCAGGAAATCGTTCCAGGAATATAAGTATCTGAGCAGTGAAGAAGAACACCAGCGCTGGCGCGAAGCCGTGGTCAAAAATCCTCCGCTACTGCATCCGGTGATTCGAACACATCCGGTAAGCGGCAAGCAGGCGTTGTTTGTGAATGAAGGATTCACAACGCGGATTGTCGATCTCTCACAAAAAGAGAGTGACGCGTTGCTCTCATTCCTGTTCGCGCATATTACAAAACCCGAGTTCCAGGTGCGCTGGCGCTGGCAGGAAAATGATATTGCCATCTGGGATAACCGCGTCACGCAGCATTACGCGAACGCCGATTATCTTCCGGCTCGCCGCATTATGCATCGTGCGACGATTTTAGGGGACAAACCTTTCTGGCGGGGATAATGCGATTTTCAGGGTGGCAATGCGCCACCCGAAACACTTACTTCACGCGCACTTTCGTGGCGACTAACAATGCTGTTAACAACATTAAACTGCCTGACAATACCAACGGCGAAAGCAGGCCGAGATTATCCAACGCCAGGCCGCCAATCGCGGCGCCACAGGTATTTGCCAGTTGAATGACAGCGACCTGAATCGACCCTGCTTTTTCTGCCTGATCCGAAAGTGAGCGGGTGATCCATGTTGACCATCCAACTGGAATCAGAGCAAAGGCGAAGCCCCAGATAATGGCGATAGCGGAAGCGACAATTTTATCCGAACCCCACAAGACCAGCGTGATTGCGCTCAATGCCAGAATCAGCGGTGCGATAGCCAGAGCCGTTTTCAGCGAACGTTTGAGAAATACTGCTGAAAGCGAAGTGCCGACAAAACTGGCAATACCAAAACTCAACAGCACTAGCGTCAGACCGTCGACGTCGAATCCGGCCAGTGTCATATAGACAGGGCGAATATAAGTAAAGAAGGCAAACTGACCCGCGAAAGCCGTAAAAATAGCGGCCATACCTGCCAGCACGCCGGGGCGTTTAAGCAGGCCAAACATATTTTGCTTCTGTTGCGTCGTCTCTCCAGGCAGCGACGGTAGCGCTTTCCACACCCAAATAATGCAGGCCACACCCATCAACGCAGCGCCGTTAAATACATTACGCCAGCCGATAATTCCCCCCAGGAAACTACCTAACGGTGCGGCGATCACCAGCGCGATGGATACCGCGCCAAAGATAACCGACAGTGCCTTTGGCACCGTGCGCGCTGGAACCAGGCGCATAGTTAAGGAGGCAGACATTGCCCAAAAACCACCTAGCGCAACCCCCAGGCAGGCGCGGCCAATCAACAGCATCGTGAAGTTTTCAGCAAACGAAACCAACAGGCAGGAGAGGGTGAGCAGGATGGCGAACAGAAACACCACAAAGCGGCGGTCGGTAGAACGAATAACGCTTGTGACAAAGAGACTGGCAAACATCGCGACAAAAGCGGTGACCGTAACGGACTGCCCGGCAACACCTTCGGATATTCCCAGTTCTTGTGCCATTGGCGTTAGCAAACTGACAGGCAAAAACTCCACGGTAATCAAACATGCCACGCAAAATGCTACGGCAAATACCGCTGACCAATTAGGCCGCGTGACGGCCCTCGGTTCGTTTATCCCATCTATATGCTCACTCATTTTTCCACCCGGCACGATTTTCAATTTAGCCGCGTAGTGTAGCACCGTAAGTGTGACGTATTTAACGTTTTGGCAACTTTTTCGCAGTAATCTAAAAATCCAGCTCCAGGGCAAAACACAGATATGCCATCAGCGGCGCACAATACTGAAACTGCTCAGTGCAAAAATTGATAGCACCTGGTTTGCATAGCTCTGCAAAATCGATATTTTTGACGGCGATAAAGTCTTTACGTTTCAATTCAGTTAAAAGGGGATGCGTTTTGTCATAGCCTTTTGGCGGGCGAGTTAAGCTGTCCCCATCCATGATAAACCCCTGGTCTTGCAGTGTTTTTAACGCCTTTTGATACGCGTTGGGATTTTCATCAATACAGGCTCGAATTGCATTTAAAGCTTTTGACTCCGGATGCCAGATACCAGCGGCAACAAAACAGCCCTCCTCAGCAATATGCAGATAAAATCCTGGGGCATGGACATCCTTCCCCTGGAAATGACGAAACTGGATGCCAACATTAGTTTTGTAGGGTGTTTTGTCCTTGCTAAAACGGCTGTCTCGCTGCGGGCGCATAAGACTGCCACCTACTTTTTTTGGCACCGCAGTGAGCTTTGTTGAAATGGCAAGAATGCCTGGCTGCATTTGCTCGATAAACCGCAAAGCAGGGGTTCTGACAACATGTTCGTATTCATCCTGATGCTCTTTAAACCACTCGCGAGAGTTATTTTGTGCGAGCTTGTTCAGGAATTGCATGCTGGCTGCGGTGAACGTCGTACTTGTAGAGGGAGATGCTTGAGTCGTCATTCTCGATAAACCCTTATTGATCCAGTTGATCAGCAACCGTTAGCATTGATCTTAATGAGAAAAAAGCAAAGAGGATTATCAATACTTCTGGGCTTGAAGCTGAGACCAGACGCATGTTATTGTCGCTTTCATCAGGATATTAAACGTAAGTATTATAATCGCTTACCTGCTGTTGAATATAAAAAACATTAAATCATATGAAAATAAAACTTTTTAATTTTATAGAAAATAACAAAAAAGGGTACACGTTCAGATGGACTAAAAGGCATTACGAGTATTGCCTGGATAATGATATTTTCCTGAATCACAGAGGTAAGAAAATATATAAAGAAAGGAATGTTCTAACTTTCAGTAAAGGTGAGAAAGTTACAATTGAAGAAAATGTTGTTGCTGAACAATATTCGACGATGCCCTATAAAAATTTTTCGAGCGTTGGGGCTTTCTCTTTTCCAACTTGTCATTTTACTGGTAACGTAAACATCGGCAGGTTTTGTAGCATTGCAAACAATGTGAAGATTATGGGAGGAAACCACCCCATGAACAGATTCACAACGCACATGCTCACATATAATGGTAATTTTGATAAGTTTGCGAAAGCAGAGTTTGATAGTGAATGGGTATTGAAGCCCTTTAATACCGTTCCAAAAAATCCTGTCATAGGCCATGATGTATGGATTGGAAATGATGTTGTTCTTAAAGGTGGAATAATTATCGGGGATGGTGCGATTATCGCTGCTAATTCAGTTGTGACGAAAGATGTACCACCTTATGCGGTAGTCGCTGGGGTTCCAGCAAGAGTAATGAAATATAGATTCGAAGCAGATGTCATCAACCAATTATTAAAATTAAAATGGTGGGATTATCATTATACGGATCTACCTGATAATAACAGATGCGATGATATCGATTACTTTGTAAAAGAAATGAATGAAAGGATTTCCTCCGGGAGCATAAACCGAGTGAATTACAAAAAATTCCATCTTTCAGAGGTATTCCGCACACTCTGAACCATTTTGCTTTTGCAAAGAACATCGCGGGCGGTTTTAACCGAGATGTGTGGTTGTTCATTAACCATTGGTCTCGATGCTGACTTCCTGAAAATATTCTATAGATACCCAGAAAAGCAAAAGGGCCTACGTTTTCACGTAAGCCCTTGTTTTATTTGGTGGCCCCTGCTGGACTTGAACCAGCGACCAAGCGATTATGAGTTCCTAGTAGAACAACCGAAAATCAATGATTTACTTTATCTTTCATTGACATAGACTGCCATCATTTGCCATTAATTAGCCAGCGTCCGCCATTTCTGTCGCCACTTTATCGCCATTAGAATGGGTTTCATCACTAATACCAGTTGGTTTGAACGAGCTAATCTTTGTGCTATAGACGCAATGAACAAAATCTCTCAACGGAGCCAACTCTGAGTCTTCGACATCTCGAGATGATAAGAACTTTTCTACAAAGGATGGGCCATGTAAACCTGTTTCGGCACTAAAGTTCTCAATCTCGCCGACAGGTATTAAAAATATACCCAAGAATTTTAATTTTTCTTCTAACTCTTTATAAGTTTTACGTATTTCTCCTTTTGGTAATCCATTGAATCCATTGACCTTGACGTCATGCCATGGTTTTCTCTGTTTGAACAATTCTTCAACTTTGCCTTTTGATATTTTATCTGCAGGCATCTCACTAATACAATCTAAGAGTTGTGTTTTAAACTCATCTGGTGTTAGTGGCTTGTGGGACTGTGTAACTGCTGAATTAATTCTTTCCCATAGTTTTATGATTTCATCTTTTTGAACACCCTCAGAACCGAATGCATTTAACGTTCTGGTTAAAGTGTTTCGTTCTGATATTAGGTCAAAGTCAAAAATTGCTTTTACAGGTACTCCAGAGGGGCGTAATGCCTCAACTATTCCAGCAACAGCATGCTTTCCACCTGTTGGGATATAACAGGTGTCAGGGTAAACATTGTCACTATTTTTCTCTAAATAATCTGCGACGAAGTTAAATAACCGGCAGTCACTGTCATCCTCGCATATTATCACTTGCTCATGGAATAATGAATCCAATGCATTCGAATATCTAAGAACTGGTTTTGACCATAATTGCTCAACTGATTTTTTATCAATTATATGCACAACATTTGTATCGTCTTCACGTTGAATTCGTAAGATTTTAACGTTCCCTTTTGTACCTTCTAAAAAACCTCTTAATATATCGCTGCTATGAGTGGCTACAAAAAGTTGTTTTTCTACTTCTGAGGATAATGTGTCTCCAAGCATTCTCATCTGAGGCGGATGAAGAAATGCTTCTGGCTCATCAATCATTGTTACATCGAGTTTCTGTACTACACATTCAAACAAAATCCCTGCATAACTTTTTACGCCATCGCCTTGCATATCAAGAAGTGGATTTTGCCTTACTAAATTTACATATTCATCGCTGACTCGATCTACCAGTCCATCAATAGTGGGAAGCTTACCTACGTGAATCGGTAAAACGCTGCCACCTCGATAATTAAACATGATGTCTTTGTTGAATGCTTTTTTGAACAGCATGCTAATGTGCGACATTAATGTACTATTTTCATAGAGGTAATGTTGCGGCCGAGATTTAGGTGCGTCAGGTGCAATACTGTTTTGTTGATTACAAATGCTTAACCGATCATTTGCAGTGACATTCTTTATGAATATTGGACAGATATTAGTTAGCCGATCTTTATCCTCCCATGAGGATAGCCATCCGTAATATATCGATTGACCACCATATATGTAATTGTTATTTATGAATGCACCTCCCTTTTTTAGTAGGTTTTCCAAGTCTTGTATTGAACCTTGTTTGTGCATGCTTATTTTTTTAATTACCTGCCCAGTTTTTACTGTCGCAGAAGAGCTTATTTCAATGATTTCTCTTAGGGTTTGTGATTTCCCACTATTATTGGGGCCAACAATTATTATTTTTTCATCTTCTTCAAATGAAATTTTTTGCCCGCTTGAGAATAATATTTCTGAAATGTAAACTTTAGCTGCTTGTGTCACGGGAATCTCCTTTAATAGTTATGAATAGGATTCAGTTTTACTGCATCTTCTAAATGATTTGGAGCGAAGTGAGAGTATCGCATTGTCATTTTTATATCGGTATGGCCTAATATTCTCTGAAGCACAAGAATATTACCGCCATTAATCATAAAGTGGCTGGCAAACGTGTGGCGTAAAACGTGCGTAAGTTGTCCGGCTGGTAATTCGATGTTTGTTCTCTCCAGCGCTGACCGGAACGCGCCATAACAATCACTAAAGAGCCGACCAGATCTATCATTAGGTAATGATTCATAAAGCTCATTGCTAATAGGAACGGTTCGGTTTTTTCTGCCCTTTGTGTTGGTGTAGGTAATTTTGTATTTCGCGAACTGGCTTTTTCTGAGACTCTCGGCCTCAGACCACCGAGCACCAGTGGCGAGACAGATTTTGACCACTGTTTCTAAATCAGGGTGGTCATGCCGTTTGCACTCCCCGAGCAGTAGTGCAATCTGATCGTGAGTTAGCCAGGCCATTTCCATTTCTTCTGTGCGGAAAGGGCGCATGTTTTTCAGCGGATTTTCACCCTTCCATTCACCGAGGCGATTTAACTCATTGAATACCGCCCGGAAGTAGGCCAGTTCAAGATTAAGAGTGCGAGGCGATACTTCTTTCACTCTATTTGAACGGGCATACTCACCTTTTAACCGCTTTTCCCGGTAGCGGGAAAACATCTGCGCATCAAAATCGCGTGCCAGCGGTTCACCCATACACTCAAAGGCGTGGTGCATTGCTAACTGACGTTTAAGGCCGTCTTTCAGAGTAATGCCGTGAGCGCTATACCATGCATCAACCAGATCTTTTAACGTGCGTCTGTCTTCTTTTTCTTCCTGCCACGGGTTTTGTACAGTGTATTGTTCAAAGGCCAACGCCTCGCCTTTGGTGGCAAATTTCTTTCTTATGCGTTTTCCTTTCGCTCCGTTTGGATAGAGTTCACAAATCCAGCCTCCAGCGGGATTTTTACGGACAGTCATTAATTAACCTCGCTGTATACACCCACTACACGACCTAATGTTTGTATATCATCAAGTCCACATTCGAAGGGAACTTTACCACCAGCAACGTGCAGCTTTCTTCCTGGCAGCTTTGTTAGCTCACGGACGCTGATTGCCCCTTCTATGTCAACCAACCATAAACCATCGGATAACGAGGCTGACTTGTCGATAAAGTGAAGTTCTCCATCAAATCGAACAGCTATTCCATTTGATAAGGGTTTTGAGAAAAACTGGCCGTCAATACTTAGAGTTCCATCATTTTTAAGTGTTTCTTCACTTAATGTGAATACGTCAAGTTTTTGACTCTCTTTTGGTGAAGTTGATTCATCAAATTGCTGCCCTTCTCCAGTCAATAACCAGCGAAGATTAGCTCCGGTTTCGAGTGCACAATGTGCTGCGAAATCGTAAGAGATGGCTCCTCGAGTGTACCTATTCGATAGCGAACTGGATGCTATATCAAAGTGGTTAGCTAACTGTGTTTTCTGAGAAAACCCATACGCCTTGCAGACTCGATCCAAGACCTCTACGTTGCTCCATCCTAAAGAATCTATTCTCATTTCGATAAAACCTATTTACTATCTCTCAATTGGGAGATATATTTTGGCTAAACCCACGCAATTGATGGCGAACGTTGGCAAAAACAGGCGTATCAATTGCAATCTTTGGCAAATAGGGAATCATGCAACATGGCTTCTGAAATCGCAATCATCAAAGTGCCTGCACCTATCGTCAGCCTGCAACAGTTTGCAGAGTTGGAAGGTGTTTCTGAACGTACTGCTTATCGTTGGACTACCGGCGATAACCCACAAGTACCAATCGAACCACGCACAATCCGCAAGGGCTGCAAGAAAGCTGGTGGCCCAATTCGCATCTATTACGCTCGCTGGAAAGAAGATCAGTTGCGTAAAGCGTTAGGTCATTCTCGTTTTCAACTCGTCATAGGCGCTTAATTCACTTTATGTGAATTATAAGGATGAGACATGTTTGATTTTCAGGTTTCCAAACATCCACATTATGACGAAGCGTGCCGGGCTTTCGCTCTGCGTCACAATATGGCGAAACTGGCAGAGCGAGCTGGCATGAATGTGCAGACGTTACGCAACAAGCTAAACCCGGATCAACCTCACCAATTTACCC
This sequence comes from Buttiauxella agrestis, assembly GCF_900446255.1. Taxonomy (NCBI): domain Bacteria; kingdom Pseudomonadati; phylum Pseudomonadota; class Gammaproteobacteria; order Enterobacterales; family Enterobacteriaceae; genus Buttiauxella; species Buttiauxella agrestis. The sequence continues at coordinate 4,237,121 of NZ_UIGI01000001.1, read as the reverse complement.
CGCCTGAGTTATGGCTGCTTACCGACCTGACGGAAGACTCAATTCTTGTTGATGGGTTCCTGGCTCAAATTCACTGCCTGCCATGTGTGCCAGTTAACGAGTTAGCGAAAGATAAATTACAGCACTATGTCATGCGAGCCATGAGTGAATTAGGGGAACTGGCGAATGGTGCAGCATCCACTGAACGCCTTACTCCCGAGCATAAGTACAACATGATTGAGAGTGTTAACGCTGGTATTCGGATGTTGTCACTCTCTGCGTTGGCATTACAGGCACGACTCCAGGCCAACCCCGCAATGTCGAGCGTGGTCGATACCATGAGCGGTATCGGCGCATCGTTTGGCCTGATTTGAGGTGATGCATATGGAACCGTCATTCGCTTCATTACTGAAACGCCAAAGCCCGTCCATGAGTTATGGCCACGGCTGGATTATGGGTGAGAACAACCACCGCTGGCACCCGAGCCGCGACCAGTCTGCATTGTTAAATGGGCTGCGTACTCGCAAGCCATCACTCGTTACCAGACTAATTAAGCGCTGGAGGACTCAATGAAAAGTGCTGCTCTGGCTGAATCCGTAAAGGCACCGCAAACGGCGTTTAACAATGTGTATCTGATACATGCGCGGATTGATGCTCCGTTAAAAATGAGCGGTGATGAATGTCTCGCGCGTTTTCGTCTGCAATTAAAAGCGACCAACAACACGGCGCTGCGCAATTTTAATAAGCTCGATAACAACTTTAAATTTGTTGTTCTGACCCTGGCTAACCGCCTGGAGCCGTCCTCATTCAAACCTGATGAAATCGGCAAGCCGTTTGAGTTTTTCGACCAAGCGCGACGTTTGTTGATTATCCGTTCAATGAATGAAATTACCCGCTGGGGAAGTTTACTCCCGGCAAGATTTTCAAAACACGACTGCTATTTAGCTGAGTAATTAATCCATTCCAGAACATTAGGCGTAAACCCGCCGGGCATTCTTATGCCCCAATTTAGGAGAAAGAGATATGCGTAATACCGAAAGCAGTAACGCAAGAAAAAATGAAGTATCCAAGCTTAAGCAGCTACTCGCAGACGCAAAAAGTGAGGAGCGACGCGCCAGAGCTGAGGTAATGGCCTCTCGAATTCTGAATTTAGCGAACCACATTAGAGCCAATAAGCTTGAGATAAATGAAGTGCTGGATTTGCTTTTTCAGGAAAGCGAGACATATCGCCATCAAGCAATGGAGCTGTACTAATGGCCGACTCAATGGATTTAGCGCAACAACGTGAGCAAGAAGACCGCGATCGACATATCAAAAATGCATGTAGCCGTATCGCTTTGCCTTCTCGTTTCCTCTGCGAAGAATGTGACGCACCAATCCCAGAAGCTCGCCGCATTGCAATTCCGGGCGTGGGCTTATGCGTGACATGCCAACAAATTGTAGAACTCAAATCAAAGCATTACAGAGGTGTTTAAATGAGCATTCGTATCGAAATTGGCGACAAATGGGTGATTACCAGCGACCAATATCAATTCATTCTGAATGAGAAGAAGGTCGTAAAGTCAGGAAAAAAAGCCGGTGAGGAATGGCTCGATACTATCGGTTATTACCCGAAGCTGAACCAGCTCATTTCTGGTCTGGTTCATCATCATATTCAAGGTTCTGATATCTCTTCTCTTCATGTTATGGCGGCAGAGATTGAGCGTGTAGGGCGCTTATGTAGCGAGGCCATAAAAGGCAATTATGCTGACGCCTAGCACCACGGTAAATTATGCTTATCCTTGGAATGCTCCACGGTCAGCAATAGCCAGCCCATACCTAACATATGAGCAACAACACCGCCGCGACCGTATGTTCGCAGCTTTGCTGCATGCAAGAAAAGCTATTTCTCGTCTTCCTAAAAGTATTCGTTTCGATGTTTATCGCACTGTGGAAATGATTGAGCGGGAGCAGGGGAATCGGCGAGCCAATGCTTTTTTAATTAGCTTTTGCAAAAAGGTATTGTCGCGCATTGAGCTTGTTACAAGCAAATATCATGTTGCTGGTGTTAGTGCTGGTGTTAACACCGGGATTGCTGGCTGCCGCATTGATACCGAAATACATGAATATATGGATTTACGGCTAATCAATATGATTGGCCGATATAATTGCCTGCCGGACATGTCCCGAGCTGACATTGATTTATTGGCCGCTGATATCGCGAACTTTACCCGCTCTGAGCTGGCAAATATTAATGACTCGGGTTTTGGTGAGCTAAAAACTCTTTATACCTGGTATAACCAGGCAGGCTTAATTGCATTGCAGTTCAATGTCACCCCTCCGCATTGGGAGCGAGTAGCAAAGAAGTATGTGGATCAGGATGATATTGCCCCGGCGGTTATCCGCATGTTTACAGAGACGTGGTGGCGTAGCCGCCTTCGTCGTGTCGCTTCATCATGGCGTGAGCACCTGCAAATTGCGGTTGGGACTGTGAGCAAGATTAAGCAGGTTTACGCAAGTAAAAACTGTGTCACAGACTGGCGAGAGCAAAAGCGTCGCACGCGCGAGTTTCTTAAAGGGCTAGAGCTTGAGGACGAGGACGGCAATCGCATCAGCCTGATTGAAAAATATGATGGTTCTGTTGCTAACCCCGCCATCCGTCGTTGTGAACTGATGACCCGCATCCGAGGGTTTGAAAATATCTGCAATGAGCTTGGCTACGTCGGCGAGTTCTACACAATCACAGCACCATCAAAATATCACGCCACAACAAAAGCTGGCTACCGTAACGCTAAATGGAGGGGTGCCAGCCCTGCTGACACTCAGTGTTATTTAACCGATTTGTGGGCGCGTATCCGCGCCAAACTACACCGCGAAGAAATTCGTATCTTCGGGATACGTGTCGCCGAACCTCACCACGATGCGACACCGCACTGGCATATGCTCATGTTCATGCTGCCGGAAGATGTGGAGCGCGTTCGCTGTATTATTCGTGATTATGCCTGGAAAGAAGACTTTACCGAGCTGAAAAGTGAAAAGGCCAGAAAGGCGCGTTTCCATGCCGAGGCAATAGATCCGGAGAAAGGTAGCGCTACAGGCTATATCGCTAAATACATTTCTAAAAACATTGATGGCTATGCACTCGACAATGAAAAAGATGACGAAAGCGGCGAGTTGCTGAAAGAAACAGCTCCCGCCGTTTCGGCCTGGGCGGCGCGCTGGCATATCCGTCAATTTCAATTTCTCGGCGGTGCGCCGGTTACGGTTTATCGTGAATTACGCCGCATGGCTGATACCAATGCGGCTCATGGCTTGAGCGTTGAATTTGCTGCCGTGCATGATGCAGCTGACGCCGGTGATTGGGCTGGCTATGTTAATGCGCAGGGCGGCCCGTTTGTGCGCCGCGACGATTTACAGGTGCGTACACTTTATGAGGCACGCGACGACCTGAACCAGTACGGAGAGGAAACCGTCTTGATTCGTGGTGTCTATGATGCCGCCATAGGTTCTGATGCTCCGATTTTAACCCGACTCACGCAGTGGAAGATTGTCCCGAAACGTGCTGTTGATTTGGCCGTTGACGTTAAGGGCGAACCTTCGCCCTCTCGGAGTTCTGTCAATAACTGTACGGGAAGCGAAAGCGACCTACCGGAGTTGGATTTATTAAATCCACTTAGTCGGCGTGAAAAACGAGAGTTGACGAACCGAATAAGGAAGCCCAAATCGCCTACCGGAAGAAAATTTATTCACGGACTGGATGAGCAGAACGGTGTGATAGAAAAAACGGTCAGCGAGATACATTTGACCACTGGCGTTACCATTAGCCGGGGCGAAGCGTTGCACCTGATTGCCGGTGGTCGCAGTAGCTTTGATGGTAAATGGCTGAAAGGTTCGGCCGCTGGAGAAATCTTTTCCGCTGCTCCATCCCAACATGCAAAGGCCAGGAAATATCATGCTAAAGCTCAGGAAATCGTAAGCCGTGTAACGTATTTAGCAGAGTCAGCCATGAAAAAGTGCCATTAATATTCATCTTTATCATGCACATACAATGTATTTCTTGATGATTTCATTTCGCACATTCAGTTAATTTATGTTACTGTGTTTATATACAGTATCTCGCGATGGAGGATGTGTGGATAGAGAGTTGAATGAGCACGTTATGATTGAGCGGGTCGAAATGATTGCGCGTTTAACGGCTGAAGGCGCTTGTCAGGAAAGAGACCGTGAAATTGCCTTGAATTTAATTGCTGAAATTGCGAGGGGGAACTTATTAAAAAGTGACTCTTTTTCAGTGGTTTTTGCTCCTACGCCCTTTGAAGAAAGATTAAAACGAGTGGGGGAGGTAAGAGTAAACATCACGTTGGATAAAGACCAACAAATTGGCCAGCAGATTGTAGATGCTTTCCAAGGCGAGTTGACCAGGCGAATACAGTCTGTTTTCCCATCAACGCATGTCGTAGTCAAAAAAGGTTCGACGACAGGCGTAGAGTTGGTGGGGTTTGATAAGGATTCTGACCGTGAAGCGCTGGATAATATACTTCAGGAAGTTTGGGAAGATGAGAGCTGGCGTTAGTTACTGAAAATGGTACAAACCTTGATCCCATGTTTGATAGCATGGGATTGTTTGTATGGGGATTACATACATAGGAAAATCATGGGTACCGTAATATGTATTAGCTCAGATTTTGTCTGACTCTGTTACGGCCTACGAGCTTAACCTAATCTGACAGGCAGCTTTGTGCCAGGAGCGGACATTGCTAACTACCCACCATAATAATTGTTGGGGAGCCTCTCAAGACCAAGTCATCGCGAAAGAAGTTTGATGATCCTTGATACACATTCATCGCTGGATAAACTGTACGAGTCTAAAATGAGGTGTTCTCTGTTCCATGGTTCATAAGTCAAATCGGTAACATATTTCCAATCTGGCAGGGTTAACCCCTCGACTTGTGACACCCTTGTTTCCACTCGTTTACGATGCTCAATCATATCGGAACATACGATCTCAATTTCTAAAAAATCGGTTCTTGCCGATAAAGCTATTTCTCGATAGGCATCACGGGTTAACGCCAGTGGGTTAACTGAGTCAGTGATTACTGTTGCTCCTAATAGCAGGTTTTCTCTGGCGAGTGAGTAAGCGACAAAATAACCAGTAGGCCCCATTTCACGGCCATCTTCTTCGGCTTTAAGTATGGCCTGCTCAATCGTGTCGATTCGCAAGTAAAGAGCATTTAACTGCTTTGTCAAAGCCTGAGCGATAGTGCTTTTCCCGCTTCCAGGCAAACCACTGAAGATGATTAGCATAACTTGTCCTAGAACGATGAAATCCAACAGTATTAAAACACACTGGGCCATGAATTGTGGGATTTCATGCCGTAGCGATATGACAACTGAAGAGTATTACTGCTCGTGTTAATACTTGGCGTGTCCGCTTTTCGCTCACAGCCGCCGAAAGAGCGCTTAGTGTTAAGAGTCACTCCGACAGAAACACCTGATGCAAAGACATCGGGAATACACAAAGGCCAGTTTTACCTGGCCCGCGTTCACAATCTTATTTCACTTCGACAGGTGTCGGTACGGTATAAGAACCATTAATGACAGACTCCCCAGGGCGATAAATACGCATTCCCAGATACCAGTTATCTCCAGGAGTGGGTAGCCAGTTTTTCTGCGTACCGCAGACCTTTTTAGGACCATAGTAAATAGTGAATTTGCCATCCGGATCGAATTTAATGGTGCGGTTATTCAGAATAGAATTCTCATCGTGCAGGTATTTATCCGCACCATACATCGTGAAGGAGAAGAAACCACCTTCATTGAAATCTGGTTTGCTGTAGGTAGCTTTGTAGCATTTATCCCCGCTCAGACCAAAATCACGATAGAGGTAAACTGCGTCTTCTGCGGGAAGCAAACCGAGCGCGACAGAGGCGCTAAGACGCAGCATTTTCGGGTCAATTTTACCCCGTGCACCTGCGGTGTCATTGAAGTTAGGTAATTTCGCAGCCTCAGCCTGGTACTGTTTACGCAACGTCATCAGGCTGTCTTTATCCCAGTCTACAGGCGTATAAGACTTAACTTTGGTACCTGCAGGCCATTTAACGGTTATTTCATCCTGTAACTTATGGACATAGTCAATATCCTGCGGATCGCCTGGATTCACCTGAGTGCGCACCACGATTGCCGCAAACTCGGTTTTTGATTTTATCTCAAAAGTACCCGGGCCATAAAAGACCTGATCGGTGAAGTCATCATTCTGCATGATCATTGCCGACTGGTAGCGGCCATCTTTTGATTTTGGCAACGTTACCGTCGTGCCATTCGGAACATAGTAGACGCCAAAGGAGTAAATTGTGTCGCGGTTCATGGTCACTGCAGGTTGCTTATCCAGCGGCATCAGTGTGCGATCATGACGGAATTTATTGCTGCCAACGTCGTTAACCACGTTTTGATAAGAAAGGTCAACTTCGGCACGGGCATAGTTTTCTGGGGTAACTGTTTGAGCAGCGTATGCTGAAGAGCCCATTATCAATGTCGTCATCAGTATGGCATTTACTTTTATCATTATGACCTCTGGTATAAGTGAGTAATACGCTTTCGTGTCAATTGAACTGAAGGTTCAGACCGGCAAAAACTTGCCAGCGTGGTTGCCCGGGTCCGCGATCGGCAACGGAGCCTTGTGGCTCAATGAAGAAGTTATAAACCGTCTTGCCCTGTTTTATGACCTGCCCCACGCCCAGCCCCAGAGGGATGCCGTAACTGTCATTCTGGAAGTTATAGTTCCAGATAGGTGCAGATCTCAGATAGGTACCGCCGCCCAGTTGATAGAAGACAAAGGGCTGGAATGCGCCCAGGTTTACGTCACTGCGATCCCCTTCCCCGGCAAAGCTGTGCTGCCATGACGCCAGATAACCGTACTGAATTTTGGGTGAACTGGCATCGAAGAGTACGTTAACCAGCCCAGCTGACCATTTTTCGCTGCCGAGAGAATTTTCCGTCGCGGTTGGTGCAGTAAGCTGAGGCCCGAAGCCAAAACTGATGGCCGGATTGCCTGTATCAATCAGATACGCCGTGAAAAGGTTCAGATCACCCAGCCCGGTCTGATGCCCTCCGTCAGGCGGAGAAGGATAGGTGTTAACGGGAAGAGAAGCACGTAACAACCAGTTGCTTTCTCCCAGAGAAAAAGGCTGTGCGTAACGAAACCAGAACTGGTTGGCATCTTTGTCCGTCCCGCTGATATCGCCGATATAGTAGTTCTGCATATTGAATGCAGTCATATTTGCCAGAGGGTTATTTGCCTGTGCGGCATCCGGTGCGTGTTCTTCAGCAGCATGTGCGACCAATGGCAGAGAAAGTGCAAAAAGTAGTTTTGTTAGATTCACGGACTATGCCTCACCACGGTAATAAATAATTATCGGCGGTCTAACCTGAGGGAGAGAAATACCGTCGACCTGACGATACTTCTCTTAATAGCAGGTTATTTCTGACTAATGACAGGATGATTCTCCTGCATGTCTTTGGAGAATTTAAGAATATCGTCAACAGAATTTGGCAAGTAGGCACGCATTAATGCGTTCCAGTTCTTCGTAGTCTGGAAATTGTTAATCGCCTTGTCGCCACAGTTGAAATGAAGCGTGTAGCTGCCATCTTTATTCGCTTTGGCATGATGTGAATTAATCACAAATGGGTCAGATTTAACCCAGCCTTCAGCATTGTAAACCGTCAAGGACCAGTAACCATTTTTGTCATACTGAACGGGAAGAGGACGTATGGTGGTCGAGCTACATTGTGCATTCTTCGCGTCTTCATCAGCCGGAGCCACTACCCAGTAAAAAGCGTGTTTTGCCGGTAGCCCACCCCAACCGCCAATATTCACTAACTGGTATTGTGGAGTGATAATTTTATCCCCTTTAGAGACAAAACCTTTATAAATCACCGCTTCTTTCGGACCACGGCGAACAATTTCAGCACGCAGTTTGTTGAAGGAATCAACATCGTATTTCACGTCACTTTTATAGGGTTCAGGCGTGCCCCCAAAACTTACTTTCACCATATCCTGTCGGTTATTCAGTTCTGCTATTCCTTTTTCGTCCAGACTCCTGGGCTGAGTGCGCATGAAGAGATAAACAAAACGACCGTGTGTTAAGTCCGACTGTTTAACGGTGACGGTTTGCCCCGGATAAACCACGGCGATAGTGAAATGATCCTCATCGAAAATATGTACACTCTGATAAAGATCGTAAGCAGGAACTGAAACTGTTAATCCATCTTTGGTATCGAAAACACCGTACGAATAAATCAAATCGAAATTTGAGCGGATAACCGTCTGATTTTTTAGATCAATACCCTTACGTTCATGGCGGAATTTATTTCCCCCTGACGTTAATGTCTCTGCGGCGAAATATTTGGCTGTTTCGGCTCGGATAAGATTATCCATAGTGACCTTGACACCGTTGGTCGCGGCGAACGAAGGGTTCTGGGCCGTGACTTGTCCGTCAGCCTGTACACCAGTATCGACGGCAAGTACTGCAGAACTGGTTAGCATGGCGACAGCGATTGCTAAAGCGCGTAATGTTGTTTTCATAGATATCTTCTTCAGGGTACGGGGAAGACTGAATGCTCAGCCTTCCTCCTGGGAATGAATTACTTCACCGGCTTTGGTTCAGGAAGTTTATATTTATTGTCCTGAATATCCTGGGTTGGGAAATAAACACGTAAAGCCAGTGTCCAGTTATCCGTTGGCGCAATAAGCAAATTTTGCGCGTCTTTTCCGCAGGTTTGCTCAGTACCATAATGCATGGTGAACGTTTTTCCGCCCGAGTCGAGTTTCAGTTCTTTGTTAGAAAGACTGGACCCTTTTTCGTTATGCAGGTACAGGTCATCACCGTAAATCGTCAGGGAATAAAAACCGAGATCGGGTTTTGCCATTCCCGGAACCTGATAGGTCGCGGTATAGCAGGTATTTTTATCCACCTTATAGGTATTAAATGAGTACCAGGCATCTTTGTCAGGCAGTAATCCCGTGGCCACTGCCGCACCGATATTCACATCCTCTTGCGGATAATCACCACGTGGGCCGGACGTTTTACTGACGCCACGTTTATCTGCGAGCTGGCGATAATGGGCCTGAAGTTTTTTCAGCTCATCTGTGTTCCAGTCAATCATCTTGAACGCTTTTGGCGTGTAGCCGTCCGGGAAGGTGACCTTATATTCATCCTGAATGACATGTGCTTTCTGGATGTCAGCCGGATCGTTTGGATTCACCTGAGTGCGAATATTCAGAACCAGGAAATGAGTCGCTTTGTCAGGGTCAATTTTGTAATCACCTGCGCCGTAATACACATGTTCAGTGGTGTGATCATGATCCATCACGTGCAGAGAAATATAACGACCATCCCCTTCGGGAACGTGAACTGTCGCACCATGAGAAGCATCAATAATGGCAAAAGAATAGAGAGTATCGCGGTTCATTAATACCGCAGGCTGCTTATCTATCTCCATTGGCATACGGTGGTGATAAAACTTATTCGTTGCACCATGTTTCACTTCTTCGTTCATCGCCACGTCGAGTTCGGCAAAAGCATAGTTTTCAGGGGTGACACTGACATCCTTTTTCCCGACAAGCGTCGTTTCGAGTTCGCGGACCTTATCAAGACTGATAGCGTCCGCAGCCCATGCATTACTGACACACAAAGCCAGCATACTCAGGCAAAGTACCTTTTTCATAAAATTGCAACCTCCGGGGCTGGGAATGTTATTGAAAATAGTAGTTTAGATTTGAGATTTTACATTTGATATTTCCGCAAAGAGTGAAATAACACGTTAAAGCTGGATGTAAATATGCGGTTTGCCTGGCGATGAATGCCTCTTCGCTAACGAGCGGGAAACAGGGCTAGTGGTTATTTGATCGCTTCAGCTATGTAATCGATATTGCAGGGCTGAACATCGTAACTGTGGATATTTGAATGGCGTAATCTACGCTGTTATTAGCATTAACTATTTCAATAATGACAATAATAATCAGGTGGCAAATGAAAAAACCGATGCTGATGTGTCTCGGTCTGTTTTTCTCGCAGACAACTCATGCGAGCGCGCTCTATTTTTACGAGATAGGTACCGAAGATACGGCTCTGGCGGGAGCGGGGCAGGCCGCGCGTGCTCAGGACGCTTCCACAATAGTGACCAACCCGGCAGGGATGACACGGCTATGGGCTTCTTGATAGCGGCTAAGTCCGCTTCTCGCTCTATGCAGTCCGAAGGCGCGGTTGCTGGATGTCTCAGGACGTGAGGCGGACATGACATCCAGTAGTTTATCCGAAGGTGAGCAGAAGGAATGTGATGTGCAATCCGGTGACAGGCAGCGTCACCCGAAGAAACAGCTAGAGCGGTGAAGTAGTTTCTACCTCATGTTGGAAAACGTAGGGATCGGAAAGCAATTCAAACTCCTCGTCATCATGGTATGTCACTGCCACATGATAATTTTCACCCGCGAAGGCCTTTACCGCCCCCAGATCCTGCCAGTAGGTGGCAAGGAAAAAATGCTCCCAACCGCCCTGTGTTTCCCTTCTCACGAATGCGCCTTTGTTTCCCTCTACACTTCTTGAATGCTCCACACCTGTGTTCTCAAGATGCTTAGCAAAACCCTCTGCGTGTTTTAGCGGAACACAACCATGCCATGTTCTGACGATCATTTCTCATACCTGACTGTTGTTTAAAGGAATTAAAAATAGCAGACCTCAAGTGAAACAGTAAGCATTCTGCCAAACTGAACTATTCACATTTAGAGTTCTTCCGACAAACTGATTATGTCCGTGTGAGCCTAACGTCCGTTGTTCGCTCAGAGCTGACTTTTAAATTTGTTTGCGAATAGACCCCGTTTTTTATACCAACTTTCTTCGATTTCCCCGTTTTTTAGCTGTGCATGCATCAGATGCATGGTTTTGCATGCGTCATGTTTGCCTGTTCTGGCCGCGCGCCGCCAGAGCTGGCGTGGATGTCGAGTGGTCATGCACCTGCATTAAAATCGACACATTAAGCGGGCAGGCGTGGCGGGGATAGCATTGCGCGCTGGCGTGGTATTTATTTTATTTAATTTGCGCCTGAGCACATCGTGATGGCGTTTTTGGGTGTGCCGTTTCGCTTGGGTGTGGTTGGCGGTGTACGCACCGTGTAGCGCGTCTGAGGGCGTGAGGCGAGGGTGCAAAAGAGCCGCTATATCAGCGGCTGCAATCGGAAGTTATTCGGCGGGTGTCAGCTCGTAAGGTTTAAAGCGGATCACCTCGGCACCAATCCATTCGTTTACCTCTTTAATTCTCTCCTGCAGCGGCGTCAGCTCGTTACGCACAAACACCTGTGCGGCCTTCACTACGTCACCGAAACCACCGGTATTGTTGGGGATGACACCCATCATCTGTGGCGGTACGCGGTGTGCGCTCATTAAGTCCTCGGCACTGGCTTTCTTGATGTTAAAGAAATCGTCTTTGGTCGCCACTTCACTGAGCGGCACGATTTTAATCCCGTCCGGTTTGCCGTTGGGTGCGTAGAAAAACAGGTTTTTAAAATTGCCTAATCCTTTTGAGCTGCGCATCGCTTCGCGCAGGGATTCCACATCCGTGCTGCTCTGCGCGGCGTCCGTCACATACATGATGTAACCGGCGTGCGCGCCGTTCTGGTAATACTTGCGACGGAAAAGCGTTGCCGATTCATTCAGCCAGGCCGAGTTAAGTGCGCTGAGGTATTCCGGCAGGCCGTAAAGCTCCTGGTTGATATCCGGCTCCAGCAGGTGGAACACGGAGCTAGGCGCGAACTCATGCGGGGTGACAAACGACTGCACAAACCAGTACGCATCCTCGCCGGTACCCTTGCGGGTATATTTGGCCGGTGAGGTTTCCAGCCGTAACAGCTTGCCGGTAACACTCATGCGCTTTTCCAGAAACGCATTGCCGAACACCAGAAAATCCAGCGCAAAGCGGCTGAAATCCTGCTGTGATAACAGCGGGTGCGGGATAAAGGTTGAGGCCAGAATATTGCGCTTTACGTAAATCGGCGAGCTGTGGTGAACGGCAGCGCGCAGCGTTTTGGCAAGACCGGTAAAACTCACCGGTGGCTCAAACCATTTCCCGTTACCGACGCACTCGGTGTAATCCAGAATGTCACGGCGATCGAGCACCGGCGACGGCTCACCAAAGGTAAAGGCTTCCATTTTTTTCGGTGCAGCAGCCGGTGGTGTGATGGTATTTTTTGCTGCGTGATGTTTGCGTTTCTTCGCCATCAGTTGAACTCCAGAATTGAGGTGGATGCGTGGCCACTACCGGCGGTGAGTGGCTCATTTAACAGCGCGTGCATGGTTGCCCACGCGACATCGGCGTGGCTGGCTTCTTCACTGCGGCTGGCGTCATAGGTGGCACTGCGCCCGCTGCTGGTCATGGTTTTACGGATAGCCATAAACGAGGCGGTGATATCGGTGTAACTCACGTCGTACTCCAGGCATCCGCGCGCAATCGTGTCTTTGGCTTTGAGCACCATCGCGGTTTTCACCTCGGGGCTGTAGCGGATTTCACGCGCTGCCGGGTAGAAGGCTCTGACGAGCTGGTAAACACCCTGACCGATGCCGGTCGCATCGATGCCGATATATTCGACGTGGTATTTTTCTGTCAGCTTTTTGATGGATTCGGCCTGGGTGGCAAAGTCCATCCCCTTCCACTGGTGGCGCTCCAGAATCCTGAATTTGCCACCGGCAACCACTGGCGGAGCCAGCACCACACATCCGGCACTGTCGCCGGTGTGTGAAGGATCGTAACCAATCCACACCGGGCGATAACCAAACGGACGCGTGGCGAACGGCTGCCAGTCATCCGCCCAGGCTTCCATGCTGTCGACCATGCAGCGTTGCAGCTCCTCGAACGGAAACACCGACGCTTTGTCGTCGACAAATTCACACATGAACAAATTGCGGAAATCCTCGGCGCTGTTTTCGCGCTTCAGCGTGTCGAGGTTAAACAGGTCGCAGCCACCGTCGAGCGCATCCTCGATGGTGACAATCTGCCGCCACTGACCATCGGCGCAGGCCATGCCGTTTTTTAACGCCGTGTGGCTGATATCAAGGTCAACACACTCGCTTTTATCCGACCGGCCTTTGTTAAACAGCTCGCCTGACCAGAACGGGTACGCACCATGCGCCAGCGTCGACGGGGTCGAGAAATAGGTCGAGCGCAGGTGCTGTTGTGATGCCATTCCCGATGCCACTTTGCGCAGCTTCTGAAAGTTGGGTATCCAGAAAATCTCATCGACCAGCAGGTCACCGTTATGGCTCTGTGCGGTGTTGGAATTGGTGCCGAGGAAAATCAGTTTTGCCCCGTTGTTGCCAATGACAATCGGGTCACCGGTCAGGTCGACATCGACCAGGCGCGCAAACTGGATGATGTACTCGCGGAACACATACGCCTGCGTCTTGGATGCTGAGAGGAAAATCTGGTTATGGCCGGTTTTCAGCGCGCGCAGCAGTGACTCACGTGAGAAATAAAACGTCGCGCCAATCTGGCGGGATTTAAGGATATTGCGGATACGGTGTTGCAGCCCCGCCTGATGCCAGCCGAGCTGATATTCAAAGGATTCGGCAAAGAAAATCTCCTCAAGCTTTTCGATAGCCTCGTCGCTGAAGTAGTTCTTTTTCGGCTTCTTACGCTCGCCCTTATTGCGGTTCGCCACGTTGGGATTTAAATCGGCCTCACTGCCGGTCTGGTTATAGCGATTCACCCGCGCCAGCCGCTCAATCTGTCGGCCTAACAGGTCGATTTCTTTGAAGTCGCCGCCGTCTTTTTTCGGCTTGGTAATCAGCTGAATTAATCGTGCTTCGAGGCTGTTTTCGACTCGGGTGATCGGCGCGATGCCGTCCCAGCCGTCGCGCTGTTTCCAGCTCTGCACTGTCGGGCGTTTCTGTCCGAGCATTTCGGCAATCTGTGGCACGGAAAACCCCTGCCAGTAGAGCAGTGACGCCTGTCGTCGTGGATCTTTAAGAATGGAGGTATCGGTGGTGATGGTCATGTTTGCCTCGCGTTATTCGACAGAGGCAAGGCTACTGAAGCGGGGTGCGATGCGCGCTAAGGTGCTGTTGTGTCAGGGGTAAGCCATCCGGGATGAATGGCAGGCCGGGTGCAGAGTCAGGAAACTAAGCCTGACCCAATCACCCCACACTCAGGACTCCTGAACATGGCAAAGAAAGTTTCTAAATGGTTCCGCATCGGCGTCGAAGGTGACACCTGCGACGGTCGCGTGATCAGCGGCACCGATATTCAGGAAATGGCCGATTCATTCGACCCGCGTGTCTACGGCGCACGCATCAATCTCGAGCACATCACCAGTGTGTTACCTGACAGCCCGTTTTGCCGTTACGGCGATGTCACCGAGCTGAAAGCCGAGACCATCGACGATGATTCCGCGCTCAACGGCAAGCTCGCGCTGTTCGCCCGCATCACCCCGCTGGCGAATCTGGTGGAAATGGTCGGCAAAGGCCAGAAGGTTTACACCTCGATGGAGATCCGCCCGAATTTCTCCAACTCCGGCAAGTGCTATCTGATTGGCCTGGCTGTCACCGACGACCCGGCAAGCCTCGGCACTGAATATCTGGAATTCTGCTCGCGTGCCAAAACCAATCCGCTTTCTGGTCGCAAGGAACGTCCGGAGGATTTGTTCTCGGTTGCCACACTGGCCGAGCTGGAATTTGAAGACCAGCCCGACACCCTGTTCACCAAACTGACCGACACCGTGAAAGGCATTTTCAGCCGTAAACAGGCTGATGACGATGCGCGTTTTAACGATGTGCACGAAGCGGTGACGGTAGTTACTGAGCAGGTGCAGGCCAACCACGACGCCACTGAGCAACGCCTGAATGCGATGGAGCTGTCATTCAACACCCTGAAAGGCGAACTCTCCACGCTGGAAACCTCACTCGATAACACCGAGAGCTTTACGCAACGTCGTCGCGAACCGGCAAGCGGCGGCAATGGCGACTCTGTGTTGACCAACTGTTAACCCCGAACAACCTCATTAATCAGGAAAAACAATGCGCCCACAAACCCGCTTTAAATTTAACGCCTATCTCACCCAGGTGGCGAAGCTCAACAACGTCGACACCGGCGACATGACCAAAAAATTCAGCGTTGACCCGTCCGTCACGCAAACGCTGATGAACACCATGCAGGAGTCATCCGACTTTTTGACCCGCATCAACATGGTGCCGGTCGCGGAAATGAAGGGTGAAAAAATCGGTGTCGGTGTCTCCGGCTCGATTGCCAGCACCGCCGATACCGCCAGTGGTGATGAACGCAAAACCGAAGATTTCACCGCGCTGGAGTCCAATAAATACGAATGTGATCAGGTCAATTTCGATTTCCATATTCGTTTTCGTACCCTCGATTTATGGGCGCGTTTCCAGGACTTCCAGTTGCGTATTCGTAACGCCATTATCAAACGTCAGTCGCTTGATTTAATGATGGCCGGTTTCAACGGCATTAAGCGTGCGCCGACGTCTGACCGCAGCAAAAATCCGCTGTTGCAGGACGTGGCGGTCGGCTGGTTGCAGAAATACCGCAACGAAGCGCCAGCGCGCGTGATGAACAAACATACCGCTGAAGATGGCACAGTTTCGGATGTGATCCGCGTGGGTAAACACGGCGATTACGCCAACCTCGATGCGCTGGTGATGGATGCCACCAATACCATGATTGCGCCGTGGTATCAGGAAGACCCGGATTTGGTGGTCATCTGTGGCCGTCAGTTACTGGCCGACAAATATTTCCCGATTGTGAACCAGGAGCAGGCCAACACCGAAGCGATGGCGGCGGACGTGATTGTCAGCCAGAAACGTATCGGCAACCTGCCAGCCGTACGCGTGCCGTTCTTCCCGGCGAATGGTCTGATGGTGACCACCCTCGAGAACCTGTCGATTTACTACATGGATGACAGTCATCGCCGCATCATTGATGAGAACGGCAAGCTCGACCGTATCGAAAACTACGAATCCATGAACATTGATTACGTGATCGAGGATTACGCCGCCGGTTGCCTGGTTGAAAACATCCAGCTCGGTGAGTTCCCTGCGCCGCCGAAAGATGAACCGGCAACGGAGGCATAAACCATGACGAGTCCCGCCGCACGTCACATGATGCGGGTCTCGGCCATTGTGACCGCGCAGCGGGACGATAACCCGCTGCGCCATGCAAATGCTTATGAGCAGATGCTGGTCAAACTGGCCGCAGACCAGCGCACGTTAAAAACCATTCATTCCATCGAGCGCAAGGCCGACAAAAAGCGCGCGCTGTTGCCGTCCTATGCGCCGTGGGTCGCCGGTGTACTGGCCGAAGGCAAAGGCGCGCAGGATGACATCGTGATGACTGTCATGCTATGGAAGCTCGATGCCGGTGATATTGCCGGTGCGCTGGAGATTGGCCGCTATGCGATGCAGTACGGGTTGACCATGCCAGCCCAGCACAAACGCACCACACCGTATGTGCTCGCCGAGGATGTGGCACTGGCGGCCATGCGTGCGCACGCCGCCGGTGAGCCGGTGGATGTCGGTCTGCTGCTGGCAACCCAGACGCTGACCAGCGCCGCCGATATGCCCGACAAGGTGCGCGGCAGGCTGCACAAAATCACCGGGCTGGTACAGCGTGACCTCGGTCAGCAGGTGGAGGCGATCACCCATCTCAGAAGGGCGATGCAGCTCGATGCACAGGCGGGGGTGAAAAAGGACATTGAGCGCCTCGAAAGCGCGCTGAAACCAAAGCCCGTCACCGTGAAAAAACCAAAGACAAAACCGCGAGCGCGTAAACCTGCGACCACACCAGGCAAACGCGGTCGCCCCCGCAAAGTGGCTAACACCACCGCTTAAGAATGCGCCCCGCGCCGGACGGCACGTCGGTTGAGACTGGATTTATTCCTCATCGATACCGCGTCCACCGTCCACCTATTTTGAGGTTGTCATGACGACAGTGATTATCAGCAAGCCTGAAACCCAGCAGGCTGGGGTGGTTATTCCCCCGCGCCCGGTCGCGGAAGCGGCCATTAGAAATACGGATTTTTTCCCCGACGTTGAGCCGCTGCGCATCCGCGAGCTGCTGCGCCTTGAGCACACCATCACACCGGTGCGGCTGCGTGCGGCGATTATTGACGGGATGGCGGAAACCAACGCCGAGTTACGCGACTACCGCCGTGATCAGATGGCACTCGGGTATGACAGCCTGGCTGCCATACCGGCTGACGCGATTGATGGTGAAAGTGTGCGGTGTTTTTACTATCTGCAAGCCGTGACCGCGATGACCACCGCCAAGCTGTATGAGAACTATCGCGGTGTGGATGCGAGTGCTAAAGGGGATAAAAAAGCCGACAGCATCGAGAGCACCATTGATGAGATGTGGCGGGATATGCGCTGGGCGGTGTCGCGCCTCCAGGATAAATCCCGCTGCATCATCGGGCAAATCTGATGCGGGTGACGGCTCTACAGGGTGACACGCTCGACGCACTGTGTGCGCGCCATTACCGGCGCACCGAGGGTGTGGTCGAAGCGGTGTTGCTGGCAAATCCCGGTCTTGCAGAACTCGGTGAGGAGCTGCCACACGGCACCGCCGTTGAACTGCCGGATGTCGATTCCTCACCGGTCACGGAGACCCTGAATTTATGGGACTGACTATGGAAAAAATCACCACGTTTGTCACTTACTGGCTGTCGGTGGCACTGGCGTATTTCGGTACGCAGACGCCGGAAAAACTGGCGCTGTATGTCGGCGGAGGCTGCGCGATTTTCACCGCGCTGGTGAATTTCTGGTATCGCCGCCAGACCTTCCGCTATCTGCGCGCAATGGGGCTGAATGAGGAGGTGGTGCGTGGCATCAATCGTTAAACGTTGCAGTGTCGCGGCTGTGCTGGCGCTTGCCATTCTGCTGCCGGATTTCTCTTTACTGAAAACCTCACCCGACGGGCTGGCACTGATTGCCGACCTCGAAGGGTGTCGCCTGAAGCCGTACCAGTGCAGCGCCGGTGTCTGGACGTCAGGCATCGGTCACACCGCAGGCGTTACGCCAAAAGGCGATATTACCGAGCGACAGGCCGCGCAGAACCTGGTCAGCGACGTGCTGAATGTCGAGCGCCGCCTCGCCGTCTGTGTGCCTGTCGATATGCCGCAGCCGGTGTATGACGCAGTGGTGAGTTTTGCTTTTAACATCGGCACCGGCGCGGCCTGCCGCTCGACGCTGGTTTCGTTTATCAAACGCCAGCAATGGGCGCAGGCGTGCAACCAGTTCCCGCGCTGGGTGTATGTCAACGGGAAGAAAAATACCGGACTGGAAAACCGCCGCGCACGTGAGCGGGCTTACTGTCTCAGGGGGATGGAATGAAAACACTGATGATTTTGCTGTTGCTGGCCGTCGCCGGTCTGATGTGGATGAAGCGCGAAAACAACACGCTGACCTGCTCGTTTGAAAAGGCAAACCGTGTCGCCGGTGAGCAGAAAACCCAGATAACCATGCTGCGCAATCAGCTCGATGTTGCTGCAAAACTCAGGCAGCGGAATGAACAGGCGCAGGTCGATTTACGCAACCAGCTCGCCACCGCAAACCGGCTTGCGGCGAACCGTGGCAACACCGTGACGAGGTTACTTAATGAAAATAAAGCACTGCGTGACTGGTATGAGTCTGATTTGCCTGATGACATTATCCGGCTGCACACCCGCCCCGCCTTCACCACCACCGCTGATTATTTACAGTGGCTGTCCGAAAGTGGCGCGGTGTCCGATACCGGCAAGCAGCCCGCACACTAACGGTGATTTAAGCGCGGACATTCGCCAGCTTGAGGCGGCACTGGTCAGCTGTGCCGCCCAGACTGAAACCACAAAACATTGCCAGGACAAACTCGATGCTCAAGCCCGCCAGTTTACGCAAAGCCCTCTGTGACGCGGCACCGGTGCTGCGCAATAATCCCGACATGCTGCGCATTTTTATCGACAGCGGGAAAATCGCCTCCACACTTGCGGCCTCGCTGTCGTTTGAAAATCAGTACACGCTGAATGTCGTGGTCACCGATTATCACGGCGACCTGGATTACCTCATCGTCCCGGTCAACGCCTGGCTGCGGGAAAATCAGCCCGACATCATGACCACCGATGAGGGGGAAAAAAGAGGCTTCACGTATATTGCCGATATTAACGACGACGAAAGTGTCGATGTGAGTATCAGCCTGATGCTGACCGAGCGCACGCTGGTCAGGCAGGAAGGTGAAGCGCTGCACGTGAAGCACGTCCCTGAGCCACCATTACCGGAGAATGTCACCCGCCCGATGGAGCTTTATGTGCATGGCGAGCTGGTGAGTCAGTGGCATGAGTGAGTTCAAACCCTTTGAGGACAGGCTCGCCGGGCTGATTGCCAGCCTGTCACCGGCAGCGCGCCGTCGGATGGCTTCAGACATGGCAAAGCGCCTGCGAGCCTCGCAGCAAAAGCGCATTAAAAATCAGCAGGCACCGGACGGCACACCGTATGCCGCCCGTAAACGCCAGCCGGTGAAAGGCAAAAAAGGCCGGGTTAAACGGGCGATGTTTACCAAATTGCGCACTAACCGGTATATGAAAGCGAAAGGTACGAATGACGCTGCGGTGGTGGAGTTTGCCGGTAAAGTCCAGCGCATGGCGCGTGTGCACCAGGATGGATTGCGGGATAAGCCAAACCGCTACAGCGAGGTCGTGCAGTATGAGGCGCGCCCGTTGTTGGGGTTCAACCTGGAAGAAGAAAAACTCGTTGAGGAGATCGTAGTCAGCCACCTTTCGCAATAGTCTGTTGTGTCGCCCCCCATAAAACGCTACTGCGTTGCCGCCTGAGTCTCCGGGCGGCATCCTTTCCCCATGAATACTCTCTCATCTATCCAGGAACTTGCGCGTCAACTGCGAAACCTTATCCGCATCGGTGTCGTGACGAAAGTCGACACCGATAAGGCGTTATGTCGTGTGGAAACCGGCGGTATCACAACCGACTGGCTTCACTGGCTGACGTCCCGCGCGGGTCGTTCGCGCACATGGTGGGCACCGTCTGTCGGTGAGCAGGTGTTAGTGCTGGCAATTGGCGGTGAACTGGATACCGCTTTCGTGCTGCCTGGCATTTATTCCGATGACAATCCCGCACCGTCAGGCTCTGCCGATGCGCTGCACATTTCTTTCCCTGATGGTGCCGTGATTGAGTACGAACCGCAGACCGGCGCACTGACCGTGAGCGGTATTAAAACCGCTGATGTCACCGCGTCAAAGTCCATCACCGCCACGGTGCCGGTTGTGCTGGTCAAAGCCTCAACCCGCATCACCCTTGATACACCGGAAGTGGTCTGCACAAACAAGCTGACCACCGGCACGCTTGAGGTCAAAAAAGGCGGCAAGATGAGCGGCAACATCGAGCACAGCGGCGGCACCTTCAAATCTAATGGCGTGCAGGTCGATGACCATGACCACGGCGGCGTCGAGCGCGGCGGGAGCTGGACGGAGGGAACAAAATGACCGTTCGTTATCTCGGCATGAACCGTGCCACCGGTCTGAGTTTGTCCGATTCCGGACATATCAGTCAGAGCGTGCGCGACATTCTGATCACCCCTATCGGTTCACGCGTGATGCGCCGCGATTATGGCTCTCTGCTGTCGGCACTGATTGACCAGCCCGATAACCCGGCGCTGCGCCTGCAAATTATGTCGGCCTGTTACATGGCAATTCTCAAATGGGAACCCCGCGTCAGGCTGACGGCCATCACTTTTGAAAGCACAACCGCAGGCGAGTTATTCGTCGACATCACCGGCACGCGTACCGGCACCGGCGGCGCGCCTTTTTCCTTAACCATTCCCCTGAGCTGAGATTATGGCAACCATTGACCTGAGCCAGTTACCGCCCCCGGATGTGGTCGAGGTACTGGACTATGAAACCCTGCTCGCTGAGCGCAAAGCGACGCTGATTTCCCTTTATCCCGAAGAGGAGCAGGAAGCCGTCGCGCGGGTGCTGGCGCTGGAATCCGACCCCATCGTCAAGCTGCTGGAGGAAAACGCATATCGCGAGCTGTTGTTACGCCAGCGGGTAAACGAGTCGGCGCTGGCGGTGATGCTGGCGTTTTCCAGGGCAAACGACCTCGATGTGCTCGGCGCAAACAATAACGTCACACGTCTGGTGATCACCCCCGCCGATGACACCGCCATCCCGCCGGTGGCTGCGGTGATGGAATCCGACAGTGATTTCCGTCTGCGTATACAGCAGTCGTTTGAAGGGTTAAGCGTGGCGGGTCCGGTCGGGGCGTATCAGTTCCATGGCCGCAGTGCTGACGGGCGGGTCGCTGATATTGCGGTCGAAAGTCCGTCGCCTGCGTGCGTGACGATTTCCGTGCTCTCACGAGAGGGTGATGGCACCGCCAGCGAGGAATTAATTCGTATCGTCGACAAAGCACTGAATGCCGAGGATGTACGCCCGGTGGCTGACCGGGTGACGGTACAAAGTGCCGACATTATTTCTTATCAGATCACGGCGGTGCTGCACCTGTATCCGGGGCCGGAAGCGGAACCCATCCGCCAGGCAGCAGAGCAAAAATTACAGACCTATATCGCCACGCAGCACCGCCTCGGGAGGGATATTCGTCTGTCTGCAATCTATGCCGCGCTGCATGTGGAAGGGGTGCAGCGCGTGGCGCTGGCAAGCCCGGTCGTCGACCTTGTGATCGACCCGCATCAGGCGGCGAGCTGCACCGGTTACACCCTGAGTGTCGGGGCGTCGGATGAGTAGCGTCAGGTTGTTACCCGTCGGCTCCTCCACGCTGGAGGTCGCTGCCGCACAGGCGCTGGCGGAGCTGAACCGTGTCCCGGTGCCGCTGCGTACGCTCTGGAACTGGCGTACCTGCCCGGTTCGTCTGCTGCCTTATCTGGCCTGGGCATTGTCCGTCGACCGATGGGATGAGCGCTGGCCGGAAGCCACCAAACGCAACGTTGTGGCGGCTGCGCATTTTGTTCATCGCCATAAAGGCACCATCAGTGCGCTGCGTCGCGTCGTGGAGCCGCTCGGCTATCTGATTGAGGTGCGGGAATGGTGGCAGCTTAATGAAACGCCCGGCACTTTCCGGCTGGTCGTCGGGGTGCTCGATACCGGCATCACCGATGAAATGTATCAGGAGCTGGAGCGCCTGATTGCGGATGCCAAACCTGCAAGTCGTCATCTGACCGGGCTTGCCATCAGCCTGAGCACTGACGGTAAAGGTTTTATCGGCTCTGGTTGTTATGACGGCGACGCCTTAACCGTTTACCCGTACACCCCGGAAGAAATCACCGTCGGTGGCACCTATTACCCGGCTTCGGCCATCCATTTAATTGATAACCTGAGAGTGAACGCATGACCGCGAAATTCTTTGCCATTCTGACGAATCAGGGCGCTGCGCGGCTGGCTAACGCGACAGCGCTGGGGACAAAGCTAAACCTGACACAGCTTGCGGTGGGTGACGGGGGCGGAACCCTGCCGACAAGCGCGTCATCGACGAGCAGGCATGGACGATCACTAAGGTGATGCACTCACTCAGTAATAGCGGCTTCACGACAACCTTAGAGCTTGAGGTGAGGTTAAAAGATGTTGATTACGAAGCAGATAATGAAGATTAACTAAAACAACCCGCTTTTGCAGCAGGTTGTCAGTTTTGTGGTAGTTACTTGAGGCTGCCTGTAAACAAATGGGTTTTTGAAAGCATCAGTGTTTTTGCATCAGTTGGTGATAGATCCCCCATTTCCTTACATGTATTAAGTGGGGTCTCAAGAGAGTAGCCAGTCGCTTTAAATTGATTAGTGATATGCAGGTTTTTTACTCCGACCAGATATGAAGACGGAGCATCTTTAGTCCATATTGAATTACAGACGCCAGTTTTTATAACTAAATCGTAAATCTCAGGGGTAATGCTGCGACTCGGGAGGGCGACTAAAACACCTTCTTTCTCAGCTGTAATTTCGACAGGTTGCCATGGGGCGAGGTATTTGTTCAGGACTTTAGTGTTTACGTTCTGGGCTAGGGCAGAGGAGGAGATGACTAACATTGAACCCAGAAGGGTAAGTTTAATCGGTGACATAAAACGTCCTTATCTTGAGAAAATATCAAAATTCACAATTAATGAATTAAGGTGTACTATTTATTCACTTATTGGGAGTTTTGGGGTGATTATGTTTCATTGTCCACAGTGTCAGCACGCAGCACATGCGCGTACAAGCCGCTATCTTAGTGAGAATACTAAAGAGCGTTATCACCAATGCACTAACATAAATTGCAGTTGCACTTTTGTAACAATGGAGTCCGTAGAGCGATTTATCGTCACTCCGGGCAAGGTAAATCCTGCGCCACCACATCCATTACCAACCGGTCAGCGTCAGCTGTGGATGTAATAGAACCCGCCTGGAGCGGGTTTTTTTATGATGGCGATAAAAATCTACCGCCATTCTATCGCCATCGAAAATCAGAAACAAAAAAGCCACTTCGTTTGAAGTGGCTTAATTATATGATTTTAAAGCTAAAATTTGGTGGCCCCTACTGGACTTGAACCAGTGACCAAGCGATTATGAGTCGCCTGCTCTAACCACTGAGCTAAGGGGCCGTGGCGCAGGATTATAATGTAACTTTGGGCTTCAATCCAGTCATTGCGTGACATCTGCTGTTTTTATAAACAATGATGAATCAATCTCTTATGTTTGCTTCTTAATCTATCACTATAGGAAATGTCATGATTAGCGATATCCTGCAACCCGGATTGAGGGTTGTGTTTTGCGGCATTAATCCAGGTAGGTCATCAGCGCACACGGGATTCCACTTTGCGCATCCCGGAAATCGCTTCTGGAAGGTGATACATCTTGCTGGTTTTACCGAGCGACAACTCAAACCTGAAGAAGAGCAGCATTTGCTTGATACGCGCTGTGGTATCACGATGTTAGTCGAACGACCGACGGTTCAGGCAAGCGAAGTTAAGCTGCAAGAGCTTCGCTCTGGTGCGCGTGAGCTGGTGACTAAAATGCAGGATTATCAGCCGATGGCTCTTGCCGTGTTGGGTAAGCAGGCGTTTGAGCAAGCCTTTAGCCAGCGTGGGGCGAAATGGGGGCGACAGGATATTAGCATTGGTGATACTGAAGTGTGGATTTTACCTAATCCCAGCGGTTTGAACCGAGCCACTCTTGATGATCTCGCCGAGTCTTATCGAGCGTTGGATCTTTCGCTTAAGGCCAGAGGTAGGTAGTCTGCAGAGTTGCAGATATAAAAAAGCCCTCGTGAGGAGGGCTTTTAGAAGGGCGATGTGATTAGTCGTCCAGGAAGCTACGCAGAACTTCAGAGCGGCTTGGGTGGCGCAGTTTGCGCAGTGCCTTCGCTTCAATCTGACGGATACGTTCGCGGGTTACGTCAAACTGTTTACCCACTTCTTCCAGCGTATGGTCGGTATTCATATCGATACCGAAACGCATGCGCAGGACTTTCGCTTCACGCGCAGTCAGGCCAGCCAGAACGTCGTGCGTTGCATTACGCAGGCTTTCAGATGTTGCAGAATCCAGCGGCAGCTCGAGGGTAGTATCCTCGATGAAATCACCCAGATGCGAATCTTCATCGTCGCCGATTGGCGTTTCCATGGAGATTGGCTCTTTAGCAATTTTCAGCACTTTGCGGATTTTGTCTTCCGGCATCAGCATACGTTCAGCCAGCTCTTCCGGTGTCGGCTCACGGCCCATCTCTTGCAGCATCTGGCGCGAAATACGGTTGAGTTTGTTGATAGTCTCAATCATATGCACCGGAATACGGATGGTACGCGCCTGGTCGGCGATAGAGCGAGTGATAGCCTGACGAATCCACCACGTTGCATAAGTTGAGAACTTATAACCGCGGCGGTATTCAAACTTATCAACCGCTTTCATCAGGCCGATGTTACCTTCCTGAATCAGGTCGAGGAATTGCAGACCACGGTTGGTGTATTTCTTAGCGATAGAAATTACCAGACGTAAGTTTGCTTCAACCATCTCTTTCTTCGCACGACGAGCTTTCGCTTCACCGATGGACATACGACGGTTGATATCTTTAACCTGTTCGATGGTCAGGCCGGTTTCTTCTTCAATCTGTTGCAGTTTCTGCAAGCTGCGATGCACGTCGTCAGCAACGTCATGCAGTTTTTCAGACCACGGCTTGTTCATTGCGATAGCAGCGTTGAACCAGGTTTCGCTGGTTTCGTTGCCGGTGAACAGTGTGATGAAGTTTTTCTTCGGCATTTTGCACTGTTCAACACACAATCTCATGATGAGGCGTTCTTGCGTACGAACACGATCCATCATGACGCGCATGCTGTTTACCAGGTAATCGAATTGCTTCGGTACCAGGCGGAACTGTTTGAAGACTTCAGACAGTTGCTGAATCTCAGCGGCAGCATCAGCATGAGCACGGCCTTTCGCTTTGATGGTGTCGCGAGTGCGTTCGTACTGCGTGCGCAGTTCGCCGAATTTCTCACGAGCGAGTTCAGGGTCGATGCTGTTGTCATCGTCCGCGTCGTCGTCGTCATCTTCCTCTTCGTCAGTATCACTATTTTCTTCTGTAGTTAACTCAGAACCAATGTGAGTGGCGGTAGGGGCCAGATCTTCTTCTGCATTCGGATCAACGAATCCGGTGATCAAGTCAGACAGACGTGCTTCTTCTGCTTCAACGCGGTCGTACTGCTCAAGCAGATAAGTGATCGCTTCCGGATATTCGGCAACGGAGCACTGTACCTGGTTGATACCGTCTTCGATACGCTTAGCGATATCGATTTCACCCTCACGGGTTAACAGCTCAACGGTACCCATTTCACGCATATACATGCGAACCGGGTCAGTGGTACGCCCGATTTCGGATTCTACGCTGGACAGAACCTGTGCGGCAGCTTCTTCCGCATCTTCGTCTGTGTTGTTTGAGTTTTCAGCAAGCAACAGGTCATCGGCGTCAGGTGCTTCTTCCATCACCTGAATGCCCATGTCATTGATCATTTGGATGATGTCTTCGATCTGATCGGAGTCGACGATATCTTCCGGCAGATGGTCATTGACCTCGGCATAGGTCAGATAGCCTTGCTCCTTGCCCTTGGTAACAAGAAGTTTAAGCTGTGACTGCGGGTTTTGCTCCATAAGACGGTATCCACACTTCAGTATTAGGGTTGGTGTCGGTCGGCGAAACCGCCAACAATAACGTAACGAGGGCTGACTTATTTTATTGCCGCTGCCCATCCTTGCGGCGTTCGGGTTTACCCGACGAATGTTCGGCAGTTAAGCCGATGGTATTTACTTTTTCGCGCGTGATTGTGTTATCACACGGACTTCCTCACGTTCCGCAGGCGTTAGCCCTGACGTTCTGGAACGTGCCATCAATTCTTCAAATCTCAACTCCAGCACCGAATCAAACATATGTTCAAGTGCATCATTGAACGTTTTTTCTGCGATGTCCTTATCTGCTATATCGTCCCACGAAGAGAGTTTTTCAAGGGTGGCGGCTTCATTTGTGCCGCGATATAGCTCTAAAAGCTGCCCGGTGGTTAAACCCGGTTGCGCCAGACAGGTATTCACCAGGTCGATAAAGAGTTTCAATCCTGGCAATTTCGCTTCTTCCAGACCGCCAAGCGGTGGCACATTGGGTGCCAGTTCTGGATTTTGGACCAGCAATCCTATCAGTATACGCATGGTTGTGCGTTTTAGCTGTGGAGCCGGGCGCGGCGTACTGTTTTCAGCAAGCTTTGGCATCAGCTTTTCAAGCTGGCTATCGTCCAGAATACCCAGTTTGTTACCCAGTTCCTGACGCAGATAAATGCGTAGTGTTTCACCAGGTACCTGAGTTATCAGGGGTAATGCAAGGGTGCTCAGACGAGCACGGCCATCGGGAGAACTTAAGTCAACCTGTGGCATCAGGCTGTTAAAAAGAAACGTAGAAAGCGGCTGGGCATGTTCCATACGCGCTTCAAATGCTTCTTTCCCTTCTTTACGTACCAGCGTGTCAGGGTCTTCACCGTCAGGCAGAAACATAAAGCGCAACTGACGCCCGTCCGTCATATAAGGTAGCGCAGTTTCCAGCGCGCGCCATGCGGCGTCTCGACCTGCGCGATCCCCGTCATAACAACAGACAACGGTATCGGTAACACGGAACAGCAACTGAATATGGTCGGCCGTCGTCGAGGTGCCTAACGAGGCCACGGCGTAAGAAATGCCGTATTGCGCCAGCGCCACCACATCCATATAGCCTTCCACAACCAGCAAACGTGCCGGTTCTGGCTGACTCTGTTGAGCTTCATACAGGCCATAAAGCTGGCGGCCTTTATGGAAAATATCGGTTTCCGGGGAGTTCAGGTATTTCGGCAAGGCATCGCCCAGCACGCGACCACCAAAACCAATTACCCGGCCACGCTTGTCGCGGATGGGGAACATCACCCTTTCGCGGAAGCGGTCGTAACTGCGCCCCTGATCGTTAGTAATTAACATCCCCGCATCCGTCAAAGCCTGACGGTTTTCGCTATTGCCGCCAAAACGCTTTAAAACGTTGTCCCAACCGGGAGGGGCATAGCCGATGGCGAAGTGTTGAATAACCTCAGCACTTAAACCGCGCTGTGCCAGATATTGGCGAGCAGGTTCAGCTGATTGTTGAGCCAGGGATTGTTGATAAAAGGCGTTCAGGCCATCCATCAATTGATAAAGACTTTGCCGCTGATGACGCTCAATCTGGCTCGGTCCGTTACCCGCTTCGTAAGGCACTTCGAGATTGTGCATTGCTGACAATTCTTCAACGCTTTCGACAAACTCAAGCTTGTCATAGTTCATTAAAAAATCGATGGCGTTGCCGTGTGCCCCACAGCCGAAGCAATGGTAAAACTGTTTTTCACCGTTTACGGTGAAAGAGGGGGTTTTTTCGTTATGGAACGGACAGCACGCATGATAGTTCTTGCCCTGCTTTTTGAGCTTAACACGCGCATCGATGAGATCGATGATGTCGGTGCGAGCCAGCAAGTCATTGATGAATACACGTGGAATTCGTCCAGCCATAGGCCCCGTTTGGTACTCGCTTTCTTTCTGTTTTGCGATAAAGCTGCAAATTGAAAGAGCAGGAAGTATGTCAGTTCATGAACGAAAATAAGCCGCGCATTCCTTTCGGAAGCACGGCCTTTACAACTACTACTGGTCTGTTCCGGAGGTGCGAACCTCCAGGATATTAGTACAGACGAGTGCGGCGTGCGTTTTCGCGAGCCAGTTTCTTCGCGTGACGTTTCACAGCAGAAGCTTTAGCGCGTTTACGTTCGGTAGTCGGTTTTTCATAGAACTCACGACGACGAACTTCCGCCAGAACACCTGCTTTCTCACAAGAACGCTTGAAGCGACGCAGTGCTACGTCGAATGGCTCGTTTTCACGTACTTTAATTACCGGCATTAACTCTCACCTTTGATAAATTCGGTTTGCCGCTGACTTAGGCGTCAGCTATTTCAAAATGGTGCGGAATTTTACTGCAACTACTGCTGCTTTGTAAAGCACCGGACAACCAGAAACCTGGCTTTTAAGGCCGGAATCTTCCAGGGGTGCGGATTATACACCACCTGCGGCCAATAGGTGAGCAAAGTTTTACATTGACAGCCCGTAAGCATAAACTTCGCCGCAAGACTTTGAGGTAGAGAAAGCCATGCGCGTATTGGGTATAGAGACATCCTGTGATGAAACCGGCATCGCCATTTATGACGATGAAAATGGGTTATTAGCTAATCAATTGTATAGTCAGGTGAAATTACACGCTGACTACGGCGGCGTGGTGCCGGAGCTTGCCTCCCGTGACCATGTACGTAAAACCGTGCCATTGATTCAGGCGGCTCTTAAAGAAGCCGGATTAACCGCCAAAGATATTGACGGTGTCGCCTATACCGCAGGGCCTGGTTTGGTCGGAGCGTTATTAGTGGGCGCAACAATTGGCCGCTCGCTGGCGTTTGCCTGGGATGTTCCTGCCGTGCCGGTTCATCATATGGAAGGGCATTTATTAGCGCCGATGCTGGAAGACAATCCACCTGAGTTCCCGTTTGTGGCGCTGCTGGTCTCCGGCGGGCACACACAGCTGATTAGCGTCACCGGTATCGGCCAGTATGAACTGCTGGGCGAATCAATTGATGACGCTGCCGGTGAAGCCTTTGATAAGACAGCCAAACTGTTGGGGCTGGATTATCCTGGTGGGCCAATGCTGTCAAAAATGGCGGCTCAGGGTACAGCGGGTCGTTTTGTTTTCCCTCGTCCAATGACAGACCGTCCTGGTCTTGATTTCAGTTTCTCTGGCCTGAAAACTTTTGCCGCGAACACTATTCGTGGCAATGATGCCGACCCGCAAACCCGAGCCGATATCGCTCGCGCATTTGAAGACGCGGTCGTTGATACGCTGATGATCAAGTGCAAACGCGCCCTCGATCAAACCGGTTTTAAGCGTCTGGTGATGGCGGGTGGCGTAAGTGCTAACCGCACTCTGCGTGTGCGCATGGAAGAAATGATGACAAAGCGCCGGGGTGAAGTGTTCTACGCGCGTCCTGAGTTCTGCACCGACAATGGCGCGATGATTGCCTATGCGGGCATGATACGCCTTAAAGCAGGAACGGCAGGGGAGCTGAGTGTGACGGTGCGTCCACGTTGGCCGCTGGCAGAGTTACCCGCAGCGTAATAACTTTGTAGAGTCAGTCGAGAAGGAGTGAGAAATCACTCCTTTTTTTTGTCTTTATTTTTGCGCAGCTTCTTCCAGATTTTAGTTTCCTGGCCGCGCCATAAACGCTGAATGTTGTCATGGTGACGCATCAGAATCAGGCAGGAAAGCATCGCGACCGGGAACGTGAATTCTGGTCTGAACCACCAGACATAAAACGGGGCAATCAGCGCACTGATAATAGCACCAAGGGATGAATAGCCGCTCAGTAGCACGCTCAACAGCCAGGTTCCCGCCATCACGCCGGTTAAATCCCAACCGATGGGCGCGATGGCACCAAAAGCCGTCGCCACACCTTTACCGCCATGAAAGTTGAAGAATACCGGCCAGATATGACCAATACATGCGGCGATAGCAATCAGGCCTAGCCAGAACGGGGTCACGCCAAGTTCATAAGCTGCCCAGACGGGTAACATTCCTTTGAGAACATCAAAAATCAGTACCGCTACGGCTGCACCTTTACCACCTAGTCTCAAGACATTGGTCGCACCTGGATTGCCGGAACCGTTAAGCCGGGGATCGGGCAAACCGGCAACTCGGCAGACCAGAATGGCGCTAGAAATGGAGCCGCAAAGATACGCAAGCAGGATCATGACGGGCGCGATTGCACTCATAACGCTGTTCCATTTTGAAAGTGTCGTTGTATTCTCTGCATCTGTGGATAATACGCATATTTCGCCGGAAGTGGTATCTGGCGTGACTAAAAACCGGGCAGGGCGTGATGGACATTGTATTTATAGAGCAACTGACTGTAATCACCACCATTGGTGTTTATGACTGGGAACAAACCATTACTCAGAAGCTAGTCTTCGATATCGAAATGGCGTGGGACAACCGACAGGCGGCCAGCAGCGATGATGTAAATGATTGCCTGAGCTACGCTGATGTCAGCGAAGCGGTTATCAATCATGTGTCAGGGGGCCGTTTTGCACTTGTGGAGCGCGTCGCCGAAGAAGTGGCTCAACTGCTGCTAACCCGCTTTAACTCACCGTGGGTGCGTTTAAAAGTCAGCAAGCCAGGCGCTGTTGCACAGGCGGCAAACGTTGGAGTTGTGATTGAGCGTGGCAGTAATCTGAAAGCCGATGAGTCCAGTCATATTTGTTAAACCAAATATGCGTAGGCTGGTCATAACTGTCATCTTTTTGCGGCAGCTGCCGCATTTTTTATGTTTGTTTTAGGGGTTAGAGGATTTATTAATGAGCGATCTGCACTCGCTAGCTATTGCAGCGATTCTTGGTGTTGTTGAAGGGCTAACGGAGTTTTTACCTGTCTCATCCACCGGCCATATGATCATCGTCGGTCATCTGTTGGGGTTTGAGGGTGACAAAGCAAAAACTTTTGAAGTGGTTATCCAGTTAGGTTCTATCCTTGCGGTTGTCGTGATGTTCTGGCGTCGCCTGTTTGGGCTTATCGGTATTCACTTTGGTCGTCCACCGCACGAAGGTGAAGGCAAAGGCCGTTTAACGCTAATCCATATTTTGCTGGGTATGGTGCCTGCTGTGGTTCTGGGGCTGATTTTCCACGATACCATCAAGTCGCTCTTTAATCCTGTAAATGTGATGTACGCGTTAGTCGTTGGCGGGGTGTTGCTGATTGCGGCTGAACTTTTGAAACCGAAAGAGCCGCGCGCGGTTGGCGTTGATGACATCACCTATCGCCAGGCATTTATGATTGGTTGCTTCCAGTGCTTAGCGCTGTGGCCGGGTTTTTCACGCTCAGGTGCGACAATTTCCGGCGGTATGTTAATGGGTATTAGCCGTTATGCCGCGTCAGAGTTCTCGTTCCTGCTGGCCGTGCCGATGATGATGGGCGCGACGGTTCTGGATGTTTATAAGAGCATCGGTTTTTTAAGCATGGCCGATTTGCCTATGTTTGCCGTTGGTTTTATTACCGCCTTTATTGTGGCGCTGATTGCAATTAAAACTTTCTTGCAACTTATCAAACGTATTTCTTTTATTCCGTTTGCGATTTATCGTTTCGTTGTCGCCGCGGTGGTTTATTTCGTATTCTTTTAACGTTAACCATTAATAATAAAAGCCACTCACTTAGAGTGGCTTTTTTATTTCCTCTGCATAGGCATTGTAATGTAAAAAATTGTGCGAGCAATCACATTACGTTACCCGTTTACTGACTATTATCACACGCTCTATCCTGGAGGAAATATGTCAGCCATAGTCCGCCGATTTATCAGTTATTGCTTCTTCTGTCTGCTGGGGAAATTCAGCAGCGTGAAGTCGTTGCTGAGCGGATTTTGCTGTTTCAACTCTGTTCAGTCATTGAGTGTTGCTGACGAATCTTCTCAGGAAAATACCGAAGATGAGTTTTCCGGCGGCTGGTCTCGTTTGTGGGATTGTGCTAGTGAGAGTCTTTTTGCCTCCGCTCAACGTCTGCCGATCCCGAATGCTTCCAACACCGTAAATACCACTATTCAGGCTCGTCTGGTTGCACAACTTCGCCATGAATTAGCGTTCAGCTTCACCACCCGCAGTGTGCATCAATTGCTGGTTTGCCATCGTTTGAGTGGCGAGTCAGATGCCAATTCAGATTCTCATAACCCATTGCTTTATTGCTTAAAAAGCACAATGCGCCTCACCGCCATTGTGCTTTTTTTATTGTCCAAATCCGACCCGAGAGAGAAACCATTATGTATATCGTTTGTGTAGCTGCATGCCCAACGGGCGTCGCCCATACCTTCATGGCCGCTGAAGCGTTGGAAATCACCGGCAAAAGCCGCGGACATGAAATCAAAGTCGAAACCCAGGGCAGTATGGGAGCAGAAAACGAAATTACCGCAGACGACCTGGCGCGTGCCGATGGCGTGATCATCGCCGCAGATGTCGCCATCAACAACAAAGAGCGCTTTGATGGCATGTTAAAACTGGAATGCAGCGTGGCAGACCCGATCAAATTTGGTGAGGCCGTCTTTGAAGCCATCGAGCAGGAGATAAATCATGGCTAAATTTCAGGGTGGCGGAGCGAAATCCTCCACGGGAACGGAAGTGAAAAACGCCATCATGACGGGCGTGTCGTACATGCTGCCGTTCGTCATTGCTGGTGCGGTAATCATGGGCATCGCCCGCATCGGGGCTTCGATGTATGGCATTGATAACATATGGGATGCCAGCCATGAACAGGCTGCGAGCCTTGTCGTACAGATGCTGCATAAGTTCGACGGCTTTGGCGGTTTAGCACTGTCCTTGATGCTGCCGATTGTCGCGGGTTACATCAGCTTTGCGATTGCTAATAAACCCGGCATTGCTCCGGGTATGGTGGGTGGCCTGCTGGCAAGTGATCTTGGAACCGGCTTCCTTGGCGCGTTGGCGGCCGGTTTTGTGGCAGGTTATGTGGTGCGATTGTTGACGGCAAAAGTGAAGCTCCCACGCTCGCTGGCCTCGGCAGGGCCGATTTTTATTCTGCCCGTGGGCGGCACGTTGCTGACCTGTATCATCATGGCTTTTGTGATTGGCACGCCGCTGGCAGCGCTGAACCGTGGCATGGAGGCGTGGCTACTGGCGATGTCCGGCACTAACAAAATTATTCTCGCGGCGGTGGTCGGTGGCATGGTTGGTTTCGACCTCGGCGGCCCGGTCAACAAAGCGGCGGTGACGACCGCCATGGCACTGCTGGCATCCGGTATTTACGACCCGAACACGGCGGCTCAGGTGGCGATCATCATTCCGCCCATTGGCCTTGGTGTGGCTTCACTCATCTGGAAACAGCGCTTCCCGGAATCATTGCAGGAAGCGGGTAAAGCCTCAACGCTGATGGGCTTGATTGGTGTCTCAGAAGGGGCGATTCCTTTTGCGCTGGCGAATCCGAAAATCATTGTTATCAATGTGGTCGGCACCGCGACGGGCGCGGCAATGGCGGTCGGTTTAGGGGCGGTAAACCACGCGCCAATCTCTGGTTTTTATGGTTGGCTGGCGGTCGATGGCTGGCCGATTTATATCCTGTCGATAGCCGTGGGTTCCGCGATAGTGGCGCTAGGTTCTTTGTTGGTGTTTCATCAGTCCAATATTACTAATACCAAAGAAGAAAAAGCTGTAGCTCCCGCACCGAAATTTAAAGTTAGCCGCTAACGGCTTATTGAATGGTGTGTGAGTGAATATAAATGGGGCCGCTGAGTCTCAGGAGTTTCTACATTTAAAATAAAGATGTGATGCTGCGGAAAATATTATTTCCAGTATCTCGTTAAGGTCGATATATGAAAACTGTTCATCTGGTGCAACATACTCACTGGGACCGTGAGTGGTATTTTACTGAGAATGATTCAAAAGCCGTGCTTTATTATTTTATGGGCGATTTATTACAGCGCCTTGAAGAAGATATAACGTTAGGGCCATTTGTTCTGGATGGGCAAACCGTCGTCATTGAAGACTATTTAAGTGTCGCGCCTCATCAGGAAACCCGGTTGCGGAAATTAATCGAACAGGGTCGAATCGTGACAGGCCCGTGGTATACGCAGAGCGATTTTCTGGTGGTGGGGGCTGAATCAATTACCCGCAATTTACTGCTGGGGCAGGCCGATTGCCAGCGCTTTGGGGGCAAGATGCCAATTGGTTATGTGCCTGATTCTTTTGGTCAAAGTGCGCAGTTACCGATGTTTTTACAGCAGTTCGCTATCGACTACGCGGTCATCTGGCGCGGCTGGAGCGAATTTAATGTGCCGCACAGTGAGTTCAGCTGGCAGGCAGCTGATGGCAGCAAAGTCACTACCGCAGTGCTTCCGTGGGGCTATGGTTGTGCGAAATGGCTGCCGGAAGAGCCTGTCGCCGGGTGGAAAGCGCTGGAACCTGTTCTGGCAAAACAGATTCGTTTTTCACTGACCGACCACGTTTTGTTGCCCAATGGCAATGATCAGTCGCCGTTTGAATACTGCGTGCCAGCGATGCTGGACCAGCTCAATCAACAGCAGGATGAATATCGCTTTGTAGGCAGTAGCTTCAGCCAGTTTTTCCAGGCGCTGGAAAAGACTAACGTCCCGCTGCCGCTGTATCAGGGCGAGCTTATCAGCCCGAAATATATGCGTATTCACCGCGGTATTTTCTCGACCCGCGTGGATATCAAACAGCTGAATGCGCAACTCGAACAGACACTCAGCCTGCATCTCGAGCCATTGCTGGCCGTTAACTGGCGGCTTGGCCTGCCGTATCCCCAGCATGCGGTCGATAGTATCTGGCGCGAAGCGATGAAATCCCATGCTCACGACAGTATCGGAGGCTGCAACTCAGACCGCGTGAATGCGATGGTCAAAAACCGTCTTGAGTCCGGCCTGGAAATGGCTAACCAACTTATTGACCTGAATATGAAAATGCTGGCTGAAGGGATTACAGCGCAGCAGGACGGCAAGAAAATCATCATCTTTAACGCGCGTCCGCAAAGGAGTCATGGCCTGGTTGAATTGACGATTTTCACACCCGAGCAAGATTTCCGCGTGGTCGATAGCGAAGGCAAAGAGTGCCGTTGGCAAATCATCGAAGAAAGCCGCCAGGATATGTCGATCATTGTTCAGGAGCTGTCGAACAGCACTGAAACCACCTGGTATCGCAAATGCCTGTTGCTGCTCGAAGTGACCGATATTCCAGCGTGCGGCTATCAGACGTTTTATCTGCAAGAGGGCGTTCGCGCGGGCTTCCTCCAGCAGACTCAACCAGTGGTGAAACTGGAAAATGAATGGCTGCGGCTGGAAGCGGATAAAAAAGGGATCCTGACGCTTACCGACAAACGCAGCCAGCAGATTTATCCTCACATTTTGCAACTGGTTGATGGCGGCGACGCGGGCGATAACTACAACTATTCGCCGCCGTTTGAAGACTGGCTCATCAACAGCGATGAATTCCTGACGTCGCTCCATGGTGTACAAGGGCCGTTGCAAAGCAGCCTGACGCTCAACTGGCAGATGGCGGTGCCGCAGAATTTAGCCGCTCGTCAAGAACGCTGTGCCAATGCTGAACTCGACATCACGATGATCGTCACGCTGGCACACAGCAATGCCTGGCTGGATGTGCAGGTCAGCGTCAATAACACCGTTTGCGATCACCGGGTGCAAGTATTGCTCCCAACAGGCGTTGCCCAGCACGTGCACTTTGCCGATCAGCCATTTGGTCTGATTGAGCGTCCAAACCTGCCGCCAGAAATGGCGGTATGGCAGGATGAGCAGTGGACCGAAGCACCGGTTGCGATCTATCCGATGCAAAGTCAGGTGATGATGCACGACGCGCAGCGCGGAATATGTACGGTGACTAAAGGGTTGCGTGAATACCAAATTCCTGAGGACCGCCAGGATGTTATCGCGGTGACGTTGCTGCGCAGCGTTGGCTGGCTCGGACAGGCGAATATGCCTTATCGTCCAGGTCGCGCGTCCGGCATGGTTTTGCCGTCGCCTGATTCGCAAATCCAGGGCATGCACCATTTCAAACTCAGCATACTGGCTATGAATAACGGCGCAGATAGCGTTTTTTGGCGTGACGTTGAACGCGCCCGCGGCAATCTTCACGCGTGGATTGCTACCGGCTGGTCACGTTTTCGTACTAATCCTCACGGTCGCGTTTTCCCGTCGCATTACAGCGTCTTAAGCTGGGATACCGAGCTGCATTTCAGCACTCTGAAAAAGGCACAACAAAGTGATGCGCTGGTGGTGCGAGGCTGGAACCCATCGACACAAACTCAAGCGTGTGGAGTTATCAGCGCAAATGGCGAAGTCACATCCACAACGCTTGCAGAAACGCCGCTGAAAACCCCGCAGGACAAGGTGTCAGGCTGTGCGCCAGCCACTTTCATCATCGATTTTGAAGGGGTGAAAACATGCTAACCCTCGACTTTATTTGCGCGTTACCCAACGGTATTCATGCGCGTCCTGCCAGTGAAATTGAACAACGTACGCAACGATTCAATGCCTCCATTACGCTGATTAACCGGAGTAAAAAGACTCAGGTCGATGCGAAAAGCGTACTGGGGATGATTGGTGCGGATATCACGCAGGGCGACTCGTGCCAGTTTCTGATTGAAGGAGACGATCAGCAGGCCGCATTTGAGTGCCTGGAAGCGTTTATGCGAAATGAGTTTGCTGATTGCGACGAACCGCTGGCACTCTCACCGGAAACGCATAACCAGCCGCTACCGGTATTTATTGAGCACGCACAACCGGTTTACCTCCGTGGCAATGGCGTCAGCAAAGGGATTGGACGTGGTGT
Source organism: Buttiauxella agrestis (assembly GCF_900446255.1). Taxonomy (NCBI): domain Bacteria; kingdom Pseudomonadati; phylum Pseudomonadota; class Gammaproteobacteria; order Enterobacterales; family Enterobacteriaceae; genus Buttiauxella; species Buttiauxella agrestis. Next base: position 4,200,233 of record NZ_UIGI01000001.1, on the reverse strand, counting down.
CCCGTTGCATATTGATTCCGTGGATCTTCATGAACTCTCGCGCCATGAGCCTGAAACAGACATTCTCCGCCAGCAGCAACAATTGCTTGAGGCCTGGGTGTTAACGCAAAAAAAACTGAATAGCGCTGATCCCGGAGCCGCACAGGTTTTGGCGGCTCAGCTTAAATTGCTCAGCGATCCGGCATTCAAATCATGCCTGCTCTCGCACGCCAGCGCACGTAACGCATTACAAGCGATTGCGCTCACGGCACAAGAGTTGAGCCAGCCGTTGCTCAACAGCAGCAGCCAGTATCTGCGCGAAAGGGTTATCGACATTCGCGATCTCTGTCAGGGAATTGCCGCTAATCTGTTGGGCAGACCGCTGGAAGCGCAAATGACGCTGACACAAGACAGCATTGTTATCTGCAACGGTACGCTGACGCCCGGCCAATTCCTGCGGCTGCGTAACCCGCATCTTAAAGGCATCGTGATGGGAGACGGCGGGGAAACCTCGCACACCGTGATTCTGGCGCGTTCCTTCGGTATTCCCTTGCTGTGTGGAGTGGCCCAGAGTGAAGAACTGACGCGCACTGCCAGCATGCTGCTCCTCGATAGTCGCTACGGTGTGCTGGTGGCAAACCCGGATGCGACGATGGAAAACTGGTATCGGCTGGAAACGCAAAAACAGCAGGCGATTGCGCAGCGGAGCGCACCGCTGCGTGAGCAGCGAGTCGTGACTTCAGATGGGACAACCTTTAGCGTGCTGGCGAATATTGCGCTGGCCATTGAAGCACAAAGCGTCTTTGCCCACGGTGCCGATGGTGTGGGACTGTTCCGCACGGAAATGTTGTTCTGTGAACGCAGCCTACCACCCGATGAAGAAGAACAATATCAAGCGTATAGCGAAGTATTGAAAAGTGCTGAGGGTAAGAAAATTACCATTCGCACGCTGGATATTGGCGGCGATAAACCCTGTAATTTCCTTGATTTACCGAAAGAGGAAAACCCGTTTTTGGGCTATCGCGCCGTGCGCATGTACCCGCAATTCCACGAGATTTTCACCACTCAGGCACGCGCATTACTTCGAGCGAGCGCTGTCGGGCCAGTGAATATTATGGTGCCGATGGTAGCGACACTTGCTGAAATCCAATGGCTGCACAGTCAGTTTGCTCATGTTGCGCAAACCTTGCAGCAGGAAGATATTCCGATTGGTGAATGGCACCTCGGTATTATGGTTGAAGTGCCTTCCACACTCTATCTTCTGGAAAAAGCCGCTAACTATCTTGATTTTGTTTCTATCGGCAGCAATGACCTGGCGCAGTATTTTCTCGCTTGCGATCGTGGAAACCCTTACGTCCGGCATCTGTATGACTATCGTAATCCCACATTTTTAGCGTTGATGCGAGATATCACGCACCGTGCGCAGGCAGCAGGATTGGCGATAAGTCTGTGTGGTGAAATGGCAGCAGATAAACAAATGTTACCGCTGTTAGTCGGTATGGGGTTGACGCAATTGAGCATGGCGGCCAGCGCCATCACGCCATGTAAAGAAGCGCTCAAAGTGCTGGATGTGCAGCAATGTCGGCAGTTGCTTGAAACGGCGATAGGCTGTGACACCTGCGAGGAGGTCACAGAATGCGTCGCGCATTTCTTGCGAGCACAGTCGCGCAAGCCCGTATTGGCGAAGGAGTTGCTGTTGCTGGATAAAACAGTTAGCAGCAAAGAAGAAGCCATCAAATTGCTGACCGATAACCTGGAAGTGCAGCAGCGGGTCGTTTCGGGCGCGTTGGCTGAACGGGCCATCTGGGAACGTGAGGCCGTATTCTCCACGGCTCTCGGTTTTTCCGTGGCAATTCCGCACTGTAAATCGCCACATGTTTTGCACAGTAGTATTTCTCTTTTGCGCGTAAAATCGCCGCTGAGTTGGGGCGAAGGTGTTGATGTGCAACTGGTTATCATGCTGACGGTGAATGATCAGGAGCAGGATAATCACATGAAGATTTTCTCGCGCCTGGCCCGGAAACTGATGCACAGCGACTTCCGTGAACAGTTGCAAATGCTGTCAGACGCCTCTGCGATCACCGAACTTTTATCGGCTGAACTGGCACTTTAACGGACTGTTTTTTAACGGACGATGTTGAAATGACCCTAACCACTCCCTTCCCGGATGCATCACAAAGCCACCGCCAGCCGTTGACCGTTCTGGCGTGCGCCTTTTTCCTTTGGGGCTGCCTGACCAGTATCAACAGTGTATTGATCCCGTTTTTCTATCACTACTTTTCGCTGACCTACCGCGACGCGATGCTGGTCAACGTGGCGTTTTATCTGGCTCCCTTCGTGGCGTGTTTGCCTTGCTCGGCACTCATGGCGCGTCTGGGTTACAAAATGACGTTGATACTGGCCGTGGGGTTTGCCGCTCTGGGCTGTTTGCTGATGGCGCTGGCGATGTGGAGGGTGACGTTTTCGCTGGTACTGGTGGCGATATTCATCCTGGCGATGGGGGTCGCAGCAATGCAGGTGGTGGCGAATCCCTACGTCACGCGGTTAGGGCCGCAAGAAACGGCGGCAGGGCGGTTGAGTCTGGCCTCGGCGATTAACTCCACAGGAACCACGGTTGCGCCACTGCTGGTGGCAAGCCTGTTGGTCATCTTCCCGGTGAGTGTGGGCGCGCATCAGGAGCCAGTACGCTGGCTTTTCCTGGGACTTGCCGCTCTGACATGTGGATTAATTGTCTTGTTATATACCCGCCATCTGCCTGATTTTCGCCAGCTACAGATGCAGCGATTGAGCCAACGCACCAGAGCGTTATTCCGTGAATCTCACTTTGTGATGGGCTTGCTGGCGATTGGCACCTATGTTGGCGTGGAGGTGGCGATTGGGACGACCGCCCTGAGTTATCTCAGCGACAAGTCGCTCGCGAGCCTCGACTTGCAACAGGCGACTTCGCTGATTGCAATTTACTGGGGCGGTTCGCTTGCCGGGAGAATGTTGTACGGCCTGGTTGCGCATCGCGTGAATGCTATCTGCGCGTTTCGTATTGCGACCGTCATGGCAGGCATCCTGGTGATCGCTGCCATAGGGTTCGCAAATCTGTGGGGAGGCGTGTGTTTACTGCTGGTGGGCCTAATGAATTCGCTGATGTACCCGGTGATTTTCGCCCAGAGCGTGCGCAATCTGGGCGATAAAACCAGCCTCGCTTCTGCTTTTCTGATTATGGCAGGAATTGGCGGCGCAATATTGCCGTTCCTGCAAGGCTGGATGGTAGACGTCATCGGCTTACGGTTAAGTTTTTTACTGCCTTGCGCTGGGTATTTAGTGTTGATGGGGGTTGGCCTGAAAATGCGCCAACCACCGGCAATCAGCTAGCCGTAGGGGTTGTCAGCCCTGCTTCTTTTTTCCATGCTTCAACAGCGGCTATACGGCGGCGATTAAGCTCAGTGCGAATCGCCGGGCCGCTGAACCCATCATCGAGCACTTCTTTATTGGTCACACTTTTCGCCGCAACCCATGCTGCTCGCAGCAATCTGCCCTGAGGGTAATCGCTGGCTTCAAAACCGGTGCGCCCACGCGCATCAGCTTCGCTGGTTAATGCGACTTGCTCAACGCGATGGGGTTTACGCCATGCGTCGATAGCATCGAACAATTTGACGATAGTTTTCGGCTGCAAAATGGAAATCGTGTGGATGAGGTCGTGATACTCGGCAACCAGTTTGGCAAGGTCGCGGATTTCATTGGGCACACGCATACGCTGGCACAATTGCTCGACAAGTTTCACACCCGCGGGGCCATGCCCGTGATGGCGCGGCCAGAACTCTTTGGGCGTTAAACCTTTACCGAGGTCATGGCATAACGTGGCAAAGCGCACGTCAACTTCCGGGCTGAGTTGTGCGGCAATCGACAGCGTCATCAATACGTGAATGCCCGTGTCTATTTCCGGGTGCCATTTTTCTGGCGCAGGGACGCCAAACAGCGCGTCAATTTCCGGGAACAACACTTTCAGTGCGCCACATTTGCGCAGCACATCGAAATAAACCTGAGGGTTACGGCTGGTGAGCGCATTTTCCGTCTCTTTCCAGACGCGTTCAGGGGTGAGGTGCTCAAGTTCGCCATTGGCGGCCATTGAGGACATCAGTGCCTGGGTTTCCGGGGCAATCTGGAAATTAAGATGGGCGTAACGCGCAGCAAATCGCGCGACGCGTAACACGCGCAGCGGATCTTCATTGAAAGCAGGTGACACATGACGCAGCAGGCGTTTTTCGATATCTGCCCGTCCGTTGTACGGGTCGATATACTCGCCGTGTTCATCCTGGGCAATCGCGTTAATGGTCAAATCTCGGCGCAGCAAGTCTTGCTCAAGCGTGACATCAGGCGCGGCATAACAGGTAAAACCTGTGTATCCCTGGCCTGATTTACGCTCGGTACGCGCTAACGCATATTCTTCACGCGATTGAGGGTGCAGAAACACCGGGAAGTCTTTCCCAACCTGCTGGAAGCCTGCATCCAGCATCTCTTGCGGTGTTGCACCAACTACGACCCAATCTTTATCTTTGACCGGTATGTTCAACAACCCATCACGCACTGCACCACCGACCAGATAAATCTTCACGCTTTAATGCCCCTGCATCCAATTACGATAATATCTAAGTGTAGGATACAGGGTTGCAGATTAGTTCATCCAGCGGTCTTTCTTCTTACGGCTTGGGATCATGTGTGGCAACAACAGGCCGAGCAGTAGACCGAAACCAGCGACACCGCCGCCGTACATGAACCATTGCATAATAATGGCGCGTTGTTTGTCATCGAGCTGCACGTTGGCGGCATCCACTTTTTTCTTCGCCACGATCAACTGATTTTTAAGCTGTTGGTTTTCTTCTTTCAGACCAGCAATCACGCTGTCGCTTTGTGCCACTTTTTGCTGCATATCCGCAGTACGCTGATTCCAGGTGGTATCGATATTCGTGAGTTTGTCAGTCAGCGTTTTGACCTGGTTTTCAAGGTCAGGCACACGGGTGCGCAGGCTTGGTGTGGTGCTCAGCTGTGCTAGCGGGATCCAGGAAGTGCGGCCATTCGCATCGCGAACCTGGCCGTATTTGGTTTCTTCATTGCTCGAGAGCAGAGTCACTTCTTCGCCCGCATTGACGGTGCCAAGCAAGCGATAATTATCCCCAGGACCACTACGCACCCAGGTATTCAATTCATCAGATACGTAACGTTTTTCATCGGCATGAGCCACAACAGAAACGCTAAGAGAGAGCAAAGTAAGGCAAATTAGGCGGAATTTGTGCATGATTTCGTCGTTATTGTCATAAATAGTGGAACGATAGTAGTGGCATCAGTCTGACGGTGCAATCCGTAAACCTGAATGGGAATCATCCTGGTGTGAATTTGACCAACTACTCGCGGCAAATGGCCCGTCAAAATACGCGCCACTCATGGTAATTTGGCGAAAAATATTATCTACTGACAACCATCATACGATTAAGTTCTCCGGGCTTTCGCCCGATGTGACCCAACTAAAAGTAAAAAGACGATGACCCAAGAAATCGAACTCAAATTTATTGTGAATCCCGTTGCCCTGGATTCTCTTCGTAACACCTTAAACGCACTCGAAAGCCAGCACAGCGAACCCCGCCAGTTGCTCAACATCTATTATGAAACGGCGGACAATCTGCTGCGTCGTCATGATATGGGGCTGCGCATTCGTGGTGATAATGGCCGCTATGAAATGACGATGAAAATCGCAGGCCGTGTCATTGGCGGGCTGCATCAACGCCCGGAATACAATGTTGAGCTGACCTCACCGGAACTGGCACTCGCGCAGTTCCCGGGAGAAGTCTGGCCGGAAGGTATTTCCCCGGACGAAATACAGTCGCAGCTTAATCCTTTATTCAGCACAGATTTTGCCCGTGAAAAATGGGTCGTTAGGCACGGTAAAAGCCGTATCGAACTGGCACTGGATTTAGGTGAAGTGAAAGCGGGCGAACAGGTTGAGCCTTTATGTGAACTGGAGCTTGAGCTGCTGGAAGGTGAAACCGCGGATGTTCTGGATTTTGCTAAACAACTGGTTGCACAGCCGGGCCTGCGCCAGGGTAGCCTGAGCAAAGCTGCTCGTGGTTATCACCTGGTACACGGTAATGCGGAGCGTGAAATCAAACCGTTAACCGTCCTGCGCGTTGCACCAAAAGCGACGGTAGAACAAGGGCTGGAAGGCTCGCTCGAACTGGTTCTTTCTCACTGGCAATATCACGAAGAGTTGTGGTTGCGCGGCAACGGTAAAGCGAAAGCTCAGGTTCTGGAAGCGGTTGGCCTTGTGCGCCATGCCCTGGCATTGTTTGGCGGCGTTATCCCGCGCAAGGCAAGCACACAATTGCGTGAGCTGGCGGCCACTTACGAAACGATGCTGGCGACCGATCTCAAAGCGCCTGAACTGGCATTCAGCGCCGAAAGTAGCCAGGCCAAACAGGCTCTGACTGAGTGGCTGATTGGACGCCAATGGCAGAAATTTACTGACGAAAAAGCCAACGTTAAACTGGCGGGTTCGTTTAAGCGTTTTGCGGATACTCACCTTTCGCGCCACGCCGCAGAACTGAAAGAAACTTTCCAGCGTCCATTGGGCGATAGCTACGCCGATCAGTTACCACGCCTGGCGCGTGAAACCGGCTCTATCCGCTTGCTGGCGGGCGTCTATGACGACGCGAAAACTCAACCGTGGCTGGATAACTGGCAAGGGCTGCGTCACGCCATTGCCACTCGCCAACAAGTTGAAATCGAACACTACCGCAATGAAGCTATTTCGCAGGCTCCGTTCTGGCTGCACAGCGGTAAATAGTCACCATCGTTTCTTAGGGATACGACCATGATGTCGCAAGCGCCACTATTACAGCAGCATTTGCAGGCGGCGCTGGCGCGTCTGCCACACGAGATTGACCGCCAGACACTCAGCCCGGAAGCTCAGGCTGTGCTGGCGTTTAGTGATTTTGTTTGTGACAGCATGGCGGCTCACCCCGCATGGATAGCGGAGCTTGAGCAATCACCTCCGCTGGCCGACGAATGGCAGAACTATGCGGCCTGGTTGCAACAAGAGTTACAGGGCGTCGATAGCGAACCCGCGTTAATGGCTGCACTGCGCCTGTTCCGTCGCCGCATGATGGTGAGAATTGCCTGGGCGCAGGCTCTGCAACAACTCCCGACAGAAAGCTCGCTGAAGCAACTGAGTGTGTTAGCGGAAACGCTGATTATTGCTGCTCGTGACTGGCTGTATGCCGCATGCTGCCGCGAGTTTGGCACGCCTTGTAACCAGGCTGGGGTGGCGCAACCACTCATGATCCTCGGGATGGGCAAGCTGGGCGGCGGCGAGCTGAACTTCTCCTCTGATATTGACCTGATTTTTTCCTGGCCTGAAAACGGCTCCACACAAGGCGGGCGGCGTGAACTCGATAACGCGCAGTTCTTTACCCGCCTCGGCCAACGGCTGATTAAAGTTCTCGACCAACCCACGCAAGACGGCTTCGTCTATCGCGTTGACATGCGCCTGCGTCCGTTCGGTGACAGTGGCCCGTTGGTGGTGAGCTATGCCGCACTGGAAGATTATTATCAGGAGCAAGGCCGCGACTGGGAACGCTACGCGATGGTTAAAGCCCGGATTATGGGCGATAACGACGATGTCTGGAGTCAGGAGCTGCGCAACATGCTGCGGCCTTTTGTTTTCCGTCGCTACATTGATTTCAGCGTCATTCAGTCGCTGCGAAATATGAAAGGGATGATTGCCCGCGAAGTCCGTCGCAGAGGGCTGACCGACAACATCAAACTCGGCGCGGGCGGCATTCGCGAAACCGAGTTTATTGTCCAGGTATTCCAGTTGATTCGCGGTGGGCGAGAACCGTCGTTACAGTCTCGCTCTTTGCTACCCACGCTTGAAGCGATCCAACACTTGCACCTGTTGCCGGAAGGCGATGCGGCCAAAATGAAAGAGGCGTATTTGTATCTGCGTCGCCTCGAGAACTTACTGCAAAGCATCAATGACGAACAGACTCAAACATTGCCGGGCGATGAGCTGAACCGTGCACGACTGGCGTGGGGCATGAACGCGCAGACCTGGGATGAATTGCAAGAAACACTGCAACGCCACATGAGTGCGGTGCGTCAGGTATTTAACGACTTGATTGGCGACGATGAGCCGGAACCGGGCGAGGATAAACTCGCCGAAGCGTGGCGCGAACTGTGGCAGGACGCGCTGGATGCAGATGCCAGTACGCCCGTGCTTGAGCATTTAACGCCAGATGCGCGTGCCGAAGTGTTACGCCTGGTGAGTGATTTCCGCCAGGATACCGATAAGCGCACCATTGGCCCGCGTGGCCGCCAGGTTCTGGATCAACTGATGCCGCGTCTGCTCTGCGAAGCCTGTTCGCGCAGCGATGCTCCATTGCCGTTATCACGCCTAACGCCGCTGCTGCTCGGCATTGTGACGCGAACCACTTATCTTGAACTGCTGACGGAATACCCTGGGGCGCTGAAACACCTGATTACGCTGTGTGCAGCCTCACCGATGATTGCCAGTCAACTCGCGCGTTACCCGTTGCTGCTCGACGAACTGCTCGACCCGAACACGCTGTACCAACCTACTGCCACCGATGCCTATCGCGACGAGCTGCGCCAGTATTTGCTGCGCGTGCCTGATGACGACGAAGAACAGCAGCTCGAAGCCTTGCGCCAGTTCAAGCAGGCGCAGTTGCTGCGCGTCGCTGCCGCCGATATCACCGGCACCTTGCCAGTGATGAAAGTCAGCGATCATTTGACCTGGCTTGCTGAAGCCATGATTGATGCCGTTGTGCAACAAGCGTGGGTGCAGATGGTTGGGCGTTACGGCCAGCCAAAACATCTACAGAACCGTGAAGGGCGCGGTTTTGCTGTCGTCGGTTACGGTAAACTTGGCGGCTGGGAGCTGGGTTACAGCTCCGATCTGGATTTAGTATTCCTGCATGATTGCCCGTCAGATGTGATGACGGATGGCGAACGCGAAATTGACGGCCGTCAGTTCTATTTGCGTCTTGCGCAACGCGTGATGCATCTGTTCAGCACCCGTACATCATCAGGGATTTTGTATGAAGTGGATGCACGTTTACGCCCGTCCGGAGCGGCGGGCATGCTGGTGACTACCGCTGAAGCGTTCGCTGATTACCAACAAAATGAAGCCTGGACCTGGGAGCATCAGGCTCTGGTGCGGGCGCGTATCGTGTATGGCGATCCGCAACTGAAACAGGAATTTGATGCCATTCGTCGCAAGATTTTATGTGTTCCACGCGAAGGTGAAAAACTCCAGACCGAAGTGCGGGAAATGCGCGAAAAAATGCGTGCGCATCTGGGCGGGAAAACCCGTGAACGCTTTGATATTAAAGCCGATGAAGGCGGAATTACTGATATCGAATTTATCACCCAGTATCTGGTGTTACGTTATGCGGCGCAGGCCCCAAAACTGACACGCTGGTCTGATAATGTGCGCATTCTGGAATTAATGGCGCAAAACGACATCATGAGTGATGACGAAGCGAAAGCGCTGACGCATGCTTATGTCACGCTACGCGATGAGCTTCACCACCTTGCGTTGCAGGAGCTACCAGGAAACGTGGCCATGGAGACTTTCACTCAGGAACGCGAACAGGTTCTGAGAAGCTGGCACACGTGGCTCAGTGAGCCGCAAACACGCGCATAAGATTAATTGTGATATTATCCGCGACAAAATTTTATCCCTCTCTGGAGAGTCAGGAATGAAAGTAACGCTGCCCGAATACAGCCGTGCAGGCGTCATGGTAGTTGGTGATGTGATGCTGGATCGCTACTGGTATGGCCCTACAAGCCGCATTTCCCCGGAAGCGCCGGTACCGGTCGTGAAAGTCGATACCATTGAAGAACGTCCTGGTGGTGCAGCCAACGTGGCAATGAACATTGCTTCATTGGGGGCGAATTCGCGCCTGGTGGGTCTGACGGGCATCGACGATGCAGCACGTGCGCTCAGCCAAACGCTGGCGGGTGTCAACGTTAAGTGCGATTTCGTCTCTGTGCCGACTCATCCGACAATCACCAAACTGCGTGTACTTTCCCGCAACCAGCAGCTGATTCGCCTCGACTTCGAAGAAGGCTTTGAGGGCGTTGACCCGGAGCCACTGCACGAACGTATCAGCCAGGCGTTGCCGCACATTGGCGCGCTGGTGCTTTCTGACTACGCTAAAGGCGCTTTAGCCAGCGTGCAGCAGATGATTTGCCTTGCGCGTGCGGCAAACGTTCCTGTGCTGATTGACCCGAAAGGGACTGATTTCAATCGTTATCGCGGCGCAACGCTGCTGACGCCAAACCTCTCTGAATTTGAAGCGGTCGTCGGTAAGTGTAAGAGCGACGAAGAGCTGGTGGAACGGGGTATGAAGCTGATTGCTGAGTACGATCTTTCTGCTCTGCTGATCACGCGTTCTGAACACGGTATGACGTTATTGCAGCCGGGTATCAAGCCGTTCCATCTGCCGACTCAGGCACAAGAAGTTTACGATGTGACCGGTGCGGGTGATACCGTGATTGGCGTGTTGGCGGCAACGCTTGCCGCAGGTAATTCGCTAGAAGAAGCGTGTTTCTTTGCAAATGCGGCCGCGGGCGTAGTCGTTGGCAAACTGGGGACTTCTACGGTTTCCCCGATTGAGCTGGAAAACGCAGTGCGCGGGCGTGCCGATTCAGGTTTTGGTGTGATGACTGAAGCCGAGCTGAAAGTCGCTGTGGCGAATGCACGTAAACGCGGTGAGAAAGTCGTAATGACCAACGGCGTGTTTGACATTCTTCACGCGGGTCACGTTTCTTATCTGGCAAATGCTCGCAAGCTTGGTGACCGCCTGATTGTTGCGGTCAACAGCGATGCTTCTACCCGACGCCTGAAAGGCGAAACCCGCCCGGTGAACCCGCAGGATCAACGTATGATCGTGTTAGGTGCGCTGGAAGCCGTGGATTGGGTGGTATTGTTTGAAGAAGACACGCCACAGCGTTTAATCGGCGAAGTATTGCCTGATTTGTTGGTCAAAGGTGGTGATTACAAACCGGATGATATCGCCGGGAGTAAAGAAGTCTGGGCTAACGGTGGTGAGGTGATGGTGCTTAACTTTGAAGATGGTTGTTCAACCACCAACATCATTAAAAAGATCCAGAGCCACGAAGCGTAAGCCACGAAATTGAGTCTCTGCAAAACAAAGTAAAACGCCCCAGCCGGGGCGTTTTTTACATCTGCGGTTCTGTTGGCGATGTGACATCCGGAGTCTGAACGCTACGGCTTTCCAGCTCGCTCAAACGCTGTTCCAGTAATGCCAGTTTTTCGCGAGTGCGCAGCAGCACTTGCGTCTGCACATCAAATTCTTCACGGCTAACCAGATCCAGACGTGTTAACTGTGACTGTAAAACCTGGCGAACTTTCTTCTCGACATCATCCCCGAATTCACGAATCCCTTTCGGCATTGACTCGTGGACCTGGCGAGCTATCTGTTCAATTTTTTTCGGGTCAATCATAGCGGCTTCCATAATCTTACGGGATTGTCTTACGGTATTAGCATTAATTGTAATGCCTGCGAGCCTCCTTAGAAACCCGAAAATGTTCTAAGGTTTGGCGTTGCCAGAGAAAATCATCGGCGTTATAGTAAGTCTGCTTATTCTCAGGGCGGGGTGCAACTCCCCACCGGCGGTAAATCAGCGAACGCTGAAAGCCCGCGAGCGCTCCAGAGCAATCTGGAGGTCAGCAGATCCGGTGTAATTCCGGAGCCGACGGTTATAGTCCGGATGGGAGAGAGTAACGACTAAGCTCAAGCTTTTAAGCCTGCTCACGTTATTTTTATAGCTCCTAAGACTGCCCTGATTCTGGTAACCATAATTTTAATGAGGTTTTTTTACCATGAATCAGACGCTCCTTTCTGCATTTGGCACTCCTGCACAGCGCGTAGAACTTGCTCTTGAAGCACTGCGTGAAGGTCGTGGGGTAATGGTTCTTGACGATGAAGATCGCGAGAACGAAGGCGACATGATTTTCCCAGCGGAAACCATGACCGTTGAGCAAATGGCTCTGACCATTCGCCACGGTAGCGGTATTGTTTGCCTGTGCCTGACTGAAGAACGCCGTAAACAACTCGAATTGCCAATGATGGTTGAGAACAACACCAGTGCCTATGGCACCGGGTTTACTGTGACTATCGAAGCTGCAACCGGCGTGACTACCGGTGTTTCTGCCGCAGACCGTATTACCACTGTTCGTGCCGCCATTGCTGATGGCGCAAAACCAAGCGACCTGAACCGCCCGGGACACGTATTCCCGCTGCGTGCTCAGCCTGGTGGCGTGTTAACTCGCGGTGGCCACACTGAAGCGACTATCGATTTAGTGACGCTTGCTGGCTTCAAACCTGCCGGTGTGCTGTGTGAACTGACCAATGACGACGGTACTATGGCGCGTGCACCTGAGTGCATCACCTTTGCCCGCGAGCACAACATGGCTGTGGTGACGATTGAAGACCTGGTGGAATACCGTCAGGCTCATGAACGCAAAGCCAGCTAACTATCTAAGCTAAAAAGCAAAAATCCCGGTTTTTACACCGGGATTTTTTTCAACCAATCCCATTGGTTTGCAATAACGTCAGGCTAAACCCCATCACTGCCATACCGCAAAGCACGCCATAACTCGGGTTGTTGTGCGGGTCTATTTCTTTGGCAAGCGGCATCAGTTCATCCACCGATAGCGCAACCATAATCCCTGCCACGGCGGCCATAATGGCAGCCATAAGAACCGGCGAAACCATCGGGCCTAAAATCAACCAGGCCAGCACACCACCCAGGATTTCGGCAAGTCCTGAAATCCCCGCCCAGAAAATGGCTTTACGCTTCGAGCCGGTAGCCGCGTAAACCGGGCCTGCAACGGCTAAACCTTCAGGAATGTTATGCAACGCTACCGCAAGTGCTATCCCCATTCCTAATTCCAGATTGCTGCTGGCCGTCACAAAGGTCGCAACACCTTCCGGGAAGTTATGCAAACTAATGCCGAGTGTCAGCAACAGCGCCGTGCGACGCAAATTGCGAGGCTGCGGTTTGCTGTCCATTAAATCTTGCGGATGCGCATGGGGCAGGGCGCGGTCAAGGGCGAAATAGCCCAACAGACCCACCATAAACATACCGTAGCCCAACACGGGTGACATTCCTTCGGTATGCAGCGCGGCAGGCAGCATTTCCATCAACGAGATAAGCAGCATAATGCCTGCTGCAAAACCGAGGGAAAATGCCAGCACACGGTTTGATGGCTTCTGGCCAAGCACGCCAAGAAAAGCGCCAATGAAAGTGGCTCCCCCGGCTAATAGGGTCAGGATCAAGGGTACTGACATTTATCACTCCTTTTGATAATGATTCTCATTCATATTAATGGGCGATGTGATAAAAATCGAGAGCCAGTTGAGAAGCTTTACACATCGCTTACATTCAAATTTCCTGAAGATCTTCATCATGCTTATCTGAGTTCTTCATACCGCAAAAACGCGTACTGTAGTTTTCATAAACTGAATGACCTGATTAAAGGACACCACCATGACAACTCAACGAATGCCTGCGCTGTTCCTCGGACACGGTAGCCCAATGAACGTGCTGGAAGATAACCAATATACCCAGGCATGGCGCCATTTGGGAGAGACCTTACCGCGCCCGAAAGCAATTGTGGTGGTATCTGCGCACTGGTTCACTAAAGGCACGGGTGTGACGGCAATGGAAACGCCAAAAACCATCCATGATTTTGGGGGTTTCCCACAGGCGCTCTACGATACTCATTATCCAGCACCGGGTTCGCCTGAGCTTGCCCAGCAGTTAGTCGACTTACTGGCCCCTGTTCCGGTCATGCAGGATAAAGAAGCCTGGGGTTTTGACCATGGCTCCTGGGGCGTGCTTATTAAGATGTACCCGAATGCTGATATTCCCATGGTGCAGCTCAGTATCGACAGCACGAAACCGGCAGCATGGCATTTCGAAATAGGCCGCAAGCTGGCGACGCTGCGCGATCAGGGCATCATGCTGATTGCCAGTGGCAACGTGGTTCATAACCTGCGCACTGCACGCTGGCACGGTGAAAACACGCCGTACCCATGGGCTGAGTCGTTTAACCAGTACGTGAAAGATAATCTCACATGGCTTGGGCCAGTCGCTGAACACCCGTTGGTGAACTATCTCCAGCATGAAGGTGGTTCGTTATCAAACCCAACAGCCGATCACTACTTGCCGTTGTTGTATGTCCTGGGGGCGTGGGATGGCAAAGAGCCGATTACGCTGCCGACAGACGGTATTGAGATGGGATCGTTAAGTATGCTTTCAGTTCAGATCGGTTAGCTAAAGGCGCGAATCTCGCGCCTTTAATTTATTACTCTACAAACACATGCGGATAGAAACGCGAAAGATCCTGAGTGATTAATTCGCGATCTTCACGAATGCCGATCCCCGCCGGTTGATCGTTGATGAGCCAGCTTCCGATCAGCACATAACTATCGCCAAATTTAGGCAACTGATAGAACTGCTGGACGATCATGCCTTCTTCGCCGTAGGGTCCATCGACACGGGCAATTTCTTCGCCATTTTCGATGATCTTCACGTTTGCCCCTTCGCGAGAGAAGATAGGCTTCACGACATACTTATCCATCTGCGGATAGTTATCTTCGGCGAAATAAGCAGGCAGCAAGTTGGGATGATCCGGGAACATTTCCCACAGCATCGGCAGCAATGCTTTGTTGGAGATAATGCTCTTCCAGGCAGGTTCCAGCCAGCGCACGCCAGCATCTTCAAGCTTGGTGGAGAACATCTCACGCAGCATAAATTCCCATGGATAGAGCTTGAACAGGTTGCTGATGACCTGGTCCTGCAAATCGGTGAACTGGCCTTTCTCGCCTAAACCGATGTCTTCCATGTAGACAAATTCGCTTGCCACTTCTGCTTCGGCTGCACAATCCTGCAAATACTGGACGGTACCGCGATCTTCTACGGTGTCCTGGCAGCAGGCAAAATGCACCAGATTAAAGCCGTGCTGCTGTTTTAATTCAGCAAAACGCTCGATCAGCTTTTCTTGCAGGCTGTTGAATTGATCGCTTCCCGCGGGGAGATTCCCAGCCTGAACCTGATCTTCAAGCCAGATCCACTGGAAGAATGCCGCTTCATACAAAGAGGTTGGCGTATCGGCGTTATTTTCCAGAAGTTTAGGCTCACCCACGCCATCCCACGCGATATCAAGACGCGAGTAGAGTGATGGTTGCTGGGTACGCCACGACTGGCGCACAAACTCCCAGGTGTGTTTAGGGATGCGGAATTTAGCCAGCAGCTCATCACTACTCACGACTTTTTCGACAACCTTCAGGCACATTTGATGCAGTTCAGCAGTCACTTCTTCCAGGCGTTCAACCTGTGGAAGCGTCAACTGGTAATAAGCGTCTTCACACCAGTACGGCTCGCCATACATGGTGTGGAAGTTGAAACCGTATTCTGTGGCTTTCTCGCGCCAGTCCGGGCGCTCAGTAATCGCAATTCTTTCCATAATTTCTTAGCCACCCATGGAGCGAGAAGAACCTGTTGCGCTGCTGCTGCGCTGCATCGTCGATTGTTTCGCTACGGAGTCACCGAAACCGCCACGAGTCACCGTGCTGGTGGTCGCAGGTTTTGGTGCCATCGCTGTTTTAGGGACGGTCGCGGTGCGGCCTGGCGTTGCTGCGCCATAGCTCTTGCCGCTGGCATCAGCATATTTGCCGTAAGCCGGGCTTGCCGGGTTTTTGGAGGTGAAAAGAGGTTGCTGCGCAAAGCCCGCACCGCCGCCCATAAGGCGACCCATCATGTAACCTGCCATCAACGGCATCCAGAAACTGCCGCTTTGCTGTGGCTGTGCCTGAGCTTGCTCACCCGCCATGCTCGCTTGAGCAGGAGCCTGCTGACATTGGCCTTCGCCAAACTCAGCGATACATTCTTCGCGTGATGCATATTTAGGAGCAGTACGTTCTGCTTCTTTCAGCGCGCTATTAAAAGCGGTTGTACATTCGGCACTTTTGCCTGGATTGGCTTGTGAGCAGTCATCCGCGTTTTGATACATGGAGACTGTTTCGTCATTTTGTTCGCAACCGGCAAGCATAAACACAGCGGTAACTGCCAGTGCGACCGGCGTCAAATGGCGTGCGTTCCAGCTTTTGCGGAACGATGCGTGATTTATGATTTTTGTCCGTTTCATTATTCTGTCCTGAGCCCAGTGGTTATGGTGCTTAGAATAGGGGATGAATGGTTGAAATTAAAGCGATGACGGCCGTTTGGAGGGAGATCTTTACTTTGCCTTACGTTCGAGTGCGTAAGTTGTGACGGGGGCATGTTGTCATGCCCCCGAGAACTATGATCAGTTAGCGAATGGGTTAGCTGATTTTTTGCTTGTTGCTGAAGCTGGGGTCGCTTTTGCAGGTGATGCCGGCGCAGTGGTTGCGGCTGTGTCGTCTGAATAACCATCAGCACGTGCGTTCTGGTCTGGCGTTTCAGGCGCAACACTTTCTGCGGTCGTTGGCACTGGTTTACCCAATGTACTGTTCAACGCAACAAGGTCCTGTTCGTTAAGTGTACCCAGTGCAGATTTGATATTCAGCTGGTTGATCAGGTAGTTATAACGAGCGCTGGAGAGCTGTTGTTTTGCGTTATACAGCGTAGTGGTCGCATCCAACACATCAACGATGGTACGAGTACCCACGGAATAGCCTGCTTCCATCGCATCTAAAGAGCTTTGCGCAGACACAACCGCTTGTTTGTAAGCGTTGATGGTACTGATAGACGCGTTAACGTTGTTAAACGAAGAACGAACGGTTTGCACAACACTGCGGTGTGCGCTTTCCAGTTGCTCGCTCGCGCCAACAAAGTTGTATTGCGCTTGTTTCACCTGGGAAGTCACAGAACCGCCGCTATACAATGGCAGCGAGAAATTCAGGCCGATTTTATTCTGGCCATTGTCACTGTCATTAAATGCCTGGCTGCTGCTGGTGGTCTTAGAACCGCTGTATGTGGTGTTAGAGACACCAGTGGAAGCAGTTAAACCAATGGTTGGCATATGCCCGGTTTCAGCATAGCGAATTTGTTCACGAGCTAAATCCTGAGACAGACGCGCTTGCAGCAATGCCAGGTTACGTTTTTCCGCTTCTTTCAGCAGATTATTAACGGCATCAGGTTTGTCTGTTTTGAAACCATCAACATTCAGCGAGGCCAGAGAAGGGTAGTAATTACCGGTAACCTGGCGCAGCGATTCTACCGCGTTATCCAGGTTGTTTCGTGCCGTCACTTCGTTGGCCAATACGTTGTCGTATTGCGCGCGGGCGTTTTGCACGTCGGTAATAGCAACCAGGCCTACGTTGAAGCGCTGAGTGGTTTGATCCAACTGGCGATAAATTGCCTGTTTCTGGGCTTCGGTGTAGGAGAGGGCGTCAATCGCGCTCAGCACGTTAAAATAGGCTGTTGCGGTGTTCAGAATCAGCGTTTGCTGATCGGTCTGATACGTCACGTCCTGAATACCCGCAGATTTTTCTTGCAGGGTCAGCTGACGCCATTTCGACATATCAAAAATGGTTTGCGTTAATTGCAAAGAAGCGCTGGTTACATTGGAGTCGACGCCGTTCGCATCATTGAAACCATTAGTGTATTCATAATCGGCACCAAGGCCGAGCTGCGGCAGTAATGGGCTGCGTGCTTCGTTAATTTTTTCGAATGCGGCATCACGGTCAGCAGCGGATTTACGTAGGTCCGGGTTGCTTACACGTGCCTGCTGATAAACCTGCATCAGGTTTTCTGCCTGGCTCATGGCACTGAAACCCGTTAGGCTCAGACCGATAAGAATTGGGAGCAGTTTCTTCATTTGCATTCCTTGTTGTGAAGCAGAATATTGTTTGTTAGCGCTGACAAGAGCCGAAAATGATCGCCGATTCTAGCAGAGTCTGCCAGCTGGGCTGCTTGGCGTAATGTGCCATCTGCCCTTAATTTTCATCAATCTACCACATAGCAAATGAAACGGCAGTCAAACTGGCTTGAAATTACGCACTCGTGACCATAAAAAATCAGGAAATTACTATGACTGAGCAAAACCCTCAACTTGTCACGTTAGGGAAAAACGATGTTGAAATTATTGCACGGGAAACGCTTTATAGCGGTTTTTTTTCGTTGGATCTTTATCGATTCCGCCATCGCTTGTTTAATGGCGAAATGAGTGGTGAAGTCCGACGCGAAATTTTAGAACGCGGGCATGCCGCAGTGCTGCTACCCTATGACCCTGTGCGAGACGAAGTTGTATTGATAGAACAGATTCGGATTGCAGCGTATGACACCAGCGAAAGCCCATGGTTACTGGAGCTGGTGGCCGGAATGATTGAAGAAGGTGAAAGCGTCGAAGACGTTGCGCGCCGTGAGGCCGTGGAAGAAGCCGGGCTGCTTGTCGGTCGTACAAAACCGGTGATCAACTACCTGGCAAGCCCGGGCGGCACCAGCGAACGTTTATCTATTCTCGTTGGGGAAGTCGATTCGACAACCGCTACGGGCATACATGGTCTGGCAGATGAAAACGAAGATATTCGGGTTCATGTCGTGAGCCGGGAACAGGCTTATCAGTTAGTAGAAGAAGGGAAAATCGACAACGCAGCTTCAGTCATCGCACTGCTTTGGCTGCAATTGCATCATAAGAAATTAAGAGAAGAGTGGAAGAAATAAACATGAAGCGCTACACACCTGACTTCCCTGAAATGATGCGCCTGTGCGAAACCAATTTTGCGCAACTTCGACGCCTGCTTCCTCGTCTTGACGAGGTGGGAGAAAAGGTCACATATCAGGTCAGTAGCGCCCAGTATCGGCTCACCATTCTTGAGTCGACTCGTTACACAACGCTTGTGCAAATTGAACAAACCGTCCCGGCGATAAGCTACTGGAGCCTGCCGTCAATGTCCGTCAGGCTCTATCATGACGCTATGGTCGCGGAAGTGTGTTCAAGTCAGCAGATCTTTCGTTTCAAAGCACGTTATGATTATCCTAATAAAAAGTTGCATCAACGCGACGAAAAGCATCAAATTAACCAGTTTCTGGCCGATTGGCTGCGGTATTGTTTAGCGCATGGAGCGATGGCGGTTCCGGTTTGTTAGTGAGGGTGAAACCTAAGGACACCATTTGGAAAGCCTGTTAAATCTTCCTGTGGCCGGTGGGGGCCAGATCAGGATCTTACAAATTACAGATACCCACCTGTTCTCTGGAAAGGACGAAACGCTGCTTGGTATCAATACCTGGATGAGCTATCAGGCGGTAATTGACGCCATCCTCGCCGAGCAGCGTCATTATGATCTTATTGTTGCCACTGGGGATTTAGCCCAGGATCACAGCGCGGAAGCCTACCAACATTTTGTTGAAGGCATTGCGGAGATTCTTGCGCCCTGTGTTTGGTTGCCGGGCAATCACGATTTCCAACCCGCGATGTTCAGCTCGTTGCTGGAAGCGGGAATTTCACCTGCGAAACAGGTTTTCCTTGGGGATAGCTGGCAAATTCTGATGCTCGACAGCCAGGTCTTTGGGGTTCCGCATGGTGAACTGAGTGATTATCAGCTCGACTGGCTGGAGCGGAAGCTCGCCGGAGCGCCTGAGCGCCATACCCTCTTACTTTTGCATCACCACCCGGTTCCGGCAGGCTGTAGCTGGCTGGATCAACACAGCCTGCGTAACGCCGCAGAGTTGGATAACGTGCTGCAAAAATTCCCGAAAGTAAAAACGTTGGTGTGTGGCCACATTCACCAGGAGTTAGATCTCGACTGGAATGGCCGCCGGATGTTGGCAACGCCGTCTACATGCGTCCAGTTTAAGCCGCATTGCGCGAACTTCACCCTCGACACCATTGAGCCTGGCTGGCGCTGGCTGGAACTTCATCCAAACGGTGAGGTGACGACTGAGGTTTGCCGCCTGAAAGGAGCGGTGTTTAACCCAGATACCGCTTCAGAAGGGTATTGATGTCTACGCTACTTTATCTCCACGGCTTCAACAGCTCGCCGCGTTCAGCCAAAGCCACCCGCTTTAAAGCGTGGCTTGCGCACCATCACCCGCATATCAACATGGTGATACCGGAATTGCCTCCGTATCCTGCTGAAGCAGCAGAACTGCTGGAGTCGCTGGTACTGGAACACGGCGGTGAGCCGCTGGGCGTTGTCGGCTCCTCTTTGGGCGGCTATTACGCCACCTGGCTGTCGCAATGTTTCATGCTGCCAGCGGTTGTGGTCAACCCGGCGGTACGTCCTTTTGAATTGCTGGTCGATTATCTCGGCGCCAACGAGAACCCCTACACCGGGCAGCAATATGTGCTAGAGTCACGCCATATTTACGATCTTAAAGTCATGCAAGTGGACCCGTTAGAAGCGCCAGATCTCATCTGGTTATTGCAACAAACGGGTGACGAAGTGCTTGATTATCGCCAGGCGGTGGCATACTACACCCCCTGTCGCCAGACGGTAGAATCCGGTGGCAATCACGCCTTTGTAGGCTTCGAAGATTATTTCACACAGATAGTCGACTTCCTTGGCCTGCACTGAGGCCTGATGTCGGATTCTTGTTTCGCAATCTGAACGAATAAACCATGACGCAATCCAGTTATAACGCCGATGCCATTGAGGTACTCACCGGGCTTGAGCCTGTTCGCCGCCGTCCCGGGATGTACACCGACACCACCCGTCCAAACCATTTGGGCCAGGAAGTCATTGATAACAGCGTGGATGAAGCGCTGGCAGGCCATGCGAAGCGTGTTGATGTTATTCTCCATGCCGATCAGTCATTAGAAGTCATTGATGACGGGCGCGGTATGCCGGTTGATATCCACCCGGAAGAGGGCGTTCCGGCGGTCGAGCTTATTCTTTGTCGCCTGCATGCGGGCGGTAAATTCTCCAACAAAAACTATCAGTTCTCTGGCGGCTTGCACGGTGTCGGCATCTCTGTGGTTAACGCCTTGTCCAAACGTGTTGAAGTCACCGTGCGCCGCGACGCGCAGGTTTACAGCATCGCGTTTGAAAACGGCGACAAAGTCCAGGAACTGGCGGTCATCGGCACCTGTGGTAAACGCAACACCGGCACCAGCGTCCACTTTTGGCCAGACGCCTCATTCTTCGACAGCCCACGTTTCTCAGTTTCCCGTTTAAGCCATCTGCTCAAAGCCAAAGCGGTGCTTTGCCCGGGTGTGGAAATCACCTTTACCGACAAAGTGAACAACACCGAGCAACGCTGGTGTTATCAGGATGGTCTGCAAGACTATCTGTGCGAAGCGGTAAACGGCCTGCCGACGCTTCCGGAAAAGCCCTTTGTCGGCAACTTTGCTGGTGACGTTGAGCAAGTAGACTGGGCGCTGTTATGGCTGCCAGAAGGTGGCGAGCTGTTGACGGAAAGCTACGTCAACCTGATCCCAACCATGCAGGGCGGCACACACGTCAACGGTTTGCGCCAGGGTCTGCTGGATGCGATGCGCGAGTTTTGCGAATACCGCAATATTTTGCCACGTGGCGTCAAACTCTCAGCGGAAGATATCTGGGAACGCTGTGCCTACGTGCTCTCCGTGAAGATGCAGGATCCGCAGTTTGCCGGGCAAACCAAAGAGCGCCTGTCATCACGCCAGTGCGCTGCGTTCGTTTCTGGCGTTGTCAAAGATGCCTTCAGCCTGTGGCTGAACCAGAATATCCAGATTGCGGAACAACTCGCAGAACTGGCGATTTCCAGCGCCCAGCGCCGCATGCGTGCTGCCAAAAAAGTGGTGCGTAAAAAACTGACCAGCGGCCCGGCACTGCCTGGCAAACTGGCCGACTGCTCGGCGCAAGATTTGAGCCGTACTGAACTGTTCCTCGTGGAAGGGGATTCCGCAGGCGGTTCGGCGAAACAGGCTCGCGACCGCGAATATCAGGCGATCATGCCGCTCAAAGGTAAGATTCTGAATACGTGGGAAGTTTCTTCCGACGAAGTTCTGGCCTCGCAAGAAGTGCACGATATTTCTGTGGCGATCGGTATCGATCCTGACAGCGAAGATCTGAGCCAATTGCGCTACGGCAAAGTCTGTATCCTTGCGGATGCGGACTCCGATGGTTTGCACATCGCCACTCTTTTGTGCGCCCTGTTCGTGCGCCACTTCCGATCGCTGGTTCGCGGTGGACACGTTTATGTTGCGATGCCGCCGTTGTACCGTATCGATCTGGGCAAAGAAGTTTATTACGCTCTGGACGAAGAAGAAAAAGCGGGCGTGCTCGAGCAACTTAAACGTAAAAAAGGCAAGCCAAACGTGCAGCGCTTTAAAGGGCTGGGCGAAATGAACCCGCTGCAATTACGTGAAACCACGCTCGATCCAAACACTCGTCGTCTGGTGCAGCTCACCATTGATGATGAAGATAACGACAAAACCATGGCCATCATGGATATGCTGTTGGCGAAAAAGCGTTCCGAAGATCGTCGCAATTGGCTGCAAGATAAAGGCGATATGGCGGATATCGAAGTTTAATCGTCGCTCTCATAAATCAGGATCAACGGCTGCAAAGCGTTGATCCTTTTTTTTGCCTTCAGTTCTTTCTCCCCCGCGTTATGACTCCCTTCACATTTTTCCTGATTGTCGCTTGAAATAGTAATACTCCATCCGCTATTCTTTTTTGGAGTTAAACTTCATTTTGATGTGAAAGGCGGAGCAGAATGTCACTACTAGCAAAATTAGATAACAGCGTGCGTGAATGTGGCGGACTTATTGTCTCTTGCCAGCCAGTTCCAGGCAGTCCGATGGACCGCCCTGAAATTGTGGCGGCGATGGCGCAGGCTGCGGTGAATGCAGGTGCGGTCGCCGTTCGCATTGAAGGTATCGAAAATCTTAATGCGGTGCGCCCGCTGATTTCTGTTCCCATCATCGGCATTATCAAACGCGACCTGGAAGACTCGGCGGTGCGTATTACGCCTTTCTTGCAGGATGTGGATGCGCTCGCGAAAGCGGGGGCGGATATTATCGCGTTTGATGCCACTTTCCGCCCGCGCCCGGTGGCTATCGACGAACTCATTGCGCGTATTCACCACCACGGTTTACTCGCGATGGCAGATAGCTCAACAGTTGAAGAGGGGCTGAATTGCCAGCAACAAGGTGTTGAAATCATTGGTACTACCATGTCTGGCTACACTAGCGCGGTGACGCCACACGAACCCGATCTGGTGATGGTGTCTGAACTGAGCAATGCAGGCTGCCGCGTGATTGCAGAAGGTCGCTACAACTCCCCTGAACTGGCCGCCCAGGCTATCGACCACGGTGCATGGGCTGTGACCGTCGGTTCTGCCATCACGCGTATTGAACATATTTGCCAGTGGTTCAGTGATGCCGTTAAGCGCTAAACCGGAGAAAACAATGAACACACTTGCCATTGATATCGGCGGCACCAAACTGGCTGCGGCACTCATTAACTCAGCCCTGGAAATCTCGCAGCGCATGGAAATCCCAACGCCTGCGAACGCGGAACCACAAGCGCTGGAGCAGGCATTAGCGCAATTAGTTGAGGCTTATCAAGGGAAAGCGCAGCGTGTGGCTGTGGCGTCTACCGGCATCATTGATAAGGGCATTCTCACTGCGCTGAACCCAGATAACCTTGGCGGGCTGAACCATTTCCCATTGCAGGCCATTGTAGAAAAATATACCGGCCTGCCGTGCGTTGTGCTCAACGATGCCCAAGCCGCCGCGTGGGCTGAATATTGTCATTTGTCGGCACAATTCAAGCACGTCACGTTTATCACCGTTTCTACCGGCGTCGGTGGCGGCATCGTTATCAATGGCGAGTTATTAATCGGTCCACATGCCTTTGCAGGTCATATCGGCCACATTCAGGCCGATCCGAATGGCCCACGTTGTGGATGCGGGCGCGTGGGTTGTGTTGAAGCTATTGCTTCCGGGCGTGCCATCGCGGCGGGAGCCACTCAAGAACTCGAGGGTAGAAATGCCCGTGAAATTTTTGCTCAGGCTCATTCGGGCAACTTACAGGCACAACAGCGAGTCGCGCGCTCGGCGCAGGCCATCTGCCAGTTAATCGCCAATCTTAAAGCGCTACTCGACACCGAATGTATCGTGCTCGGCGGAAGTGTGGGTCTGGCGGAGGGTTATCGCCAGCAGGTTGAACATCAGCTCGCACAGCTTCCGCAGGCATTCCGGGTTCCCGTTTACTCCGCGCATTATCAACACGATGCAGGGTTAATGGGTGCCGCCCTCTGGTCTGAACATCTCGCTGTCTGAACATTTATAAAACATCAAATTCAGAAAGCACCCTCATCCCTACAATAAACATAAGCAGGAAAGTGTCATCATGACTCACTCTTTCGGCATCTTTAACTACCTTGTTCTTTTCGGCTATTTACTGGCTATGATGCTAGTCGGTGTTTACTTCTCAAAGCGCCAGAAAACGGCAGATGATTATTTCCGTGGCGGTGGCCGCATCCCCGGCTGGGCTGCGGGTGTCAGCGTGTTTGCCACTACACTAAGTTCGATTACGTTTATGTCGATCCCAGCCAAAGCCTTTACGTCGGACTGGACGTTTATCCTCGGCCAATATCTGGCGATAGCGATTTTGCCTCTGGTGTTTTACTTCTACATTCCCTTCTTCCGTAAGTTAAAAGTCACTTCTGCTTACGAATATCTGGAAGCCCGCTTTGATGTGCGCAGCCGCTTGTTTGCCAGCGTCTCATTTATGCTGTTTCACATTGGCCGCATCGCCATTATTACCTTCTTAACCGTGCTGGCCCTGCGCCCGTTTATCGGCATTGATCCGGTCGTTCTGGTGCTGTTGATTAGCGTGATGTGCATTATTTATACCTGGATGGGCGGTATCGAAGGCGTTATCTGGACGGATGTGATTCAGGGGCTATTGCTCTCAGGCAGTGCCGTTCTCATTTTCGTGGTGATTTGCTTCAAAGTGCAGGGCGGCGTCGGTGAAATCTTTACGGTCACTCAGCATGCCGATAAATTCTTCCCGGCCTCACAGTTCCGCTGGAGCTGGACTGAAAGCACAGTGCCTGTGCTGATGATTGGTTTCCTGTTTGCCAATATTCAGCAATTTACCGCCAGTCAGGATGTGGTTCAGCGTTATATCGTCACCGACTCCATTGAAGAAACCAAAAAGACGCTGCTCACCAACGCCAAACTGGTCGCTGTTGTTCCTATCTTCTTCTTCGCGATTGGTTCGGCACTGTTTGTTTACTACCAGCAAAACCCAACGTTGTTACCGGCGGGCTTTAACATTGGCGGCATCTTACCGCTATTCGTCGTGACAGAAATGCCACCGGGTATTGCGGGTCTGATTATCGCTGCGATTTTTGCCGCCGCGCAGTCCAGCATTTCGAGCAGCCTGAACAGTATCTCCAGTTGCTTTAACTCTGATATTTACCAGCGACTGAGCCGTCAGAAAAGAACGCCGGAAAACAGCATGCGCATGGCCAAGCTGGTTATCCTGATTGCGGGAATACTCAGCAGCGCTGCGACTGTCTGGCTGGTGATGGCGGATGAATCAGAAATCTGGGATGCGTTTAACAGCCTGATTGGCCTGATGGGCGGCCCAATGACAGGCCTGTTTATGCTGGGTATTTTCTGCAAACGTGCCAATGCCGGCAGTGCGGCACTCGGTATCGTGGTAAGTATTGTGGCGGTGTTAGTCGCGCGCTATGCCACCGACCTTAACTTCTTCTTCTACGGTGTGATTGGCTCGCTGAGTGTGGTGATCAGCGGCGTTATTTTCGCGCCATTATTTGCTTCAGCGCCGCCACTGACGCTTGATGAATCACGTGAGTAAAAGGTGAAACCATGATTTTAGGGAAAGTGACAGAACTCAGAGCGCAGAGCGGGATTGCCCCCCAACTGCTGGCCATCATTAAACAGGCGCTGGCACTGCGTCCGGAAACGCTCAGTGCCGGGCGTCATGAGATAGACGGTGACGATATCTTTATGAATGTCATGACATTTGAGACAGCCGAGCCGGAGAGTAAGCGGTACGAGCAGCATCGTGAGTATTTTGATATTCAGGTGTTACTCAGCGGCCAGGAACGGATTGATTTTGGCCCGCTCGGGGCAGCAATCGCGCCCGATATTTATCATGAAGACGACGATTACCTGCTGTGTGATGCGGTTTCGCCGCGTCAGACATTGCACTTGCAGCCGGGAATGTTCGCCATATTTCTGCCGGGCGAGCCACACAAGCCGGGTTGTATCAGCGAAACGACACAAGCGATCAGCAAAGTCGTGATTAAGGTGAGCTACCGTTGCTTAGGGAGCGAAAGTTTTACGTCATAATAAAATGAGTTAACAAACCTGTTTTTCTTTGACGGCGCGATGCGGCATACCCCCTATGCTGACATCGCGCTTTTTTTACCGCCACAGACTTGCTACGCTTTGACCCATTCGATATTGCAGGCTTTTTGCCACCTTTCGCCCTACAGAGCAGGAAATTTATGGAGCCTCAAGCGCTACGCCTTAAACCTGGAAAAATCCTCGACACATTAGGGGCGATGCAAAATAGCCTGACGCGCGTTTCCCAGCGTATCGCGCAGTTCATTCTGACTTCTCCGCAGCAGGTCACTCAGCTTTCCATCGCCGAGCTTTCGCGTGAAACGCAGGCGGGCGAGGCCACCGTTATCCGCTTTTGCCGCACCCTGGGTTATAAGGGGTTCCAGGACTTTAAAATGGACCTGGCCATTGAACTTGCCACGACGGAACCGTACAACAACAGCCCGTTGCTGGATGGCGAAATCAGTGAGTCTGACGATGCGCACACCATCGGTTTAAAACTGCAAAGCACGATAAACAATGTGTTATCTGAAACCCTTAATCTGCTGGATATGAACCAGGTTATTCAGGTCGTTAACGCGCTGCGTACCAGCAACTCGGTATATATCTTCGGTGTCGGTTCTTCGGGGATCACCGCAGAAGACATGAAACATAAGCTGATGCGCATTGGATTACGGGTCGATGCCGTCACCAATAACCACTTCATGTATATGCAGGCCACGTTATTAAAAGCCGGTGATGTCGCGATTGCGATAAGCCACACCGGGACTTCTCCAGAAACTGTCCACGCGCTCAAACTCGCCAGAGAGGCGGGAGCCACCACAGTCGCGCTGACCCATAATCTTGGCTCTCCATTAATCGATGTTGCAGACTTTAGTCTGATTAACGGCAACCGCCAGGGCATGCTGCAAGGTGACTCGATTGGCACCAAAACGGCGCAGCTCTTTGTGCTCGATTTACTCTATACCTTGTTGGTTCAGGCCGCCCCGGAGCAGGCTCGCGAAAGCAAATTGCGCACGATGGACGCACTGAATATCGCAAAATAATGTCGCATTAGCGGCATTGATCACAGTTCAACGTATTTAGCCTTTTCCGTCCGTGGTGATGGTTGCATCACTCCATTTGTCGCCTTAATATAGAGTTAAACTTCATTATCAAAAATCATTAGAAGTAAAACTCCAGAGAGGCTTGCATGGAAAAGTTAACGGGCTTAATCGCCGCGCCACATACCCCATTTACCGCTGATGGAAGTGTCAATTATCCGGTTATTGACCAGATTGCCGCACATCTGATTCAGCAGGGGGTGAAAGGGGCTTATGTCTGCGGGACCACCGGCGAAGGCATTCATTGCTCGGTTGAGGAACGTAAAAAAATTGCCGAACGTTGGGTAAGTGCCAGCGACGGCAAACTGAGTATCACCCTGCACACCGGTGCACTGAGCATTGCCGATTCCCTCGAACTGAGCCGCCACGCTGAAACTCTGGATATCTTTGCCACTTCGGTGATTGGCCCGTGCTTCTTCAAACCCGGCAACATTGACGACCTGGTGGAATACTGTCGCATCAACGCCGCTGCCGCACCGTCTAAAGGCTTTTACTATTACCATTCCGGTATGTCGGGTGTGAATCTCGATATGGAGCAATTCTTACTCGTGGCCGCAGACCGCATTCCGAACCTGACCGGAATGAAATTCAACTCCAGCGACATGTACGAATATCAGCGCTGCGTGCGGGTGAATAACGGTCAGTTTGATATCCCATTTGGTGTCGATGAGTTTTTACCCGCGGGCCTGGCATGCGGAGCCGTGGGCGCGGTTGGCAGCACCTACAACTACGCGGCGCCGTTATATCACCGCCTGATCGATAGCTTTAATCGCGGCGATCAACAAGACGTGGCGGCGTGCATGGATAAAGTCATCGCCATCATCCGTGTGCTGGTTCAGTACGGTGGTGTGGCTGCTGGTAAAGTGGCGATGAAACTTCATGGTATTGATGTTGGCGATCCGCGTCGTCCGCTTCGCCCGATGACTGAGCAGCAAAAACAAGATGCATTGCAGGCATTACGTAAAGCTGACTTCCTGATGTAATGGATGGAAGGCTCTATATCCATAGAGCCTTCCGTTTTGGTCAGAACTTAATTTTTATCCCCGCAATCCCGCCGTAATTCACGCTACTACCTTCAAACGACTTCTCAACGCTCAACGATCCGGTAAGTGACACCGACTGATTTAGTTGATGGTCCACGCCTGCATTCAACTGCCCCCAGGTACCGCCGCTATTGGTAGTGAAGGGAATGTAACCGTCCTGCGAAGAAAACTCGGTTTTAGACTCGCCTTTAAATTCATGCAAAATGCCGGGGCGAATCCAGGCGGTGGTGCGGGTTTTATCCGCCTTGTTGTCTTGCGAATCCTCGTGATTCCAGGTTTGATGAACGCGCACGCTGACCCGTCCGGTGAGTGAGTCGGCCCGGTCAAACTTCACTCCCGACGCCCGGTCGCGGGTGTTATCCAGTTTCACCGTCGAGTAAATCAGCTGCGCCTGCGGCTCAATAAAACGCTGAACGTCTTCGTCAGGCTGCCACGGATAACCCGTCTCAGCAGAGGCGCTTAACCCGTAACCTTTGGTTTTCATCGGGCTAAGATCGGTCGGGCTGGACTCCATATACAAGCGGTTGTACTGAGCGACCACATCGAGATAACTTCCCGCAGGTGTAAAGTGTGTCCAGTAGCCGCCAACGCCCCATGATTTCAGGGTATTGCGCCCGGCATTCCCACCGTCGGTATGCGTGACCTTACTGTTTATTTTGCCGATGTTCCCCAGCACCCCGGCAAAATTTGAACTGCTGTCATCTTTACTTTCGCGATACAAATCAATGCCAAGCTGAATGGCATTGAGCGAAAAGCGTGACTGTGGCCCGTCAAAATCAGACTTGCCCTGTTTGTAGATAAACCGTCCCCAGCTCATATGCGGCGATTCAGTGGCCTGAGTGATTTTTTGCGGGCTGGCGAACTGCTCCCCGGTGCGTTCATGCAGGCTATCAACCAGCATCCGGCTATAGAGCAGCGCGAGTTGAGGAATATCCTGATACAGCGAGGTTTCCGCCCGGTAATTCGGTATAGCAGCCGGTGGTTCGGCAGGTGCGGATGGTTTTACATCATCCACCGCAGGCTTTTCGTCTGGCGTCAGATCGGGATCGGGATCAGCGGGTGGTGGTGCAGGGGGATCAACCTCTTCAACGACTCTTTGCGGCTCTTTGTTCGAGCGCAAATACCAGGCTTCTTCATTGCTGTCATCGACGCTGGAACGGTACAACGAATATTCATACGGTCCGGCTTTCACTTTGTTGAGCAGGCTGAATGCTTGCGGGTCGGTGGTCGCCCCGCTAATGGCATCGACCACTTTAATGCCGTTGCCGCGCGTCAGCGCGCCGCTGCCATCGGTGTTGGTGATTTTAAGATTGGTTGCGCCATCGGCATGACCGCCATTAATCACCAGTTGGTCGGAGGGGGAATTGTCATCATGCAGATGGGTATTTAATGCAATCGTCCCGTTATCGCCGTGATAGTTATTCACCGTCAGCGTTTTGTACTGGTGGTTTTCGGGGGAACTGAAATTGATCAGGCTTTGATTATTGTTGAGCGTACTGAGCACCGAATTGCCGGTTAAAAACCACAAACTGGTGTTGTTTAACGCCACTTCTGAATATGCATTGGACGCTGTTAACGCCGCCCCGGTTGCAATGCTCCCGGACAGGTTGATGTGGGCGTTGCCTGGCAAATTACCGACGCCGTTATTTGCCTGCAACCACTGGCTTTCGCCCGTCACCCGGCTGTTTTGCATCTTGATACCGGCATAACCCGTGGTTTGGATACCGTGGCCGTGCTCGCTTGTCAGCGTCGCGTTGGTTAAATTTGCCTGCCCGGTCCAGGCCTGAGAACCCTGAACCGCCAGCGCCGCCGCACTGTCGCCGCGGGTTGTAGCCACTACATTATCCGCCAGAACCTGCCCGCCATTGCTCGCCAGAATACCGTGTGACAACTCACCGTCGGTGGAAACAACGGTGTTTTTAGCCGTCAGCCCGGCTCCGGCTTCAGCCCACAGGCCGCGTGAGTTATCGCCGTGAGTTGCCAGCGCCACGTTATTAAGCGCCATCTGCGCGGTTTCAGATTTATATTTTCGGCCAACAAACGCACCAGTCGCATTATCTCCCAGTGTCTCAACCGAAACGTTCGTCGCTGAAAGATTCACATCGCCCGGTTTTGCCGCGCCAATGCCGGCATATAAGCCTACAGAGTTTTCACCCAACGTTTTCACCGACAAATTCTTCAGGATGAGACTACCGCCGTCATCGGCGGTAGCGCCGTAGGCCTGAGAACCTTTCGTCACCAGTGTGGTTCCATCCACTGTCAGCATCGCGCCTGCGCTGCGAGAGGCGACTGCGTGTGGAAAGGTGAGATTGGACGCTACTGGCGAGCCATTCCCGGTGGTGGTGACACTTCCTCCCGTTACGCTCACGGTGGCGCCGATGTTCGCTACAATCCCCATCGCATTATCGTTGCCGGAAGTATTGATATGGCTGTTGGTAATGACCGCCGTGCTGTTAGCAACACCAATCCCGGTGCCGTAATTGCCGGAAGTGGTAATTCTGGAGGTGTTCACTTCAAGCTGGCTGTTGTTGATGGCACTGATACCGCTGGCAGGGTTTTCCGTAGTGATAATTTCGCTGTCTTTCAGAATTAGCGCAGAACCGGCACCCTGAAGCAGGATCCCCGGCGACCATGGCCCGCTTATACCGGGGGCTGCGGTAGTGGTCATTTTGCTGCTGATAATCTCAGCGCTGGCACCGTCATTGATATTCACACTTGAGCTGCGTGCGCCACGCGTTTCAATCGTTGTATTGCCGATCTGCGCGTGAGATCCCGCGCCTTCCACGGAAACGCCGTGGCTTTGGCTCCCGGTGGTGGTCATGCTGGAATTTGTCACGGAAACAGACGCACCTGAAATTGCCCGGGCAGCAGAGCTTGAGTGTACGGCATTCCCCGCGCCGCTGACGAAGACCGTGCTGTTAGCGAGGGAAATTGCGCTGTTATTGCCTTCGGCGCGGCTTCCTCCCTGATTCGTACCGGTCACGGACATCGTCAGTCCCGTTCCGGTTATGCTCGCCCCAGACAAGGCATGAAGTGCGGCGGTTGTGGTGCTGCTGGTGGCTGCGCCAGAGCTTGTTATCTGGCTGTTTTTAAGGGAGATCTCACCTTTATTTTCTGCTCTGGCAGCACTGGCGCTAACGGCTGAAGTGGTAAGTTGCAAGCCCTCGCCGTGAATAGAAGAGTTGTCGTCGCTTGCCAGCAGCACATGGCTGTAGTTACCCGAGGTTTCAACAGACGTCTCTTTCAAATCGACACTGCCGCCCTGTTTCGCGGTGATACCTACACTGCTGGAAGAGTATGTCTTTACGCTTGAACGATTAAGCGCTGCCAGGGAACTGTTGCCCGTTGCAACAATCCCACGGTTGTTGATTCCCTTTGTACCGCCGCCCATCGTGACGCTACTGTTTTCGAGACTCAGCTTTCCGTTCTCAACGAGCACGCCGGTCATATCACTGGCAGTGACAATGGCGCTCGCCGCCGTCAGCGGTTCGAGAGTGATAATGGAATCAACAAGATCCACTCTGCTATCGCCTAAAATAAATACCCCGGTCTGGCCTTTTGCCCCTGCGGCAGCCGTCGCATTATTTTTTATCACCCCACGCGTTAGGGTAACGGTTCCACTATCTTCGATTTTTATTCCCGACGTATTTGCGGCACTCATTTTTATTGTTTCATCAAAGTACGAACCGCGAACAGAAATCCCTACGGAACCTATGCTCGTTACCAGTCTTTCCGCACTCGCATCGGCACAACCAAAACTCAGAACGCCTGCCACTATTCCAGCGGATGTTTTCAGTATTATTTTATGATGGTTATAATGAATATGGGGATGGGGTATTTTAATGATTTTCATAACTTGCCTCAGATTGTGAATATTATCGCAGAGGCAGTTAATTCGTCAGAAAGTGGTGGGAAAATAAATAACTGAGTGACGGAGCAGGAATATAAATACAGTGTGATATTATTTAACTGCCTTGTGCGTTAGATAATCATACAGACGAAACTTGAGCAGCCTATTACTCAACGTTAAATGCGGATTTAGTTTTATTATACGTGAATTTAATTACCGAGAATGCTGTTGAGAAATAACATGAAACTGGATTTTTGCTCCATCTCTTTTCGATAGGTCAGATACACGTTCACCTGCTGTACAGGAAATTGCAGGTCCAGTTTCCGTAACCCGAAAACTTGCTGGAAGCGCTCAAACCCTTCCTCAGTGATAAAACCCACGCAGTCTGTTTCTGATAGCAGCGTCATCAGCATCATTAATGAATTCGTTTCAAATGAGACATGAGTTTTGTTTAGCATTGCCATCAGGGATTGTTTTTTCTGATAAATCACCTGGTCGGCGGTTAAATGGCTGACTAAATCGAGCGATTGTAGCTCTTCGATACTGACTGAAGTTTTCTGGAAGGGATTATCTTTACGGCATACCAGTATTGGGCGTAATTCACGAACCAATACGCATTTTAATGTGGCACTGGTGACTGGAGCTGCGGAGAAAACAATATCGGCTTTGCGTAAATTCAATAGTTCAACCGCATCAGGAATGCCGAGGTTCGTTTCTATATATTTGATTTTATAATTCAGATTCGCAGATTTTATTTTTAATGTTGCGGAAGATAAATTATGTACTGCAACAGAGAATGGGGAATAGATAACGAGCGTTTCCCGATTATTCGTCTGTTTACTTCGGTCCACCGAATCACTCATTATTTCAAGGGTGTGTTTAAGTTGTATGTATAGGTCGTCAGCAAATACCGTCGGGGAAATAGTATTGCCGTGGCGAATAAATAAAGGATCCTCAAAATGCAGGCGAAGTTTGCGTAGTGAATGACTTATAGATGGCGGGGTAACATCCAGAATCTCCGAGACTTCCGTAATACTGCGTGTGGAATAGATTAAACAGAAGGTAGTCAGTAAATTGAGATTAAAACTGGAAAGTTTAAGCACTTTATCGGAAACCGTGGTTGTTTTCATACCCTTCACACCGCGTGCACTGAATAAAGAGTAGCTTAGCAGCGTTTGTGAAATAGGGAGGAAGCCAGGAATCAGAAGAGCCGGGCGGGTAAGCATCGCTCACCCGCCGGATCATGATTCTGAATTACTTAATGGCGTCTTCCAGGATGTGGATATGAACATCCAGCACATCGTCTTTTACAGCTACGCTGTGATTCTTCATATGACTGGTTTGCAGGTGCGCTTCCAGGTGAGCAACGGTTTCCCATTTTTCCAGCATAAACACGGAATCGGGAGCGGTAGTCTGGAATGCGACCTGTGCGTTATGGTCGATGAGAGGCGCATAACCGAAGCAGCCTTCCTCTTCGAGCACGGTCGGAATAATTTTTGCGAATGCATCCAAAACCGCCTGACGATGGTGAACGCCCGGGCGAGTACGAATTTCAGCTATAACAGTAATCATGTTCAACTCCTTGTTGTCGACATAAGACAGTTAAGCAAAAACTCGGCCCAGATGCTCGCGGTATTCTGCGATAAAACGCGGAACATCAGGTACTTTCATTACGTCGTTGGCGATAAAGGTCGGCAAACCCTCCATACCCAGGAATTGGTTAGCTTTGTGGAATGGCAGATAAACGCCATCAACGCCGACGCCATGGAAAAACTGCTCTTTGTCTTCAAAGGCTTGCAGCGGCGCATTCCAGGTCAGAGACAGCATGTAAGTTTTGCCCTGAATCAGACCGCCAGAACCGTATTTTTTCTCAGCGTCGGAACGGGTACGGCCATCGCTGGCATACAGTGAACCGTGGCCTTCGGTGAACACATCATCAATGTATTTTTTCATGGTCCACGGCGCACCCATCCACCAACCCGGCATCTGGTAAATCACAGTGTCTGCCCATAGGTATTTTGCCACTTCTTCTTTTACGTCGTACTCGCTGTCGGTACGAGTGACCTGAACATCATGCCCGAGGTCGCGCAAAAAGCTTTCCGCGACGTCGGTCAGGGTGTCGTTAAGTTGGCCGTTAGAGTGGGCGAATTTTTTCGCGCCGTTGATAATCAGAATGTTGCTCATAGTTAGTCCTCGAATAATTGCGTCTGGCGCGAAGTCTACCGTGATCGCTATCACGATTAAATGCTAAAAACGGGCAAAGACTTTTGCTTAAAACGCAATAATCCGAGTCTCTCAGGCATTTTTACCAGTGAATCCGAACTTCGAATCCACCATGGGGGGCATTCATAAACAGCGCCTGCATACCGTGTAAAGCCGCTATACGGCGGACGATGGATAAACCCAGGCCGCTGCCGGTTTTCTCCTGCCCTGGCGGGCGGAAGAAGCGCTCCCCAAGTGAGTTTAAAAACTCCGGGCTGACGCCGGGACCGTTGTCAGTGATGATTATCTCGCGGCTTTGCAAAACGACCTTGACCACGCTGCCACGCGGGCTGTAACGCACGGCGTTATCCAGCACATTTCTGACCATCAAACTGAGTAGCAGCGGTTGCCCCTGGCGTTTCACGCTGGCGTCTTTGATATCAAGACGAATATCAACGCCCTCGCGTGATGCCTCGTGATACGCATCCATCACCGCATTTTGCAGTAATGGCTGAAACGCCACTTCCTGGATGTCATCCAGCCCGGCTAACGAATCCAGGCGCGATAGTGTTAGCAATTGATCGACAAGGCGTGTGGCGCGATCAATTCCATCACTCAGGTTATTCAATGCGTGGTCGCGTATCGGTGCGTCATCTTGCGCAAGCTGGGCGACTTCGGCCTGCACTTTCAGCGCTGCCAGCGGACTGCGCAGTTCATGGGCGGCATCCGAGGTAAAACGCCGCTCGCGCTGCATAAACTCGCCGGTACGGGTAAATAGCTGGTTAAGGGCAACCACCATCGGACGGACTTCTTGTGGCAGCGTTGCGGTGGGCAGTTCGCTTGCGTCGTCGGGTTTACGGCTGCGTAACTGGCGCGCCAGCTTGTGCAGAGGGGAAAGGGCGCGGCTCACCAGCCAGACCAACAACAGCAGAATTATCGGTGAGGCGATAAGCCACGGCGTGAGCTGGGACAAAACGATATCTCGCGCCAGGTCTTCGCGGTATTCCCACTCCTGGCCGACCACGATGCGGTATTTGCCGTCGGGTGTCGTGACCCAGACCATGCGCCACATGTCGTCGTCACCTGCAAGTTTACCGTCAGTAAATCCGTCACGCTGGTAGCGATAAGTGAGATTACGACCATTATCGCCATCATTGAGCAGCAGTTTTCCGTCGGCGCTATAAATGGCGAACGCCAGGGTGTCATCATCTTGCTTACCACGATGGTGCGAAATCATGCTTTTGGTGCGCGGGAGTTGTGGTTCACCCCGTACCGAGCTGAGTTCCAGAACGCTCAGACGTTTAGCAAACAGCACCTGCTGTGTATCAAACAGTTTGTTGAGATTTTTAGTGGTTTGCTGCCAGGCAGCAATACTCGCGCTGATCCATGCAATCAACGTTAGCAGAATAAATCCGGCAATTAATCTTGCCCGTAAACTTTGAGTCAGGGCTTTTATCATTCTTCACCCAGGGTATAACCGATGCCGTGCACTGTGCGAATAAAACCGCTGCCAAGTTTGCGGCGTAAATGGTGGATATGCACTTCCAGCGCGTTCCTGGAAACCTCGTTATCCCAACTATAAAGTTTCTCTTCTATCATGGTGCGCGGTAATACGCGCCCGGCATTGCGCATTAATAATTCCAGCAAGGCAAACTCTTTAGGCTTTAACAATAATGTTTCGCCATCACGGGTGGCGGTTAATTTAATTGGATCAAGCTCCACTCCGGCATGACGTAAAACGGATTGCGCTTGCCCATGATTGCGGCGAATTAAAACCTGAAGCCGGGTGGCAACTTCTATTAACGCAAAAGGTTTACATAAGTAGTCATCGGCTCCGAGCTGCAAACCCTCAACCCGTTGTTCAAGCGTTTCACGGGCGGTTAGAATAAGCACAGGTTCAGTGCGACCATTACGACGCCAGGTTTTTAAGATATCCAGCCCGTCGGTTCCCGGCAGGCTTAAGTCCAGAATCACTGCGTCGTAGGGAGCCAGGCTTAATGCAGACTGACCTTGCAGTCCGTCGGTAAACCAGTCGACGCTAAAGCCCATCTTGGTTAGCCCGGCTTTTAATCCGTCGCCGATGAGCTTGTCATCTTCAATCAGTAATATGCGCATGGTGTTTTCCCTTACTGCCCATTTACGGGAAGTTAATAACTTTTGAGCGGGAGTGTACAGGGGAAAAATACGATGCTTCGGCACGCTGCGCAATTTATTAAAAAAAGCGATTTTTGATGGAGGAATTAAGATCGCGTTAAGATCTATCGAGTTAAATAGCACCCATAAAGTCATTCATAAAAGGAACATTAACGATGAAAAAATTAGCCGCTATTATGACTATTCTCGCTATTACCGCAGCACCGGCTATCGCTGCACAACAAGGTGGATTCCAGGATCCAAACGCACCCGCTGCACAAACGCAAACCCAGTCTGCGGGTGGCTTTGTTGGCCCAAGCGGCAGCAACACCACGGTAGAAAAGGCTAAATCACTGTCTGACGATACCTGGGTCACTCTGCGCGGTAAGATTGAATCCCGTATCGGCGGCGATCATTACATCTTCCGTGACGCATCCGGTACGGTAAATGTGGATATCGACCATAAACGCTGGAACGGCCAGACCATTACCCCGCAGGATACCGTTGAAATTCAGGGCGAAGTCGACAAAGACTGGAACTCGGTTGAAATCGACGTGAAGCAAATTACTAAAGTTAAATAACCTCCCCGAAATGAGCCGCTGTGAGCGGCTCATTTTGTCTCATGGCACTTCACCTAAGATACGCACTCCTCTGTGACTAAAACTGCCAGATAAGGTACTATCGGCGGCAATTACGCCGTTTATACCCGTCATACTTCAAGCTGCAGATGTGTTGGCTGCACTCAGTCACCCCAGTCACTTACTTAAGTAAGCTCTTGGGGATTCCTGAGTTTGCCGCCTTTCTGCAACTCGAATTATTTAGGGTATGTGGCCACACTCGGCTCGTCAGTTTGAGGATGAATAATTAATGAGTGATTTAACTCATGATGGTGCAGAACGCCTTGCGCTGCACGAATTCACGGAAAATGCGTATCTCAACTATTCCATGTACGTCATCATGGACCGCGCCCTGCCGTTCATTGGTGATGGTTTAAAACCCGTACAGCGTCGTATCGTCTATGCGATGTCAGAGTTGGGATTAAGCAACAGCGCTAAATTCAAAAAATCTGCTCGTACCGTCGGTGACGTGCTGGGTAAATACCATCCGCACGGCGACAGCGCCTGCTATGAAGCGATGGTGCTGATGGCGCAGCCGTTCTCCTATCGTTACCCGCTGGTTGATGGCCAGGGTAACTGGGGTGCGCCGGATGATCCGAAATCCTTCGCCGCGATGCGTTATACCGAATCGCGTCTGTCGAAATATGCTGAAGTCTTGCTGGGTGAATTAGGGCAGGGAACGGTCGATTACGTGCCGAACTTTGACGGCACCATGCAGGAGCCGAAAATGCTGCCTGCGCGCCTGCCGAATATTCTGCTCAACGGCACCACCGGTATCGCCGTGGGTATGGCTACGGATATTCCTCCGCACAACCTGCGTGAAGTGGCGAAAGCGGCAATCACCCTGATTGACCAGCCAAAAACCACCCTCGACGAACTGTTAGATATTGTTCAGGGACCGGATTACCCGACCGAAGCCGAAATCATCACCCCGCGTGAAGAGATTCGCAAAATCTACCAGAACGGCCGTGGCTCTGTGCGCATGCGTGCGGTGTGGAAAAAAGAAGATGGCGATGTGGTCATCACCGCATTGCCACACCAGGTTTCCGGTGCGCGTGTGCTTGAACAAATTGCCAACCAAATGCGCGCTAAAAAGCTGCCGATGGTTGAAGACCTGCGCGATGAGTCGAACCACGAAAACCCGACGCGCCTGGTGATTGTTCCGCGCTCCAACCGTATCGACGTAGAGCAGGTGATGAACCACCTGTTTGCCACCACCGATCTTGAGAAAAGCTATCGCATTAACCTCAATATGATTGGGCTGGATAACCGTCCGTCGGTGAAAAACCTGCTGCAAATCCTGACCGAGTGGCTGGTTTACCGTCGCGAAACGGTGCGCCGCCGTCTTAGCTATCGTCTCGAAAAAGTGCTCAAACGCCTGCATATCCTCGAAGGTTTGCTGGTGGCGTTCCTCAATATCGACGAAGTGATTCATATCATTCGTACCGAGGATGAGCCGAAGTCGGTGTTAATGTCGCGCTTTGAGTTAAGCGAAACTCAGGCTGAATCTATCCTCGAGCTGAAATTACGCCACCTCGCGAAACTCGAAGAGATGAAGATTCGCGGCGAACAGGGCGAGCTGGAGAAAGAGCGTGACCAGTTGCAGGGCATTCTGGCGTCTGAACGCAAAATGAGTACCTTGCTGAAGAAAGAGTTGCAGGCTGATTCCGACGCTTATGGCGACGATCGCCGTTCACCACTGCGTGAACGTGGCGAGGCAAAAGCCATGAGCGAACATGACATGACTCCGTCTGAGCCTGTCACGATTGTGTTGTCGCAAATGGGCTGGGTGCGTAGCGCCAAAGGTCACG
Organism: Buttiauxella agrestis; assembly: GCF_900446255.1. Taxonomy (NCBI): domain Bacteria; kingdom Pseudomonadati; phylum Pseudomonadota; class Gammaproteobacteria; order Enterobacterales; family Enterobacteriaceae; genus Buttiauxella; species Buttiauxella agrestis. The sequence goes on along the minus strand of NZ_UIGI01000001.1, from coordinate 4,161,163 downwards.
ATATTGACGCGCAAGGGTTAAACTATAAAGCGGGCGATAGCTACCTTGGTTCCGCCAAAGGTAAGAGCAATCAGCCTGTGGCGTTTATCGACTCCACCGGGCGCAGCTACGCCCTCGACCCGATAACGCTGCCTTCGGCCCGTGGCCAGGGCGAGCCGTTGACCGGTAAACTGACGCCGCCGCCGGGGGCTGTCGTTGAGCACGTATTAATGGCGCCGGACGACCAGAAACTGTTGATGGCATCTGACGCTGGCTACGGTTTCGTTTGCACCTTTAACGATCTAGTGGCGCGTAACCGTGCGGGCAAAACGCTTATTTCCTTGCCGGAAAATGCGAAAGTCATGCCGCCGATGGAAATCTCCAGCGTGGATGACATGCTGTTGGCGATTACTGCCGCGGGTCGTATGTTGATGTTCCCGGTGGGTGATTTACCGCAGCTTTCTAAAGGCAAAGGGAATAAAATCATTTCGATTCCGTCTGCGGAAGCGGCAAAAGGCGAGGACAAACTGGCTCATCTGTTTGTTCTGCCGCCACAAAGCACCGTCACTTTGCACGTTGGCAAACGTAAAATTAAACTTCGCCCGGAAGAGCTTCAGAAAATTACCGGCGAACGTGGCCGTCGCGGAACACTGATGCGCGGCCTGCAACGTATTGATCGTGTTGAGGTGGATTCTCCGCTTCGCGCCAGTGCCGGTGACAGCGAAGAGTAATCGAAATACAGGCGGCCCTTGTGCCGCCCAATTACGCTAAAGCAAGTCATACTTGCCAGCGGTTTTGGCTTTTGAGGTTGTTATGCTATCCATCCTGCGTTTTATTATTGTGGTCATTTACTGCATCCTGCTGTGCATTTTTGGCAGCATTTATTGCCTGTTCAGCCCGCGTAACCCGCGCCATGTTGCGACCTTCGGCCATCTGTTTGGCCGCCTGGCCCCGGTCTTCGGTTTAAAAGTCGAAACCCGTTTACCGGCGGGTTATGAAAACCACCCGACGGCGATTTATATCTGTAATCACCAGAACAATTTCGACATGGTGACAGCGGCAAAAATCGTGCAGCCGCCAACGGTTACCGTCGGTAAAAAAAGCCTGCTGTGGATTCCGTTTTTTGGTCAAATCTATTGGTTAACCGGAAACATGCTGATTGACCGCGACAATCGCGCCAAAGCCCTCAGCACCATTTCCCAGGTAGTGGCGCAGATTCAGAAACGTAAAATATCGGTCTGGATGTTCCCGGAAGGCACGCGTAGTCGTGGTCGTGGCCTGCTGCCGTTCAAAACCGGCGCATTCCATGCTGCAATTGCTGCGGGCGTCCCAATTATTCCGGTGTGTGTTTCCAATACCAGTAATAAAATTAAGTTAAACCGTTGGAATAACGGTTTGGTGATTGTCGAAATGCTGGATCCCATTGATATCAGTGATTACGGTAAAGATCAGGCGCGTAAACTCGCTACGCATTGCCGCGATATCATGAGAGAAAAAATCGCCGAGTTAGATAAAGAAGTCGCGGAGCGTGAAGCTTCCGGGCGAGTTGAGAATAATCAGGCGAGTTAATCGCTTTTATTTTGGCGGTACGTTTTGTACCGCCCCACGTTGTTAAGTTTCACATGGAGCAATTATGTCACTCAGTCGGCGTCAGTTTATACAGGCATCAGGAGTCGCACTTTGTGCAGGCTCGGTGCCACTGAGGGCAAACGCGGCCGGACAGCAGCAACCTTTACCCGTTCCTCCTCTACTCGAATCCCGCCGTGGGCAGCCTTTGTTCCTGACATTGCAGCGCGCGCACTGGTCGTTTACTGGCGGCCCAAAGGCTCCGGTTTGGGGTCTGAACGGGCGTTATCTTGGGCCGACCATCCGCGTATGGAGCGGCGATGACGTCAAAATGATTTACAGCAACCGTCTGCAAGAAAACATCGCGATGACGATTGCCGGTTTGCAGGTTCCAGGCCCGTTGATGGGCGGGGCGGCGCGTATGATGCAGCCAAACGTAGACTGGGCGCCGGTACTGCCGATTCGCCAGCAAGCGGCGACGCTTTGGTATCACGCAAACACCCCGAATCGCACGGCAAAGCAGGTTTATGCGGGTCTGGCTGGTATGTGGCTTATCGAAGATGAAGTCAGCAAAAATTTGCCGATCCCGAACCACTACGGCGTCGATGATTTCCCGGTCATCATTCAGGATAAGCGCCTTGATAACTTTGGTGCTCCGGAATACGAAGAGCCGGGCAGCGGTGGTTTTGTGGGTGATACGCTGTTGGTGAATGGCGTGCAGGGACCGTATGTCGAGGTTTCTCGTGGCTGGGTGCGTTTGCGTTTACTCAACGCCTCTAACTCGCGCCGCTATTTACTGCAAATGAGCGATGGCCGCGCGATGCATGTGATTTCCAGTGACCAGGGTTTCCTGCCAGCACCGGTTTCCGTGAAGCAACTTTCACTGGCTCCGGGCGAGCGCCGCGAGATTCTGGTGGATATGAGCGACGGCAAAGAAGTGTCGATAACCTGTGGCGAAGCTGCCGGTATCATGGACAGAATCCGTGGCTTCTTTGAGCCATCGAGTATTCTTATCTCCACGCTGGTTCTGACGTTGCGTGCCACGGGCTTACTGCCGTTAGTGACTGATACATTACCAATGCGCCTGCTGCCGGATGAGATTATCAATGGCAGCCCGGCACGCAGCCGTGAAATTACCCTGGGCGATGATCCTGGTATTAATGGCCAGCTCTGGGACATGAAACGTATTGATATCCAGACTCAGCAAGGCACCTGGGAGCGCTGGACGGTGCGTTCCGATATGCCGCAGTCTTTCCATATTGAAGGCGTGAGCTTCCTGATTAAAAACGTCAATGGTGCAGCACCGTTTGGGGAAGACCGTGGCTGGAAAGATACGGTTTGGGTGGATGGACAGGTCGAATTACTGGTCTATTTCGGCCAGCCTTCATGGGAACATTTCCCGTTCCTTTATTCCAGCCAGACGCTGGAAATGGCAGATCGTGGCTCTATTGGGCAATTGTTAGTACAACCTGCGCCGTAACTCAATTTATGCCCTTTCCATCAGCGGAAGGGCGTTAATTTTTAACATGGCAATAACACTTCATTTTTGACCCCATACCAGCGTATAATCGCCGGCTTTGGTTATTTTTAAATCATTTTTTATTCATTTTTCGGAAGCATTATGAGCTCTATAAGCTTGATCCAGCCCGATCGCGAACTCTTTTCGTGGCCACAATACTGGGCAGCCTGTTTTGGCCCGGCACCATTTTTACCCATGTCACGTAAGGAAATGGACGATTTAGGCTGGGATAGCTGTGACATCATTCTGGTTACCGGAGATGCCTACGTCGACCATCCGAGTTTTGGCATGGCGATCTGTGGCCGTATGCTGGAAGCCCAGGGCTTCCGCGTGGGTATCATTGCCCAACCAGACTGGAATACTAAAGAAGACTTCATGCGTCTTGGCAAACCGAATCTGTTCTTCGGTGTGACCGCAGGCAACATGGACTCGATGATCAACCGCTATACCGCGGATCGTAAATTGCGTCACGACGATGCGTACACGCCGGATAACGTGGCGGGTAAACGCCCGGATCGCGCATCACTGGCCTACACCCAGCGCTGTAAAGAAGCCTGGCGTGATGTGCCTGTGATCCTCGGCGGCATCGAAGCGAGCCTGCGCCGTACCGCGCACTACGATTACTGGTCTGATACCGTTCGTCGTTCGATTCTGGTGGATGCTAAAGCCGACATGCTGATTTTCGGCAACGGCGAGCGCCCGCTGGTGGAAGTCGCTCATCGCCTGGCGATGGGTGAGAAAATCGACCAAATCTGCGATGTGCGTAACACCGCAATGATGCGTAAAGAAGCGATGCCGGGCTGGTCTGGCGTGGACTCTACGCGTCTGGATATGCCTGGTCGTATCGACCCGATTCCACATCCGTACGGTGAAGATTTACCGTGTGCAGAAACCGGTAAACCGGAAAAGCCCATCAACGAAGCAAAAGCTATCGTGGTGAAACCTGCGCCGATGAAACCGTGGGAAAAAACCTACGTACTGCTGCCGTCGTTTGAAAAAGTTAAAAACGACAAAGTGCTGTACGCGCATGCTTCCCGTATTTTGCACCACGAAACCAACCCAGGTTGTGCGCGTGCGTTGATGCAAAAACACGGCGATCGTTACATCTGGATCAACCCGCCAGCGATCCCGCTTTCTACCGAAGAAATGGACAGCGTTTTTGCGCTGCCGTACAAACGTGTTCCGCATCCTGCCTATGGCAAGGCGCGCATTCCGGCGTATGAGATGATCCGTTTCTCGGTCAACATCATGCGTGGCTGCTTCGGTGGCTGCTCGTTCTGTTCTATTACCGAGCACGAAGGCCGCATTATTCAGAGCCGTTCTGAAGATTCGATCATCAGCGAAATTGAAGCGATGCGTGACACCGTTCCAGGCTTTACCGGCGTGGTTTCCGACCTTGGTGGCCCAACCGCCAACATGTATATGCTGCGCTGTAAGTCACCGCGTGCGGAACAAACCTGCCGCCGTCTGTCCTGCGTCTACCCGGATATTTGCCCGCACATGGACACCAACCATGAGCCGACAATCAACTTGTATCGCCGCGCCCGTGAGATTAAAGGCGTTAAGAAGATCTTGATCGCCTCTGGTGTTCGTTACGATATCGCCGTGGAAGATCCACGTTATATCAAAGAGCTGGCGACACACCACGTGGGTGGATATCTGAAGATTGCCCCGGAACACACCGAAGAAGGGCCGCTGTCTAAAATGATGAAGCCGGGAATGGGCAGCTATCAGCGCTTTAAAGAGCTGTTTGATACCTACTCCAAACAGGCTGGCAAAGAACAGTACCTCATTCCTTACTTTATCTCCGCGCACCCGGGTACGCGTGATGAAGACATGGTGAATCTTGCTCTGTGGCTGAAGAAAAACCGTTTCCGTTTGGATCAGGTGCAGAACTTCTATCCGTCGCCGCTGGCGAACTCGACCACCATGTATTACACCGGCAAGAACCCGCTGGGTAAAATTGGCTATAAGAGTGAAGATGTGGTGGTGCCGAAAGGCGATCGCCAGCGTCGCTTGCATAAAGCATTGCTGCGCTATCACGATCCAGCCAACTGGCCGTTGATTCGTGAAGCGCTGGAAGCGATGGGTAAAAAACACCTGATTGGTGGCCGTCGTGAGTGCCTGGTGCCTTCACCAACGCTTGAAGAGATGCGTGAAGCGCGTCGCTACAACCGTGGTGCTCGCCCGGCATTGACGAAACACACGCCAATGACGCATCAGCGTAAAGCGGCACCTGCGGCAGGAGCAAAGCCTGCGGCAAAAGGTGCGGTGAAGCCAGCAGTGAAATCACGAGCGCAAAAAGCCGCTAAGGCATAAAGGCGTAATAAAGGCGGATGTCGCAAACGACATCCGCCCTGAAATATCTTTCGTAGGTCGGAAAAGCGCAAGCGCCATCCGACACTATGAAACAGTTTTACGAGCCAAACACATCCGGGTCTGGCCCCAGACGCTTACCTTTATCCAACTTCGCAATCTCGCTCAGTTCGTCTTTATCGAGACGGAAATCAAACACATCAAAGTTCTCAGCGATTCGCGCTGGCGTAACAGACTTCGGAATTACCACCAGGCCGCTATCCAGATGCCAGCGAATGACAATCTGCGCGGGAGTTTTGCCGTATTTATCCGCAAGATCCCGGATGATTTTCTGGTCAAATACACCTTCGCCGCCCTGAGCCAATGGGCTCCAGGATTCAGTCTGAATTTTGTGTGTCGCATTCCAGGAATGAAGCTGGCGCTGTTGCAATAACGGATGCAGCTCAATCTGGTTGATCACGGGTGAAACGCCCGTTTCATCAATCAGACGCTGGAGATGGTTAAGCTGGAAATTACACACGCCAATACTTTTCACCAGTCCCTGCTTTTGCAGCTCAATCATGCCTTTCCATGCTTCGACATAATGATCTTTGCTGGGAACTGGCCAGTGCATCAGATACAGATCAACGTAATCTAACTGGAGTTTATCGAGGCTATCTTCCAGCGCCTGGCGGGGACGTTGTTGATCGTCATTCCAGAGCTTGGTGGTGATGAACAATTCTTCTCGCGGGATACCGGCATGTTTTAGCGCACTGCCCACACCGTCTTCGTTCTTGTACGCCGCTGCGGTATCAATGGAGCGATAGCCGACTTCCAGCGCTTTTTCAATTGCTATCAGAACCTGATCGTTGCTGGCTTGCCAGACACCGAGGCCCAGTTGCGGCATTACGTTCCCGTCCTGGAGCTTGATTATGGTTGGATTTCCCATGCATTCCTCCTTAATGAATGATTCACTGGGAGGGGACTCCCAGTGTAACAATTGCGTTTAAGTCTGGACCAAATCCTCAAAAACGAAAACCAAATGGCTAAATTACTTAGCGGGCAGCTTCGTAAATGCGACGGCTGACATCCAGAGTAATGTCCTGGCGTTCGCCCAATTTGGTCATCCCTTTTTCTTCCAGTTTTACGAGCAATGCCGGGATGGTGCTGCCGTCCAGACCATATGCAGACAGGCGGGTTGGAGCACCCATTTGCTCGAAGAAATTACGTGTTGCAGCAATTGCGGCATCAATACGTTCTTCTTCAGAACCTTCAGTGATATTCCACACGCGCTCAGCGTATTGCAGCAGTTTGCCGCGTTTTTCATTACGCTTTTCGTTCAGCAAAGATGGCAGAACGACCGCCAGAGTCTGCGCATGATCCAGACCGTGCATCGCGGTCAGTTCGTGACCCAGCATGTGCGTTGCCCAGTCCTGCGGTACACCAGCACCAATCAAGCCGTTCAGCGCCATGGTCGCTGCCCACATAACATTGGCACGCACGTCATAGTTCTCTGGCTCTTTGAGCGCAATTGGGCCGTCTTCTACCAGCGTGAGCAGAATACCTTCGGCAAAACGGTCTTGTACTTTGGCATTCACCGGGTAGGTGATGTACTGCTCAACGGTGTGAACAAACGCATCAACTACACCATTCGCAACCTGACGCGGTGGCAGGGTGTAGGTGTAAACCGGGTCAAGCACCGCAAACACAGGCTGCACGTGTTCAGACATAAACGCCTGTTTGTCACCGGTTGCGCGGCGGGAAACGACCGCACCTTTGTTTGATTCAGAACCGGTGGCAGGCAGCGTCAGAACAGAACCCATCGGGATGGCGCTCTTCACGTCGTTACCGTGCGTCAGCAAAATATTCCACGGGTCGATATCCGCCGGGTAGTTAGCCGCAGCAGCAATGAATTTTGTGCCGTCCAGTACAGAACCGCCGCCGACCGCTAACAGGAAAGTGACTTTTTGCTGGCGAACAACCTCGACGGCTTTCATCAGCGTTTCATAAGTTGGGTTTGGCTCAATGCCGCTGAACTCCAGCACATCAAGACCTTCAAGTGCGGCGTAAACCTGGTCCAGCACGCCGTTTTTCTTCACGCTGCCACCGCCGTAAGTAATCAGTACGCGGGCGTCAGCGGGAATTTGTGCGCGCAGTTCGGAGATAGCGTCTTTACCAAACAGGATGCGGGTTGGAGTATGTAGGTTGAAATTGTTCATTATGGGTTCCTGTGGTGTGGATAAGGAGGGACATTGCTTAACTCATTTGATGGTAGCCATTGTCGGCTTCGAGCGGTTATCTCTCAATGCTTATTCCTGCCTTTGTCTTGCCTATTTCTACTGGTAGCTGGAGAAATAGAAAGTTTAGTAGCACACTGACAAGGTCACAAAAGCCCTGTTGAGATGAAAAAGATGAAGCGGAAAGCGATTTGCCAGCAATTAACGGATAAAATTAATTGTTTGATTAAAAAAGAAAATAGTGGCTTGTGTTCAGTGCCAAACGTCACGTTGCTCTATGGCACTAAGCCTTATGCCCGCACGCCGGTGATGTATGAGCCGGGGATCATTATTCTCTTTTCAGGCCAAAAAACGGGTTATTTGAACGATCGCGTTTTCCGCTACGACGCCAACGAATATCTGCTGCTGACGGTGCCATTGCCATTTGAATGTGAAACCTTTGCCACGCCTGAAACACCGCTGGCTGGCGTGCGCATTAACATTGATATTTTGCAGCTTCAGGATTTGCTGATGGACATAGGCGAGGATGATTTATCGCATCCGCAAACCAGTTCAACCGGGATTAACTCTGCGGAGCTTTCAGAAGAAATACTTTGTGCCGCCGAACGTTTACTGGATGTGCTGGAACACCCGCTTGATGCGCGTATTCTGGGGAAACAGATAATCCGCGAAATTCTCTACCACATTCTTACAGGGCCGTGTGGCGGGGCGCTGCTGGCGCTGGTCAGTCGTCAAACGCATTTCAGCCTGATTAGCCGCGTGCTCAGACGTATCGAAACGCAATACACCGAAAACCTTTCTGTGGACCAACTGGCCGCTGAAGCGAACATGAGTGTGTCAGCGTTCCACCATAACTTTAAGTCCGTCACCAGCACTTCACCGCTGCAATATCTTAAGAGTTACCGACTGCACAAAGCGCGGATGCTGATTTTGCACGACGGCATGAAAGCCAGCACCGCGGCGATTCGTGTTGGCTATGAAAGTGCCTCGCAGTTTAGCCGCGAGTTTAAGCGCTATTTTGGTGTGACGCCGGGGGAAGATGCGGCGCGTATGCGAGTGATGTAGGTTGGATTAGCGTCGGATTAGCGTTAGCCACATCCGACACTATCTTACGCAGGATTAAATTTTTTCCTGATAACCACAAACAGTGTCCCCACCAGGCCTGCAACCAGCAGCACCATCGGGAGAATCATCAGGCAAGTCATCACCTGATCTTCATGGCGTTTAACGAAGGGAATCATGCTGAGGGCATAACCGAGGCTGGTCACGCTGCCGACCCATAATAAGCCGCTCAACCAGTTAAACACCTGGAAACGACGATTGCTGAGGCCGGAAATCCCCGCCATGGTGGGTAAAAGCGTGCGTACAAACGCCAAAAAACGCCCGGCTAACAGAGCGAACAAACCGTGTCGGTCAAACATCACCGTTGCCCGCTGGTGATACTGCGGCGGGAGTTGTTTGAGCCAGCTTTTCACGATTTTGGTATTACCGAGCCAGCGACCTTGCGCGTAGCTCAACCAGCAACCGAGGCTTGCTGCCGCGGTCAAAATAATGATTGTCGGGATAAACCCCATCACCCCTTTCGCGACCAGCGCTCCCGCGAGCAATAGCAGACTATCGCCTGGCAAAAACGAGGCGGGCAGTAATCCATTTTCGAGAAACAGCGTCGCAAACATGACGCAATAAACCACTCCAACAACATGAGGGTCCGCGAGTGCAGCAAAGTCATGTTGCCAAAGCGCCTGAACGATATTGTGTATAACAGCCATGGCAAATCCTGTGGAACTGCTTTAATGAGCACGCGTGAATCTACAGTATGAAGATTAGGCGCACCTTAGTATTTGAGGCCCCAGTTAAAGGGGCCTTAATCTTGTGGTCATAGTGTAACGCTAAAACCGCTCCGACTTCATGATCGCAGACTCAACAAATCATTTCAAAACGGCAAAAACTGTCTTTTACGGCATCCACTTCTGGCAATTTTAGGCAATACGCTGGAAACCTGCGTCGAGATCGGCAATCAGATCGTCAACATTCTCAAGTCCGATATGCACGCGAACTAAGGTTCCGGTGAAATCAACTCCGCCTGCCGGGCGGATTTCCGCCAGCTCTTCCGGTTGGTTTGCAAGGATTAGCGATTCATATCCACCCCAGGAATAAGCCATACTAAAATAGTGGAAATTGTCCAGGTAGTGTTGATATTGGTCATTACTCAAGCGCTTTTTAAGCACAAATGAGAACAAACCGCTGCTGCCTGTAAAGTCTCGTTTCCAGAACTCATGCCCTTTGCTGCCGGGCAGTGCAGGGTGATTGACACGTTCAACCTGCGGATGCTGCGCCAGCCATTCGGCAACTTTTAAGCTGCTTTCATGATGTTGGCGCAGGCGCACCGCCAGGGTACGCAGACCACGACTGGTCATGTACGCCGTGTCGGCATCCAGCATCTGCCCCATCAAATATGAATTCTCGCGTAACTGGTCCCAGCAACGTGCGTTCGACACTGCCGTACCCACCATCGCATCGGAATGGCCAATCAGATACTTGGTGCCCGCCTGAATCGAAATATCGATGCCGAAATCCAGCGCCTTAAACAAAATGCCCGCAGCCCAGGTGTTATCAATCATGATAATGGCGTCAGGGGCAACGCGACGTATCGCCTTAACAATCGCTGGAACGTCATGTACTTCCATTGTGATAGAGCCTGGCGATTCCAGAAATACGACTTTAGTATTGGGCTGCACCAGCTCTGCAATGCCTTCGCCAATCATCGGGTCGAACCAGGTGGTCGTCACGCCGAGTTTGGCGAGAATTTTGGTGCAAAAATCCTGGCTAGGTTCGTAAGCGCTACCGGTCATCAGCACGTTATCGCCTTGCTCGACGAATGCCAGAATCGCATTGGCAACGGCGGCCGCGCCGCAAGGGTAAAGCGCGCAACCCGCGCCGCCTTCCAGTTCGCACATCGCTTCTTGTAAAGAGAAATGGGTGAGGGTGCCGCGGCGGCCATAAAAAAGCTCGCCTTTAGCGCGGTTAGCCGTCGCCTGTTTTTTCGCTTCTACAGTTTCAAAAACCAACGAGGAAGCGCGTTGAATGACGCTGTTAACCGAACCCTGGGTGAATTTTTTATCGCGCCCGGCATTAACCAGCGCCGTTTCGATGTGCTTCTTCGCAGTCATGTTCACTTTACCCTGTTTAACCATCTGGATGTCTAAACTTAACTTATCATCTTTTTGCTGCGTAAGCGCAAGGAATGCATAGACAATTTCAGGCACTCTTTAAATACTAATGAGAACTACTATCAATTCGATGCCGTTTTGATATTATTACGACCAGTTTTTGTATTGTTTCGTGGTGGAGAGTAAGAGTGACGAATAATTTGATGCAGACAGACCTTTCTGTCTGGGGCATGTATCAGCATGCCGACATCGTGGTAAAAATTGTGATGATCGGCCTGATTCTGGCCTCTGTCGTCACCTGGGCAATCTTCTTTAGCAAAAGTATTGAGCTGTCATCGCAAAAGCGCCGTCTTAAGCGCGAGCAGCAGCAACTGGCTAATGCCCGCTCTCTGGATGAAGCCAGTGAAATGGCTGAAGCGTTTGATGCGAGAAGCCTTAGCACCATGCTGATCAATGAAGCGCAAAACGAGCTTGAGCTTTCCGCCGGCAGTGAAGATAACGAAGGCATTAAAGAGCGTACCGGTTTCCGTCTTGAGCGTCGCGTTGCGGCGGCCGGTCGTCATATGGGACGCGGGAACGGCTTCCTTGCGACTATCGGTGCAATTTCCCCTTTCGTCGGTCTGTTTGGTACGGTCTGGGGCATCATGAACAGCTTCATTGGTATTGCTCAGTCGCAAACCACCAACCTGGCGGTCGTCGCGCCGGGTATCGCAGAAGCGTTGCTGGCAACGGCTATCGGCCTGGTCGCAGCCATTCCAGCGGTTGTTATCTATAACGTGTTTGCCCGTGTGATTGGCGGCTATAAAGCCTCGTTGGGTGATGTCGCCGCTCAGGTTCTGCTGTTGCAAAGTCGTGACCTGGATTTGGCTGCAAGTTCTCAGTCTCGCCCGGTACGAACAGCTCAGAAACTGCGTGTAGGTTGATCCCATGGCAATGAGTTTTAACGAAAACCACGACGATAACGGCGAAATGCATGACATCAACGTGACGCCGTTTATCGATGTCATGTTGGTGTTGCTGATTATCTTCATGGTGGCAGCGCCGCTCGCCACGGTCGATGTGAAGGTCAACCTTCCCGCGTCCTCAAGCCAGCCGCAGCCGCGCCCTGAAAAACCGGTCTATCTCTCCGTTAAAGCGGACAAAACTATGTTTATTGGGAACGATGAAGTCACCCAGGAGAACATGGTTAACACGCTGATGGCGGCGACAGAAGGCAAGAAAGACACCACAATCTTCTTCCGCGCAGACAAATCGGTTGATTACGAAACTATGATGAATGTGATGGATACGCTGCATCAGGCAGGTTATTTGAAGATTGGCTTAGTGGGGCAGGAAGTCACTAAACCACAGTAAACCCGCCATCAAAGCATCCCAAAGCGGCCTGTTAGCATAACTAACGGGCCGTTTTTCTTTTATACGCATTCCTGCCTGACTTAATTCAAATTATAAAAATCACCCGATCGTATTATTGATACCGTGAGAAATATATTCGCGCTAAAACAATACTTATCTATGCTATTTCTATGCGGGATTATTCCGTACTGAAAATATCTGATAACAGAAGCGTGGATAAGCAAATGGCAACGATGACTGTTCTGCATTCAGGCAAAAAACAGCCCGACGTGGTGTCACTCCGAAGTATTTATCTGCATGCTGATATATTGATGTTTTCTGTGGTATGGGGAATGTTCGTTATTTCGCTTGGTGTGGGGTGGGCTTATGATGCGCTCCCCGTCGCGTTAGTTGTTGGTGGTCTTCTTGCTATCAGTTCCAGTATTATCAAGGTATTACTTCCAGGGAAGTTATTCACACGCTTGTATTATGCATGCACATTAATCGGTTTTGCCGCTTTGTTAATTCAATTAGGAGAGGGCGAAACTGAATATCACTTTTCGGTTTTTGTATTGTTATCGGCATTATTAGCTTATAGGGATTATCGCCCGGTATTAATGGGGGCGGCAGTCGCTGCGATTCATCATGGGTTATTCGCCTGGTTGCAGGCTAATGAATTATTCGGGATTACCTGTTTTATGCATCCCGGTATTCACATGGTGGTATTCCATGCCATTTTTGTGGTGGCACAAACGGCAATCCTTATTTATATGGCGTTGCGAATGGCCGACGATGCCCGTTCCGCCAGTGAAGTCGCTCAACTGGCGGCGCAGATAAATCGCCAGCCGGGGTATTTAACCCTGACGCGCAGCGAAAGAGACAGCCGCACGCCCTTTGCTCAAACCTTTAACACCACGCTGGCCACCATGCGCAACACACTAAGCCAGGTTAGCGAGGGTGTAGCGTCGGTGCTTACCGCCTCAGAAAGTATTATCCAGCGTAACGCAGCGCTGTCTAAACGTTCCGATGAACAAGCAACCGCGCTGGCTGTTGCGGCAAGCGCGATGGAGCAGCTTAGTTCGGCGGCTATCGTCACCAGCGAAAAAGCGCAAACTGCGAGGATGCTCGCAACAACAGCCAGTGGCCTCGCCAGCAAAGGCGGCGTGAGCATTGATGCGGCGACTCACACCATGGAGCAAATCCGTGAAGAGTCTGACCACATCAGCAACATTCTCAAACTCATTGATGGCATCGCATTCCAAACTAACATTTTGTCGCTCAATGCGTCCGTTGAGGCGGCTCGCGCAGGCGCTCATGGCCGAGGATTTGCCGTCGTGGCTGCGGAAGTTCGCACCCTGGCGCTACGCTGTGAAAATGCGGCGAAAGATATTCGCCAGCTGATCAGTGTCTCGGTTGAATGTACCCGCACCGGTTCACAGCAGGTAGAAAATGCCGGGCAAACCATGCGCGAAGTGATTGGTGCCATCAATGCGTTGGCGGGGCTGGTGGAAGAACTTTCGGATATGAGTGGCCAGCAAAGTTTGAGCATTACGCAAATGAATGAAAGCATTGCCCGCATTGATGAAAGTGTTCAGGAAAACGTGGAACACACGGCGCAAACCGTGCAGGCGGCGCGTCAGCAACAGCAGCAAGCGGATGAGTTGCAGCAGGCGATTTCGGTGTTTAAATTAGCATAATGTCCAGCGCCGGTTTTTATAGCGCTGGACATTATGGTTATTCTTCAATCCGCAAGCCGTAGCTTTTGAACTTCTCAAGAACAATGGCAATTTCTTCATCCGGCAGCACCGGCACCGGATCGACGATGGCAAGCGTAGTGAGATATAACCGCGCCAGCACTTCCACTTCGTGCGCCAGCCACAATGCTTTTTGCAGGTTTTCTTCACAGGCAATCAGGCCGTGATGTTGCAGCAACGTGGCTTTGCGATCTCTCATCGCCTCATAAACATGTTCTGAGAGTTTTTTAGTCCCAAACGTGGCGTATGGGGCGCAAGGAATGGTGTTCCCGCCACCGACGGCAATCATGTAATGGATAGCAGGAATTGGGCGGTTGAGAATCGACACCGCCGTGCAATGGACGGCATGGTTATGCACGACCGCGTTGGCATCGGGACGGGCCTGATAAACGGCCTGATGGAAACGCCACTCGCTGGAAGGGATTTTGCCCTCTTCAAATTGGCCGTCAGCATCGACAAACACAATATTGGACTCGGTTAAACGCTCATAAGGTGTGCCCGTCGGGGTGATTAACATGCCGCCCTGATAGCGCACGCTAATATTCCCTGCGGTTCCCTGATTTAAACCCAGGCGTGTCATTTCAAGGCAGGTGTCTATTATTTCACGTGCCAGTACATCTCTTTCCATTTCTTTTCTCCATATTCTTTGAACGGTGAAAATAATATTCAGTGATTACTCTCACGCTTGATTAGCACCATATTAACTTTTTCTGTTCGCATTGCCGGTTGCCCGTCAATTGCCAGCTGCATTAATTCAAACGCTTTCTCAGCCCAGGTGTCTTCATCCTGGCGCATGGACCAGACATTATTGGATAAAAACCCTAACATTGGGTGTTCATCGAATGTGCCAATATTGATATGTTGCGGAATAACACCACAATGTTCGCGAATCGTTTTTATTGCGCCTTCAAGCATTGGCAATGACGACGCAATAAAGGCATCCGGTACTCCGACGCGCGCGATAAGGTCTTTCATCAACTGTGCACCGCCTTCCGGCGTATTATCCTGCGCCTCTGCAACCCAGTGTTCTGCACTTAATTCGTTTTGCCTGAGCGCATCCAGATACCCTTGCAAACGGTCGTGAATACTGGGCAGCGCGGTGTCGCCCACCAAAAACCACAGCGGCTTTTTCCCGGCTTCAAGCATGGACTCAGTGAGTGTTACACCACCGGCAAAGTTATCACTCTCAACCAGCGCGTTATCGGTAAATTTGAAATCACGGTCGAGTAAAATCAGCGGCTTTTGTACCTGGCGTAAATGGTGCTGTTGATTCTCAAGCGTCGAAGGGGCAATAAACAGACCATCGACATTACGCGCAATAAGCGCTTTCACCAGTTTGTTCTCATAATCAACATCGTTATAAGTACAGCTGATCATTAATTGAAAGCCAGATTTACGGCAGCGTAATTCTAACTTTTCAGCGAGTGTGGCAAAAAATACGTTGGAGATGCAGGGAATAATTAGCCCCAGGGTATCAGTTTTATTTAACTTCAGACTGCGGGCTGAATGGTTAATAGTGTAACCGTAACGTTCTACATGCTCATTAATGCGGGTCTGGGTTTTCTGACTGATGCGATATTGTTCTGCTTTACCGCTTAATACCAGTCTCACTGTCGTGACCGACAAACTGAGATCCGTTGCGATTTGTTCTACCGTCTTCGGCATGTCCGTTTTCCCCAGTCCGTTATCAAAAAATAGCTGCCATTATAAATCCAAAACTTCAAACACCTACCGCAGTTTGTCATTCTCACCGGACAGCCCCCTTGCGTTGGCGCAAAGGGGCGGGCGTTGGGTTTACTTCTTACCAAACGGATGCAGCAGCTTATCTACTGCCGGATCGTTAATGTTCTTCATGCTGACAAATTTGACCGGGATATCAATCACTTTGGCGACGGCTTTACCATTGATTGCATCATTCAGCGCTTTAATACCCTGATAACCAATCTGATACGCATCCTGCACCACAAAGCCTTGCAGCACGCCCGATTTCAGGAAGCCGATAATCGCTTCGGTGCTGTCGAAGCCAATGACTTTCACTTTGCCTTTAATGCCAAGGCTATCAATGGCGTTGGCAACACCCAGCGTTGAGCCTTCGTTGGTGGCGTAGATCCCTACTAAATCTGGATTTGCCTGAACCATATCGGTGGTTTTATCCATCGCTTTTTGCGGATCGCCATCGCTGTATTGCACCGGCAGCACGGTAATCTGCGGATATTTCTCTTTCATCTGTTTGGTGAAACCTTCAGAGCGTTCGATGGCAGAGCTGGTTCCGGCAACGTGCGCAATCACCCCCACTTTACCTTTACCGCCTACCTCTGCTGCCAGCGCGTCGGCGGCTTCAGCACCTGCTTTGACGTTGTTAGTGGCAACGAAGCTGGCAGGAATATCTGAATTTACGCCGGAGTCGAAGGTAACGATTTTAATCCCACGGCTGTTGGCGGTTTCAACCAGCGGCGTCAGGGCGTTAGCGTCGAGCGCTGCCAGCAAAATACCATCAGGTTTTTTCGCCATGGTGTTTTCAATAAGCTGAATTTGTTCGGCAATTTGCGTTTCATCAGCCGGGCCAACAAAACTGGTTTCGACGCCTAAATCTTTCGCCGCCGCGACAGTACCCATTTTTACCGTCTGGAAGAATTCATGCTGGTAGCCCTTACTCACCACCGGCAGCGTTAATGTCTTTGCGTAGGCGGTGCTGACCATCAGTGCAGCAAGGGACAGTGCACCTAAAATATGTTTGGTTTTCATCTCACTAGCTCCGTTATGTTCGGGTTTTATGTAGGGTAAAAACGTTCTATTTATAAACAGACTGCTAACGCATTTTCTTGCGTAATGTATCGAGATAAACCGCAGCGATGACCACAATACCCATCGCAACCATCTGCCAGAATTGAGATACCCCCATCAGGTTGAGGCCGTTTTTCAGCACGCTCATAATGAATGCGCCAATTATGGTGCCGCCGATGGTGCCAACGCCGCCCATCAGGCTGGTGCCGCCAATTACCACTGCGGCAATGGCTTCGAGTTCGTAACCCACGCCCACGGTGGGCTGGCCGGAATTAAGACGTGACGCGAGGATCACCCCGGCGATGCCGGTTAACAGGCCGCAGAAGGCGTAGACAAAGATTTTGACGCGCTGAACCTTAATACCGGAAAGATGTGCCGCCACTTCGTTGCTGCCCACGGCGTAGACATAGCGCCCAATCACCGTTTTTTTCAGGATCCACGCGGCGACCAGCGCAATGATCAGCAGGTAAAAGACCGGGTAGGGCAGGACATCGAACAGGCGGCCCTGAGCCAGCATTTTAAACATCGGGTAATCAGAGAAATAAATCGCGCGCCCATCGGTCATTACCATGTTGATACCGCGCACTGACATCATCAGTCCGAGGGTGGCTATGAACGGTGGAATGGCGGCACGCGTGACCAGGAAACCATTGATACAACCGCATAAGCCACCCGCGAGCATTCCGGCAACCACACAAACAATCAGCGGCATGCTGTAAGAGGCGCACAGTCCGACCACCACGCCGGAAAACGCCACCACGGAACCTAACGACAGATCGATACCCGAGGTGATAATGACGTAAGTCACGCCTATTGCCATGATGCCAATCACCGACGTTTGCAGCGCAATCGTCATGATATTTTCGGTATTAAAGAAGAAGGGGGAGCTGAAGCTAAAAAATATCACCAGCAAAACCAGGCTGAATAAGGGCGCGAGGCGCATCAGAAGTGCTTTATTCAAACGGCGCGTTTTTACCGGTTGGTTGGTGGGCGTTAATGAGTCGGTCATTATTCAGTCCTCTAACGTCGCATATTTCATAATGGATTCCTGAGAGGCGTTGGCCTGGTTCAGCTCACCTGCTATGTGGCCGCTACGCATCACTAAAATGCGATCGCACATGCCAAGAATTTCGGGCAATTCAGATGAAATCATGATGATGGATTTACCTTTCGCGACCAGGCGATTCATCAATTCATAAATTTCCAGCTTTGCTCCTACATCAATACCCCGGGTTGGCTCATCAAAAATTAAAATGTCGGTATCTTTGCAGACCCAGCGGGCGATAATTATTTTCTGTTGATTACCACCGCTAAGATTAAGGGCTGCTTGTTGTAAGTGAGGTGTTTTAATACGTAATGCATTCACTAATTTCTGGCTTATTTCTTCACACTGTTTCTCTTTTACGATGCCAAACTTATCTGAATACTCAGGGAAGTTTCCTAGCATGATATTGAGTTCGACCGATAATCCTAACGCCAGTCCTTCTTTTTTACGGTCTTCGGTTAAATAGCCAATGCCTTTCTCGATGGCCTGATGTACATCACCTATTTTGGTTAATTCACCATTAAGCCATATTTCGCCACTATCAATCGGGTCAGCACCAAATAATGCGCGCGCAAGCTCAGTTCGCCCGGCACCCATTAAACCTGAAAGACCCAATACTTCACCTTGATGAAGGCTGAAATTAATATCGTGCAGCACACCTTTACGCTGAAGGTTTTTAACTTCCAGTACCTTGCGATCTCCTGTGAATGGCGGGCGACGGGGGTAAATATCGCCGAGTTTACGCCCGACCATTTTGGTAATCAGGTCGCTGATTTGTACCGTTTCATAATCCACAGTATCTATGTATTGCCCGTCACGCATCACGGTAGCGCGGTCAGCGATCAGCGCCAGTTCTTCCAGGCGATGCGAGATGTAAACCACGCCAGTGCCTTGTTCTTTGAGTAAACGCGTGACCCGAAACAGGCTATCAATCTCGCTTTCAGTGAGTGCCGCCGTCGGTTCATCCATCACCAGAACTTTGGCATTGACCGAAATGGCCTTGGCGATTTCGACCATCTGTTGCTGTGCAACCGTTAAATCAGAAACGCGTGTTTCGGGCTTAATTTTAAGATTAAGTTTCGCCAGGATTTCCTTTACGGATGCCCGTTGGGCAGGGACGTCGAGTCGCCAGCGATTGTTTTTACAAAACTCACGTCCAATATAAATATTCTCTTCAACGGTCAGGTCCGGGAATAAATTAAATTCCTGATGAATGATAGTGATACCTAATTTTTGCGCATCGAGAGGGCTATCGAATTTGACCTTATTCCCCTCGAAAATGATTTCACCCTCGTCCGGACGATATACGCCGGAGAGAATTTTCATGAGTGTTGATTTTCCCGCACCATTTTCCCCAAGCAAAGCATGGACTTCGCCACGGCGTAAATTGAAACTGACATTGCTCAGCGCCAGAACACCGGGAAATCGTTTGGTTATATTATTCATTTGCAAAAAATGGTCTGACATGGCGCTTTCCCTTGAATTGATCAGGTGTTCGCAGTCGGTAATTAACGGGAAAGACAGATACGTGAGAGAGTTATTTTTCCGGGGCTAGGTTATTGTGCATGACCCACACGCCGGTTTCCTCTGTGTATAAAACCCGTTGAATATTCAAATTCGCTAACTCGAGTTAGCATTTACGTTTTAAAGCTATTCAAACTCGGCGGTTCCGACAAATTATTTGCTATCAAATTGTGACGTAGCTCTGTGCTAATGACGTATCTATATGAAAATAGATAAGTTATTTATTTATCGTAAAAGCTAATATTTTTAACATTTCTTCTGAACGCTAAAACTCGTGAAAAACATCACACTTCAAAGATAATTATATTGTCGATTTTAATCTTCGGTATCTATGCTAATTCGAGTTAGCAATTTTCACTTTTTACGCTATTCACATTTTTCGGTGTGTTTAAGCGCCTTTATCTCGTTCACAAAAAACAGATTTTCAACATGAGGTTTCTTATGAACCATATTAATTCCTTACCCAAAATAGGCATCCGGCCGGTTATTGATGGCCGGAGAATGGGCGTGCGCGAATCACTTGAAGAACAAACCATGAATATGGCGAAGGCCACGGCGCAACTGCTTAGTGAGCAATTACGTCATGCCTGCGGCACTACCGTTGAATGTGTGATTGCTGATACCACGATTGCCGGAATGGCCGAGTCCGCCGCCTGCGAAGAAAAATTCAGTCGCCTGAATGTCGGGCTGACCATCACAGTAACGCCGTGCTGGTGCTACGGCAGCGAAACCATTGATATGGACCCGATGCGCCCGAAAGCCATTTGGGGTTTTAACGGCACCGAGCGCCCTGGCGCGGTTTATCTGGCCGCAGCGCTGGCCGCGCATAATCAAAAAGGGTTGCCCGCGTTTTCAATCTACGGCCATGACGTGCAGGAAGCGGACGACACGTCTATTCCCGCAGATGTGCAGGAAAAGCTGTTGCGCTTTGCACGTGCGGGCCTTGCCGTAGCCAGTATGAAAGGCAAAAGTTATTTGTCGGTGGGTGGCGTTTCGATGGGGATCGCGGGTTCGATTGTGGACCACAACTTCTTTGAATCGTACCTCGGCATGAAAGTGCAGGCGGTGGATATGACGGAACTGCGCCGTCGCATCGACCATAAAATCTATGATGAACAAGAGCTTGAGTTAGCACTCAGCTGGGCGGATAAAAACTTCAAATACGGCGAAGATAAAAACGCTGAGAAGTACCACCGCACAGAGCAGGAAAACCACGCAATTTTGCGTGAAAGTTTGCTGATGGCGATGTGTATCAGAGACATGATGAAGGGCAACACCAGGCTTGCCGAGAAGGGGCGCGTCGAAGAATCATTGGGTTACAACGCCATTGCCGCAGGTTTCCAGGGCCAGCGGCACTGGACGGATCAATACCCGAATGGCGATACCGCTGAAGCATTGCTCAATAGTTCTTTTGACTGGCACGGGGTGCGCCAGCCGTACGTTGTGGCGACCGAAAACGACAGCCTTAACGGGGCTTCGATGTTGTTCGGACATTTGCTGACGGGCACCGCGCAGGTGTTTGCTGATGTGCGTACTTTCTGGTCGCCGGAAGTCGTCAAACGTGTGACGGGCAAAGCGCTCACCGGGCGGGCTGAACATGGCATTATCCACCTGATTAACTCAGGTTCGGCGGCGCTCGATGGCACCTGCCGCCAGCAAGATGACGCTGGCAATCCCACCATGAAACCTCACTGGCAAATCAGCCAACAAGAAGCCGATGCTTGCCTGGCCGCAACCGAATGGTGCCCTGCGGTGCACGAGTATTTCCGTGGCGGCGGTTTCTCATCACGCTTCCTGACCCGTGGCGGCGTGCCGTTTACTATGAGCCGCATCAACCTGATCAAAGGCGTTGGCCCGGTGCTACAAATCGCTGAAGGCTGGAGCGTTGATCTGCCGAAAGATGTCCACGACACGCTCGATAAGCGCACCGATTCCTCGTGGCCGACGACCTGGTTTGCGCCACGTTTAACCGGCGTTGGGCCGTTCAAAGATGTCTGGTCTGTGATGTCGAACTGGGGCGCGAATCACGGCGTTCTGACCGTCGGTCATGTGGGCGCGGATTTGATTACGCTCGCTTCAATGCTGCGTATTCCAGTGTGTATGCATAACGTTGAAGACGAGGCGATTTATCGCCCATCAGTGTGGGCGGCGCACGGCATGGACAGCGAAGGTCAGGATTATCGCGCCTGCCAGAACTACGGCCCGCTTTATAAACGTTAAACACGCCAGTGCCGCCGCCTTCAAAGTGGCGGCATTGAAAGAGCAGGAGGCGCGATGAAGCAAGAAGCCGTGTTGGTATTAGATTGTGGGGCAACCAATGTGCGGGCTATGGCCGTTGGCCGCGAGGGGCGAATCGTTGCCAAAGCGGCGGTTGCCAATGAAAGCCGGATTTCGGCCGAGAACCCACACTGGCATGACTGGTCGCTCGACGACATTCTCCAGCGTTTGCAGCAGTGTTCCCGGGAAGTAATGGAGCAACTGAGCGGCTGGGAAATTCGCGCAATAACCGTCACCACTTTTGGTGTGGATGGCGCGTTAACCGATCCACGCGGTGAATTGCTGTACCCGATTATTAGCTGGAAATGCCCGCGCACCGTGGAACATATGGCGGCAATTAACAGCATGATTTCGCCGCAGGATTTACAAACGCTGTCGGGTGTCGGCCAATTCAGCTTTAACACCCTCTACAAATTGTTGTGGCTAAAACAGCACCATGCTGAACTTGTCGAGCGCGCCGACGCGTGGCTGTTTATTTCATCTTTAATTAACCAACGTCTGACGGGTGAACTGACCACTGACCGCACGATGGCGGGCACCAGCCAATTGCTCGATATCCATAACGCTCGATTCAGCGAGGCTATTTTGCAGGCGGTGGGCTTACCTGAGCGGCTCTTCCCACGCCAGGTGATTCCTGGAGAAGTCATCGGCACGTTGCTCCCGCACATCGCGTCAAACTTTGGGTTATCCCCTGACATTCCGGTGATTTCTGCGGGCCACGACACGCAGTTTGCGCTGTTTGGGTCGGGGGCTGGGCTTTCTCAACCGGTGCTTTCCTCTGGGACCTGGGAAATCTTAATGGTGCGCAGCCCGACGGTAAATACCGCGCTGTTGCCGGGTTATGCCGGTTCAACCTGCGAGTTGGACAGCATGCCGGGTTTATATAATCCAGGCCTACAGTGGCTGGCTTCCGGCGTGCTGGAATGGGTACGTCATCTTCACTGGTACGATGTTGAGCCTGGGCTGGTTTATCAGCAGATGATCGCGGCTGCGCAAAAGGTTGAACCGGGTTGCGAAGGTCTGCGGATGGATAGCAGGCTAATGGCACGCCCGTCAAATGCGGGCTGGCAGGGCGCAACGCTTTCAACAACGCGTGGGCATTTTTATCGCGCCGCTCTGGAAAGTCTGAGCTGGCAGTTACGCAATAATTTGCAGGTTCTGGAATCTATCGGCGGCTTTAAGGCGCAAGAGTTGTTGCTGGTGGGCGGTGGTAGTCGCAATGCGCTGTGGAACCAGATAAAAGCGGACATTCTCGGCTTGCCGATTAAAGTGTTGGACGATGCCGAAACCACGGTACTGGGCGCGGCGATGTTTGCCTGGTCTGGTTGCGGCGTATTTAGTTCACCTGAGCAGGCGCGAGCGCAGATTGATTACCAATATCGTTATTTTTATCCGGGCGAACAATGCGAGGTTTATCGCAATTTTGCTGAAAATGGAGTGTGACATGCTGAAAAATATCTCACCGCTAATTTCCCCAACGCTTTTGAAAGTGCTCGCTGAGATGGGGCATGGAGATGAAATTATCTTCGCCGATGCACATTTTCCCGCTCATAGCATTGGCCCGCAGGTGATACGCGCAGATGGCGTGCTGGTAAGCGATTTGCTGGCGGCGGTGATCCCACTTTTTGAACTCGATAGCTATGCGCCACCGCTGGTGATGATGGCTCCGGTCAGTGGTGATGAACTGGATAATCGCGTTGAGCAGCGTTACCGCCAGGCTCTGTTCAATGAAGATCACGGGCCTGCGATTGAGCGCATAGATCGTTATGCATTTTATGAACGCGCCCAACACGCCTTTGCGATCGTCATCACAGGCGAGCGGGCGAAGTACGGCAACATCTTGTTAAAGAAGGGCGTCACCCCCTAATATCCGGGCATTGCCGGGAGACGCCACCATGAAAACCGTACGCCATCAGGAACTGGTTCAGCTTGTCGAACACTATGACAATCTCACCACGCAACAACTGGCCCACTTGTTAGAGGTGAGCCAGGAAACCGTGCGGCGCGATCTGCGTTTACTGCAAAAGCAGGGGAAAATTGTTCGTCAGCACGGGCGGGCAAAACGAATTAATCGTGGGGCCGATGAAGGCGGCGATCCTTTTGCTGCGCGCCTGAAAAGCCATCTCAATAGCAAAGCCGATATTGCTCACCGCGCGCTGGCCTGGATTGCCCCCGAAATGGTGATTGCGCTGGATGCCAGTTCCACTTGTTGGTATCTGGCACGTTTGCTGCCTGATATTCCACTGACAGTTTTTACCAACAGCGAGCGGATTTGCCAGGCGCTGGCGAAACGTGAGCACATTCAACTGATCAGCACCGGCGGATTGCTCCAGCGTAAATATGCTTGCTATATCAACGCGCCACTCGCGGCGCAGCTCAAATCACTGGATATCGATCTGTTCCTTTTTTCCTGCGAAGGCGTGGATAGCAATGGAACGTTATGGGACACGCGGAGCT
The DNA here is from genome assembly GCF_900446255.1 of Buttiauxella agrestis. Taxonomy (NCBI): domain Bacteria; kingdom Pseudomonadati; phylum Pseudomonadota; class Gammaproteobacteria; order Enterobacterales; family Enterobacteriaceae; genus Buttiauxella; species Buttiauxella agrestis. The sequence goes on along the minus strand of NZ_UIGI01000001.1, from coordinate 4,137,224 downwards.
GGAATGCGGATTACAAAACCGCGCTGCTCAAGCGTTCTGCCCAGTCACTGTTGTTGATCGATAAGAGCAAATTTGATCGTGTCAGTGAGGTGCGGATCGGCGAGCGGGTGGATGTGACTGAAATTATTACCGAAGGTGAGCCATGTTCGGATGCTTTGCGCAAAGTCGAGCATGCGCCATAATTTCACAAATGCGGTGTTTTGTAGCTGTTTTCCAGCAGCGCACGCGTGCGTGACAGTGTTTGTGCTTCTTCATTTCTCAACTGCTGATAAACCGCCTCCAGACGCCCAAGAATCTGGTTTTTTAACCCTGGGTGGTTCGCGATAATTTCACTGAGTACGGCACCGTAAATCTCTTCTTTCACACGAAAAGGATAAATTTGATGGCGGTTATGCCATTTTTGCTCAACCAATGCGGAGGTGATATTAATTTTCCCCTGCGCAAGACGAGCGATATTGTCATTTTTAATCTGCACCAGCGCGGTAATATTTTCACTTAAGGTAAATTTCTTCGCTTCACTTTCATCTGATAATGTTGGTTGGGGATTAATTGGGTCTGGTGTCTGTGACATTTATTTTAATTTTCCAGTGAATAAAACAGCGGCCAGGTTTTTTCCTGAGTTAACTGATTGATCCAGATGTGCTGCGAATGCTGACTTATCTGAAATTCTTTATCTTCTATCAGCATCTGGAGATCGGCCGGACACACTTTTTCCTGTTCAATTAATTCATTGAGCAAAGTTGTGATTGCTTCAATCTTTACCGCACAGAATAATTGGTCTTTTAAATGGCGATTGTTTTCTTCAAGTAATGAGTTCTTCGCCTGTCCCGCATAATCATTTGCATTGAGAATTGTCTTCTCAAGGAGGGCGAAATCATCATGAATATCAGTGGATAAAGTGATTTCTGCTTCCTTGAGCGCTGCCTCCTCCCTGGGCGGTATCGGAAGTATCGCGGGCACCAGGTTGTTGGGCAGCATTACATTTTCCTTATATATCAACGGGGTGTTTATCACAATAACAAAGCGCTACGTTGACAATATTTTGCCTCAAAATTACTATAAAAAAAACAGGAGCGTCGAATGTCGAGCGTCATTTTCACTATTATTTTATTCTTACTGCCATTGTGCGCGGTATTGGTGCTGATGCGTTCGGCAATACAGCCTAAGGTAAAAACTGTTACGCCATCTTCCCCTAAATTAAATTTATCTGAAGCTGACGAGCGCGAAGATTACTTTGCAAAGTTAATGTTGAAAATTACACCGGAATATTACTGGCGGGTCAGCCACGAATATGTTGATTTTGCCCATGCCACGATAAAACGCATGAGCGTGGATGAACTGAGCGCGGACCCCACATTGTTCAGTGCTCAGAGACGTTGCAGTGATTTAAATTCGGCTATTTACCGATATTACGACAACCTTCGTAAACGTTGCGCGGAGGGCGAAAAAGTTCCGTTTGCAGATATCGAAGTGCTGAATTTGCGCCAGTGCTTTGATGAGTTCAGCCATGACGCTTATCCCACTCTGGTGGCGTTAGTGTGGCCGCATTATCAGCGTCCGGAGGTCTGTCTCGCGAACGTATAAGTGCCATTCTCAGGCAAGCGAAGCGGGTTATCAGACTGTTTTTTAAATCAAAAAATACAAGTCTAGAATTGGACAAACTTTGCGCTGTTTAAATTGTGCTCATCGGCTATTATTTGCTCACCCAAAAGGAGTTGCTTATCCCATTATTGAATATATCGGTAATGGCCTGTTCGCCTGTGTTTGTAGATGAAAGATATTTCCTATGCCTCATTTTAAAAAATTTATTACTCTTTCCTTATTTATTGCTCCTTTAATTGTTAGTGCAAATTCCTTTGCTTTTAATATGCCAAAGGAATTTGCATCATTAGGAACAAGGGCGATTGCAACAAAACACCACACGCCTGAAAAAGAAGTGCTCTTTGAAAAAACAGATTATGCCACCTCTGCATCCTCTAATAGTTCCACGGAAGTCAAAACAGCCATATTAGAGCAATTTTCAAACTGGAAAGGAACGCGCTACCACCTGGGTGGAACGACGCATAAAGGCGTGGATTGCTCGGCATTGATGCAACATATTTTTAATGATTCTTTCCATAAATCATTACCCCGCACCACGACGCAGCAAATTAAAAATGGTGAGAAAGTCAATAAAGAACAATTAGAACCGGGTGATTTAGTCTTTTTTAAAACTTCTCCAGGTATGCGTCACGTGGGCGTTTATGTGGGTGATAATAAATTCATTCACGCCTCAAGCAGCGAAGGCGTAACAATGTCTTCCCTCGCGAACCGTTATTGGGTTACGCATTATGAAACGGCTCGACGATTAGAAGTCATGGGGTAAACATAATTAAGATTTTGTGTCTGTTCTTCGCTAGCTATTTTTTATAGTATATTTACCAGCTTGCATGTGTATATATTTTTTATGAATGAAATAAGAATATTATATCGCTCGTAATTATAGGTTAGCCCACTTTTATATTTCAGCAGGTTAAATATCCAATGAAACCAAATTTGATTCGCCATGTGGCAAGTACAGTCATGATCGCACTTGTAGCGGGCGCTTTGCTCGTGGGTTGCGATGCAAAACCAGCAGGAGATGCACAAATGAAGTTTATTAATGTGGAAAAGGCATTAGTTGAATCAGGCCTGGTACAACAGGAACAAGCACATCTTAAAGCCGTTAACGAAAATCTACATAAAGGCCTGCAACTGGCGGAAAAGAGCTATGCCAATTTGCCAGCAGATAAAGTTGAAGCCGCTCGCCAGGCAGATAAGAACGTCATTGCGCAGCAGTGGAAAGCACAACAAAACGCCGCACGTGTTGTGGTGATGAAAGCGCTCAAAACGGCCAGTGACACCTACCGTAGCGAGAAAAAAATTGCGGTCATTATGCCGATGCAGGCTGCGGTTTCAGTCGCCCCAGAACTGGATGTGACTGCCGATCTGACCCAAAAGCTAAAAACTGCAAAAGTGGATTTTGGCAAAGTGCCGGAAATCACCCTTAAAACGGCGAAAGAACCTACCGTAAAAACGGGTTCGAAGTAATCTTAAAAAATAACAGGCTATGCTGGCGCGTTCAGCAAAGCCTGTTTTTTTATTGGAAATACGCCATAACAAAACGCGATGATGGCGTAGCATTTACCTGGTTAGAATGACAAAATTGCCCCGCGCAATGCCTGGATCAGCAGACAGGCCATAACTGAGCTGGCTTCCCTTTATCTTCATTTTCAGGAGCCAGATATGTCTGCACAACGTTTATGGATCAAAAATCCCCGCGCAGTTTTTACCGCAAATTCCCAGGACGCCGCAGGCGGTGTGGTGGTTGAAGGGGCGGTCATTCGTGAATTAGTCCCCGCAGGATGCGAACCGACCCTTTCCTGTGATGCGGTATTTGATGCCAGCGAACGGGTTCTGTTACCCGGCCTTATCAACACTCACCATCATTTTTACCAGACGCTGACCCGCGCCTGGGCTCCGGTCGTTAACGTGCCGTTGTTCCCGTGGCTAAAGCAACTTTATCCTGTCTGGGCACGTCTTGACGCGGAAGCGCTGGCGCTTGCCAGTAAAGTCGCGATGGCGGAGTTACTGCTTTCCGGTTGCACGACCACCACTGACCATCACTATCTTTTCCCGCAGGGTATGGAAGAGGCGATTGATGTGCAGGTAGATGTGGTGGGTGAGCTGGGAATGCGTGCTGTGTTAACGCGGGGTTCAATGAGCCTGGGCGAGGATGAAGGGGGGTTGCCACCGCGCCATACCGTGCAGCAAGGCGAGACGATTTTACGCGACAGCGAGCGGCTGATTAAACGTTATCATCAGCGCGGAGAAGGAGCATGGCTGCAAATTGCTCTTGCCCCTTGCTCACCGTTTTCGGTGACCACCGAAATTATGCGTGACAGTGCGCAACTCGCGCAGCGTGAAGACGTGCGTTTGCACACCCATCTGGCTGAAACGCTCGATGAAGAAAATTTCTGCCTGCAACGCTTTGGCCTGCGAACCGTGGATTATCTGGAAAGCGTCGGCTGGCTTAATGACAGAACCTGGCTTGCGCACGGTATCCATTTTGATGAGAGTGAAATTCAGCGCCTGGGGCGTGCGGGAGTGGGCGTTTGTCATTGCCCGGTTTCCAATATGCGCCTCGCATCAGGAATGTGCCCGACGGTGGACTTGGAAAATGCGGGTGTAGCAATTGGTCTGGGCGTTGATGGTTCGGCGTCGAACGATGCGTCAAATATTATGTATGAAGCTCGACAAGCCTTGTATCTGCAACGTTTGCGATACGGCGCTCAAGCCATAACGCCTCAGCGCGTGCTCGGCTGGGCAACGCAAGGCTCGGCGAAACTGATTGGGCGCAGTGATATCGGCGAAATCGCCGTCGGTAAGCAAGCGGATTTGGCGCTGTTTGCGCAAGATGAACTGCGTTTTAGCGGCAGTCACGATCCCATTTCAGCACTACTTTTATGCGGCGCGGAAAGGGCAGAACATGTGATGATTGGCGGGAAATGGCGTGTCACCGATGGCAATATTGTTGGGCTGGATGTGCCTGAACTTATTTCTCGCCACCGCAAGGCTGCAAAGAAACTTGTCGCGGATAGTTAAGGTTAATCTTCAGCGGTTTCCTCTCCGCTTTTACCTTTTCCCCAGGCCACACGGCGCTGAAGCATTTTCTTCAGTGCCCGGCTGGTAGTATTAAACCAGCCGGTAGGGCGCGGATCGGCCAGCATGCTGAGTGCGCGGGCGTAATCGAGAACTAAGCCGGGCGTCCAGGCCATGGTTTGCGCGCGTTTGCGTATTTGCAGCGCCACCCAAAGCTCAGGCGTCGACATCAGTTTCCCCATTGCCATCCAGAACCCACGTTTATGCCAAAGTCTGCCGACTGAGCCTTCAAGAGCGGCTTCCAGCGCCCGTGCCACGCTGCTTGAGCAATTCCGATAGGTCAGATTGTAGGACTCATTCTGGCGATAACTTTCCCAAAATGCTTTCAGGCGCTCTTCGCTGTAATTGCGGATACGCACTTTTCTGGTTGAGGGGCACCACTTTGCCGATTCGGTTGCATAATCAGGCTGGAAGCGCCCCGGAACATTGTTTTCTGGCGTGGCACGCAACAGGCGGGCAAATTCGTCGGGTGACTGGTCAATCAATTCCGCAGGGTAGAGGCTGATGTAAATACCGCCGGGTGATTCTAAAGCGGCGTGCCCGGTGGAGATAACACCGTTGCGGTCGACGGCGGCGATATAGCGGCTAATCACCGGGCGAGGAATGGTTTCACTGGGGGCCGAACCTGCGGGCGTCCATACATGCACGGTTAGCGCTGTTTCGTCATCGGCAGGCGGCCCATCCCATTCCACGACTTCAGGAACATCCGCTTCTTCCATATAGACCGCGCCTTTGAGTCCTGGATTTACAGCGGCGCGTTTAACGCGATTGGCGAGAATAAACATATTCCAGCCGGCAAACGCCAGACCGAGGCCGAGACAATAGGGTACCGTTCCTGAATAGTGCGAGGGCCAGGGTTGGAAGAAGAATATCGCCAGCGCAATTTCGATAATTCCGCCCCATAACGCCGGGCGCCAGCGCCGGTAACGCACCACGACGGCAGAAGCAATTTGGAGAGCGCCATCGAATAAAAAAAGCATGCCGAAGATCATCGCCAGCACAAAATTACCGTCATGCTGACCGGCCAGAATCAGTAATGCCGCAGCACTAAAGACACTGCCTTTGACGTAGCGCAAAATGCGCTGTCCACCCATACCGCTATGAGCAACCATCAGTGTTGCGCCGCCTTCGAACAGCAGTAAACAGGCGAAAGGTTCGATTGGGAAGAACAGTGAACCATCCAGCGCATCAATGAAGATAACGATGCCAGCAATCAAGGTAATCCAGCCGAAATGTCGCAATCCGCGCCAGTGAGAACGCAGAAAATCAACGCCAAGCAGAATCATGGTGAGTCGCATCATGAGGAGAAATCCAAAACTGAATCTTTCAAATATATAGCCCACCCACGGGTAACGTGCGCTAATACCTGAGATAGTCAAAATGACTCAATGCAGTCATTTCGACCGTGTTTTTATTGTCATAATGACTTTATTGATCACTGTTTTTCTTAGTAATTCCTTTAAATACAATGTGATAAATAAGTGGCATGCATGTTGCTCTATATCATCCAGATACTTTTTATTTCTGGAGAACACCATGGCAACTCGCATCCCGGCAGATTACAAACACACTCGTTCTACTCCCTTCTGGAATAAAGACTCGGTTCCAAAAGCATTGCTGACCCACCACAACACCAGGAAAGATGTTTATGGGCGGTTGTCAGTCATGGCTGGAGCGGTGAAATACATCGGTTTTAAAAATGAAAACGACACTGTTGCTGAGATAGAAATGGTTATTGAGGAAGGCCACTTTGGTGTCAGCCCGCCGCAATATTGGCACCGCATCGAGCTATTGACGGAAGACACTTATTTCAATATTGATTTTTTTGCGGCTCCAGAAGCAGAGCTTGAAGGGAAGGGGTTCGGGCAAGTGGTGAATACGGCGAAAAGTTGAATTCCTGAATCCCAGAAAGCAAAAAACCAGCCATTAGGCTGGTTTCTTTAAATAGTGGTGCCCGGACTCGGACAAAAACGTCGGGAACGTTTTTGAACAGCGCTTGCGCTGGCCCGCAGGGCGAGTCGCATGGATGCGACGAGTAATCGAACGAAGTTCGATGGAGAGTCCGAATCCCAGAAAGCAAAAAACCCGCCATAGGCGGGTTCTTCTAAATGTGGTGCCCGGACTCGGAATCGAACCAAGGACACGGGGATTTTCAATCCCCTGCTCTACCGACTGAGCTATCCGGGCAACGGGGCGCATTAAACCGTAAAGGCCGTTTGACGTCAACGCTTTTGTGTTAATAAGTCGTGCGTTTGCACGAATAATGTGCTCTGTGTGGCAGCATCGCCTTGAACCACGGGGAAGAAGGTGCCATGATTGCGCGAAATTTTACACATCTGCAACGGGGCGCTTATTGATGTTTAAAGTCAATGTTCACCGGCATCTCTCGATGGCGCTCGTTCACCTTTCTGTCGTATCCCGAAGACCCTCGCTCACCATGCGGTGAGGGCAACGCACGCTCACTGCAGGATATCAGTAAAATCAGGTGATGCCTGGTTTTACTGATGTCTGGCGGTCGGAGTGGGTATCCTCCTTCAGACCATCAAGACACATTCGCCGGGGAAAACTCCCTTTGCCGTGCCACATGGCACTCACTCATCCTTGAACTCTGGGATTTGTGCATATGAAATCTTTGAAAATTGCCGCCAGCCACGATGTGGTTGCTACTTTGTCTACACATCGCGAAATCGTCACGCTTGATAGCACTGATTTCACCGATATTGCCGCCGTCGTGCTTTCCGTGGCGGATAGCCGCAGCGGTATTCTGGCGTTGCTCAAACGCACGGGCTTTTCGATTCCTGTCTTTTTAGCGGCTGATAATCTCTCAGGCGAGCAAGAAGGCATTACCGGGCTGATAAAAGGCGATGCGCAGGATTATCTGGAGCTGGAAACCGCGGCCGTTGATTATGAAGAAAGCCTGTTACCGCCTTTCTTCGATACGCTGACGAAATATGTCGCGATGGAAAACAGCACTTTTGCCTGTCCTGGCCATCAACACGGTGAGTTTTTCAAAAAACATCCGGCTGGCCGCCAGTTCTATGAATTCTTCGGCGAGAATTTGTTCCGCGCCGATATGTGCAATGCGGACGTCAAACTCGGTGATTTGCTGATTCATGAAGGATCGGCAAAGCATGCGCAGAAGTTCGCGGCCAAAGTGTTTAACGCGGATAAAACCTATTTCGTGCTGAACGGCACGTCGGCGGCGAATAAAGTCGTCACCAATGCGCTGTTAACTCGTGGCGATCTGGTGCTATTTGACCGTAACAATCATAAATCAAACCACCATGGGGCGTTGATCCAGGCGGGGGCAACACCGGTTTATCTCGAGGCGGCTCGCAATCCGTTTGGTTTTATCGGTGGTATTGATGCGCACTGCTTCGATGAGAAATATTTGCGTGAGCTTATTGCGGAGGTGGCTCCAGAACGTGCGCAGGAAAAACGTCCGTTCCGCCTGGCAGTAATCCAGCTCGGGACTTACGATGGCACGGTTTATAACGCGCGTCAGGTGGTGGATAACATCGGCCATCTTTGTGATTACATTCTGTTTGATTCTGCCTGGGTCGGTTACGAACAATTTATCCCGATGATGGCTGACTGTTCGCCGCTTTTGCTGGATCTTAACGAGAACGATCCGGGGATCTTTGTCACGCAATCGGTACATAAGCAGCAGGCGGGCTTCTCGCAGACTTCGCAGATCCATAAGAAAGATAACCATCTGCGCGGCCAGGATCGTTTTTGCCCGCATAAGCGGCTGAACAATGCCTTTATGCTGCATGCCTCAACCAGCCCGTTCTATCCGTTATTTGCCGCACTCGATGTGAATGCGAAGATCCATGAAGGGGAGAGTGGCCGCCGCCTGTGGGCGGAATGTGTGGTGCAGGGCATCGAAGCGCGCAAAGCCATTATCGCCAGCTGTAAGATGATCAAACCGTTTATTCCACCTGTGGTAGCGGGCAAGCCGTGGCAGGATCATCCGACTGCAACCATCGCGCAGGAGCGTCGTTTCTTCAGCTTTGAACCGGGCGAAAAATGGCATGGCTTTGAAGGGTATGCGCAAGATGAGTATTTTGTCGATCCTTGCAAACTGCTGCTGACGACACCGGGGATTGATCCGCAAACCGGTCAGTACTCTGAGTTTGGCGTACCTGCGGCGATCCTCGCAAATTACCTGCGTGAGAATGGAATTGTTCCTGAGAAATCGGATCTGAATTCGATTTTATTCTTACTGACGCCTGCCGAAAGCACTGAAAAGATGGCGCATCTGGTGGCGATGCTGGCCCAATTTGAACAGCATATTGAAGACGATACGCCGCTGGCGGATGTGCTGCCGACTATCTATCAGAAATATTCACAGCGTTATAAAGGCTACACGCTGCGCCAGCTTTGCCAGGAAATGCATGATCTTTATGTCAGCTTTGAAGTGAAGGATCTGCAAAAAGCGATGTTCCGCAAAGCCAGCCTGCCTGCAGTCGCGATGAATCCGCAGGATGCTCATAGCGAGTTTATTCGTGGCAATGTGGAGCTGGCGCGTCTGAGCCAGTCGGAAGGGCGTATCGCAGCTGAGGGCGCGTTACCGTATCCACCGGGCGTGTTGTGCGTAGTGCCTGGCGAAGTGTGGGGCAGTGCCGCGCTGCGTTACTTCCTGGCTCTTGAAGAGGGTGTGAATATGCTGCCAGGTTTCTCACCGGAATTGCAGGGCGTGTATAGCGAAACGGATGCTGACGGAATTAAGCGTTTGTACGGATATGTAATTAAGGCGTAATAACAATGTCTCCCGCTTCTGAATGAAACGGGAGACGTTATCAATCAGACTGCTGGCTGGATGGCCGCTGGCGTTCTGACATGTTTATATTTAAACAGTGCGACGAAGGCGAAGGCCAGCACCAGCGAGTAACCGGCGAAAATCAGCCATACGGTTTGCCAGTCGGTGATACCTTGCAGTGTGTAATGCTCAACCACTTTACCGCTGACAATCCCGCCCAGAATGCAACCAAAGCCGTTTGTCATCATCAGGAACATGCCCTGTGCGCTGGCACGGATTTCTGGTCTGACTTCTTTTTCAACAAACACGGAACCGGAAATGTTGAAGAAGTCGAAGGCGCAACCGTAGACGATCATCGACAGCACCAGCAGCATGGTGCCCATCGGCGTTGGGTCGCCAAAAGCAAACAGGCCGAAGCGCAACATCCACGCGACGATACTGATAAGCATCACATTCTTGATACCGTAGCGAATCAGGAAGAATGGAATCGTCAGGATAAAGACGGTTTCAGAAATCTGCGAAATAGACATCAGCACCGACGCATGTTCGACAATAAAGCTACTGGCAAACAGCGGGTTCTGGTCAAAGCTGTGCAGGAAGGTATTACCGAACATATTGGTAATTTGCAGTTCGGCACCCAGCAGCATTGAGAAGATGAAGAAGATAGCCATGCGTTTGTTTTTGAACAACGCGAACGCATCCAGCCCTAACATTGAGCTCCAGCTTTGGTTTTTCTGTGCATTAGCAACCGGAATATGCGGCAGGGTCAAAGTGAACAGTGCGAGGACTACTGACAATATTGCGCCGATATAAAGCTGCATGTGGCTGAGTTCAAAGCCTGAGAAGCTCACGCCCCACATCGCGAAGATAAAGCCAATGGTTCCCCAGATACGAATAGGCGGGAAGTCACTGACGATATCCATTCCCGCCGATTGCAGGCGATAGTAAGAAATCGTGTTCACCAGCCCTAACGTTGGCATGTAAGCCAGTGAGTTCAGCAGAATTACGATAAACATCGCACTCGGTGAAGTCACCTGGGCTGCAAAATACAATGTAATGGCACCTACCACATGACAACCCGCGTAGAGCCAGCGCGCACTAATCCATTTGTCCGCAATAATACCGAGTAGCGTCGGCATAAATACCGCAGCAATACCCAATGAACTGTATACAGCACCGATGGCTGCACCATCAAACTTGAGGGTGACAAACATGTATGAGCCGAGCGTCGTCAGCCAGCTTCCCCACAAGCAGAACTGCAGAAACGATAGTACTTTAAGCTGCAGCTTAAGGTTCATGTAAATATCCTCACAGAGGTTAATAGCGGATGTTAGTTTTTTAACATATAAGGCGCTATATGTTGTGATCGTAACATTAGCAGTGCTGCGGGCGGATTTTTGGTACATTCAGCAAATAAATGAAAACATCTTTTGGTTACATTCGAGAATAGTGACGTTGGTTACATTTTTTGCAAATCTGGTGGGGAAAATCAGGGAGGAGCGGTATCTCCTGCCACCACAACGGATGGCAGAAGATATATCAAACAGAGGAGTTAGCGGCGGCGATAGCTCTTCTGCGCGGTATTCACTTTGTACAGATAATGGCGTGATTCCGCAGACGGATGGCGAGTGGTCAGCGTCTGATATACATCACCCGGGGTCATGCTGTTGATGATGTTATACGCGCGGTTCTTGTCGTTATTGAACACGCGAAGCACGCTGCCTGCACCCCCGTTGTAAGCTGTGATAACGGCGTAGCGGCGCGATGTTGGGTTATCAATTCCGCTCAGGTAACTGTCTTGCAGAATCGCCAGGTAAGCCGTACCGGTGTCGATATTGCTTTCTGGATCAAACAAGAAGCTGCGGCTTGGTTTGCCCCATTTCCCCTGAGATTTGAAGACATCAACGCCTGCGCTGTGCTGCACAACCTGCATCAGACCGAGGGCATCGGCATGGCTGACGGCATACGGGTTAAAACTCGATTCCGTTTGCATAATCGCCAGAATCAGTGATTCATCCACACCGTATTTCTTCGACGCTTTACGCACCATGCCGAGATATTTATGCGCACGTTTATCCAGGTGGTTTGGCACCAGGTTGATCGTCACGCTGTAGATGATCTTCAGCCCGGTGCTGCGGCTTTTCAGGCGCGTTTGCAGCAGGTAATCAGCAAATTTGGATGCGCGACCTTCCCAGCGAATCGGCTGCCCGGTGTTATCCACCACCTGGCCATACAGGAACGGCTCTTTGGAGATCTGCACGTCGTTAACATCGGAATAAAGATCGATGGAACCCGGATCGTCACCCATCAGCAAAGTGGAGACGATCGCCTGGCGCAAATGGGCGGCGGGATCGGTGCCAGCAATGGTTTCGATGGTAATCGTACCGTTGTCAAAGTTGATGTGGCTACGGGTCAGATATTGGTCGGTATATTTTACGTAGTCTTTTGGACCCGCAATCAACACTTCCTTTATGCCCCAGATATTTTCGATGTTATGGGCAAACTGCCCCATCAAAATATCAAAACCATTCGTGTCCTTAACAAACGCCTCGTTATAGGAATCTTCTTTTTTGCTCGAACATGAGATGAGCAACGGGACAACCAGAGCTAGCGCGAGAAATTTTTTCATCGTTCCGTGTATGCGTTGGGCTTGATGTACATAAGGGCCAGCGGCCCCTGTATTTTATTTTTCTGGTGGCGTGTAGCCTTCGATGTGAACTTCTTTGCCTTCAAACAGGAAGTTGACCATTTCTGCTTCCAGTTCTTTGCGATGTTCCGGGTTCATCATGCTCATTTTGCGTTCGTTAATCAGCATGGTTTGTTTTGTCTGCCATAAAGCCCAGGCTTCTTTTGAGATTTCGTTATAAATACGTTTGCCAAGTTCACCTGGATACAACTGGAAATCCTGGCCTTCTGCGTCACGTTGCAGGTAAGTACAAAAAATAGTTCTGCTCATCTTTATTCCTCTTCAACAGCTCGGGCGGGTTTAAGTACCACCGGCTCGGCGTGTAATTGCTGTAACAAACGTTCTACAGGGGCGGCCAGTCCTACGGACGGTGGCTGCGCTAAGTTATACCAGAGAGCGGTTCCTTCATCCATGCACCCGCTAAACGAAAGCACCGGCAGCCACATTGGCACGATATCCAGGTGGAAGTGGCTGAATGTATGGCGGAAGGCGGTTAATTGCGTGAGATTATCGGCGGGAATCTGACGTTGCGCCAGCCAGTCGCGCAGTTCGTTTTCGGTTGAGAATTGCGGGAAGCAGTACAACCCCCCCCACAGGCCAACGGCCGGACGCTGAGAAAGCAAAATACTTTGCTGATGCTGCATCATCAGGAAATAGCCGGTGCGCTCGGGAATCGTCACCTTCGGCTTTTTGCCCGGATAGTTCGCCCAACTATTATTGGCGTAGGCTACGCAGAGATTATTCACCGGACAAAGCTCGCATTTTGGCTTCGAGCGGGTACAAACCATTGCGCCAAGATCCATCATCGCCTGGTTAAACTGGCTCACACCTTTGGCTGGAGTGACTTGCTCGCTGATGTCCCAGAGTTTTTTCTCGACATCTTTTTTACCCGGCCAACCGGACACGGCATAACAACGTGCCAGCACGCGCTTGACGTTGCCATCCAGAATCGGGAAATGTTTGCCCAGAGACAACGAAAGAATAGCGCCTGCGGTCGAACGCCCCACACCTGGCAGTGCGGCGACTTCTTCAAAAGTTTCCGGGAACACGCCATTGTGCTGATTAGCGACCATTTGTGCAGCTTTATGCAGATTACGCGCGCGGGCGTAATAGCCCAGGCCGGTCCAAAGATGCAGAACTTCGTCGAGGGGCGCGTTGGCAAGATCGGTGACGGTCGGGAAGCGCGCCATAAAGCGTTCAAAGTAAGGAATGACGGTGGCAACCTGCGTTTGTTGCAACATCACCTCAGACAGCCATACTTTGTAAGGCGTTTTTTCGAGTTGCCATGGCAGTGTTTTGCGGCCGTATTTTTGATACCAGTCGAGAACCTGGTGGGAGAATTGCGGCGCTTGTGTCATTGTTGCCAGGCCATCCGATAAATGTGTGAATTAGGGGGCTGATTCCAGCACAGACGACTCTGTGCTGTAAACCGGAACTTTCTGGTGCTTGCTTCTCACCATTAACTTTGGATAATGCCCGTTTCCCGAACACTAACTAAAGCCTGAACACCATGAAAAATGACGTCATCTCACCGGAATTTAATGAAGAAGGCCGCGCAATGCGCCGGATTCGTAGTTTTGTGCGCCGCCAGGGCCGCCTGACTAAGGGCCAGGAGTTCGCACTGGAAAACTATTGGCCGGTGATGGGCGTTGAATATCAAGACGCGCCTGTCGATTTTACCGAGCTGTTTGGCCGCGAAGCGCCAGTCACGCTGGAAATTGGTTTCGGCATGGGGACGTCGCTGGTGGCAATGGCGAAGGCTAATCCACAGCAGAACTTTTTAGGCATTGAAGTGCACTCGCCGGGTGTGGGCGCATGCCTTGCAACCGCTCATGAAGAGGGCGTTGAGAACCTGCGCGTGATGTGTCACGACGCGGTTGAAGTGCTGCAAAAAATGGTTCCTGACAATTCTTTATCCATGGTTCAGCTCTTTTTCCCTGATCCGTGGCACAAAGCACGTCATAATAAGCGCCGTATCGTTCAGGTGCCGTTTGCTGAGTTCGTGAAAAGCAAACTGAAACTGGGTGGTGTGTTCCATATGGCAACCGACTGGGAACCTTATGCAGAACACATGCTCGAAGTGATGTCCTCTATCGATGGTTATCAAAACCAGTCTGAGAGTAACGACTACGTACCGCGACCGGATTCGCGTCCGGTGACCAAATTTGAACAACGTGGCCATCGTCTTGGTCACGGCGTATGGGACTTAATGTTCGAGAGGGTAAAGTAATGGCAATTAATCGTAGCCGTCGTTTGCGTAAAAAAATGCACATCGACGAATTCCAGGAAGTGGGGTTCTCTGTTGCATGGCGTTTCCCGGAAGGCACCTCCGAAGAACAAATCGATAAAATCGTTGATGAATTCATTGATGAAGTTATCGATAAAAATGGTCTGGCTTTTGATGGCGGCGGCCACCTTTCCTGGGAAGGCTTAATTTGCCTGCAGGAAATCGGCAAATGCACCGAAGAGCATCAAGCTCTGGTGCGCAAATGGCTTGAAGATCACAAGGCTGAAGACGTTCGCACAAGCGATCTGTTTGATGTCTGGTGGGATTGATTGAAATAGTACAAATGGGCTGGTGAAAACCGGCCCTTTTTTTCAGGAGTAACTATGATTCGTAAGGCTCTGATGGGCGTTCTGCTGTTAACCGCGATGCAGGCGCAGGCCGACTATAAATGCAGCGTCACGCCTCGCGATGACGTGGTTATTAATCCGCAGTCCGTTCAGGTTGTGGGTGAAAACGGCAATCTGGTTATTGCCCCGGATGGCAGCCTGCAATTTAACGGTAAGCCACACACATTAAACGCAACGCAGCGCCAGTTGGCACTGGATTACCAGAAAGCGTTGCGCATCGATCTTCCTTGGATCAACAACGGCGCGTTGGCTCGGGTTGAAAAAGGGCGTGTTGCGCTGGATAAAATCATCGCTAAAGAAGTGGGTGAAAGCAGCAATATGCGCGGTCGCCTGACGAAACTCGACGCGCAACTCAAGCAGCAGATGAACCGAATTATCGAGACTCGTCCGGATGGTTTGACCTTCCATTATAAAGCCATTGATCAAGTGCGCTCCGAAGGGCAACAGCTGGTGAATCAGGCGATGGGCGGCATCTTGCAAGACAGCATCAATGAGATGGGTGCGAAAGCCGTTTTGAAAGGTGGCGGCAATCCGCTGCAAGGCGTGCTGGGTAGCCTCGGTGGCTTACAGACTTCGATTCAAAACGAGTGGAAGAACCAGGAAAAAGATTTCGAGCAGTTTGGCCGCGATGTTTGTAGCAAAGTGGTGACGTTGGAAGGGCAGCGTAAAGGGCTGGTCGAAACGCTGAAGTAATACCCTTCAAACTTCAAGCTGCCTCTTTGTTGGCTGCATGTTCTCGCCCAGGTCACTTACTAATGTAAGCTCCCTGGGCCTCGAACACTTGCCGCCGCGATGCAGCTCGAATTATCTTGGGTATAAGACTTGCAGTTTATTAACGCATAAACGCCGGTTGTTTCTTCTCGTAAGCAGAAATTGAACCTTCGTGTTGTAGCGTCAGGCCGATGCTATCCAGCCCCTCTAACATACAGTGGCGACGGAAAGTATCGATGTTAAACGAATAGCTTTTCTCACCGGCAATCACGGTTTGCGCTTCCAGGTCGACCACAAACTTAATCCCCGGATTTGCCGCAACCAGCTTAAACAGCTCATCCACTTCTGCTTCGCTCAATGTCACCGGCAGTAGCTGGTTATTGAATGAGTTGCCGTAGAAGATATCCGCAAAACTTGGCGCGATAACCACTTTAAAACCGTAATCAGTTAATGCCCACGGTGCGTGTTCACGTGAAGAACCGCAGCCGAAGTTTTCACGCGCCAGTAAAATTGAAGCGCCTTTAAACTCCGGGAAGTTCAGCACGAATTCCGGGTTTGGCTGTTGGCCAGCATCATCCAGAAAACGCCAGTCATTAAACAGATGAGCGCCAAAACCCGTGCGCGTCACTTTCTGCAAAAACTGCTTAGGAATGATTGCGTCAGTATCAACGTTTGCGGCATCCAGCGGAACGACCAGGCCGGTGTGTTGTACAAATTTCTCTGCCATGGTGTTTTCCCTTATTTCAACGTGCGGATGTCAGCAAAATGACCAGAAACAGCGGCTGCTGCTGCCATTGCCGGGCTAACCAGGTGCGTGCGACCGCCACGGCCCTGACGACCTTCGAAGTTACGGTTGCTGGTGGAGGCACAACGCTCGCCCGGTTCCAGGCGGTCGTTGTTCATTGCCAGGCACATCGAGCAGCCAGGCAAACGCCATTCAAAACCGGCTTCGATGAAAATCTTATCCAGGCCTTCTGCTTCTGCCTGTGCTTTTACCGGGCCAGAACCAGGAACCACTAACGCCTGCACGCCTGGGGCGACTTTACGGCCTTTGGCGATTTCTGCCGCAGCACGCAAATCTTCGATGCGTGAGTTGGTGCATGAACCGATAAACACTTTATCGATCGCGACTTCAGTTAATGGAACGCCTGGTTTCAGGCCCATGTACGCCAGCGCTTTCTCGGCAGAGGCGCGTTCTACCGGGTCGGCGAACGATTCTGGATTCGGGATATTTTCAGTTACGGAAATAACCTGGCCTGGGTTGGTTCCCCAGGTGACTTGCGGGGCGATTTCTGCCGCGTCCAACGTGACGATGGTGTCGAATTTCGCGCCTTCGTCAGTGCTGAAGGTTTTCCAGTACGCCACTGCGTCGTCCCAGTCGGCTGCTTTCGGGGCATGCAGACGGCCTTTCACGTAGTTGAAGGTGATTTCATCTGGCGCCACGATGCCTGCTTTGGCACCCATTTCGATTGCCATGTTGCACAATGTCATGCGTCCTTCCATCGACAGCGCCTGAATTGCGCTCCCGCAGAATTCCACTACATGCCCGGTGCCGCCAGCGCTGCCGGTTTTGCCGATAATCGCCAGCACAATATCTTTGGCTGTGATGCCTGGTGCGGCGGTGCCGGTCACTTCAATCTTCATGGTTTTCGCGCGGCCCTGTTTCAGGGTTTGCGTTGCCAGTACGTGTTCAACTTCAGAAGTCCCGATCCCGAACGCCAGCGCGCCAAATGCGCCGTGGGTCGCGGTGTGGGAATCGCCGCAAACAATGGTCATGCCAGGCAATGTAATGCCTTGCTCAGGGCCCATTACGTGGACGATACCCTGGAATGGGTGGTTCAGGTCATACAGTTCAACGCCAAATTCTTTGCAGTTTTTCATCAATTCCTGCATCTGAATGCGGGCCATTTCGCCGGAAGCGTTGATGTCTTTAGTCTGCGTTGAAACGTTGTGGTCCATGGTGGCAAACGTTTTGCCAGGCTGGCGCACCGGGCGTTTGTGCGCACGCAGGCCATCAAACGCCTGTGGAGATGTCACTTCATGAACCAGATGACGGTCGATGTACAGCAGCGGCGTTTCATCCACAGCTTCGTAAACAACGTGGGCATCGTACAACTTCTGATATAACGTTTTCGCCATGATTATTTCCCCTCTGCCACGAAGCGAGCAATGGTATCGCCCATTTCGTCGGTGCTGATTGCATTGCCATCGCGAGCCAAATCGCCGGTACGGAAACCTTCTTCCAGCGCGAGGTTGATAGCGTTTTCGATGGCCTGAGCGGCCTCTTCAGCATCCAGGCTGTAGCGCAGTAACAAAGCCAAAGACAGGATCTGCGCAATTGGGTTAGCAATGTTTTTACCTGCGATGTCCGGCGCGGAACCGCCCGCAGGTTCGTACAGGCCGAAACCTTGCTCGTTCAGACTTGCGGAAGGCAGCATGCCCATGGAACCGGTGATCATCGCGCATTCGTCAGACAGAATGTCGCCAAACAGGTTGGAGCACAGCAGAACGTCAAACTGGGACGGGTCTTTAATCAGCTGCATGGTGGCGTTGTCGATGTACATGTGTGACAGCTCAACGTCCGGGTATTCTTTAGCGATTTCGCCGACGATTTCACGCCACATTACCGACGATTGCAGCACGTTAGCTTTATCAATCGAGGTGACTTTGCTGCGACGTTTGCGGGCAGACTCAAAACCGATGCGCGCAATGCGCTCGATCTCAAAGCGGTAATACACTTCGGTATCAAAGGCTTTCTCATGCATGCCGGAACCTTCACGGCCTTTCGGTTGGCCGAAGTAAATACCACCGGTTAATTCACGCACACACAGAATGTCGAAACCTTTCGCGGCAATATCAG
Organism: Buttiauxella agrestis; assembly: GCF_900446255.1. Classification (NCBI taxonomy): domain Bacteria; kingdom Pseudomonadati; phylum Pseudomonadota; class Gammaproteobacteria; order Enterobacterales; family Enterobacteriaceae; genus Buttiauxella; species Buttiauxella agrestis. The sequence goes on along the minus strand of NZ_UIGI01000001.1, from coordinate 4,118,891 downwards.
CACGCAGCGGGCAAAACTCTTCCAGCCCTTGATACAGGCGAGCAGGGCGCAGGTTACTGAACAATTTAAAGTGTTTACGCAGCGGCAATAATGCCCCACGCTCAGGTTGTTGAGCCGGAGGCAGATGCTCCCACTTCGGGCCACCGACGGAGCCGAACAGAATCGCGTCTGCCTGCTCGCAGCCTTCAACAGTAACCGGCGGCAAGGGATTGCCGTGACGGTCGATAGCAATGCCACCCACGTCATATTGACTGGTAGTAATGCGCATATCGAAGCGCGTACGAACTGCATCCAGCACTTTCAGCGCCTGAGCCATAACTTCTGGGCCAATGCCGTCACCCGGCAATACTGCTATATGATGAGTTTTTGACATGTCACACGGTTTCCTGATTATTTTCTTTATTATGAGCTTTGCGTTGCAATTCTTTTTCGACGATGCCCGCACGCCAGATGTTATTCAGCACGTTTATCATCGCTTTCGCAGAAGATTCAACAATATCTGTCGCCAGACCGACACCGTGGAAACGGCGGCCTTTATGGGTCACAACGATATCTACCTGACCCAATGCATCTTTACCCTGACCTTTCGCAGACAACTGGTATTTCACTAATTCAACATCGTAATTTGTGATGCGGTTAATCGCCTGGTAAACCGCATCGACCGGGCCGTTGCCCGTTGCTGCTTCAGATTGTGTTTCTTCGCCACACTGCAATTGGACAGAAGCGGTAGAAATCACGCTTGAGCCAGACTGCACGTTGAAGTATTCCATGCGGAAATGTTCAGGTTCTTCCTGTTGTTTACCGATGAACGCCAGCGCTTCCAGGTCGTAATCGAAGACCTGGCCTTTTTTGTCGGCCAGTTTAAGGAAGGCGTCGTACAAAGAGTCCAGGTTGTAATCGTCTTCTTTATAACCCATCTCTTCCATGCGGTGTTTCACAGCCGCGCGACCAGAGCGGGAGGTCAGGTTCAACTGCACCTGATTCAGACCGATAGTTTCCGGCGTCATGATTTCGTAGTTTTCGCGGTTTTTCAGCACGCCGTCCTGATGAATACCGGAGGAGTGTGCGAAGGCGTTCGAGCCGACAATCGCTTTGTTGGCAGGGATTGGCATGTTGCACAACTGGCTGACGATCTGGCTGGTGCGGTAGATTTCATGGTGATTGATATTGGTATGCACGCCCAACATTTGGCTGCGCACTTTAATGGCCATGATGACTTCTTCCAGCGCAGTGTTACCGGCACGTTCGCCGATACCGTTCAGTGTGCCTTCAACCTGACGAGCACCCGCCTGAATCGCGGCAATGGAGTTGCCGGTTGCCATGCCCAAATCGTCGTGGCAATGGACAGAGATAATGGCTTTATCAATGTTTGGTACGCGGTTGTACAGCGTCTGAATAATGCCGCCGAACTGTACCGGGGTGGTGTAGCCCACAGTGTCAGGGATGTTAATCGTTGTCGCACCAGCGCCGATGGCGGCTTCTACGATACGGCACAGGTTGTCGATTGGTGTGCGGCCTGCATCCTCACACGAGAATTCTACGTCGTCGGTATAGTTGCGAGCACGTTTGACGGAATTGACTGCACGAGCCAGGACATCATCGAAAGTGCTGCGTAATTTGGTTTCGATGTGCATGGTCGAAGTGGCCAGGAACACATGAATACGGAAGGCTTCGGCAATTTTCAATGCTTCTGCAGCAACATCAATATCTTTATCAACACAACGAGCGAGACCACACACACGGCTATTTTTGATATTGCGAGCGATGGTTTGTACGGATTCGAAATCGCCTGGAGAAGATACCGGGAAGCCGACTTCCATCACGTCAACACCCATACGTTCCAGCGCCATCGCGATTTGCAGCTTCTCTTTTACACTCAGACTTGCCTGTAATGCCTGCTCACCATCACGCAAAGTAGTATCGAAAATAATGACTTGTTGGCTCATGTTGTGGTCCTTTCTCGTCTTAGGGGCCCTTGCTACGAGCATAAAAAAACCCGCGCAGTGGCGCGGGTTTTTTCTGTCTGATGGCTTGAATCAACGCTTGATTTCGCCCACCAGCCTACCGCGCAATGAAGTTGCGTTTAGTAGTAGACCTAGTAGGCGGTTGCTGCGAATCATGTTTCAAGCCCCAAATGAATTTCGTTATGCATTTATTGGTACTTGATCTGCTTTGCTGTGTCAACACTCGATTGCTTTATGCGTACATTTTGGAGGCGAAAGCTTAGAAGGGGTCTTAGCTATCTGTGCTAAGAAAGTCATGTTTCATAATATATATAAGAAGTATGAAAAAAGACTTCTTACTGGACCGGGTAAAATTGAAACCCTCAGAAACAATTAAAAATAATATATTTAATAAGCGTTGTATTCACCATGGTTATGATTTGAGGGGGTTAATCATCATTTTGGTTCTATTTTAGGAATTTATCATCTTTTCTTATTGTTTGATTATAGGTAGAACGTTTGTTTCTGAAACGATGATGTTATCAATACTTAATATATTATTCACTCGGCCAATCATTGTGTGTGAAGTCATTTTGTGATTTGATTAGCATGCTTCTGGAATCAACTGATAACGAATAAATCATATAATACCTTACATTTTCGCTGGCCTGATAGACGCTAGTGGCGTGTCGGTACGTCAGAGCAAATGAGTTCCATAAATTTATATTTAAACAATATAAATTACGTTTTTTATTCCATTATTCAACGTGCTTGAATAACGAGTAATAATAAAGATCACTTGCAGCGCTTATCTGCAAAAACGGAATCGACAACTTAGTGGAGTCAGTCATGTCTGATAATTATGTACAACAACCGGCAGTTCATGATGGGTTTAAACCTCAACTACGTTCTGTGGATTTAAATTTACTCACTGTATTTGATGCCGTTATGCAGGTACAGAATATTACCCGCGCTGCTCAATCGTTGGGAATGTCCCAGCCAGCGGTGAGTAATGCGGTCGCTCGTTTGAAAATAATGTTCAATGATGAACTGTTTGTACGCTACGGCCGTGGCATTCAGCCTACAGCGCGTGCTTTCCAGTTGTTTGGTTCGGTACGCCAGGCATTGCAATTAGTCCAGAACGAACTCCCTGGTGCGGGTTTTGAACCCGGCAGCAGTGAACGAATATTTAACATCTGCGTCAGCAGTCCGTTAGACAATTTGCTGACATCCGTCATCTTTAATAATATGAAGCGCTTTGCGCCAGGTATTCAATTACTCTTCAAGTCGGCATTAAATAAAGATATCGAGCATCAATTACGCTATCAGGAAACGGAGTTTGTTATTAGCTATACAGAATTCCGTCGTCCAGAATTTACTTGTGTACCCTTGTTTGAAGATGAAATGGTACTGGTCGCCAGTAAGAAACATCCACGCTTAATTAAACCGCTTACAGAAGAAGATATTTATAACGAAAAGCATGCGGTGGTGTCACTTGAGCGTTTTGCATCCTTTAGTGCTCCCTGGTATCTCACCGCAGAGAAGCAAGCCTGCATTTCGTATCAAGGAATGGCGATGACCAGCGTGTTAAATGTGGTTTCACAGACTCAGTTGGTTGCTATCGCGCCGCGCTGGCTGGCGGAAGAGTTTGCAGATTCATTGCATTTGCAAATATTCCCGTTGCCCCTGAAAGATAACGTTTCAACTTGCTATTTATCCTGGCATGAAGCTGCCGGACGCGATAAAGGGCATCAGTGGATGGAGAAGCTGCTTACAACGGTATGCAGTAAATAGATTCAGTCTGTAAATCAATTCACGCCGGGTAGTGAAAGCTATCCGGTTATTCTTTATTTTTTGTCTTTTTCAGTTTTTTACGCTGTTGTTGTTTTCGAGTTTCCCGCCCTGCCTGTTCAATAAATCCTGCGTTAATTAGATTTAACCTACAAAGCTATCATTCAGAACATTTTCAATCATAATTTTTGCTTATGCTCAGAGCTTAACTCCGCCAGGAAAGTGTTTTGCAGTATTCACAGGCAAACTCTGTTACTGCGCCTGAAGATTGGCAATTGATTGCCTGATTTTCAACGGTTATGTTAGTCGGATTATTAAAATTAAATGCAGGGCGCAACAACCTGCCTCAACGACTCGCAGAAATGACTTTTGCAGTCGGTCAAACACGTAAGCCTGGAGGCAAACCATGGAGATGTTGTCAGGAGCCGAGATGGTCGTCCGGTCATTAATTGATCAGGGCGTTAAGTATGTATTCGGCTATCCCGGAGGCGCTGTACTCGATATTTACGATGCGCTTCATACTATTGGCGGCATTGATCATGTGCTGGTACGCCATGAACAAGCAGCCGTGCATATGGCTGATGGCCTGGCGCGTGCGACGGGGGAAGTTGGTGTTGTGCTGGTCACATCTGGCCCTGGAGCCACAAATGCAATCACCGGCATTGCCACCGCGTATATGGACTCAATTCCGATGGTCGTGCTGTCAGGCCAGGTCGCGACTTCGCTGATTGGTTATGATGCATTCCAGGAATGCGACATGGTGGGGATTTCGCGCCCGATCGTGAAACACAGTTTCTTAGTCAAACAAGCTGAAGATATTCCCGGCATTATCAAAAAAGCCTTCTGGCTTGCGGCGAGCGGTCGCCCCGGCCCGGTAGTGGTCGATTTGCCGAAAGACATCATGAGTCCGGCAAACAAACTACCTTACAGTTACCCTGAAACTGTCAGCATGCGTTCTTACAACCCCACAACTCAGGGGCATAAAGGGCAAATTAAGCGTGCATTGCAAACGCTGTTGGCGGCTAAAAAACCAGTTATGTACGTGGGCGGCGGGGCCATTACCTCTTCCTGCCATGATGAATTGCTCGAGCTTGCTCAGAAACTCAATATTCCCGTTGTCTCCTCTTTAATGGGCCTGGGGGCATTCCCCGGCACACATCGCCAGGCGCTTGGCATGTTAGGGATGCATGGAACCTACGAAGCCAACATGGTGATGCACAACTCCGATGTAATTTTCGGCGTGGGTGTGCGTTTCGATGATCGTACGACTAACAATCTGGCGAAGTACTGCCCGAATGCCACCGTGCTGCACATCGACATTGATCCGACGTCTATTTCCAAAACAGTAGGTGCCGACATTCCGATTGTGGGCGATGCCCGGCAGGTTCTACAGCAAATGCTGGAGCTGCTGGCGCAAGAAGAGCCGCAGCAGGGCTGTGATGAAATTCGTGACTGGTGGCAGCAGATTGATCAGTGGCGTGCGCGCCAGTGCCTCGAGTTTGACAGAACCAGCGACAAAATTAAGCCACAGGCGGTCATTGAAACGATCTATCGCCTGACAAACGGCGAGGCTTATGTCACGTCTGACGTTGGGCAGCACCAGATGTTCGCCGCACTCTATTACACCTTTGATAAGCCTCGCCGTTGGATTAACTCGGGTGGCCTCGGCACGATGGGGTTCGGCCTTCCTGCGGCATTAGGGGTAAAAATGGCATTGCCGGAAGAAACCGTGGTTTGTGTGACAGGCGATGGCAGTATTCAGATGAATATCCAGGAGCTTTCTACCGCGCTGCAATACGGTTTGCCTGTGCTGGTGCTTAATCTCAATAACCGCTATCTCGGCATGGTGAAGCAGTGGCAGGATATGATTTACTCTGGCCGCCATTCCCAGTCCTATATGGAATCTTTACCTGATTTTGTGCGTATAGCTGAAGCATACGGGCATGTTGGGATCCGTATCAGCGAGCCGCAAGAGCTGGAAAGCAAACTTACTGAAGCACTGGAAGCGGTGCGTAATCAGCGTCTGGTCTTTGTTGACGTCACCGTTGATGGCACTGAGCATGTTTACCCAATGCAAATCCGTGGCGGTGGGATGGATGAGATGTGGTTAAGCAAAACGGAGAGAACCTGATTATGCGCCGGATATTGTCTGTATTACTCGAAAATGAGTCCGGGGCGCTATCCCGGGTTATTGGCTTATTTGCTCAGCGCGGCTACAACATAGAAAGTTTGACTGTTGCACCGACTGACGATCCCACACTTTCGCGCATGACTATACAAACCGTTGGTGATGCAAAAGTGTTGGAACAGATTGAAAAACAACTTCACAAGCTGGTGGATGTTCTGCGCGTTAGTGAACTGGTGCAGGGCGCTCATGTTGAACGTGAAATCATGCTAGTGAAAGTGCAGGCCAGTGGCTACGGGCGTGAAGAAGTGAAGCGCAATGCGGAAATCTTCCGTGGGCAAATCATTGATGTCACGCCGACGCTTTATACCGTTCAATTAGCGGGGACCAGCGACAAACTGGATGCTTTCCTGAGTACTATCCGTGAAGTGGCAAAAATTGTCGAAGTGGCGCGCTCTGGTATTGTCGGCGTATCCCGCGGCGATAAGATTATGCGCTAGCCTGTGAAAGGCATCTAAAAACTAACCCGGTAACCTGAACCGGGTTTTTTTTGCAATTTGCGTGACAACTGCCAGCAAAAGCGGTTGCCCGAGGTATTATTCTGCGCTTAGATGATAAAAATGAAACCATGACCAGGGTATGGTTATGGAAATCCTAAATAAGGGGCTACTGTGAAATTGGATGAAATCGCGCGCCTGGCTGGAGTTTCGCGCACCACGGCGAGCTACGTCATCAACGGTAAGGCAAAGCAGTATCGCGTTAGCGATAAGACCGTTGAGAAAGTCATGGCGGTTGTACGCGAACATAACTACCACCCGAATGCGGTGGCCGCAGGACTACGTGCCGGGCGCACGCGTTCTATCGGATTAGTGATTCCAGATCTTGAGAACACCAGTTATACCCGCATCGCTAACTATCTTGAGCGTCAGGCTCGCCAGCGTGGCTACCAACTGCTGATAGCCTGTTCTGAAGATCAGCCTGATAATGAAATGCGTTGCATTGAGCATCTCTTGCAGCGACAGGTTGATGCGATCATCGTTTCTACCTCATTGCCGCCTGAACATCCTTTTTATCAACGTTGGGCAAACGATCCTTTCCCCATTATTGCGCTCGACAGAGCATTAGACCGTGAAAACTTCATCAGTGTCGTCGGTGCCGACCAGGAAGATGCGGAAATGCTGGCCAGCGAGCTGCGTACTTTCCCTGCGGAAACCGTACTTTACCTCGGCGCGCTGCCGGAGCTTTCAGTCAGTTACCTGCGTGAACAAGGTTTCCGTACCGCGTGGAAAGACGACCCGCGGGAAGTGCATTTCTTATATGCTAATAGTTACGAACGTGAAGCCGCAGCGCAGCTATTTGATAAATGGCTGGAAACACACCCCATGCCGCAGGCGTTGTACACCACTTCATTTGCATTATTACAAGGTGTGATGGATGTTACATTGCGTCGTGAAGGGCAACTGCCATCTGAACTGGCGATAGCGACCTTTGGCGATAATGAACTGCTCGATTTCTTGCAATGCCCCGTATTGGCTGTCGCGCAGCGCCACCGCGATGTCGCAGAGCGCGTGCTTGAACTGGTTCTGGCAAGTCTGGATGAGCCTCGTAAACCGAAGGCCGGGTTAACACGTATTCGCCGTAATCTTTATCGCCGTGGTAGTTTGAGCCGCCGCTAACAAGTGATGGCAGTTCCGGCTGCCATTCTTAATTGAGATTATTCCCGTGTTAATTCCCTTAGTTATTCAGGTAATTATTTTTCATTAGTAATTGAAGAACTGTTATTACGGAATCGATATAATTTCTCTGCCTTGAATTATTTTGTTACACAGCAATGTGTAAAAATGCCGGATAATTAAACAATAGCTAACCATCCCCAATCAAACTAACCCGCCAGCCCGCGTTTCGCCTGCATCTGGCGCTGTTAACCTTCCGCGAAATACCTTAAAATGCCGACCGCGTCGCAAACTGAACACTTCATATTTTACCTGTCAGGTTTTCAGTCGATTTAACGATATTTATGCTTATTGATCTTTTTTCTTTCAAATATTCATAACGTTAATTTTGCATCGTGGATGTAGCGCCTTTTCACGCCAGTCATTTATCAATCGCTTAGGAGATGGAAATTATTTCTATTAGCGTTGTAGCTTGCTTGACAAGGTTTTCCTCCGCTCCGTAAACTCCTTTAGGTGGGATTTTGTGGGTCAAAGTGGTGGAAAGGGGAATTTAAGGGTGAGGCTGGCATGTTCCGTGGGGCAACATTAGTCAATCTCGACAGCAAAGGGCGGCTTGCCGTACCTACCCGTTACCGGGAAAAGCTTGTCGAAACCTCTGAAGGTCAGATGGTTTGTACCATCGACATCCATCACCCATGCCTGCTGCTTTATACCCTTCCCGAGTGGGAAATTATTGAACAAAAGCTAGCTCGTCTGTCGAGCATGAACCCGGTAGAGCGTCGCGTGCAGCGACTGTTACTTGGGCATGCCAGTGAATGTCAGATGGATAGCGCCGGGCGATTGTTGTTGGCATCTGTTTTACGCCAACACGCCGGGCTAACCAAAGAAGTGATGCTGGTTGGGCAGTTCAATAAGTTTGAACTGTGGGATGAAACGACCTGGCATCAACAGGTCAAGGAAGACATCGACGCTGAGCAGGCCACGACGACTACGTTGTCGGATAGGCTGCAGGACTTGTCACTATAAATAATGATGGAAAATTTTAAACATACTTCGGTGCTGCTTGATGAGGCCGTGAATGGTCTCAACATTCGTCAGGATGGCATCTACATTGATGGCACATTTGGTCGTGGCGGCCATTCTCGCTTGATTCTTTCCCAATTGGGACCAGAAGGACGCTTGCTGGCTATCGACCGCGATCCGCAAGCTATTGCAGCGGCACAAGCCATCGATGACCCGCGCTTCTCTATCATTCACGGGCCTTTCTCAGAATTAGCCGAGTACGCCAGTGAACGCGATTTGCTGGGCAAAATTGACGGCATTCTGCTGGATCTCGGCGTTTCCTCTCCGCAACTTGACGATGCCGAACGCGGTTTCTCGTTTATGCGTGACGGCCCGCTGGACATGCGTATGGACCCGACTCGTGGTCAATCTGCAGCAGAATGGTTGCTCAGCGCTGACGAAGCGGACATCGCCTGGGTTATCAAAACCTATGGTGAAGAGAAATTCGGCAAGCGTATTGCGCGCGCCATTATTGAGCGCAACCGCGAACAACCCATGACGCGTACCAAAGAACTGGCGACGGTTGTGGCAGCGGCAATGCCGGTGAAAGACAAGTTCAAACACCCGGCCACACGCACATTCCAGGCTATCCGTATTTGGATCAACAGCGAGCTTGATGAGATTGAGAAGGCGCTGAAAGGCTCGATTCCCACTCTGTCTCCAGGCGGTCGCCTGTCGATAATCAGTTTCCACTCTTTGGAAGACCGAATTGTTAAACGTTTTATGCGTGAAAACACCCGTGGACCACAGGTTCCGGCCGGTTTGCCAATGACTGAAGCTCAGTTGAATCAGCTTGGCGGCAGATATTTAAAATCGATTGGCAAAATGATGCCAGGTGATGAAGAAGTGGCGGAAAACCCGCGCGCGCGCAGTTCGGTACTGCGTATCGCTGAAAGGACGAACGCATGATTAATAAAGTGGCAGAAACCCTAAGCAAAGTTACTGGTCAATTGAGCAGTGGCGAACGCCATGCATTACCTGCGGTGATTGGTGGTGATTTATTGCGTCATGGGAAAATGCCACTGATTTTGTTCAGCGCCATTATCGTTACCGCCATTTTTGTCGTCACCACCGCGCACCATACCCGCTTGCTTACTGCGCAACGTGAGCAAATGGTGGTTGAGCGTGACGCGCTGGATATTGAATGGCGCAACCTGATTCTGGAAGAAAACGCACTCGGCGATCATAGCCGGGTGGAGCGGGTCGCAACGGAAAAGCTGCAATTGCAGCATGTTGACCCATCGCAGGAAAACATTGTAGTTCAGCAATAAGGAATCGCGTGGCAGATGAGAGCAGCGGCAAAAACGCTTAAACCGAAACGCCAGGAAGAACAGGCCAACTTTGTAAGTTGGCGTTTTGCGTTGCTTTGCGGTTGCATTTTGCTGGCGCTGGTTTTCCTGTTGGGGCGCGTTGCCTGGCTGCAAATCATTGCGCCGGACATGCTGGTACGCCAGGGCGATATGCGTTCCTTGCGTGTGCAGGAAGTCTCAACTTCCCGTGGCATGATTAGCGACCGTGCAGGCCGCCCATTGGCCGTCAGTGTGCCGGTTAAGGCGATTTGGGCTGACCCGAAAGAGTTGCACGACGCAGGCGGCATTACGCTGGATAACCGCTGGAAAGCGTTGGCAGATGCCCTGAAAATCCCTCTCGATCAGCTCGCCTCCCGCGTTAACAGCAACCCGAAAGGTCGCTTTATTTATCTGGCACGCCAGGTAAACCCGGACATTGGCGACTACATCAAAAAACTCAAACTTCCAGGGATTCATCTCCGTGAGGAATCTCGTCGCTATTACCCTTCAGGCGAAGTCACTGCTCACCTCATTGGCTTCACCAACGTCGATAGTCAGGGGATTGAGGGCGTTGAGAAGAGCTTTGATAAATGGCTAACCGGGCAACCGGGCGAGCGCATTGTGCGTAAAGACCGCTTTGGTCGCGTGATTGAAGACATCTCCTCAACCGATAGTCAGGCCGCTCACAACCTTGCGCTAAGCATTGATGAACGCTTACAGGCGCTGGTTTACCGCGAGCTAAACAACGCCGTGGCCTTTAACAAAGCCGAGTCGGGCAGTGCGGTGCTGGTAGATGTGAATACCGGTGAAGTTCTGGCGATGGCAAACAGCCCATCCTACAACCCTAATAATCTGAGCGGCACGCCAAAAGATGTGATGCGTAACCGTACCATCACGGATGTTTTCGAGCCGGGTTCGACAGTTAAACCGATGGTTGTCATGACCGCGCTGCAACGTGGCGTAGTGCGTGAAAATACCGTTCTGAATACCGTGCCGTACCGCATCAATGGTCATGAGATCAAAGATGTGGCGCGCTACAGCGAATTGACCCTTACCGGGGTGCTACAGAAGTCGAGTAACGTCGGGGTTTCAAAACTGGCGTTAGCGATGCCCTCCTCAGCGTTAGTAGATACTTACTCACGTTTTGGATTGGGAAAAGCGACCAACTTGGGGCTGGTCGGAGAACGCAGTGGCTTATATCCGCAAAAACAACGGTGGTCTGACATAGAGAGGGCCACCTTCTCTTTCGGCTACGGGCTAATGGTAACACCGTTACAGTTAGCGCGAGTCTACGCAACGATTGGCAGCTACGGCGTGTATCGCCCACTGTCGATTACGAAGGTTGATCCGCCGGTTCCTGGTGAACGTATTTTCCCGGAACCGCTGGTTCGTACCGTCGTCCATATGATGGAAAGTGTGGCATTACCCGGTGGTGGTGGCGTGAAAGCAGCCATCAAGGGATACCGCATCGCCATTAAAACCGGTACGGCGAAAAAAGTCGGGCCGGATGGAAAATACGTTAACAAATACATTGCTTACACCGCAGGCGTTGCGCCAGCGAGTAACCCTCGATTTGCATTGGTTGTGGTGATCAACGACCCACAAGCAGGGAAATACTACGGTGGTGCCGTCTCTGCACCTGTGTTCGGTGCCATCATGGGCGGCGTTCTGCGCACCATGAATATCGAACCGGATGCTCTGGCGACAGGTGAAAAAAGTGAATTTGTAATTAATCAAAATGAGGGATCAGGTGGCAGATCGTAATTTGCGCGACCTTCTCGCTCCGTGGGTGCCAGAGTTCCCTTCGAGAGTACTGCGAGAAATGACACTCGATAGCCGCGTGGCGGCTTCGGGCGACCTTTTTGTGGCTGTAGTCGGTCATCAGGCGGACGGGCGTCGATATATCCCGCAGGCAATAGCGCAAGGTGTGGCCGCTGTTGTTGCTGAAGCTGAAGGCGAAGCAACCGACGGCGAAATCCGTGAAATGCACGGTGTGCCCGTGATTTATCTGAGCCAACTGCATCAACGTCTTTCTGCCCTGGCTGGGCGTTTTTACCACCAGCCCTCGAGTGCATTGCGCCTGGTTGGCGTAACTGGCACTAACGGCAAAACCACTACGGCTCAATTGTTGGCGCAGTGGAGCCAGTTATTAGGCGAAACCAGTGCGGTGATGGGTACTGTGGGCAATGGCCTGCTGGGTCAAGTCAAACCAACCGAAAATACCACTGGCTCTGCCGTTGATGTACAGCAAGTGCTTGCTAACCTGGCTGAACAGGGGGCGAGTTTTGCCGCAATGGAAGTTTCTTCCCATGGCCTGGTTCAGCACCGGGTTGCTGCCCTGAAATTTGCCGCTAGCGTGTTCACTAACCTGAGCCGCGATCACCTTGATTACCATGGCGATATGGCGGGATATGAAGCGGCTAAATGGCTGCTGTTTTCAGAGCACGATTACGGCCATGCCGTTATTAATGCTGATGATGAAGTCGGACGCAAATGGCTGGCGCGTTTGCCAGATGCCGTTGCTGTTACGATGGAAAATAATTTACAGCCTGGCTGTCGTGGCCGCTGGTTGAAAGCAACCAATGTGCATTATCACGATGGCGGGGCGACCGTTCAGTTCAGCTCCTCCTGGGGTGACGGGGAAATCGAAAGCCGCCTGATGGGGGCTTTTAACGTCAGCAACCTGTTGTTGGCGCTCGCGACTTTGCTGGTTCTTGATTACCCAATCAACGAATTGCTGAAAACGGCACCAAGCCTGCAACCTGTTTGCGGCCGCATGGAAGTATTCAGTGCTCCGGGTAAACCGACAGTAGTGGTGGATTATGCCCACACGCCGGATGCCCTTGAGAAAGCACTGCAAGCCGCTCGTTTACATTGCAGCGGCAAGCTGTGGTGTGTGTTCGGCTGCGGCGGCGACCGCGATAAAGGCAAGCGCCCAATTATGGGTGGCATAGCCGAGCAATATGCGGATGTAGTGGTCGTTACCGATGACAACCCGCGTACCGAAGAGCCGAAAGCCATTGTTGCCGATATCCTGGTTGGCATGCTGGATGCGGGTCGTGCTCATGTGGTTTCCGGGCGCGCCGAAGCAGTAACAAACGCCATTATGCAGGCGAAAGAGAATGATGTGGTTCTGGTGGCAGGCAAAGGTCACGAGGATTATCAGATTGTGGGAACGCAGCGCCTGGATTACTCCGACCGCATTACCGCCGCTCGCTTGTTGGGGGTTTTGGCATGATTCGCGTTTCCTTGAGCCAACTTGCCACTGTCCTGAATGGAGAGTTGCATGGTGCAGATGCTGACATTATTGATGTCACCACGGACACGCGCAAACTCACGCCAGGGTGTCTGTTTGTTGCACTGAAAGGTGAACGTTTTGATGCTCACGATTTTGCGCAAGATGCAGTGAACGGCGGGGCAGGGGCGTTGTTGGTTAGCCGCAAGCTGGATGTGAATGTTCCACAGCTTGTGGTTGCTGATACGCACCAGGCGTTCGGCGAACTGGCCGCATGGGTTCGCCAGCAAGTGCCAACGCGTATTGTTGCGCTGACCGGCTCTTCCGGCAAAACCTCCGTTAAAGAGATGACCGCCGCAATTTTGCGCCAGTGTGGCAACACGCTGTACACCGCAGGCAACCTCAATAATGATATCGGCGTGCCAATGACGTTGTTACGTCTGACGCCAGAATATGAATTTGCGGTTATTGAGCTGGGTGCTAACCACCAGGGCGAAATTGCCTGGACGGTGAATCTTACCCGCCCGGAAGCAGCTTTGGTCAATAACCTCGCTGCGGCACATCTGGAAGGATTTGGTTCACTTGCCGGTGTTGCGAAAGCAAAGGGTGAGATTTTCGCAGGGCTGCCGGATAACGGTATCGCGATTCTCAATGCAGACAATAACGACTGGCTGAACTGGCAAGAAGTGATTGGCGAACGCAAAACCTGGCGCTTCTCGCCCAATGCCACGGGCAGTGATTTTACTGCGACTAACGTGCATATCACTGTGCATGGCACTGAGTTCACCATCAAAACACCGGTCGGCAATGTAGACGTGACTTTACCGCTTCCGGGTCGTCATAACATCGCCAACGCACTGGCGGCGACGTCGCTTGCGATGGCTGTAGGCGCAACGCTGGAAGCGGTCAAAATTGGCCTTGCCGATCTTAAAGCCGTTCCTGGTCGTCTGTTCCCGATACAACTTTCTGAAAACCAACTTCTGCTTGATGACAGTTACAACGCCAATGTGGGATCGATGACTGCCGCCGCACAGGTGCTGTCTGAAATGCCCGGTTTTCGCGTGATGGTTGTCGGCGACATGGCTGAATTAGGTGAAGAATCTGTTGAGTGCCATCGCCAGGTCGGTGAGGCAGCAAAAGCATCAGGCATTGATTGCGTATTAAGCGTGGGCACACTGAGTGAAATTATCAGTCAAGCCTCTGAAGTTGGCGAACATTTTACCGATAAGCCTTCTTTAATCGTGCGCCTGAAGGCGCTCATCGCCGAGCATTCAATGATAACTATTTTAGTGAAAGGTTCACGTAGTGCCGCTATGGAGCAGGTAGTACGCGCATTACAGGAGAATGGAACATGCTAGTTTGGCTGGCCGAACATTTGGTCAAATATTATTCCGGCTTTAACGTCTTTTCGTATCTGACGTTTCGCGCCATTGTCAGCCTGCTGACTGCTCTGTTCATCTCGTTATGGATGGGGCCGCGCATGATTGCTCGTTTGCAGCAACTTTCTTTCGGCCAGGTTGTGCGTAACGACGGTCCTGAATCCCATTTCAGCAAACGCGGAACGCCAACCATGGGCGGGATCATGATCCTGACCTCGATTGTTATCTCCGTATTGATGTGGGCTTACCCTTCGAACCCATACGTCTGGTGCGTGTTGTTTGTCTTAGTCGGTTACGGTGCGATTGGCTTTGTTGATGACTATCGCAAAGTCGTACGTAAAGACACCAAAGGTTTGATTGCTCGCTGGAAGTATTTCTGGATGTCCGTTATCGCGTTGGCTGTCGCCTTCACGATGTACAGCGCAGGAAAAGGAACGCCAGCCACCGAGCTGGTTGTGCCGTTCTTTAAAGACGTGATGCCGCAGCTTGGCCTGTTCTATGTGCTGCTGGCGTACTTTGTCATCGTTGGCACCGGGAATGCGGTTAACCTGACCGATGGCCTTGATGGCCTGGCGATTATGCCAACTGTGTTGGTGGCTGCGGGCTTTGCGCTGGTCGCCTGGGCTACGGGTAACATTAAGTTCGCCGGATATTTGCATATTCCTTATCTGCGACATGCTGGGGAGCTGGTTATCGTCTGTACGGCGATTGTTGGAGCAGGGCTGGGTTTCTTATGGTTCAACACCTATCCGGCACAAGTCTTCATGGGTGATGTTGGCTCTCTGGCTCTGGGCGGCGCGCTCGGAACCATCGCTGTACTGCTGCGTCAGGAATTCCTGTTAGTGATCATGGGCGGCGTGTTTGTGGTTGAAACGCTGTCGGTGATTTTGCAGGTCGGTTCCTTCAAATTGCGCGGACAGCGCATTTTCCGTATGGCCCCGATTCATCACCATTATGAATTGAAAGGTTGGCCGGAGCCGCGAGTCATTGTGCGCTTCTGGATTATTTCGCTGATGCTTGTTCTGATCGGCCTGGCTACCCTGAAGGTGCGTTAACTATGACTGATTACCAGGGTAAAAAAGTCGTCATTATTGGATTGGGCCTCACCGGCCTGTCCTGTGTTGACTATTTCCTCGCTCGTGGTGTGACACCGCGTGTGATGGACACCCGCATCTCGCCACCGGGTCTGGATAAATTGCCAGAAGCGGTGGAGCGACACACTGGCTCACTCAATGAAGACTGGTTGTTAGCGGCTGACTTGATTGTTGCCAGCCCTGGTATTGCTATCGCCCATCCAGCCCTTAGCCGTGCGGCAGACGCTGGCGTAGAAATTGTGGGTGATATCGAACTGTTTTGTCGCGAGGCGCAAGCACCGATTGTAGCCATTACCGGTTCCAACGGTAAAAGTACCGTCACGACTTTAGTCGGTGAAATGGCGAAAGCGGCTGGCGTGAATGTGGGCGTGGGTGGAAACATCGGCCTGCCTGCGTTGATGCTGCTTGATCCTGCTCGCGAGCTTTATGTGCTTGAGTTATCCAGCTTCCAGTTAGAAACCACCTCAAGCCTGAAAGCGGCGGCGGCGACCATTCTTAACGTCACCGAAGATCATATGGATAGATATCCCTTCGGGCTGCAACAGTATCGTGCCGCTAAATTGCGCGTTTACGAAAACGCCGCTGTTTGTGTTGTGAATGCCGATGATGCACTGACGATGCCTGTACGTGGTGCAGATGTACGCTGCATTAGCTTTGGTGTGGATGTCGGCGATTACCACCTGAATCATCAGCAAGGCGATACCTGGCTGCGTGTGAAGGGTGAGAAAGTGCTGAACACCAAAGAAATGAAAATCGTGGGCCGCCACAACTACACCAACGCACTTGCAGCGCTGGCACTGGCTGATGCGGTGAAACTCCCGCGCTCCAGCAGTCTGAAAGCATTGACCACCTTTACAGGCCTTGCGCACCGCTTCCAGCTTGCATTGGAACGTAACGGCGTGCGTTGGATTAACGACTCGAAAGCAACCAACGTCGGTAGCACAGAGGCGGCGCTGAACGGCTTGAAAGTTGAAGGTACATTGCATCTGTTGTTAGGTGGCGATGGTAAATCGGCTGATTTCTCGTCCCTCAGCCAGTATCTGCAAGGCTCTGCAATTCGACTGTATTGTTTTGGCCGCGACGGAACTGAGCTTGCGGCACTGCGCCCTGATGTTGCCGAGCAAACTGAAACTATGGCTGAGGCGATGAAATTGATTGCCGCCCGTGTTCAACCGGGTGACATGGTTCTGTTATCACCAGCATGCGCCAGCCTCGATCAGTTCAAAAACTTTGAACAGCGTGGCGACCAGTTTACTCAACTTGCGAAGGAGCTTGGCTGATGCGCTTATCTCTCCCTCGCCTGCGAATGCCCCGAGTGCCAGGATTTGCCATCCTGAGCTGGCTGGCGTCGGCAGTTAAAGGCTGGGTGATGGGCACCAAAGAAGCCGACTCAAATAACATCGTAATGTATGACCGCACGATGTTATGGCTGACTTTCGGACTGGCGGCAGTCGGTTTCATTATGGTGACTTCCGCCTCCATGCCTGTAGGTCAGCGTCTGGCGAATGATCCCTTCCTGTTTGCCAAACGTGACGGTTTGTACATCATCCTGGCGTTTGCATTAGCGATGGTCACACTGCGTTTGCCGATGGATTTCTGGCAGCGCCACAGTACTGCAATGCTGCTGTTATCCATTGCGATGTTATTGATTGTATTGGTTGTCGGTAGCTCGGTTAACGGTGCGTCGCGTTGGATTGCATTCGGCCCATTACGTATTCAGCCTGCCGAATTCACGAAGTTGTCGCTGTTCTGTTATCTCGCCAACTACCTGGTTCGTAAGGTAGATGAAGTGCGTAATAACCTACGCGGCTTCCTCAAACCGATGGGCGTGATCCTGGTATTAGCGGTACTGCTTCTGGCGCAGCCTGACTTAGGTACGGTTGTTGTGTTGTTTGTGACGACACTGGCAATGCTGTTCCTGGCAGGGGCAAAACTTTGGCAGTTCCTGGCCATCATCGGCATGGGGATTTCTGCCGTCGTGCTGCTGATCCTCGCCGAACCGTATCGTATCCGCCGCGTAACGTCCTTCTGGAATCCTTGGGATGACCCGTTTGGTAGTGGCTACCAGTTGACGCAATCTCTGATGGCATTCGGTCGCGGGGAATTGTGGGGGCAGGGGTTAGGTAATTCGGTTCAAAAACTCGAATATTTGCCGGAAGCACATACCGACTTCATCTTCTCCATTATCGGAGAAGAGCTCGGATATATCGGTGTGGTGCTGGCTTTATTGATGGTATTCTTCGTCGCTTTTCGTGCGATGTCCATTGGTAAACGCGCGTTAGAAATGGACCAGCGTTTTGCGGGCTTTTTGGGCTGCTCAATCGGGGTTTGGTTTAGTTTCCAGGCGCTGGTAAACGTTGGTGCAGCAGCAGGTATGTTGCCAACCAAAGGCCTGACTTTGCCGCTTATCAGTTACGGTGGTTCGAGCCTGTTAATAATGTCTACAGCAATCATGATGTTGCTGCGAATTGATTATGAAACACGTCTGGCTAAAGCTCAGGCGTTTACGAAGGGTGTGCGATGAGTAATCAAACCCGGCGGTTAATGGTGATGGCGGGCGGGACTGGCGGGCATGTGTTCCCGGGTCTTGCTGTCGCGCATCACTTAATGGCTCAGGGCTGGCAAGTGCGCTGGCTCGGAACCGCCGATCGTATGGAAGCAGATTTAGTTCCGAAGCATGGAATCGAGATCGACTTTATTCGTATTTCAGGTTTGCGTGGTAAAGGCCTGAAGGCCATGTTGCTGGCTCCGGTGCGTATTTTCAACGCCTGGCGTCAGGCGCGGGCCATCATGAAAGCCTATCGCCCGGATGTAGTACTCGGAATGGGCGGTTATGTTTCAGGCCCTGGCGGCCTTGCGGCATGGTCACTCGGTATTCCGGTGGTATTGCATGAGCAAAATGGCATTGCTGGTTTAACCAATAAATGGTTGTCAAAAATTGCCAAAAAGGTCATGCAGGCGTTCCCCGGCGCATTTCCGAATGCGGACGTAGTGGGTAATCCGGTGCGTACCGATGTATTAGCGCTGCCATTACCACAAGAACGTTTTGCTGGTCGTGAAGGCCCTGTGCGAGTTTTGGTGGTAGGTGGCTCGCAGGGCGCTCGAGTACTGAACCAGACAATGCCGCAAGTGGCGGGTCGTTTGGGCGATGCCATTACTATCTGGCACCAGTCAGGTAAAGGTGGCGAAGAGTTTGTTAAGCAAGGCTATGCCGAAGCCGGGCAGCCTCAGCATAAAGTGACCGAATTTATTGATGATATGGCTGGCGCATATGCGTGGGCTGATGTCGTGGTGTGTCGCTCCGGTGCATTAACCGTCAGCGAAGTCGCGGCCGCAGGTTTACCTGCATTGTTTGTTCCCTTCCAGCACAAAGATCGGCAGCAATACTGGAATGCGCTGCCGTTGGAAAAGGCTGGAGCGGCAAAAATACTGGAGCAACCGCAGTTTACCGTGGATGCCGTTACCCAAACTCTCGCCGGGTGGGACAGAGCGACGTTACTGGCAATGGCCGAGCGTGCGCGTGCTGCATCCATTCCTGATGCCACAGAGCGGGTAGCAAAAGAAGTGAGCGCCGCAGCACTGGCGTAATCATTGTGGGCGGACTGTTGCCCATGAATATTTGAAGTCATGGCGTTTGACGCTGCAGGTTAGAGAATGAATACACAACAACTGGCGAAACTGCGTTCTATCGTGCCCGAGATGCGTCGCGTCCGGCACATTCACTTTGTTGGCATCGGCGGCGCCGGTATGGGCGGTATTGCTGAAGTTTTAGCTAACGAAGGTTATCAAATCAGTGGGTCTGATTTGGCACCGAACCCGGTCACTCAGCAGTTGTCGGCGCTGGGCGCCACGATTTATTTCAACCATCGCCCTGAAAATGTGTTGGATGCGAGTGTTGTGGTGGTATCCACCGCAATCTCAATGGATAACCCGGAAATTGTTGCTGCTCATGAAGCGCGTATCCCGGTTATTCGTCGTGCTGAAATGCTGGCCGAGTTGATGCGTTTTCGTCACGGCATCGCTATTGCTGGTACGCACGGCAAAACAACCACCACGGCGATGGTTTCCAGTATTTATGCAGAAGCAGGGCTTGATCCTACTTTTGTGAACGGTGGCCTGGTTAAAGCCGCTGGAACCCATGCTCGCCTGGGTCACAGCCGTTACCTGATTGCTGAAGCAGATGAAAGTGATGCGTCATTCCTTCATCTGCAACCGATGGTTTCTGTGGTAACGAATATCGAAGCTGACCACATGGATACCTACCAGGGCGACTTCGAGAATTTAAAGCAGACGTTTATTAACTTCCTGCACAACCTGCCTTTTTATGGTCTGGCTGTGATGTGCGTAGACGATCCAGTTATTCGTGAATTGCTGCCTCGTGTCGGCCGCAAGATCACCACTTACGGTTTTAGCGAAGATGCGGATGTGCGCATTGAAAACTACCAACAGAAAGGGCCGCAAGGGTATTTCACGATTGTGCGTCAGGATAAACCTGCTCTGCATGTGACGCTGAATGCGCCGGGTCGCCACAACGCGTTAAACGCGGCGGCAGCGGTCTCTGTTGCGACAGAAGAAGGCATTGATGACGAGGACATTCTGCGTGCGCTGGAGAGCTTCCAGGGAACCGGGCGTCGCTTTGATTTCCTCGGTGAATATCCGTTAGCGCCAGTAAATGGTAAAGAAGGCAGCGCCATGCTGGTGGATGACTACGGTCACCATCCGACAGAAGTGGATGCCACGATTAAAGCCGCTCGTGCAGGTTGGCCGGATAAAAATTTGGTGATGATCTTCCAGCCGCACCGTTTCACGCGTACTCGTGATCTGTACGACGACTTTGCTAACGTGTTGTCACAAGTGGATTCATTGTTGATGCTGGATGTTTATGCTGCGGGTGAAGCGGCTATTCCTGGCGCTGACAGCCGTTCATTGTGCCGTACTATCCGTGGTCGCGGAAAAGTTGATCCTATTCTGGTGCCGGATGCGAACCAGATCGCTGATATGTTGTCTCCGATCTTGTCGGGAAATGATTTGATCCTGGTGCAAGGTGCAGGAAATGTCGGGAAAGTTGCCAGAAACCTGGCTGAATGCAAATTGCAGTCCCACACTAAGGAGGGAGACCAACATGGCTGAGAAAATCGCTGTTCTGCTGGGCGGGACTTCCGCTGAGCGTGAGGTGTCATTGCAATCAGGTGCTGCGGTACTCGCTGGCCTGCGTGAAGCTGGAATTGATGCGCACGAAGTTGACCCGAAAGACACACCCGTCACAGAGCTGAAAGCGCAGGGTTTTGACAAAGTATTCATTGCCTTACACGGTCGCGGTGGGGAAGACGGAACCCTGCAAGGGTTACTCGAATTTCTGAAACTGCCTTATACCGGTAGTGGCGTCATGGCATCAGCCGTCACGATGGATAAACTGCGCACCAAATTATTGTGGAAAGGTGCAGATTTACCTGTCGCTCCGTGGGTTGCACTCACGCGCCGTGATGTCGAAGCCGGTATTTCTGCAACCACAGTTGAACAGATTGCAGGCTTAGGGATGCCAGTCATCGTTAAGCCAAGCCGTGAAGGCTCAAGCGTGGGTATGTCTAAGGTTGATAATGTTTCAGCCCTGCCTGCAGCGCTTGAATTGGCCTTTGAACATGACGAAGAAATTCTGATCGAGAAGTGGCTCAGTGGCCCTGAGTACACGGTTGCGATTGTTGGCGAAGAAATATTACCGTCAATTCGTATCCAACCCGCTGGAATTTTCTATGATTATGAGGCGAAGTATCTCTCTGATGAGACACAATATTTCTGCCCAGGCGGTTTAATCGAACAACGCGAGCAAGAATTACAGGCATTAGTGCTGCAAGCCTGGCAAGTTTTGGGGTGCAGCGGTTGGGGGCGCGTAGACGTCATGCTGGATAGTGACGGCCAGTTTTATTTACTGGAAGTGAACACTTCTCCGGGCATGACCAGCCACAGTCTGGTGCCAATGGCGGCACGTCAGGCTGGGATGACATTCTCTCAACTGGTAGTGCGGATTCTGGAGTTGGCAGACTGATATGTCGCAAGCAGCTCTGAATACGCGTAATCGCCAGGAAGAAGAAGAAACCAGTTCTCGTCGCAGTAACGGTGGGCGACTGGCCGGGATTATTTTCCTGAGCGCAGTACTGTTTACGGTATTTATCGGCGGCTGGATTGTGGTTGGCTGGATGGAAGATGCACAGCGGCTGCCATTGTCTAAGTTAGTGGTTACTGGTGAACGGCATTACACCCGTAACGATGATATTCGCCAGTCAATTCTGGCTCTGGGGCCACCGGGCACCTTTATGACCCAGGATGTGAATATCATCCAGCAGCAAATTGAACGTTTGCCATGGATCAAGCAGGCGAGCGTGAGAAAGCAATGGCCGGACGAATTGAAGATTCATCTGGTTGAATACGTGCCTATAGCGCGCTGGAATGATCAACATATGATTGATGCGCAAGGAAATGCGTTCAGTGTTCCAGCAGAACGTGCAACAAAGCAGACTTTACCTATGTTATCCGGGCCAGAAGGCAGTGAAGGTGAAGTATTGCAAGGTTATCGCGCAATGGGCGACGTGCTGGCAAAGGATAAATTTACATTGAAAGAAGCGGCAATGACCGCTCGGCGCTCCTGGCAATTGACGCTAAATAATGGCATCAAACTTAATTTAGGTCGGGGCGAAACAATGAAACGCCTGAGTCGTTTTGTAGAACTTTACCCGGTTCTGCAGCAGCAAGAGCAAGCCGACAATAAAAGGATTAGTTATGTCGACCTGCGTTATGACTCCGGCGCGGCGGTAGGCTGGCAGCCCGCTCCCGTAGAGGAATCTACTCCTAATCAGCAACAGAATCAGGCACAGGCAGAATAACAATGATCAAGGCGACGGACAGAAAACTGGTAGTAGGACTGGAGATCGGTACCGCAAAGGTTGCCGCTTTAGTAGGGGAAGTTCTGCCTGACGGTATGGTCAATATTATTGGCGTGGGTAGTTGCCCATCGCGTGGTATGGACAAAGGTGGCGTAAACGATCTCGAATCAGTCGTAAAATGCGTTCAGCGCGCGATTGATCAGGCCGAATTAATGGCGGATTGCCAGATATCTTCGGTCTACCTTGCGCTGTCAGGTAAACATATTAGCTGTCAAAACGAGATTGGCATGGTGCCAATTTCTGAAGAAGAAGTGACGCAGGAAGACGTTGAGAACGTTGTTCACACCGCGAAATCAGTACGCGTACGTGACGAGCATCGTGTTTTGCACGTAATCCCGCAAGAATATGCAATTGACTACCAGGAAGGCATCAAAAATCCTGTAGGTTTATCTGGTGTGCGCATGCAGGCTAAAGTGCACTTGATTACCTGCCATAACGACATGGCTAAAAACATCGTCAAAGCTGTTGAACGATGTGGCCTGAAAGTTGACCAACTGATCTTTGCAGGACTAGCAGCAAGCTATGCAGTTTTGACTGAAGATGAGCGTGAATTAGGGGTCTGCGTAGTCGATGTCGGTGGTGGTACAATGGATATTGCGGTCTACACTGGCGGCGCATTGCGTCACACCAAAGTGATTCCTTACGCAGGGAACGTGGTGACCAGTGATATCGCCTATGCCTTCGGCACACCGCCGAGTGATGCAGAAGCCATTAAAGTGCGCCATGGCTGCGCTCTGGGTTCGATTGTAGGTAAAGACGAAAACGTTGAAGTGCCAAGCGTAGGCGGACGTCCGCCGCGTAGCCTGCAACGTCAGACACTCGCAGAAGTTATCGAGCCACGTTATACCGAACTTCTGAATCTGGTAAACGAAGAGATTTTGCAATTACAAGAACAACTTCGCCAGCAAGGTGTGAAGCACCACCTGGCGGCGGGGATTGTACTCACGGGCGGCGCGGCGCAGATTGAAGGGCTGGCAGCCTGTGCGCAACGTGTGTTCCATACGCAAGTTCGTATTGGACAACCGTTAAATATTACAGGCCTGACTGATTATGCCCAGGAGTCTTATTACTCCACAGCAGTCGGCTTGCTGCACTACGGGAAAGAAACACATCTCAGTGGTGAAGCAGAAGTGGAAAAACGCTCCTCTGTCGGCTCATGGATTAAGCGAATCAACAGCTGGCTGAGAAAAGAGTTTTAATTTTTATAAGAGACCAGACAAAATTAGTGGTCTCAGGCGACAGGCACAAAACGGAGAGAAACTATGTTTGAACCTATGGAACTGACCAACGACGCGGTGATTAAAGTCATCGGCGTCGGTGGTGGCGGCGGCAATGCCGTTGAACACATGGTGCGTGAGCGCATCGAGGGTGTTGAATTCTTTGCAGTGAATACCGACGCTCAGGCGTTACGCAAAACTGCTGTAGGCCAGACAATCCAGATTGGTAATGGAATTACCAAAGGTCTGGGGGCTGGAGCAAACCCAGAAGTGGGTCGTACCGCTGCGGAAGAAGACCGCGATGCGTTACGTGCAGCCCTTGAAGGCGCAGACATGGTATTTATCGCCGCAGGTATGGGTGGCGGTACTGGTACAGGTGCAGCACCTGTCGTGGCTGAAGTCGCTAAAGACTTAGGCATTCTGACCGTTGCCGTTGTGACCAAACCTTTCAACTTTGAAGGCAAGAAGCGCATGGCTTTCGCGGAGCAGGGTATTGCCGAGCTGTCTAAGCATGTTGACTCCTTGATCACCATTCCTAACGACAAATTACTGAAAGTACTGGGTCGCGGTATCTCTTTGCTTGACGCTTTTGGCGCAGCAAACGATGTACTGAAAGGCGCTGTGCAGGGTATCGCAGAGTTGATTACCCGTCCGGGTCTGATGAACGTCGACTTCGCTGACGTGCGCACCGTAATGTCCGAAATGGGTTATGCCATGATGGGCTCTGGTGTTGCAAGTGGTGAAGACCGTGCAGAAGAAGCTGCTGAAATGGCAATTTCCAGCCCGCTGTTGGAAGATATCGATCTTTCTGGCGCACGTGGTGTTTTGGTCAACATTACTGCTGGCTTTGACCTGCGTCTGGACGAGTTTGAAACTGTCGGTAACACCATCCGTGCGTTCGCATCTGATAACGCCACTGTGGTTATCGGTACTTCTCTGGACCCAGAGATGAACGACGAACTGCGTGTTACTGTTGTTGCAACCGGTATTGGTATGGACAAGCGTCCAGAAATCACCCTGGTGACCAACAAACAAACTCAGCAACCTGTCATGGATCGCTACCAGCAGCACGGGATGGCTCCGCTTCAGCAAGAGCAAAAACCTGTTGCCAAAGTAGTTAACGACAACACGCCACAAACGACGAAAGAGCCTGATTATCTGGATATTCCAGCGTTTTTGCGCAAGCAAGCTGATTAAGAATAAACCGGAAGTTGGGGATCTCCGCTCTTTGTGCTAAACTGGTCCACCGATTGTGATATACACTTCGGTTGGATAGGTAATTTGGCGAGATTATACGATGATCAAACAAAGGACATTAAAACGTATCGTTCAGGCGACTGGCGTCGGTTTACATACCGGCAAGAAAGTCACACTGACGTTGCGCCCTGCGCCGGCAAATACCGGGGTCATCTATCGTCGCACCGACTTGAATCCTCCGGTAGATTTTCCGGCAGATGCCAAATCTGTGCGTGATACCATGCTCTGTACTTGCCTGGTGAACGAGCACGATGTGCGGATTTCTACCGTTGAGCACCTGAACGCCGCCCTGGCTGGGTTAGGTATTGATAACATCGTTATTGAAGTCAATGCCCCAGAAATCCCAATTATGGACGGTAGTGCAGCGCCATTCGTTTACCTGCTGCTTGATGCCGGGATTGACGAATTAAACTGTGCGAAGAAATTTGTACGCGTCAAAGAAACGGTTCGCGTTGAAGACGGCGACAAATGGGCTGAATTCAAGCCGTACAATGGTTTCTCGTTGGATTTCACCATCGACTTTAACCACCCGGCGATTGATGCCAGTACTCAACGCTACAGCATGAACTTCTCTGCAGATGCATTTATGCGCCAGATTAGTCGTGCTCGTACTTTCGGTTTCATGCGTGATATCGAATATCTGCAGTCCCGTGGTTTGTGCCTGGGCGGCAGCTTCGATTGTGCCATCGTTGTTGACGATTATCGCGTACTGAACGAAGACGGTCTGCGTTTTGAAGATGAATTCGTTCGTCACAAAATGCTTGATGCGATTGGTGACTTGTTCATGTGCGGCCATAACATTATCGGCGCGTTTACCGCCTATAAGTCAGGTCATGCACTGAATAACAAATTGCTTCAGGCGGTTCTGGCGAAGCAGGAAGCCTGGGAATGGGCAACCTTCGAAGACGATGCCGAACTTCCGTTAGCGTTCAAAGCACCAAAAATGGTTCTGGCATAACACCAGAATTATTTATTGCGACTGGTTTCATTGGTACTCTCTCCGGCCAATGATGCCAGTCGTTCTATTATTGCCTTCAATTTCTCAGGGCTACCTTCAGCCACCATTCTTAATGCCTCAGCACTTTGCTGGCTCAACACTCTGTTAACCCCTTCAGTTTTACCTTTCACTGTCTGAATGCTGTTTTCTTGTACTGATTCTTGCCCAATTGCAGCCAGTGATGGATTAATCCTGATGTCGATTGATGTCAATGATGGTAATATTTGCGCACGTAATGCACTTAATAGTGTGGCTTGTTCATAGCGTAAGCGCATCAGCCAGCTAGCATTTGCAGTTTCAAGTACGAGAATGCCTTGTCGAAAATTTGCGACCCGGCACCAGGGATGCAGTTGAGCGGGTAATATTCCTTTCACCGCCCTGTTGAGCCGAAGTAGCGCAGTGGCACGTTGTTGCACGTTTTGCAGCACGCTTTCGGCACCAGCATCATCGAACAAATGATCTAAAGATTGTGGGCGACTATCACGCATACATAATGCTCCGGCGGAAAAAGTGATTGGTATTCTAAATCGTTGGCGACAGTTTGGCAGACGTTACTTCTGGCCGCATCTCTTATTGGGGATGGTCGCGGCGAGTTTTGGCATGCCTGCGCTCAGCCAAAATACCGAGCCTACAGCCCCGGCAGAAACCTCTACCAGCAGTCACGACTACCTGAACAAAGTCAGCTTCAATAGTCTGGCATTATTACAGGAAAGTACCCGACGACCATCATTTAGTGTCGATTACTGGCATCAACATGCGATTCGTACAGTAATACGCCACCTTTCTTTTGCTATGGTGCCTCAAACGCTCCCGGTCGCAGAAGAGAGCTTGCCACTTCAGGCACATAAACTCGCTTTACTGGATACGCTCACCGCGTTACTCACCCAGGAAAGCAAACAGCCCGTAATTGTGCGCCACATTGCGCTTTGGCAACCGCCAGCTGTCGAGACTTTTAGTCCTGCCATCTGGATTAGCCAGGTTCACGGTATCCGCGCCGGTCCACTACGCCTCAGCTAAAACCATTCCCTTTAATTATAACGTTATTTTAGCTCTACCCTGACGGTAGGCGTTTGAGAATTTATTATGCTAATCAAATTATTAACTAAAGTTTTCGGTAGCCGTAACGACCGTACTCTGCGTCGTATGCGTAAAGTTGTGACTCTTATCAACAGCATGGAACCGGAAATTGAAAAACTTTCCGATGACGAATTAAAAGCAAAAACCGGTGAATTCCGTGCGCGTCTTGAAAAAGGCGAAGTGCTGGAAAACCTGATCCCAGAAGCTTTTGCTGTGGTCCGTGAAGCAAGTAAGCGTGTGTTCGGCATGCGTCACTTCGACGTACAGCTGCTTGGCGGTATGGTACTGAACGATCGCTGTATCGCGGAAATGCGTACAGGTGAAGGTAAAACCCTGACGGCAACTCTGCCTGCATACCTGAACGCATTAAGCGGTCGTGGTGTTCACGTTGTGACTGTGAACGACTATCTGGCCCAGCGTGATGCCGAAAACAACCGTCCGTTGTTCGAGTACCTTGGCCTGAGTGTCGGCATTAACTTACCTGGCATGCCAGCGCCTGCAAAACGCGAAGCCTATGCAGCTGACATCACTTACGGCACCAACAACGAATACGGTTTTGACTACCTGCGTGACAACATGGCGTTCAGCCCTGAAGAACGCGTACAACGTAAACTGCACTATGCGTTGGTGGATGAGGTTGACTCAATCCTTATCGATGAAGCACGTACTCCGCTGATCATCTCCGGCCCGGCGGAAGATAGCTCTGAGATGTACCGCAAAGTAAACGAAATCATCCCAAGCCTGATCCGTCAGGAAAAAGAAGACTCCGATACTTTCCAGGGCGAAGGTCACTTCTCCGTTGACGAAAAATCTCGTCAGGTAAACATTACTGAACGCGGTCTGGTACTGGTTGAAGAGCTACTGGTACGCGAAGGCATCATGGAAGAAGGCGAGTCATTGTACTCCCCAACTAACATTATGCTGATGCACCATGTGACTGCAGCTCTGCGCGCACATGTACTGTTCACCCGTGACGTTGACTACATCGTAAAAGATGGCGAAGTCATCATCGTTGATGAGCACACAGGCCGTACCATGCAAGGTCGCCGTTGGTCTGATGGCCTGCACCAGGCTGTTGAAGCCAAAGAAGGTGTGGATATCCAGAACGAAAACCAGACTCTGGCCTCTATTACCTTCCAGAACTACTTCCGTCTGTATGAAAAACTGGCAGGTATGACCGGTACTGCGGATACCGAAGCCTTCGAATTCAGCTCTATCTATAAACTCGATACCATCGTTGTGCCAACTAACCGCCCAATGATTCGTAAAGACATGCCAGATTTGGTCTACATGACTGAAATGGATAAAATTGCGGCGATCATCGAAGACATTAAAGAACGTACCATTAACGGCCAGCCCGTGCTCGTAGGTACGATTTCTATCGAGAAATCCGAAGTGGTTTCTGCTGAGCTGACCAAAGCGGGCATTAAACACAATGTTCTGAACGCTAAGTTCCACGCCAACGAAGCCGGTATCGTTGCTCAGGCGGGTTATCCTGCTGCGGTAACTATCGCAACGAACATGGCGGGTCGTGGTACGGATATCGTGTTGGGCGGCAGCTGGCAGTCAGAAGTGGCTGAGCTTGAAAACCCAACCCCAGAGCAAATTGCACAAATTAAAGCTGACTGGCAGATTCGTCATGATGCGGTTCTGGCATCTGGCGGCCTGCATATCATCGGTACTGAACGTCACGAATCTCGTCGTATCGATAACCAGCTGCGTGGCCGTTCTGGTCGTCAGGGTGATGCGGGTTCATCTCGTTTCTATCTGTCGATGGAAGATTCACTGATGCGTATTTTCGCATCGGATCGTGTCTCCGGCATGATGCGTAAACTGGGTATGAAACCGGGTGAAGCGATTGAACACCCATGGGTCACTAAAGCGATTGCTAACGCACAGCGTAAAGTTGAAAGCCGTAACTTTGATATTCGTAAACAACTTCTTGAATACGATGATGTGGCGAACGATCAGCGTCGTGCCATCTACACCCAGCGTAACGAATTACTGGATGTGAGCGACGTAAGTGAAACCATCAACAGCATTCGTGAAGATGTGTTCAAAGTGACTATTGATGCGCATATTCCGCCACAATCCCTGGAAGAAATGTGGGATGTTGAAGGTCTGGAAGAGCGTCTGAAAAACGATTTCGATCTTGAACTGCCAATTAAAGAGTGGCTGGATAAAGAGCCTGAACTGCACGAAGAAACACTGCGCGAGCGTATTTTGGAAAACGCTATCGAAGTGTATAAGCGTAAAGAAGAAGTGGTTGGCATTGAAATGATGCGTCACTTCGAAAAAGGCGTCATGCTGCAAACTCTTGATTCACTTTGGAAAGAGCATTTGGCGGCAATGGATTATCTGCGTCAGGGTATTCACTTACGTGGTTACGCGCAAAAAGATCCTAAGCAAGAATACAAACGTGAATCCTTCTCTATGTTTGCCGCAATGCTTGAATCACTGAAATATGAAGTGATCAGTACGCTGAGCAAAGTACAGGTTCGTATGCCTGAAGAAGTAGAAGCGATGGAACAACAACGTCGTGAAGAAGCTGAGCGTTTAGCACAGATGCAACAGCTGAGCCACCAGGATGACGAGACGATCGCCGCACAAGAGTTGGCTTCAGAAACGGGTGAACGCAAAGTGGGCCGTAACGACCCATGCCCATGTGGTTCCGGTAAAAAATACAAACAGTGTCATGGTCGTTTAAGCTAAACACTTGATTGTCGATGAAGGCGCAGCTTGCTGCGCCTTTTTTATATGGAGCACCTGCACAAAAATGAAACAATTAGAAATCGCCGTGGGCATTATTCGTAACCCTAAGAGCGAAATTTTTATTACCCAGCGAGCCGCTGATGCTCATATGGCGAATAAGCTTGAATTTCCCGGTGGGAAAATCGAAGCGGGTGAAACGCCAGAGCAGGCGTTAGTCCGTGAACTTCAGGAAGAAACAGGTATTACAGCGACTGAATTTACACTGTTTGAGAAACTAGCCTATCAGTTCCCGGACAGGCATATCTCGTTGTGGTTTTTCCTGGTGGAAAGTTGGGAAGGCGAGCCGTGGGGTAAAGAAGGGCAACCGGGTCAATGGATTGCGCAAAATGCGCTGGTGGCTGCAGATTTTCCACCAGCCAATGAACCGGTTATTACCAAACTAGTCATTGACGAACGACAGCAACGTTAACGCAGGTCTTCTTCACTCCAGCCGTCGCTGTCTGACAAATCGCCGCTGCTCGGAATTCTTTTTTCCTCAGCGGCCCATTCACCTAAATCAATCAGCTGGCAGCGTTTGCTACAAAATGGTCGGTACGGGCTGGTTTCATTCCAGATAACTGTTTTACCGCAGCCAGGGCAATTTACACTAATGGATTCAGACACGTTAGCTCCTCAGCAGCATGCAAGTTCGAAATCAAGTCGTTCAGGGATAACCCCATTTTCGCTATCAAGTGGTAAGAAACGGATCGCAAAACGGCTTTTATGTCCGGATACCTGCGGGTACAGCTGACAAGACAAATCCAGCTTTAAACGCAACAAATCGGCGTCATCGCCGTTATCCTGATAAAAACCATTCAAGCTAGTTTGCTTACGGAATGGTGCAGAATTACGAATAATATCCAACAGCAGATCCAGAGATTGTTTTAACGGCTGCAAGCTCGCCAACCACTGATTAATCTGCGCGTCACGCTGTGTTTGCGGAGAATACAGCCAGATATGCAATGTCGGTAAATCAAAGCTACAGCATCCTCCAGGGATGCTAAGACGCTGACGAACCAGTGCAATCAGACGGTCTTCGCGCAAAGCCTGCCCTAAACGTGGGGCCGCCATTAACAGGCTGCCATGTTCTTTAAGTTGGCTACGCAGTGAGTCGATTCGCTGCATATCTACACCCGGAACTTCCGCCCAACTCAGTAATTTGCGCTGCTGGCGCTCAAGTTCTTTAAGAATATCGGTACGAATTTCACCGCGTTCAAAGACATCCAGCAGATCGCCGACGTTGCGGAAGAAGTGTAGTGCTTTGGAAGTGTTTTCTACCGGTAATGAACTTTCGAGTTGTTGAATTAAGAACTCGATACGCAGCCAGGTACGCATTTTTTCATTCAATGGGTGCTCAAAAAGAATCTGGGTGCTCATTATTCATTTTCCTGCTGTGCGGCCTGCGACGCTAGTTCCAGGTACTGGCGGTGCAGACGGTCAACATGTGCGGCCACCTTTTCGGGGGCACCATCATTATTAATTACATCATCGGCAGCGTTCAAACGTGCCTCGCGTGTCGCTTGTGCAGCAATAATTTGTTGCGCATGTTCACGACTGACTTTATCGCGCGCAATAGTACGTGCGATTTGTACTTCTGGCGACACATCAACGACCAAAACGCGATCGGCCTTTTGTTGCAGATTATTCTCGACTAATAACGGAACAACCCATAGTACATAAGGAGAAAGTGCCTGGCTGATTTCAGTTTGGGTGCGCTGATGAATAAGCGGGTGCAGTAAAGCATTAAGCCACTGCTTTTCCGCTGGAGAAGAAAAGATTCTTTCGCGAAGAACCCGGCGATTCAGAGTGCCATCCGGAAGGAGGATCTCTGGACCGAAATGTTCATAAATAATGTTAAGGGCGGGCTGTCCTGGTTCAACGACCTGGCGCGCAATGATATCCGCGTCGACAACGGTAATACCTAATCGGGAAAAGTTATCAGCGACAGTGCTTTTTCCGCTGCCAATCCCACCCGTTAATGCCACCGTATAAACCATAAAAACCAGACCCTAAAGCGATTACACATTTCTTAGGTAAATTTTAACGATTGTAGCGTAAAAAAGACTGTTTTCGCAGTCTTGCAGCGGTATTAATAGTGCGTATGATAGCGTCACTGGAATTGGTGTCCAAATCGCCAATTGCGTTCACGCGTCCTTCGCCATTCGACCCAGGAATCTGCAACATGCGTATTGAAGAAGATTTGAAGTTAGGTTTTAAAGACGTTCTTATTCGTCCAAAACGTTCCACTCTGAAAAGCCGCTCTGATGTAGAGCTTGAGCGCCAGTTCACTTTCAAACACTCCGGTATTGCATGGTCAGGTGTTCCGATCATTGCTGCTAACATGGACACCGTTGGTACATTCGGCATGGCCAAGGCTCTGGCTTCGTTTGATATCCTCACCGCCGTTCATAAGCACTACTCTTTTGAAGAGTGGAGCGACTTCGTGAAATCCACTCCAGAAAGCATCCTGAAATTTGTCATGGTTTCAACGGGTACATCAGACGCTGATTTCGAGAAAACCAAACAAATTCTGAACCTTAACCCAGCGCTGCAATTTATCTGCATCGATGTGGCAAATGGTTATTCTGAGCACTTCACTCAGTTTGTTTCCAAAGCGCGTGATGCATGGCCAAATAAAGTTATCTGTGCAGGTAACGTTGTGACGGGTGAAATGTGCGAAGAGCTGGTTCTTTCCGGCGCGGACATCGTCAAAGTCGGTATCGGTCCGGGTTCCGTTTGTACCACTCGTGTCAAAACTGGTGTTGGCTATCCACAACTTTCCGCTGTTATTGAATGTGCTGATGCAGCGCATGGCCTTGGCGGTCAGATTGTTAGCGACGGCGGTTGTACTATGCCAGGCGATGTGGCTAAAGCCTTCGGTGGCGGCGCAGATTTCGTGATGCTGGGCGGTATGCTGGCAGGTCATGACGAAAGCGGCGGCACAATCGTCGAAGAAAACGGTGAGAAATTCATGCTGTTCTACGGTATGAGTTCCGAGTCTGCAATGACTCGCCACGTGGGTGGTGTTGCAAAATACCGTGCTGCTGAAGGCAAAACCGTTAAGCTGCCATTGCGTGGCCCTGTAGAAAACACCGCTCGTGACATTTTGGGCGGCCTGCGTTCTGCATGTACTTATGTGGGTGCCTCTCGTTTGAAAGAGCTGACCAAACGCACCACGTTCATTCGTGTGAATGAGCAGGAAAACCGCGTTTTCAATAGCCTCTAAGCTATTGACGATATACGGCGTGGCTTTGCCCACGCCGTCATCCTGTACTCATCGCATCTCCTAACTGGAAAATCGGCAGATACATCGCGATGACCAGCGTTCCAATGATCACTCCCACAACTAACATCATTATTGGCTCAAGAGCAGCGGCAAGGTTATCTGCCAGTTCTTCGGTATGGCTATGATGCCAGGTTGCGAGTTTTTCCAGCATCAAATCTAAAGCACCTGATTCCTCCCCAATACGCACAAGCTGGCAGCACAAAGATGTAAAGCTTCCACTCTGTGAGAGCGCATGCCAAAACGGGATACCCTCAGTCACTTTGACGCTTATCTGCGAGATAACCTTTTTCCACATCAATTGCGTGAGGGTGTTTTCAACCGCTTCGAGGCCTTGTAATAGCGGGATCCCTGCCTGTTGAGCCAAGGATAATGTGGTGTAGATTTGACTTAGAATTTGCCCTCGCCAAAGGGGGGCAACCAGGGGAATACGCAGCAACAGTTTCTGTTCATATTCTTGCCAGTGTGGCTTTTTCTTTCGTATGAAATAACTACTAGAAACGAGAGCACTACCTGCCAGCAACCACCATACGCCTTGCGTCGTTACCCAATGCGAAACAGCCATTACAGCCAGTGTAATTGCCGGTAATGGAGCATTGAATGAGCGGTAGATATTGGCAAACTCAGGCAGTACAAAACCCATCATTCCGACCGTCACTACCAACGCG
Organism: Buttiauxella agrestis; assembly: GCF_900446255.1. Classification (NCBI taxonomy): domain Bacteria; kingdom Pseudomonadati; phylum Pseudomonadota; class Gammaproteobacteria; order Enterobacterales; family Enterobacteriaceae; genus Buttiauxella; species Buttiauxella agrestis. The sequence continues at coordinate 4,085,112 of NZ_UIGI01000001.1, read as the reverse complement.
ACTACCATAATAAACAGTGGGTATCGCAGTGCTTTCATCACTTTCTTGCGCAGCCGGTAGAGCTTTTCTTGCTGGTCAACCAGCCGTTTACAGCACTCATCCAGCTTCCCTGTTAACTCACCAATATGAATAAGAGCAATAAAGAGTGCGGGGAAAATGCCCGGCCATTGCTGTAATGCTGAGGAAAAGGGAATACCGTTGGATACGCGTTGTTCCAGGTCTTTCAGCAGCGCTCGCCATTCATCGAATGGATGTTGCTGGGCTATGAGCAGCAGCCCGTCAGATAATGATATTCCCGCCTGAAGCAGTGTGGCGAGTTGGCGAAAAACCTGGATTTTTTGCTGGATATGCCAGCAACCGCGGCGAACACTGGATATTTTTCGCAACTGAAAAAGTTGAAGATTGGCATTAAGCAATTGATCACTAACGGAGACCGCATCATCAGCCAGCAAAGCGCCTTGTTGCATCTGGCCATGCTGATCGACGGCTTTCCAGCGCCAGAGGACAAACTTAGCCATGGGGAACACCAAGTACCCGGTACAGTTCCTCTAGGGTCGTGAGCCCTTGTTCCACAGCCTCGCAGCCACTTTCGAAAAGGGTTTTCATACCAAGTTGGCGTGCCAGGGTCTCAATCTCAGTTGCAGAAATGCCCTGAGCGATCGCTGATTGTAGAGAAGGGTCGACAAGGAGTATTTCAAACAAAGCGCTTCGACCGTAGAAACCGCAATAACACCTTTTACAGCCAACCGCCCGCCAATGGGGCAGAGCTTTTCCCCAAAGTGTTGAGGGAAGAATGATGTCATCAGGGAGTTGCTGCTTGCAGTGAGGACAGAGTTTACGTACTAAGCGTTGCGCCACCACGATGTTTAACGCAGAAGCCAGCATCCAGCGCTCTACGCCCATTTGTTCAAGCCGCACGACAGTTTCAGCCGTGGAATTGGTATGCAACGTTGAAAGCACCAGATGCCCGGTTTGTGCGGCTTTGATAGCTATCTCTGCTGTATCGCCATCCCGGATTTCACCCACCATGATGATATCCGGGTCCTGGCGCAGTAATGCGCGTAATACGCTCTGAAAACTCAGTCCCGCTTTACTGTTAATTTGCGTTTGATTAAGCCCATGCATAGGGATTTCTATCGGGTCTTCAACGCTACACACATTGCTCGATATTTGGTTGAGGATTTTTAAAGCGCTGTAAAGCGTGATGGTTTTTCCACTTCCTGTGGGACCAGTGACCAGAATCATTCCTTGTGGATTGGCGAGTGCGCGCTGAAATCGGGCGCAATCATCAGGCGACATGCCCAATTGCGTTAACTCGAAAGTTTGTTCTGTCTGCGACATTAAACGTAAGACGACTTTTTCGCCGTGATAGACCGGCAAGGTTGCGATGCGAAATGAACATTTATGTTGCTCAATTTCTATCGTCATTTGCCCGTCCTGCGGAAGTCGACGCTCCGCGATATCAAGATTACCTAAAACCTTTAGCCGTGCGGTTAGCGGTGCAGCCAGATGCGTGGGCAGCAGGGGCTGTAATTGCAACACGCCATCGACACGAAAACGAATCTGATACCCTTGCTCCATGGGTTCAAAGTGAATATCTGATGCTCTCAGTTGTATCGCTTTTAGCAGCGTTTCCTGTAGCAGTTGTACCACTGGAGCCGTGTTTTCTTGCGGTTCATCCGGGCTGGTTGGCAGTCGTGAATGTCGGGCTTTTTCGAGTTGCTCAGTCGGCCAGTATTCGACGTTGACCGGTTTATCGCAGATGAAACGTAAAGCCTCAAAGAACTGAGCCGGTGGGTTCGGGGCAATAGCGATATGCAGCGCGGGATCTTCTGCAAGCAATAACGCCTGATACTGGTTACAGAGTGCGAGGATCTGTTGATTGATCATGGCTTAATTTACCGCCTGATTGTTATCAAAGCGGAACACTTCTTCGCATGATTGTTGGAGGGAACCACCGTTGGTTGCAGCACATGTTCGTGACCAACCCTCCACACCTTCCGCATCACTCCAGCGGGGAGTTAGCGAAACGGTTAGCCCGTTCAGGCTTTCTTGTCCTGTAAGTGTGATAACGCCTTGTTCAATGCTCATACCGCTCACGTAGCGCGTGGTTTTCGGCGAGGGAATACCATTGCTGCCCGCATCGCATTCACTGATTCCCCCTCGTTCAATCGCACAAAGCTCTACCGCGGTGCGATAAGGGACAAAGGTTTGCAACATGTCGGTGAGCGCAGCTTTGCGTAAGTAACCCTGATAAGCAGGAATACCGATGGCGCTAAGAATCGCAATAATGCCGATGACGACCATCAGCTCAATAAGTGTGAATCCTTGTTGTTTGTTCATGTGCCGCTCCTGGTTGAGATGGCGGCACTTTGCTCCGTTTAAAACACTCAGGCGAGGGCGATTTCAGGTATCAGGAAGCAGGGTTCCAGGGGTTTTAATGGGTTTGCAGAAAGTCACAAAGAAAATGCGAGCAGTGACGAAAGAAGAAGAAAAAGGCAGAGGTTTTTTTCGTCCTCTGCCTATCAGGAATTAGCGGAAACGCATGGAGAGATCGAGTGCGCGGATATGCTTGGTCAGCGCGCCAACCGAGATAAAGTCGACGCCAGTTTCGGCAAATTTACGGATAGTTTCTTTGGTGACGTTACCGGAAACTTCCAGTTGCGCTTTACCTTGAGTGATAGCAACAGCCTGGCGCATATCCTGAACGGTGAAGTTATCGAGCATGATAATGTCAGCCCCGGCGTGCAGCGCTTGTTCCAGCTCCTCCAGCGATTCAACTTCGACTTCCACAGGAACATCTGGATGGAACCAGAAAGCCTTTTCTACTGCCTGGCGTATAGAGCCGGAAGAGATGATGTGGTTTTCTTTAATCAGGAATGCATCTGATAGCCCGAGGCGGTGGTTGCTTCCGCCACCGCACAATACGGCGTATTTCAATGCAGTACGCAGCCCCGGCAGTGTTTTTCGGGTATCAAGTAATTGCGTTTGGGTTCCTGCCAGCAAGTCGACATAAGTGCGTACTTCACTGGCAACGCCCGAAAGTGTTTGCACGAAATTCAATGCAGTACGCTCGCCGGTTAACAGCACGCGTGACGGGCCGGTCAATTCAAAAAGTGGCTGATCGGCAGTCACTGTCTGGCCATCTTCCACGTGCCAGACAACTTTTACGTCGCCTCCTAACTGAGTAAAGACCTCTTCAACCCAGCGCTTACCGCAGAAAACGCCATCTTCACGGGTGATTACCACGGCATGAGAACGATGTTCAGCATCCAGCAATTGCGCGGTTATATCGTTATTGGGGTCAACATCACCACCAAGATCTTCGCGCAGTGCCTGGGAAACGGCTTCTGGAATATCAAGGTTAATACGCTCGAGAAGCTCGTCACGTCGGCGGTCAGGGTTGTAACGGCGAGGTGGCATGATAAAACTCCGAAATGGCTTAGTTAATGTCGAAACATGCTACATTGATGCGACCTCAAGTACCACTCTAAGGAGACCGCGAATGCAGCTAAAAAACGGCTGGCTGGTGGGTGTAAAGCACGTTCCTTCCCCACATTTCGATTGCCGACCGGAGGATGAAACACCTTCGCTGCTGGTGGTGCATAACATCAGTCTGCCACCTGGTGAATTTGGTGGGCCATGGATTGATGCGTTGTTTACCGGAACACTGGACGCTGAAGCTCATCCGTACTTCGCGGGTATCGCACATCTGCGAGTTTCAGCGCATTGTCTTATTCGCCGTGATGGTGAAATCGTGCAGTATGTTCCTTTCGATAAGCGAGCTTGGCATGCTGGTGTTTCTTTGTACCAGGGGCGCGAGCGCTGCAACGATTTTTCCATTGGTATTGAGCTGGAGGGCACCGATACGCTGCCCTATACTGATAAACAATATCAACAGCTTACCGCGATTGCTGATACCCTGGTTCACGCCTGGCCGGCAATTGCTGATCATATGACGGGACATTGTGATATTGCACCGGAGCGTAAAACTGACCCTGGTCCTGCATTTGACTGGGCGCGTTTTCGCCATTCGGTCGAGGTAACGTCAAATAAGGAGATGAAATGACGCTGTTTACATTGCTGCTGGTGATGATTTGGGAGCGGCTGTTCAAGCTTGGCGAACACTGGCAGTTAGATCACCGTCTGGAAGCGCTTTTTCGGCGGGTAAAACACTTTTCGTTGATGCGCACAATCCTGATGACCGCTGTGTGTATGCTGGTGGTTTTCCTGTGCATCCGTGCGCTTCAGGGCCTGTTCTTTAATGTCCCGTTGTTAGTTTTCTGGATTGCGCTTGGCGTATTGTGTATTGGCGCAGGCCAGGTACGTCTGCATTACCATGCTTATTTGCAGGCAGCGAGTCATGACGACAGCCACGCACGCGACGCGATGGCGAGCGAACTGACGCTTATTCACGGGATCCCACCAGATTGCGACGAACGTGAATATCTGAAGGAACTGCAAAACGCGCTGCTGTGGATTAACTTCCGTTTTTATCTGGCTCCGCTTTTTTGGTTTATTGTCGGCGGTGTGTGGGGGCCGGTCACGCTGGCGGGCTATGCTTTCTTACGCGCGTGGCAAACCTGGCTTGCTCGCCACCATTCCCCGCAAGAACGTTTGCACTCAGGGATTGATGCCATTTTGCATATTCTGGACTGGATCCCGGTACGCCTGTTTGGCGTTGCGTATGCGTTACTTGGCCACGGTGAAAGAGCGCTACCCGCATGGTTTGCTTCACTGGCGGACAGGCATACCTCGCAGTATCAGGTATTAACGCAACTGGCTCAGTATTCACTCGCCCGCGAACCGCATCTCGATAAAATCAAAACGCCGAAAGCCGCAGTTTCGATGGCGAAGAAAACGTCATTGGTGATTTTGGTGGTGGTGGCCTTGCTGACTATTTACGGCACTCTGGTATAGCCCAGAGCGCCGCGTAAGTTAGCGATTATCAGCAGGCGGTATGCCAAACACTGGCATACCGTTTTCATCCCATTCGATTGTTTTCAGGCGCGTATGGCGATTCGGGTCATACAGCGGATCGCCTTCAATCTCGGTGTAATTCCGGGCGTGATACACCAGCACATCTTTCCCGTCTTTGGTTTGGGTAAAGCTGTTATGGCCCGGCCCAAACTGCTTGTTTTCGTAGCTGGTGACAAACACTGGCTGCGGTGATTTATGCCAGTTTTCAGCCTGAGTCGGGTCAGCTTTCAGGTCTATCCACAACAGGCCAATACAGTAATTTTCGTCGGTGGCGCTGGCTGAATAGCTGACAAACAGTTTATCGCCGTGAACCACAACAGCCGGACCTTCATTAACCAGAAATCCTCTGCATTCCCAGTCCAGCTCGGGCTTACTCAACATCACCGGCGTGCCTTTGATAGCCCACGGCGTTTCCAGTTCGGCCAGATAGATATTCGAATTACCGGCAATGTCGGGGTCTTTCTGCGCCCATAAATACCACTGCTTGCCCTGATGATTGAAGGTTGTGGCATCTAGACAGAAGCTGTCGAACTGCGTTTTCACCTGGCCTTTTTCTGCCCATTTCCCGGTGAGCGGGTCTGCGTCCTCACATTCCAGGGCAAACATCCGGTGCTGGAACATATTGAGACTGTCCAGCTCTTGCGTATGGGTCGCGGCAAAATAGATGTACCACTTGCCGTTGATATGATGCAGTTCCGGCGCCCAAATCAGTTTACTCATGGGGCCGCTTTCTGGCTTGCGCCACACCACGGAGGGTTGCGCATTGGGCAACTCATTCAACGTTGGCGCGTAGCGAATCTCAAGCCTGTCGTATTCCGGCACAGACGCAATAAAGTAGTAACCATCGCCGTGCTGCAAAATAAACGGGTCAGCGCGTTGCTCAATAAAGGGATTAGGCCATTGCTCCTGGTTCATAACGCTTCCTTAAAGTTTGGCTTCAACAGGTTTGCTGTCGTGATATTCATTCAATTCGCGGTAGTTGATGCGACGCTTTTCCAGGTCTGCCTGAATACGCTGCATCATTTCGCGGTCAACTTTTAACAGACGCACTACGCCTGCGGTAATCAGGTACCCAACGCCTGGGATGATGGTAAACAACATCACAATACCGTTAATTGATTCAGGGCTTTGTTGTTTCGCGCCCGCATCGTAACCGTACCAGGAAAGCAGGAAACCGACCATGGCTCCGGCAATCGCCAGCCCTAATTTCAGGAAGAATAAGTTCCCCGAGAAGCTGATACCGGTGATGCGTTTCCCGGTTTTCCACTCGCCGTAGTCATCAACGTCAGCCATCAGCGACCAGTGCAGCGGCGACGGGATTTGGTGCAGGATATTGAGCAGGAAGTACATCACCACAATCAGTGTGGTGGCGTGCGGGTCGAGGAAGTAGAAACCGCTGGAGAAAATCGCCAGGACGATGTTGGTCCAGAAGAACACTTTCAGTTTGCAGATGCGGTCAGTCAGGACTTTCGCCAGCATACTGCCGCCCATCATGCCAACCACGCCAAGGCTAATAAACAAGGTGGCGAAGCTGGTGCTTTGGCCCATTACCCAGGTGACGTAGTACATGGTTGCCGCCATGCGGATAAAACCAGGGCAGACATTGCACAGCGTCAGAAGCAGGATGCGCACCCACTGGTCGTTTTTCCACACATCTTTGAGGTCAGCTTTCAGGTCATCATTGCTCGGTACCGCCGGGCGAACACGTTCTCTGACGGTGGAGAAACAGAACAGGAACATGCACATTCCGAGCACCGCCAGAATGCCCATCGCCATCTGATAGCCTTTGGCTTTATCACCGCCGCCGAACCAGTCAACCATCGGCAACAGGGAAAGCGAAAGAATCAACGTCGCAATGCCAACCATGACAAAGCGATACGACTGGCAGGCCACGCGTTCTTTCGGATCGTTGGTAATCACGCTTCCCAGTGAGCAATAGGGAATGTTGATTGCGGTATAGGTTAATGAAAGCAGGAAGTAAGTGACAAACGCATAGATAACTTTGCTGCTGTAAGCCCAGTCAGGCGTGGTAAACATCAGGTAACTGAAGAAGGCAAAGGGTGCCGCCATCCACAAAATCCATGGACGAAAACGCCCCCATCGGGTCTGAGTTCTGTCAGCAATCGCACCCATAATAGGGTCGGTTATCGCATCAATCACTCTGATGGAAAGTAACATAACTCCCACTAGTGCTGGGGCGAGCCCAAAAATGTCGGTATAAAAATAGTTAACAAACAACATAATGGCGCCGAAGATGATGTTGCACCCGGCGTCACCCATTCCGTAGCCAATCTTTTCTTTAATAGATAATTTGCCGCTTTCCATTGGAAATGCTCCTGACCAGTATATGGACAAGAGTATTGGCAGAATAAGTCGGAATTGCACAGCAGAGAACCGTCACAGAGATGGACGATCCTGCCATCGAGGGTGAAATGTGAGGCAGATAACAAAGCGCCCCGATGAGCGAAGGCTCGATCGGGGCGCTTTTAGCAGAAGAGAGAATTACGCTTTAACGCTTTTCAGGTTTTTCTGTTTGATGAAATAACCAATGCCGAGGATCACAACCCAAACCGGAATTAGCCATACGGAGATGGCCATGCCTGGGGTGATTGCCATGATAACCAGCACCGCCGCCATAAACAGCAGGCAAAGGTAGTTACCCATCGGGTAGAACAGCGCTGGGAAGCGAGTCTTCACACCTTGTTGCTGTTTTGCACGACGGAACTTGATGTGCGCAAGGCTAATCATCGCCCAGTTAATCACCAGTGCAGAGACAACCAGCGCCATCAGCAAACCAAAGGCTTCTGCGGGTGCCAGATAGTTGATCAGTACACACAGTGCGGTGAAGAGCGCAGAAACCAGGATGGTGTTAACCGGCACGCCACGCTTATCGACTTTCTGGAATGCTTTCGGCGCATTGCCTTGCTGAGCCAGACCAAACAGCATACGGCTGTTGCAGTAAACACAGCTGTTATAAACGGACAGTGCGGCGGTCAGCACGACCACGTTGAGCGCGTTTGCGACAAAAGTATCACCCAGTTCGTGGAAGATCAGTACGAACGGGCTGGTATCAGCGGTAACGCGAGTCCACGGCATCAGAGACAGCAGAACTGCCAGGGAGCCCACATAGAAAATCAGAATACGGTAGATAACCTGATTGGTCGCTTTAGGGATACTGACCTGCGGGTTATCGGCTTCGGCAGCAGTAATCCCCACCAGTTCAAGTCCACCGAAGGAGAACATGATAATTGCCATCATCATCACCAGCCCGGTCCAGCCATGTGGCAAGAACCCGCCTTGTTCCCAAAGGTTACGCACAGTCGCCTGCGGGCCAGCATGGCCGCCAAACAGCAACCAGGCACCAAACACAATCATGGCAACAACAGCGATGACTTTAATAATGGCGAACCAAAACTCCATCTCACCAAACACTTTTACGTTAGTCAGGTTGATGGCGTTGATCACGACAAAGAAAACAGCAGCAGAAGCCCAGGTTGGGATTTCCGGATACCAGAATTGAATGTATTTACCGACGGCGGTTAATTCTGCCATGGCAACTAATACATACAGCACCCAGTAGTTCCAGCCAGAAGCGAAACCGGCGAAACCGCCCCAATATTTGTAAGCAAAGTGGCTAAATGAACCTGCCACAGGCTCTTCAACGACCATTTCGCCTAACTGACGCATGATCAAGAAGGCAATAAAGCCTGCAATCGCGTAACCAAGAATAATCCCTGGTCCGGCGGACTGGATAACAGACGCACTGCCAAGAAACAGGCCTGTCCCAATTGCTCCACCCAGCGCGATGAGCTGTATATGGCGGTTTTTAAGGCCGCGTTTAAGCGTGTCGCCTTGTTCCATCGTTTAACCTCATGTGGTCATATTCAGGGCGCTGAACGCGCCTCTGTAAGTTTGTGATTCCGTAATGTGTAGTCTTTATTTTACGGTTTTTAATTCCAGTATTTTGCAAACCAGACTTCCGCAGCGCAAAGAATAGTGGTAAGCGCCAGTGTTTGCACCTGCTTTCTATTCTTGTCGTGACGAGTTGAATAAAAAGAAATCAATCGTCAGATCGATCACGTTATTTATTTCGCGTGTTATTTCTTCAATTTAAGCGAGAACGTTGAATTAATATTCATATTTTAAACTGATGAATCGGTTCAATTTGCAAGAAAAGGCACTTTTTGCTGTTTCGTAAAAGTTAAATGCGTCTGCATGTGAGTAAATGTGACATTTGTGCAAGGTTACAACTTTGAAACGTCATTTCTGTAATGTTGTTAAAATGTGCCGGGTTTAATGATTTCAATCAAAACCAATATGGACAGAAGGTGAATACTTTGTTACTTTAGCGTCAAGAATGTGAAATTGGTCATACCAATTGACTTTGCCCGAATAATTTCAAGTTTGAAGGGCATAAGCGCTAATGGCAGAAACAGGGAACACATGGCCTACAGCAAAATCCGCCAACCAAAATTATCCGATGTGATTGAGCAGCAGTTGGAGTTTCTCATCCTCGAGGGAACCTTGCGTCCCGGCGAAAAACTCCCACCAGAACGCGAATTGGCGAAACAATTCGACGTTTCTCGTCCTTCACTGCGCGAGGCCATTCAGCGTCTCGAAGCGAAAGGACTCCTGCTTCGTCGTCAGGGCGGCGGTACTTTTGTCCAGAACAGTCTTTGGCAAAGTTTAAGCGACCCGCTGGTCGAACTGCTGTCTGACCATCCTGAATCCCAGTTTGATCTGCTCGAAACCCGCCACGCACTTGAAGGTATCGCGGCGTATTACGCGGCATTGCGTGGTACGGACGAAGATCTCAAACGTATTGGCGACTGCCATTTTGCTATTCAACAAGCACAAGAATCTGGTGACCTGGACGCTGAGTCCGATGCGGTTATGCAGTACCAAATCGCCGTGACGGAAGCCGCCCACAACGTTGTGCTACTACACTTGTTGCGCTGCATGTCACCGATGCTCGAACAAAACGTTCGTCAGAATTTTGAATTGCTCTATGCGCGCCGTGAAATGCTGGCGCAAGTGAGCAGCCATCGCGCCAGCATTTTTGCGGCGATTATGGCTCGCCAGCCGGAGCAGGCGCGCGAAGCGTCGCACCGTCACCTGGCATTTATCGAAGAAATATTGCTGGATCGCAGCCGCGAACAGAGTCGTCGAGAACGTTCTCTGCGGCGCTTACAGCAACGTAAGGAATAAGAGTCTGAAATTTCAGGTTCTCAAAAGCGCCAATTTTTAGAGCGCGGCAACTAAACGCAGAACCTGTCTTATTGTGTTTTTCCAAGGAAAGCACAATGGGACAGGTTCCAGATAATCAACGTATTAGACACAGATAAGGAATACCACCCATGTCAGAACGTTTCCCAAATGACGTGGATCCGATCGAAACTCGCGACTGGCAACAGGCGATCGAATCGGTCATCCGTGAAGAAGGTGTTGAGCGCGCACAGTACCTGATTGATCAGTTACTGAGCGAAGCCCGTAAAGGTGGAGTTAAAATCGCAGCAGGTTCTGCAGCCCGCCAGTACGTAAACTCCATCGCCGTTGAAGATGAACCGGAATACCCGGGGAATCTGGAGCTGGAACGCCGTATTCGTTCTGCTATCCGTTGGAACGCCATCATGACCGTCCTGCGTGCGTCTAAAAAAGACCTCGATCTGGGCGGCCATATGTCCTCTTTCCAGTCTTCTGCAACCGTGTATGACGTGTGTTTCAACCACTTCTTCCGCGCACGCAATGCGAAAGATGGCGGCGATCTGGTGTACTTCCAGGGCCACATCTCCCCAGGCGTTTACGCACGAGCTTTCCTTGAAGGCCGCCTGACTGAAGACCAGATGAACAATTTCCGTCAGGAAGTTCACGGTAATGGTCTGTCCTCATATCCGCACCCGAAATTGATGCCTGAATTCTGGCAGTTCCCGACCGTATCTATGGGTCTGGGTCCAATTGGTGCAATCTATCAGGCTAAATTCCAGAAATACCTGGAACACCGTGGTCTGAAAGACACCTCCGCACAGCGTGTTTACGCGTTCCTGGGCGACGGTGAAATGGATGAGCCAGAATCTAAAGGTGCGATCACCATCGCAACTCGTGAAAAACTGGACAACCTGTGCTTCATCATCAACTGTAACTTGCAGCGTCTTGATGGCCCAGTAACCGGTAACGGCAAAATCATTAACGAACTGGAAGGTATCTTCGCGGGTGCTGGCTGGAACGTGATTAAAGTGATTTGGGGCTCTCGTTGGGACGAACTGCTGCGTAAAGATACCAGCGGCAAACTGTTGCAACTGATGGGCGAAACCGTTGACGGTGACTACCAGACCTTCAAATCCAAAAACGGTGCATACGTTCGTGAGCACTTCTTCGGTCGTTATCCAGAAACTGCTGCACTGGTTAAAGATATGTCCGACGATGAGATTTGGGCACTGAACCGTGGCGGCCACGATCCGAAGAAAATCTACGCTGCACTGCGAAATGCACAAGAAACCAAAGGCAAAGCAACTGTCATCCTGGCGCATACCGTTAAAGGTTATGGCATGGGTGAAACTGCCGAAGGTAAAAACATCGCGCACCAGGTTAAGAAAATGAACATGGACGGCGTGCGTTATGTCCGCGACCGTTTCAATGTGCCTGTTGCTGATGCTGATATCGAAAAACTGCCATACATTAAGTTCGAAGAAGGCAGCGAAGAGTACAAATATCTGCATGGTCAGCGCGAAAAACTGAACGGCTACCTGCCGACTCGTCTGCCTAAATTCACCGAGAAACTGGAACTGCCAACGCTTGCAGACTTCAGCTCTCTGTTAGAAGAGCAGAACAAAGAAATCTCCACCACTATCGCTTTCGTTCGTGCCCTGAACGTAATGCTGAAGAACCCGTCTATTAAAGACCGTCTGGTTCCAATCATTGCCGATGAAGCGCGTACTTTCGGTATGGAAGGTCTGTTCCGTCAGATTGGTATTTACAGCCCGAACGGCCAGCAGTACACCCCGCAGGACCGTGAGCAGGTTGCATACTATAAAGAAGACGAGAAAGGCCAGATCCTGCAAGAAGGTATCAACGAGCTGGGCGCAGGTTCTTCCTGGCTGGCTGCTGCGACCTCTTACAGCACCAACGATCTGCCAATGATCCCGTTCTACATCTACTACTCTATGTTCGGTTTCCAGCGTATCGGCGACCTGTGCTGGGCAGCGGGTGACCAACAGGCGCGTGGCTTCCTGGTCGGCGGGACTTCCGGTCGTACCACACTGAACGGTGAAGGTCTGCAGCACGAAGATGGCCATAGCCATATTCAGTCTCTGACTATCCCTAACTGTATCTCTTATGATCCATCTTACGCTTACGAAGTTGCAGTCATCATGCATGACGGCCTGGTGCGTATGTACGGTGAAGCGCAAGAGAACATTTACTACTACATCACTACGCTGAACGAAAACTACCACATGCCAGCCATGCCAGAAGGCGCGGAAGAAGGCATCCGTAAAGGTATCTACAAACTGGAAACAGTTGAAGGTAGCAAAGGTAAAGTTCAGCTGATGGGCTCCGGTTCTATCCTGCGTCACGTACGTGAAGCAGCACAGATCCTGGCTAAAGATTACGGTGTTGGCTCTGATGTATTCAGCGTAACGTCCTTCACTGAACTGGCGCGTGATGGCCAGGATTGTGAGCGCTGGAACATGCTGCACCCAACTGAAGAACCACGTGTACCGTACGTTGCTCAGGTATTGAGCGATGCACCAGCAGTGGCATCTACTGACTATATGAAACTGTTCGCTGAGCAGATCCGTAACTTCATCCCGGCAAGTGATTACCGCGTACTGGGTACTGATGGCTTCGGTCGTTCAGACAGCCGCGAAAACCTGCGTCACCACTTCGAAGTGGACGCATCTTATGTGGTTGTTGCAGCACTTGGCGAACTGGCTAAACGTGGCGAAATCGATAAGAAAGTGGTGGCAGACGCTATCACCAAATTCAACATCGATGCAGATAAAGTTAACCCGCGTCTGGCATAAGAGGTAAAGAATAAAATGGCTATCGAAATCAAGGTACCGGACATCGGTACAGACGAAGTTGAAGTGACCGAAATCATGGTGAAAGTGGGCGACAAGGTTGAAGTTGACCAGTCCATCATCTCCGTGGAAGGTGACAAGGCTTCAATGGAAGTCCCTTCTCCGCAAGCAGGCGTGGTCAAAGAGATCAAAGTTGCGGTTGGTGACAAAGTTGAAACCGGCAAACTGGTTATGATTTTCGAATCCGCCGAAGGTGCAGCGCAAGCTGCACCAGCTCCGGCTGAAGAGAAGAAAGAAGCAGCGCCAGCGGCCGCTCCGGCAGCCGCTGCGGCTAAAGAAGTGAACGTGCCAGACATCGGCGGTGATGAAGTTGAAGTCACTGAGATCATGGTTAAAGTGGGCGACAAAGTAGAAGCAGAGCAATCGCTCATCACCGTTGAAGGTGACAAAGCTTCTATGGAAGTCCCGGCACCGTTCGCAGGCGTTGTGAAAGAAATCAAAATCAACACGGGCGACAAAGTGTCTACCGGTTCTCTGATTATGGTCTTCGAAGTAGCGGGTGCGGCACCGGCTGCAACAGAAACTAAAGCTGAAGCGGCTCCGGCTGCTGCACCAGCGGCATCTGGCTCAAAAGAAGTTAACGTGCCAGACATCGGCGGTGACGAAGTTGAAGTGACTGAAGTGATGGTTAAAGTGGGCGACAAAGTTGCCGCTGAACAGTCACTGATCACCGTGGAAGGCGACAAAGCCTCTATGGAAGTCCCGGCTCCGTTCGCAGGCGTTGTAAAAGAAATCAAAATCAACACGGGCGACAAAGTGTCTACCGGTTCTCTGATTATGGTCTTTGAAGTGGAAGGCGCTGCACCAGCAGCTCCTGCCGCTAAGCAAGAAGCAGCAGCTCCGGCTCCTGCGGCTGCGGCGCAAAAACCAGCAGCAGCGCAAGCTCAGGCTTCCGGCAAAACTGAATTCGCTGAAAACGACGCATACGTTCACGCCACCCCACTGATTCGCCGTCTGGCGCGTGAGTTCGGTGTGAACCTGGCGAAAGTGAAAGGGACTGGCCGTAAAGGTCGTATCCTGCGCGAAGACGTTCAGGCTTACGTGAAAGATGCTGTTAAGCGTGCAGAATCTGCACCGGCTGCGGCAACGGGCGGCGGTCTGCCTGGCATGCTGCCATGGCCGAAAGTTGACTTCAGCAAGTTTGGTGAAATCGAAGAAGTTGAACTGGGCCGTATCCAGAAAATCTCTGGTGCGAACCTGAGCCGTAACTGGGTAATGATCCCGCACGTTACGCACTTCGACAAAACAGATATCACCGATCTGGAAGCGTTCCGTAAACAGCAGAATGACGAAGCAGCCAAGCGCAAGCTGGACGTGAAGTTCACTCCTGTGGTGTTCATCATGAAAGCGGTAGCGGCTGCTCTTGAGCAAATGCCTCGCTTCAACAGCTCCTTGTCAGAAGACGGCCAGAAGCTGACGCTGAAGAAATACATCAACATCGGTGTGGCGGTTGATACGCCAAACGGCCTGGTTGTTCCTGTCTTTAAAGACGTGAACAAGAAGAGCATCTCTGAGCTGTCCCGTGAACTGATGGCTATTTCTAAGAAAGCTCGCGATGGCAAGCTGACTGCTGGCGAAATGCAGGGCGGTTGCTTCACTATCTCTAGCCTGGGCGGTATCGGGACGACTCACTTCGCGCCAATCGTTAATGCGCCAGAAGTGGCCATCCTGGGTGTCTCCAAGTCTGCTATCGAGCCGGTCTGGAATGGTAAAGAGTTCACTCCGCGTCTGATGATGCCGATGTCTCTTTCCTTCGACCACCGCGTGATTGACGGTGCTGATGGTGCGCGCTTTATCACCATCATCAACAACACGCTGGCCGATATTCGCCGCCTGGTGATGTAAGCCAAAAAGCCGACCCTTCGGTCGGCTTTTTTCTGGTAATCTCGTGATGTAGTTCGAGATTATCTGATGCAAAGGACAATTCGCTTGCCGTTTTTGTTTCAAAATTGTTAACAATTTTGTAGACTGCAGGCGGAGAATAATAAAGAGGTCATGATGAGTACTGAAATCAAAACTCAGGTCGTCGTACTTGGGGCAGGCCCGGCAGGTTACTCTGCTGCTTTCCGTTGCGCTGATTTAGGTCTGGAGACCGTCATTGTAGAACGTTACAGCACCCTCGGTGGTGTTTGTCTGAACGTTGGCTGTATCCCTTCTAAAGCCCTGCTGCACGTTGCCAAAGTTATCGAAGAAGCGAAGGCACTGGCTGAGCACGGTATTGTTTTCGGCGAACCGAAAACTGACATCGACAAAATCCGTACCTGGAAAGAAAAGGTTATCAACCAGTTGACTGGTGGCCTGTCTGGTATGGCGAAAGGTCGTAAAGTTAAAGTGGTGACTGGCTTGGGTAAATTTACCGGCGCTAACACCCTGGTTGTTGAAGGCGAAAATGGTCCAACGACTATCACTTTCGACAACGCAATTATCGCGGCGGGTTCTCGTCCGATTCAGCTGCCATTCATTCCGCATGAAGATCCACGCGTATGGGATTCTACCGACGCACTGGAACTGAAAGCCGTACCAAAACGCATGCTGGTTATGGGTGGCGGTATCATCGGTCTGGAAATGGGTACGGTGTACCATGCGCTGGGTTCAGAGATTGACGTGGTTGAAATGTTCGACCAGGTTATCCCGGCTGCCGACAAAGACGTTGTTAAAGTCTTCACCAAGCGTATCAGCAAGCAATTCAACCTGATGCTGGAAACCAAAGTGACTGCGGTTGAAGCCAAAGAAGATGGCATCTACGTCACCATGGAAGGCAAAAAAGCCCCAGCTGAACCACAGCGTTACGACGCGGTTCTGGTGGCAATCGGCCGCGTACCTAACGGTAAGCTGCTGGATGCAGGCGCTGCTGGTGTTGAAGTTGACGATCGTGGCTTCATTCGTACCGACAAGCAAATGCGCACTAACGTGCCGCACATCTATGCTATCGGTGACATCGTGGGCCAGCCAATGCTTGCTCACAAAGGTGTTCACGAAGGTCACGTTGCCGCTGAAGTTATCGCCGGCATGAAGCACTACTTCGACCCGAAAGTGATTCCTTCAATCGCTTATACCGAACCAGAAGTTGCATGGGTAGGTCTGACCGAGAAAGAAGCGAAAGAAAAAGGCATCAGCTACGAAACAGCCACCTTCCCGTGGGCTGCTTCTGGCCGTGCTATCGCTTCCGATTGCGCAGACGGTATGACAAAACTGATCTTCGACAAAGAAACTCACCGTGTTATCGGTGGTGCGATTGTCGGGACTAACGGCGGCGAGCTGTTGGGTGAAATCGGTCTGGCTATCGAAATGGGTTGTGACGCTGAAGACATCGCGCTTACCATCCACGCGCACCCGACTCTGCACGAGTCTGTAGGTCTGGCTGCTGAGATCTTTGAAGGTAGCATCACCGACCTGCCAAACCCGAAAGCGAAAAAGAAGTAATCGCCTGATGGTAAAAAAAACCCGCCGAGGCGGGTTTTTTATTGGGTTATTGTTGCTCTTCCTGCCAGCTTTTATCCGGATTGAATTCTTTTATTTCCTGCACTTTCTCAGCCGTTTCTTCCCCTAAATCTTTTTGATAAACCACGCCCTGGTTATTCACCATAAAGGTTGTAACGCCAGTTTCCCCGTATTCAACAGGCCAGGCGATTAACGCAAAACCCTCCGCCATTTTCCCGTCGCTAATATAGTTCTTCGCACCACCCGGAGCGTCAGCCCCCTGAGCGGTCAGGATCCGGAAATGGTAGCCGTGATAGCCCATGCCAGGTTGTACCGGACTGAAGCTTGGGCCGAGAGGGCTGGGTGCTTCGCCAGGCACTGCGGGCCAGTACAACCCATCTTTCTTGCCTTCGGTGCTGACAAACTTCTGAGCGTACTGCTGATCTAGCTGATAATAATCCTGCTGCGCCGCAACGTAGGCTTGAACTGCCTGAATGGCAGACAGTTCGTTCAGACCGATAGTGCGGGTAAGAATTTCATCGGCCGCTCGCTGCATGTCGAAATGCCAGCCTGCCTGTGTTTTCACCATCGGAATCGGCAACTGCCAGTTTTCTTGTCCGACATTCAAATGCGCGGTATCGCCTTGTTCGTCAATCTTATGGCTGACTTTCCAGTCACGAACAAAACGGGCGACGGCTTCAGGATCGGCTTTTTCATCGGGCAGATAGTGCCGCCAGTTATCGCCCAGCACTTCCGTCAGCGCCGCTTCATCCTGGCTTATTACTGCGGTGGCAAATGATTGGGCCGCCAACTCAGGGGTGTTGAACATCTGCTGTGCCTGAACGAAAGCAGGCAACATAAGCATTACTAATGCACTTAACTTCATGCGATTTTTCATGATGCCTCCTTTTAACGGCGATTAAATTCACGATGCCCAGAATTATGTTCTCTTGACGGGCTACGTTGCTCACGATGAGCCGATGAGCGATTCAGACTTTGCTGCCCGCGCTGGTTTTGTGCCTGCCAGGAAGGAGAGCGACTGTCATTCCCGCTAAACGCGTTCGGACGTGATACCGCTCGCTGTGTCTGGCCGAGATTATTACTGCTGCGGTGTTGCTGAGCCGTTTCGCGACGCTGTTGCTGCTGCTGTGAAGTCTGACGATGTTCTTGCGATTTCACATTATCGCGGCGCTGTTGTTGCTGTGCTGTCGGGTTGTGCAACTGAGTTTTAGCCGTGTCCCGGCGTTGTTGCTGATTCGCGGATTGGTTGAACTGTTGCTTCGCAGTATTGCGGCGTGAATCCGCACTTTGCGAATCATAGCCACGGTAATTATTCCGCTGGGCAATCTGGTTCAATTGCTGCGAAGAGGCCTTACGTTGGGTATCACGAGAAGCCAATTGCGGAGCGGCTGCATCAATTCGCCCCTTGTTTTGCTGCAATTGTGTGGCCGCCGCTTGTCGCTGGGCATCACGGTTAACGGGCGCTCTTTGAGTGGAGCTCAAACCGCCTGCGACGTTGGTCTGATGGTAGCGCTGGGCAACATTGCTGTTGTTATAAGGCACGCCATTGCGATAAGCCGGGTTGTGCTGCCAGGCTATATTATTGCGATCCTGAATATTTTGCCCGGAGATACGGTTGAAGTTATTCACGTTGTTAATATTGATGTTATTGCCGTTACCGCCACCATGATAATCACCATTATGGTGATAATCGTCGTCATCCCAGTCGATATTGCTGAATATCGCATAGGTGGTTGCAATACCCAGGCTGAACCCGAGGCCATTCACAAAGCTGTTGCTGAATTGTTCCCCCGGAGGTGGCGGGAGATACGTCGGGGGATAAGCAGTATTAGGCCAGGTGCCATATACCGTGGATGGATTGTAGGTCGGGACATACACCACTTGCGGGTCAGTCGGCTCGATTTTAATCACCGTCTGCGCTGGAGCCGCTGCGACGGTTTTTGATGAAGACGAAGAGGAGCCGGAACTTGCAGGCGCGGCAACCGTCGTATTCTGATTTACGGTGACAGGCGTACTCGTGACCGTTTGTTGTGGCGTAGTTTTTAAAGCGCCGGTTTGCTGCGCCAGCAAACGCAACTTCTGCACTGAATCCATCAAATCTTGTGGCTGGGCTAAAAATGCATCCCCCAGATTTTGTACCCATTCCGGGTTTTCACCCATCAAGGCCATTAACTGCGGGAAGGCGACCAGAGATTTTACGCTCGGATCCCATGGTTGATTTGCCACGGCCTGAATCGCCGCATCACCCTCAAGTTTTGGGTTATCACGCGACCATTGTACCGCCTGAACCACGTTAGCGGGGTAAGTGGCCGCCATTAATACCTGAGACAAAAGTGGGTCAGGGTAGAGCGCTACAGGTGCAACCCATTGGTCGAGTTGTGCCGTGCTGTAGGCCGGTTGCGCGACTGCCGCAGCGGTCGGTGCAGGCGTTGCAGCCGGAGCAGTTTGTGCCACTGGAGCGGGTTGCGTGGTCTGCGCCGCGGGTGTTGTTACAGGCGTTGTCTGGCTTTTCACATACACAACGCCGGACGCCGCTAAAATTCCAACACTGCAAATGAGGGCAAGAATATGAGGCTTAAAGGGCAACTTCATTTAACTTCTCCTGGTATTCAGAAGTAGAGAGCTATGCCGTAAGGCGGCTGTGTCTGGCGAGTATAGGGAGCTGATAGTTTAATTTTTGACTTAAACGGTGATTCTTGCCGTAAATGTTGTCCGAAACCGTGAAATATTATTTCTGGCTATACAAATTCTGTACAAAACCTCGGGTCTGAACGTCGTTTTTTTGTGTCACTAGGTCATATCGAAAAGGAATGTTTTGTCCTTAACGATTCAGCAAGTATTTAATGTTGCTTTTTTGTAAACACATTCACCCTCCCTGAAAATCCTGCTATGCTGCCCGTCGCGGAACCGGGCATTTACCCTACAAACTGCTGTCTCACAGGAGCGTGAAGAGAATAGCCGGAACCGAAATGACAATGAGAGCGAGGAGAACCGTCGTGCTAGAAGAATACCGTAAGCACGTAGCCGAACGTGCTGCAGATGGGATTGTTCCAAAACCTTTAGAAGCATCCCAAATGGCCGCACTGGTCGAGCTGCTGAAAACCCCTCCAGCGGGTGAAGAAGAATTCCTTTTAGATCTTATTACCAATCGTGTTCCGCCGGGCGTTGATGAAGCCGCCTACGTTAAAGCCGGTTTCCTGGCTGCCATCACTAAAGGTGATGCTACCTCCCCATTAATCTCCCCTGAGAAAGCTGTAGAACTGCTTGGCACCATGCAAGGTGGCTACAACATTCATCCGCTGATTGACGCGCTGGATAACGAAAAGCTGGCACCGATTGCAGCTAAAGCGCTGTCTCACACGCTGCTAATGTTCGATAACTTCTACGATGTAGAAGAGAAAGCCAAAGCGGGCAACACCCACGCACAACGAGTGCTGAAATCCTGGGCTGATGCCGAGTGGTTCCTGTCGCGCCCTAAACTGGCTGACAAAATCACCGTTACCGTATTTAAAGTCACTGGTGAAACCAACACCGATGACCTGTCTCCGGCACCTGATGCCTGGTCACGCCCGGATATTCCTCTGCACGCATTAGCGATGCTGAAAAACGCCCGCGAAGGTATCGAACCGGATCAACCTGGAAGCGTTGGCCCGATCAAACAGATCGAAGCGTTAAACAAAAAAGGTTTCCCGCTGGCATATGTGGGCGACGTAGTCGGTACCGGTTCTTCGCGTAAATCTGCAACCAACTCCGTGCTGTGGTTTATGGGCGACGACATCCCGAACGTGCCGAACAAGCGCGGCGGCGGTGTGGTGCTCGGCGGTAAAATTGCACCCATCTTCTTTAACACGATGGAAGATGCGGGTGCGCTGCCAATCGAAGTGGACGTAAACGACCTGAACATGGGCGATGTTATCGACATCTATCCATATAAAGGCGAAGTGCGTAACCATGAAACCAACGAAGTTATCGCAAACTTTGAGCTGAAAACTGACGTGCTGCTGGACGAAGTTCGTGCCGGTGGTCGTATTCCGCTGATCATCGGTCGCGGTCTGACGACTAAAGCACGTGAAGCACTGGATCTGCCACGCAGCGAAGTCTTCGTGCAGGCAAAAGACGTTGTCGCAAGCACTCGCGGCTTCTCTCTGGCGCAGAAAATGGTTGGCCGCGCTTGTGGCGTGGACGGCATTCGTCCGAACCAGTACTGCGAACCAAAAATGACGTCTGTCGGTTCTCAGGACACCACCGGTCCAATGACCCGTGATGAACTCAAAGACCTGGCGTGCCTGGGCTTCTCCGCTGATTTGGTGATGCAGTCCTTCTGCCACACTGCCGCTTATCCTAAGCCGGTAGATGTGAACACTCACCACACGCTGCCTGACTTCATCATGAACCGTGGCGGCGTGTCACTGCGTCCGGGCGATGGTGTTATCCACTCCTGGCTGAACCGTATGCTGCTGCCGGATACCGTCGGTACGGGCGGTGACTCCCACACCCGTTTCCCAATTGGTATTTCCTTCCCAGCGGGTTCTGGTCTGGTCGCGTTTGCTGCGGCAACCGGCGTGATGCCACTGGATATGCCTGAGTCTGTGCTGGTGCGCTTCAAAGGTAAAATGCAGCCTGGGATTACTCTGCGCGACCTGGTTCACGCCATCCCGCTGTATGCCATCAAACAAGGCCTGCTGACCGTTGAGAAGAAAGGTAAGAAAAACATCTTCTCTGGTCGTATCCTGGAAATCGAAGGCTTGCCAACGCTGAAAGTTGAGCAGGCGTTTGAGCTGACGGATGCTTCCGCTGAACGTTCTGCTGCGGGCTGTACCATCAAGCTTGATCGTGAGCCGATTGAAGAATACCTGAGCTCAAACATCGTGCTGCTGAAGTGGATGATCGCAGAAGGTTATGGCGATCGTCGCACACTTGAGCGCCGTATCCAGGGCATGGAAAAATGGCTGGCCGATCCTCAGTTGCTCGAAGCCGATGCCGATGCGGAATACGCAGAGATCATCGAAATCGATCTGAACGATATCAAAGAGCCAATTCTGTGTGCGCCAAACGATCCTGACGATGCACGTCTGCTGTCTGATGTTCAGGGCGAGAAAATCGACGAAGTGTTTATCGGTTCTTGCATGACCAACATCGGCCACTTCCGCGCGGCAGGTAAACTGCTTGATAGCCACAAAGGCCAGCTGCCAACTCGCCTGTGGGTTGCGCCCCCAACGCGTATGGATGCCGCTCAGTTGACTGAGGAAGGCTACTACAGCGTGTTTGGTAAGAGCGGTGCGCGTATCGAAATCCCTGGCTGTTCACTGTGCATGGGGAACCAGGCGCGTGTGGCAGACGGTTCGACCGTGGTTTCAACTTCTACGCGTAACTTCCCTAACCGTTTAGGGACTGGCGCTAACGTCTACCTGGCTTCCGCAGAGCTGGCCGCAGTGGCTTCACTGCTGGGCAAACTGCCAACGCCTGACGAATACCAGACCTTTATGGCCCAGGTTGATAAGACGGCGGTTGATACTTACCGTTACCTGAACTTCGACAAACTTTCTCAGTACACCGAGAAAGCGGACGGCGTGATTTTCCAGACTGCGGTCTAACAATATCAACGCAACCCTCTCTCTGTGGGAGAGGGGCTGGGGGTGAGGGCATCAGGCTCCACCCCCTTTTTATTTGCCCCAGGTGGGTATATGCGCTGTTTTTCGCCGATTTTGCTGCGATACTTACTCTATACGCTAAGGGGTACTGTATTTCCCCAGGCAAGGTAGAGGAAAACACCATGGAATATGAATTTTTGCGTGATGTCACCGGGTTGGTGAAAGTGCGTATGTCGATGGGCCACGAAGTGGTGGGCCATTGGTTTAATGAAGAAGTAAAAGATAATCTTGGGCTGCTCGACGAAGTCGAAGAGGCGGCAAATTCAGTCAAAGGCAGTGAACGCCAGTGGCAACGTGTCGGGCATGAATATACTGTGTTGCTCGATGGTGAAGAAGTGATGATTCGCGCCAATCAGCTGGAAATTTCAGGTGATGAAATGGAAGAGGGGATGAACTACTACGATGAAGAAAGCTTGTCCTTCTGCGGCGTTGAAGATTTTATGCAAGTCATAGCGGCCTATCGCGAGTTTTTGAGCCAGCGATAAAAAAGCAGGCCCTTGTGGGCCTGAATGCTGAACAAGTGTTACCTGGTTTTTTTAATGACATCAACAACGCGGATGCTGTAAGTCATGGTGGCACCCGGTGGTATTTTCGGCGGTAATCCTTTACTGCCATAGGCAAGATCCGGTGGGACGACAACGGTAATAGTGCCGTGGTTGCCCAGACGCTTAAGCGGACCGCTGAAAATCGGTGGGTAAGCACTCAGTGGCTGGGACCAGACTTTGCCTGCCGCTTCCATATCTGTGATGACCGTACCGTCTGTTAGGGTCTCTTTCATCACGATAACCACGGTATCTTCTGGCCCAATCGCGTCCTGGCCTGCGTAATCAATCTTGCTGTAGACGCCTTCTTTGAACTCAACGCCTTTTTGTTTGGCAAATTTCTGCTGGTACAGTTTCCCTTCTTTAATCGACAGGCTCTCTGTTTTAGACAGGTTTTCGTACAACGCCTGAGATGCCGCGGCGAGTGATTTATTTCGCGTGCTTTCATCAAGTGCCAGCGTGCCTTTAAACACATCGTTTATGCCCAACAGGGCGGCATCCCGATCGACCTTCACACCCTGCGATTCACGGGTATTCAGCTCCTGTAGAACGTCATTACCCAGCGAGACACCGATAGAGTAGGCCTGCTGTTGAGGCACCAGCTTCAAATCCACCACGGCGGATTTTTTAGCGGCTTCATCTTTGTACTGCGTAAAATCGCTGGTGAGTTTGGCAAGCTCGGCTTCTTTCGCTTTCACCGCCAGGCTTTCTTGATTCAACTGCTCTTGTAGGGCGCTAATTTGCGTTGAACGCTGTTGCTCATTGGCGTCGAGCTTTTGAGTCAGGCTTTCAAGCTGAGTGCCTTTTTCTTTGAGCTGCGCCTCGAGCAATACCGACTGCTTCTGCACATCGGCAAGCCCGGTGTTTTGCTGCTTCTGCGCATCAAGCTGCGTTTGTAATGCTTTAATCCGTGTCGTCAGCTCCACTTCTTTTTGCGAGAAGGTTTCCTCTTGTGCATTTTTATCTGCAAGCTGCATCTGAAGTTGACGAATGGTGGCATCTTTTTGCGTTAGCCAACCTTGTTGCTGGCTATATTTGCTATCAAGAGAACTTTTCTTGTCGCTTGCCAGGACCCGTTTCTGGCTTTTCGGAGCCGCCTGAACGGACCCGGAAGAAGGTTTACCCTGTTCTTGCTGCGCATAATTCAGAATTGCTGGCACAGAGTTATCGAAATTAGAACTCGCCGTAATAACAGCTAACGGATCTTCTTCCGCATTGGCGGGGTGACTTAACCCGTACAGGAAAGTTATTGCCAACGGAACGTGTAATATTAAAGAGTGACGTTTCATCGGATAGCACTCTCACCGCGTTGCACCAGACTGTCCATTAATTCTTTATCAATATCGGCACACAGCTTCACACTCTTAAAGTGATACATTGAGTCAATGGCCTGGCGTGTGGTATCACCCACTTGCCCGCGCACTGCATTATATTGTGAGGCTGCGCTAACAAGAGAATTAAAGTCATTACTTAATTTACGCGCGCGGCCTGGATTCACTTTCTGTAAAGAATCAAGTGCCATGCGACAAAAGGTAATTTGTTCTTGTTGAGGTGTTTTCACCGTAGGCTGAGAGATGCTTTCCATGTTCGGTGCGGGTTGAATAGTCTGTATTGCTTGTGTTTTTGCATTGGGCTTTGCTTGCTGTGAGGAAGAAGCACTACAGCCGCTGACCAACATGAGAACCATAGTTGCAATCGCCGGGCAAAAAACGTTGATGGCGTTTTTAATTGTCATGGTCACGTATATCCATCCTTTGGTATTATTTTAAAAACTATGCTGATTTCCATAGCAGTTAATAAGCTCTGGCGATGAGCTAAAGTAAAATGGTTTCTCTTTATATGAATAAATAGCCTGGTGTAAGGTGATAAATGTCTTCACCTAATTAATAATTAAAAAGCACACTATAATATTACTCTTATTAAAATTGGCTCAATTAACCACTTGCCTGAACAAGAATAAACCCTTTTTATTTTTACGCAATTGGCTGAATGTTTTTTAGGAAATTGTTATATATCACCATCCGTATTTGACAAAAATAGCCGCTTTAGGGCGGCTATAATTTCCAGAAGTGTTTTAAAAAGACGGGTTACTTCACGTAGGCGAGTAAACTTAACGAGTCACGGGCAAGGGATTTGCATTTGTTCGCGGTAGGGATAGCGATACCACTTAAATCACGATAACTATCTTCACCGAGCGCCTTCATATTAAAGGTGTCGTAATTGCTCAAATCCCACTGGTTTTGCTGGGCAAAAAAGACCAGTGCACGGCGAATTTGTCCGTTCGGCAGATTTTGGTAGCCACAATCGTTTTTCAGGAACACAAACACAGCAGTAAGATCGGCCATATCTTCTGCTTCAGACTCGCTAAGTGCCTGACTGCTGGTGGAAAAAGCCATCAACAAGCCCAGGATTAATGCCCTAACTCCCATCTTCATCACATCTACCACTTTTTATCAGATACGAAACGTTAACACAGTTAAATATGGTGCGACGAGATTTATTATCTGCCCTGCAACCCGTATAAAACTTGACCTTCCCCTAAGGGCAGAGTTTATGCTCACTATCACGCCTGCTAATGAAAGGAACTGAATATGCAACGCCGTGATTTTCTAAAATATTCTGCTGCTATTGGCGCTTTTAGCGCGCTGCCGCTCTGGAGTAAAGCGGCACTGGCTGCCGACAGACCCGCATTACCGATCCCCGGAATTCTCGCCCCAGATGCAAAGAATAGCATCCGTTTAGCCGTGCAAGCGGGCAAAAGCACTTTTAATGGCAAGACAGCCACCACGTGGGGCTATAACGGCAATTTACTGGGACCGGCTTTGCAACTGACGCAGGGCGAAGAAGTCACGGTCGAGATTAATAACCAACTGGCAGAAGAAACCACGGTTCACTGGCATGGATTGGAAGTTCCTGGTGATGTCGATGGCGGGCCACAAGGCGTGATCGCCGCTGGTGGCAAACGCACCGTGAAATTCACTCCGCAGCAACGTGCCGCCACTTGCTGGTTCCACCCGCATCAGCATGGCAAAACCGGCCATCAGGTGGCTATGGGGCTGGCGGGACTGGTACTGATTGACGATCCTGAAAGCCGTGCGCTGCGTTTGCCAAAACAGTGGGGCATTGATGATGTGCCATTAATTATTCAGGACAAACGTTTTGCGGCTGACGGCCAAATTGACTACCAACTGGACGTGATGAGTGCGGCGGTCGGTTGGTTTGGCGATACGTTGCTGTGCAACGGCGCGGTGTATCCGCAGCATGCGAACCCGCGCGGCTGGCTGCGTTTACGTCTGCTCAATGGTTGTAATGCCC
The DNA here is from genome assembly GCF_900446255.1 of Buttiauxella agrestis. Classification (NCBI taxonomy): domain Bacteria; kingdom Pseudomonadati; phylum Pseudomonadota; class Gammaproteobacteria; order Enterobacterales; family Enterobacteriaceae; genus Buttiauxella; species Buttiauxella agrestis. Next base: position 4,059,105 of record NZ_UIGI01000001.1, on the reverse strand, counting down.
GTTCTCTGAACATTGCCGCCAGCGACAACCGCCCACTGTATGTGGTTGGCAGCGACGGTGGCTTACTGGCGGAGCCGGTAAAAGTGACCGAACTGCCAATGCTGATGGGCGAGCGTTTCGAAGTGCTGGTCGATACCCACGACGGCAAAGCGTTCGATATCGTCACACTGCCGGTTAAACAAATGGGCATGACGGTTGCGCCGTTCGACAAACCGCAGCCTGTGGTGCGTATTCAGCCGCTGATTATTGCCGCATCTGGCGATATGCCTGACAAACTGGCTAACGTTCCCGCAATTCCTGCTCTGGACGGTGTCACCGAGCGTTGGTTACAGCTGATGATGGACCCGATGCTGGACATGATGGGGATGCAAGCGCTGATGGACAAATATGGCCAGCAGGCGATGGCGGGCATGAATATGGCCGGGCATGGCAGCATGATGGGTAATATGGACCACGGAAAGATGGACCACGGCAAAATGAATCATGGTGGTATGAATCATGGCCAGCAGGGCTTTGACTTCCACAATGCGAATAAGATTAATGGCAAAGCATTTGATATGAACACGCCTGCGTTTGCGGTCGAGAAGGGCAAGTACGAGAAATGGACGATTTCTGGTGAAGGCGACATGATGCTGCACCCGTTCCATATTCACGGCACGCAGTTCCGCATTCTGAGTGAAAATGGTAAGCCGGTTGAGGCTCATCGTCAGGGCTGGAAAGACACGGTTCGTGTGGAAGGCGGGCGCAGTGAAGTGTTAGTGCGCTTTGATCATGCGGCTGCGAAAGAGCAGGCGTATATGGCGCATTGCCATCTGCTGGAACATGAAGATACCGGCATGATGCTTGGGTTTACGGTGGCGTAAAAAAGGCGGATGAACAGAAGTCTGTTCATCCGCCAGTTTCGTCGGTCGGATAAGCGCAGTGCCACCCGACAGTTTTTTACTTAGCGTCGTCCGGCAAAGCGTAAGCGACGATGTAATCGCCCATCTTCGTTCCAAACGAACCATGGCCGCCCGCGGAAATGACCACGTACTGTTTGCCATTCACTTCATAAGTCATCGGCGTTGCCTGCCCACCAGCTGGCAGGCGTGCTTCCCACAGCTTGTCACCGTTGCTCATATTGTACGCACGCAGGTAGTTATCTGCGGTTGCGCCAATAAACAACACGTTCCCGGCGGTAGAAATGGGGCCGCCAAGCATCGGCATCCCCATTTTAAACGGCAGTGGGAGCGGTGAGCTGTCGCGAACAGTACCGATACGTTTCTTCCACACCACATCGTTGGTTTTCAAATCTACCGCAGAAATGTAGCCCCACGCCGGTTGCTTACACGGCAAACCAAACGGAGAGAGGAACGGATTCAGCGTCACGCCATACGGTACGCCGTACTGTGGCTGGATGCCCGTTTCAGTGCCTGAACCTTTGGCATCTTTCGGCGGCTCCATCGGGTTGCCAGGACCGCGTGGCATCAGCCTGGAAACAAACGGCAGTGCCATTGGGTTAGCAATCGCAACCTGACGATTCGGGTCAACCGAAATCCCACCCCATTCGAACATTCCCAGGTTCCCAGGGAATACCAGTGTGCCTTGCTCAGATGGCGGTGTGAAAATGCCTTCATAGCGCAGCTTGTGGAAGATAATGCGGCAGACCATCTGGTCGTACAGCGTGGCACCCCACATATCCGCACCGCTCAGGTCTTTCTTCGGACGGAAACTCAAATCCGAGAACGGCTGAGTTGGCGTCACGTAATCGCCTTTCGCAGCACCTTGTGGCACTGGTTTTTCCGGAGCCGGAACCACCAGTTTGCCGTCACGACGGTCGAGCACAAAAATGTTACCGGTTTTCGCAGGCGCATAGATAACCGGAACGGTTTCGCCTTTAACGGTAATATCCGCAAGCGTTGGCTGCGACGGCATGTCCATATCCCACAGGTCATGGTGAACTGTTTGATAAGACCAGGCCAGTTTGCCGGTGGTGGCGTTCAGCGCCAGAATGCTGCTGGCATAACGCTCCTGTTCCGGTGTGCGGTTGCCGCCCCAGATATCGGGAGTGGTAACACCCATCGGCAGGTACACCAAATCAAGCTTCGCGTCGTAGGCCGCAGGTGCCCAGGAGTTTGGTGAGTTAATGGTGAAGTGGTGTTCATCGCCCGGAACGGTATTCGGGTCTTTCGCACCCGGGTCGAATGCCCACAGCAGCTTGCCGCTGTTCACATCAAACCCACGAATCACACCAGACGGCTCGCGCGTCGAGTAGTTATCCGTCACAGCACCTGCAATCACGATCACTTTATCGGTGATGATGGGCGGTGAAGTTGGCTCATACATACCAGGTGTGGTGACCGGCATGTTGGTTTGCAGATTCAGAATGCCTTTGTTAGCAAAGCTTTCGCAGAGCTGACCGTTATCGGCATTAATCGCAAACAGGCGGCCATCATTCACCGGAAGAATGATTCGACGTGGGCAGTCTGAAACCACATCCGGGCTTGAGTTAGCCGCTTTCGCTTCGTGGTAAGAAACGCCACGACAGGTCACGTGCTGGAATGAAGGGTTGGTATCCAGACGCGGATCGAACTTCCACTTCTGCTTACCGGTGGCTGCATCCAGCGCAAATAATTGCTGGTGCGCAGTACACAGGTACAGCGTGTCGCGGATTTTAATCGGGGTCACTTCGTTCGTGATTTCACCTGGATCGCTTGCGCGTTTCACATCACCGGTCTGGAAGGTCCACGCTTCTTTAAGCTCACCGACGTTTTTATCGTTGATCTGCTTCAAAGGAGAGTAGCGTTGGCCTTCCTGGTTGCGACCATACGCAGGCCAGTCGGCATCCGGAATGGTGGCGCTCGCCGCCGGATGCGTTTGAGCATCAGCACTGAGCGTGCCGTTGATCTCTTGTGGGTCGTTAAATACCGCCCAGACCAGCCCAATCACGGTGATGACTAATACCGCGCCCAATGCCGGAGCCGCACCCGCTGATGGCTTAATCAGCTGACGGTACACAAACGGCAGCAGTAACCACACGCCGAAGAAGAACAGAACGTCTAAACGCGGGGTTAATGCCCAGAAATCGAAACCGACTTCCCAGACAGACCACGCGACGGTGCAAAGCAGTAATGCGGCATAAATCCAAAGTGCCAGAGCTTTACGTTGCCAAAGTAACCATGCGGTGATGAGCATCACCGCGCCTGCAATTGGGTAGTACCAGGACCCACCAATTGCCACTAACCATATCCCGCCAATAAATAAATACAGCCCGCTCAGTACCGCAAACAGGACTGTTAAGGTTGCGATGACTCGCGAACCACTGTTATTTGTTTTCACAATTATCACGCTCTTAAAAGTTTGATAGCAATTCATTATAGTTATTAACAAGTGTGATATTCATCACATAAATGGCTTTTTTACCAATTGGGCACGGGAATGGGTTTTGCTGTTATACTGCTGGCCTGAATATTTTGTGTTGGCTGATATTTAACCGACATCGAATGATTTATTTTTAAATCATATGGTTATAACTATGAAACATACTGTTGAAGTGATGATCCCCGAAGCGGAGATCAAAGCCCGTATCGCTGAACTGGGTCGTGAGATCACTGAACATTATCGTGATAGCGGTAGTGATATGGTGCTGGTTGGCCTGCTGCGTGGCTCGTTTATGTTCATGGCGGACCTGTGCCGTGAAGTGCAAGTGCCCCACGAAGTCGATTTTATGACCGCATCGAGTTACGGCAGCGGCATGTCTACCACCCGTGATGTGAAAATCCTGAAAGATCTTGATGAGGATATTCGCGGTAAAGATGTGCTGATCGTCGAAGATATTATCGACTCCGGTAATACCTTGAGCAAAGTGCGTGAGATCCTGAGCCTGCGTGAGCCAAAGTCACTGGCGATTTGTACGCTGCTGGATAAACCGGAACGCCGCGAAGTTGACGTGAACGTGGAGTGGGTGGGTTTCGCCATTCCTGACGAGTTCGTAGTGGGTTATGGTATTGATTACGCTCAGCGTTATCGCCATCTGCCGTACGTCGGCAAAGTGGTTCTGCTGGACGAATAAGTCGGTAGCATTCATTAAAAAAGGGCCTTTAAGGCCCTTTTTGCTATCTGACTTACTGCGAAGGTGTTCTATTCTTATGGCTGATATGAGAGTTTTGCAGGTTTGAAATCCCGCTGCGGTAACCTTGCTCCAGCGATTCTCGGCTGGTAGCGGTGACTTCTAAATCGCGCAGGCGACCATCGTGAATACCGTAAGCCCAACCGTGAACTGTCACTTTTTGCCCGCGTTTCCACGCAGACTGCATAATGGTGGAATGACCGAGGTTATAAACCTGCTCCATCACATTCAGCTCGCAAAGTGTGTCCAGGCGCTGCTCCGGTGGGAGTTCTCCCAGTAGCGAACTATGCTTGAACCAGATATCGCGAATGTGCAGCAACCAGTTGTTGATAAGCCCTAAGTCCGGGTTCTCAACCGCCGCTTGTACACCGCCACATCCGTAGTGACCGCAAATAATAATGTGTTCAACTTCAAGAACATCAACCGCATACTGCACAACGGAAAGGCAATTCAAGTCCGTATGAATAACCAGGTTTGCGACATTGCGGTGAACAAACAACTCGCCAGGCTCAAGGCCGGTCAGACGCTCTGCGGGTACACGACTATCAGAACAGCCAATCCACAAGAAGCGAGGCTTTTGGGCTTGAGACAAACGTTCGAAAAAGCCCGGGTCTTCGTCCTCCATCAGTTTTGACCAGACCTGGTTATTGCTGATGAGGGTATCTATGTCTTTCATGGAAGTTAACAACCTGTAACGGAAGAAGTGCGTTGAGGTAATATAGGGCAACTGATAGTGCAACTGAAATAATTTTTAAACAGCTTAACTTTTTTGTACCGGACAAGGTAACCGTATATCCATGACAATTGCATTAGAACTGGAACAGTTAACGAAAACCTATGCTGGCGGTGTTCAGGCGCTACGTGGCATAGATCTTCGTGTTGAAGCAGGTGATTTTTATGCGCTGCTGGGGCCGAATGGCGCAGGGAAATCTACCACCATCGGTATCATCAGTTCGCTGGTTAATAAAACTTCTGGCCGGGTTCGTGTGTTTGGTTACGACCTGGAAAAAGACGTGGTTAACGCCAAACGTCAGCTCGGACTGGTGCCGCAAGAATTTAACTTCAACCCGTTTGAAACCGTGCAGCAAATTGTGGTGCATCAGGCGGGTTATTACGGCGTCGAACGTGCTGATGCCATCGCGCGTAGCGAAAAGTACCTGAAACAGCTCGATCTGTGGGAAAAACGCAACGAACGTGCACGTATGTTATCCGGCGGCATGAAGCGCCGTTTGATGATTGCCCGTGCCTTAATGCACGAGCCAAAACTGCTGATCCTCGATGAGCCAACGGCGGGTGTTGATATCGAACTTCGCCGTTCTATGTGGGGCTTCCTGAAAGATCTGAACGATAAAGGCACCACCATCATTCTGACCACTCACTACCTTGAAGAAGCAGAAATGCTGTGCCGCAATATCGGCATTATTCAAAACGGCGAGCTGGTAGAAAATACCTCGATGAAGTCATTACTTTCAAAGCTGAAATCAGAAACGTTTATTCTCGATCTTGCGCCGAAAAGCCCGCTGCCCAAACTCGATGGCTACCAGTATCGCCTGGTGGACACCTCAACACTTGAAGTGGAAGTGCTGCGTGAGCAAGGGATTAATAGCGTATTCAGCCAGTTAAGCTCGCAAGGAGTTCAGGTGTTAAGTATGCGTAACAAAGCTAACCGTCTGGAAGAGTTGTTCGTCACGCTGGTTAACGGCCCGAAAGGAGGAAAGGCATGATGCATCTCTATTGGGTCGCGTTAAAAAGTATCTGGACCAAAGAAATTCACCGTTTCACGCGTATCTGGATTCAAACTTTGGTGCCGCCAGTCATCACCATGACGTTGTATTTTATTATCTTTGGTAATCTGATTGGCTCGCAGATCGGCTCCATGCATGGTTTCACCTACATGCAATTTATCGTGCCGGGTTTGATCATGATGGCGGTGATCACCAACTCTTATGCCAACGTGGCTTCTTCATTCTTTAGCGCCAAATTCCAGCGCAATATTGAAGAGTTGCTGGTGGCTCCGGTGCCAACCCACATTATCATCGCGGGCTATGTTGGCGGTGGCGTGGCGCGTGGCCTGTGTGTTGGCATTCTGGTGACGGCTGTTTCATTGTTCTTCGTGCCATTCCAGGTTCACTCGTGGCTGTTTGTCGCGTTGACGCTGTTACTGACCGCCATTTTGTTCTCGCTGGCCGGTTTGCTGAACGCTGTGTTTGCCAAAACCTTTGACGACATTAGCCTGATTCCCACCTTCGTGCTGACTCCGCTGACCTATTTAGGCGGCGTGTTCTACTCTCTTTCATTGTTGCCACCCTTCTGGAAAGCGCTGTCTCACCTTAACCCGGTGGTGTATATGATTAGCGGCTTCCGGTATGGTTTCCTCGGCATCAATGACGTGCCGCTGTTGTTTACCGTTGCAGTGCTGGTGGGCTTTATCCTGGCCTTCTACATTCTGTGCTGGTATCTGATTCAACGCGGTCGCGGCCTGCGCAGCTAATATCGATACCCCCGAAATGGGGGGTTATCGAAGAATTTTCTTACTCAGTTTTGATTAGCATCAGGGAGCTTACTTTTCGCTCTGGCACACTTGCGCTCTGCGAAAAGGAGAACGCCATGTTAGGTTGGGTTATTGCCGGTCATGACTATTATGCTCAGGATATGCTGGATGCAATCGAGCGACGTTTTGGCCCGCAGCCGCAATGCTGCGCGGTGAATTACTGGAAAGGGCTGAGCACCAATATGCTGAGCCGGATGATGTGCGATGCGTTGTATAACTGCGACTCCGGCGATGGCGTTATTTTTCTGACCGACCAAACCGGTGCGGCGCCATACCGTACTGCGGCGCTGATGAGCCACCAACATTCTCATTGCGAGGTGATTTCTGGCGTCACGCTTCCCACGTTATTTGCGATGCGCGCCCAGCGTGAAACGCTGACCAGCGAACAATTTCGCGACCGTATTGTTGAGCAGGGGGGCGGTGATATCACCAGCCTTTGGCATCAACAACAAAAGAATCCCCCGTTCGTCCTACTCCACCAATATTGATTTGAAAGATTGGTATTGAGTGATCTTTTGTTAGAATGGCGACTCTTTCCGCCATTGAGACACTCAGTGCAATCAAACTCGTTATGCTAACTCGCCTTCTTTTTTCCGTGTTGATGCTCATTTGTGGCAGCAGTGCGAATGCCAGCCTGCTCAGCAGCCATCACACCCCCGCGCAATACATGCAGACCACCGAAGACGCCGATATCTGGGCGCAGGTTGGGGACAAAGTCATTTCTGTGGGCACAATTGAGGAAGGGCAAATACTGGCCGTCGTGCCAATTGCCGCGGATTATTATGAGTTTAGTTTCGGTTTTGGTACCGGTTTTATTGATAAAACCCACCTCGAGCCGGTGTCGGGGAAACAGCGCGTCGAAGACCGATTGGGTGATTTGAACAAGCCGCTCAGTAATCAGAATCTGGTCACTTTCCGCGATGTCACGGTATACAACGCACCCGACAACGGCAGCGCACCGTTTGGCACGCTGGCAGATAATTTGCGTTATCCGATCATTGCTAAACTGAAAGACCGTTTAAACCAGACCTGGTATCAAATTCGGATTGGCAACCGTCTTGGGTATGTCAGCAGCCTTGATGCGCAGCCCGATAACGGCATTCCGGTGCTGACCTATCACCACATCTTGCGCGATGAAGAGAACACCCGCTTCCGTCATACCTCAACCACTACCTCGGTTGTTGCATTTAGTAACCAAATGACCTGGCTGCGCGATACGGGTTACACCACACTCACGATGTACCAGCTTGAGGGCTATGTGCGTAACCGCATGAACCTGCCAGCGCGGGCGGTGGTGATTACGTTTGATGATGGCCTGAAATCGGTTTATCGCTACGCTTACCCAATTCTTAAAGAGTACGGTTTTAAAGCAACGTCCTTTATTATTTCGTCGCGCATAAAAGCGCACCCGCAACTCTGGAATCCAAAATCGCTGCAATTTATGAGTCTCTCGGAATTGCAGGGCAGTCAGGATGTGTTTGATATCCAGTCGCATACGCATTTTTTGCATCGCGTTGACGCCAACCGCCAGCCGACACTTTTACGCCGAACCTATCGCAATATTCTGCTCGATTTTGAGCATTCAAGACGCGCGCTGGCCCAGTTTAATCCGCATGTTTTATACCTGTCGTATCCGTTTGGCGGCTACAACGATAAAGCGGTACAAGCCGCGAATGATGCGGGGTTCCATATGGCGGTGACAACGGTGCGCGGGAAGGTGAAACCGGGAGATAATCCGTTTTTGCTAAAACGGCTTTATATTCTGCGTACTGATTCGCTGGAAACGATGTCGCGGCTTATCAGTAACCAGCCGCAGTCTTGAGACAAAAAAAGACCTGCTTAATAAAGCAGGTCTTTTTCTTACTAAAACTCAGGGGTTATGCCACCTGAACCGGTACGGCTTTCGCCAGGCGTTTCATGTCGTTATCGCCATCGAAATAGGCCACTTTTGGCTGCCAGCTACGCGCTTGCTCATCCGGCATGGTGACGTAAGTGGCGATAATCAGAATGTCACCAACATCAGCACAGTGTGCCGCGGCGCCATTTACCGAAATGATTTTAGAACCACGTTCGCCAGCGATAGCGTAAGTTGAAAAACGCTTACCGTTGGTGACGTTATAAATATCAATGGCTTCATATTCCAGAATGCCTGCCGCCTCAAGGAAGTCCTGATCGATGGCGCAGGAGCCTTCATAGTGCAAATCCGCCTGCGTCACTTTGACACGGTGAAGTTTGCCTTGCAGCATGGTGCGTATCATAGCTTAAACCTTCATCACTAGAGTTACGTAAGCAGCAAGCCAGAGTGCTTGCCACCGGAATTTAGTCGGGCAGTATTGCCCGATTTTATGACGCTGTCTACTGCGCCAGTTCGACCTGAATATTATCAATCAAACGCGCCTGACCCAGCCACGCGGCCATTAAAACAACAGCGCGTTTGCTTTCAACATTTAGCTCCAGCAGGGTATCGGCATCGCGGATTTGCAGGTCGTCGGAGCGGAAACCTTTTTCGTTAAGCTCGGTTGCGGCAATCGCCAGCATCTCTTCGGTATCACGCTCACCGGCACGCAGTTTATCGGCAATTGACTGCATCACCTTGTGCAAACCCGGCGCGATTTTGCGCTGCTCGGCGGTCAGATAACCATTACGTGAACTCAGCGCCAGGCCATCTTTTGCACGCACCGTTGGCACGCCGATGATTTCAATGTCGTAGCCCATGTCCGCCACCATTTTGCGGATCACGGCGACTTGCTGGAAGTCTTTTTCGCCGAAGCAAGCGATGTCAGGCTGCACCATATTAAACAGCTTGCTGACGATGGTCGAAACGCCACGGAAATGCCCAGGGCGACTTGCGCCTTCAAGCATTGTCGAGAGGCCTGGCACTTCGACAAAGGTCTGAGAATCCAGGCCTTGCGGGTAAATATCGGCAGGAGCAGGTGCAAATACCAAATCCACTTTGCGACGGTTGAGCTTTTCGCAATCTTCCTGCAAGGTGCGCGGGTAGCGGGTTAAATCATCCGGACGGTCAAACTGCATTGGATTAACAAAAATAGTGGTGACCACCACATCGGCGCGGCTTTTGGCATCATCGACCAGCTTCATATGGCCGTCATGCAGGTTGCCCATCGTCGGCACCAGCGCGATGCGTTTGCCTTCCTGGCGCCAGCGGCGAATTTGCTGACGTAACAGCGGTATGGTTTCGATAATCAACACAACCCTTCTCCTGTCAGTGGAAACTGTGTTCTTCACCTGGATAGGTGCCGGACTCAACTTCGGAAATGTACTGTCGCACCGCAGCGCGCATATCACCGGTTCCGGTGAGGAAGTTTTTCGCAAACTTTGGAATATGGCCGCCGGTAATGCCAAATGCATCATGCATCACCAGAATCTGCCCGTCAGTGACGTTGCCTGCACCGATGCCGATAACCGGAATGGTCAGCGCGTCAGTAATGCGTTTCGCCAGTGCAACCGGCACGCACTCGAGCACTAACAGTTGTGCTCCTGCGGCTTCGAGAGCGACGGCATCATCAAACAGCGTTTGCGCAGCAGCCTCATCACGTCCCTGAATTTTATAGCCACCGAAAATGTTGACCGATTGCGGCGTCAGACCCAAATGCCCGCAAACGGGAACGGCACGCTCGGTCAGCATTTTGACAGTGTCAGCCAGCCAACGACCGCCTTCAAGCTTGACCATATTGGCACCGGCGCGCATCAGTTCGGCGGAGTTGGCAAAGGTTTGTTCAGGCGTGGCGTAAGACATAAACGGCAGGTCGGCCAGCAGCAGGCAATTTGGCGCACCACGGCGCACGGCGCGTGTGTGGTAGGCAATATCCTGCACGGTGACGGGCAGAGTGGAGTCGTGGCCCTGAACGGTCATCCCTAACGAATCGCCAACCAGCATCACGCCAATGCCTTCATCGGCAAACAGTTTTGCAAAGCTGAAATCGTAGGCGGTGATTGTCGCGAATTTGCGTTGAGCCTGTTTCCACTGGCGCAACTGAGACATGGTGGTTGGTTTCATGGCAGTCCCGGAATGATATTAATTAAATGAACACGTCCCTGGTTACCACAAACTAATCCCATCCTGGGAGAGGTGTTTTAAAACGTCAGCCACGCGTTGTCCACCAGGGAACGCGCATTCAGGCGCAATTTCCAGCAGCGGAACCAGCATAAATGCGCGGTTTTTCATATCGTAATGCGGCACGGTAAGCGTAGGTGTGGCGATAGTCAGATTACCGAACAGCATAATATCGAGATCGAGCGTACGCGGCCCCCAACGTTCTGCTTTGCGCACACGACCATGCTCTAACTCAATACGTTGAGTATGAGCCAGTAAGTCTTCCGCAGACAGTTCAGTTTCTAGTGCGACGGCAGCATTTAAGTAATCAGGTTGGTCTTGCGGGCCGAGTGGCGGGGTGCGGTAGAAAGAGGAAATAGCAACCACCCGGCTTTGCGGAATGGTTGCAATGGCGTCAAGCGCGTGAGTCACTTGCTCAAGCGGTGACGCCTGGTTGCTGCCAAGGGCGATAAACGCCAGTGTCATGCACTTCCTCCGCTACGCGGTGCACGTTTACGCGGCCGGCGATGGCGACGGCGAGCCGCTGGTTCATCCCCTAACACATCAAGCATATCTTTTTGCGCAGGGGGCGCTGCGACCTGGAATTCACCCCACCATTTGGTCAGGCGTTGGAGTTCGCTGTTGTTTTCCACTTCGGCACGCAGTGCCAGCAAATCGTACGCCGCACGGAACTTAGGATGCTCCATCAGTTTCCATGCGCGTTTGCCCTGGCGGCGCGACAGGCGAAGCTGCAAGCCCCAGATATCACGCACCAGTGTGGTAATGCGTTTAGGAATAGCCAGCGCACGGCAGGCTTCATCCAGCACTTCATTCATTGCCAGTGCGAATGCGTCCATATAAGCAAGGCCGCTTTCCTGAGTCAGCTTCTGAGCCATCTCAAGCTGCGGATACCAGAAGATTGCGGAGAACAAGAAGGCCGGATTAACGCGCATATCGTTATGAATACGGTTATCGGTGTTCTTCAGCACCTGAGCAATCATGAGCTCCATCGGGCTGTCACCTTGCTCGGTAAAGTAGCGGGTGATAGTCGGGAATAATGGTTGGAACAGGTGATATTCACGCAGTAATTCGTAGGTCGCGTAACCGTGGCCAGCTTGCAGAAGTTTCAGGGACTCTTCAAACAAGCGGGCAGGGGGCACGTCATTAATCAGGGTAGCTAAACGCGGAATCGGCTCGCCGGTTTCCGGGCTAATCGTCATATTCAGCTTGGCGGCGAAACGCACAGCACGCAGCATACGCACCGGGTCTTCGCGATAGCGGGTTTCAGGGTCGCCAATTAAGCGGATAACGCCGTTGCGTAAATCACGCAGGCCACCGACATAATCACGCACTGAGAAATCAGCCACGCTGTAATAGAGGCTATTGATGGTGAAATCACGGCGCTGGGCATCTTCTTCGATAGAACCAAAGATGTTGTCGCGCAGCAACATACCGTTCTGGCCGGTCTGGGAAGTCTGCTTATCAGACTTCTGCTCTTCGTGATGCCCACGGAAAGTGGCGACTTCAATGATTTCCGGCCCAAACATGACGTGAGCCAGACGGAAGCGGCGGCCAACCAGGCGGCAGTTGCGGAACAGTTTACGAACCTGATCCGGTGTTGCGCTGGTGGTGACGTCAAAGTCTTTCGGGCGTTTGCCAAGCAAAAGGTCACGAACACCGCCACCCACGAGGTAAGCCTCATAGCCTGCTTTGTTCAGACGATAGAGCACCTTGAGGGCATTTTCACTGATATCTTTGCGGGACAGAGCGTGCTGGTCACGCGGAATTACCGTGATTTGCGGGAGATCTTCATTCTCCTCGACCACGACGTCATCGCGGTTAAGCACCTTGCGGCAAAAATTAGCGACTCGGGTAAAAATAGTACACCTCGGCAGTGTCAATCATAGGGACAAAAAAAACAGCGGCTAATCATAGCTCAGTGTGTGGCATTTGAGAACGACGTATTCACGACGAGTCTGGCACAATGGCCTTCAGCGACCAGGTTTGTACCGCTTGAGTGAGCAACTCACTCAACGTCAAATCTTGCCAATGAGCGATTTCCGGCTGATTCAAAAATGTTAGCGCAGCATGGATTACGGGACGCGGATCGCCTTGTGGAAGGGCTGGCGCGTGGTTTTGCTTCGATAATTTTGCGCCATGTTCATTAAGCACCAAAGGCAAATGAACGTAATCTGGAACCTTCCAGCCAAATTGTTGATACAGCGAAATTTGTCGAACGGTTGGCTCAATTAAATCGGCACCGCGCACAATTTCGCTCACGCCCTGGAAATTATCATCTACCACTACAGCAAGATTATACGCGAATAACCCATCACGACGGTGAATGATAAAATCTTCACGCGCCAGGGGGGCGTCAGCAATTAACGTTCCGTATAGTTTATCTTCAAAACTTAATACCGGATGGCGCTGCACAAAACGCAGTGCCGCATTATCTGGCCCGTGATTTAGCGTGCGGCAATGGCCATCGTAAAACCCGCCGATTTGTTGAATTCGGCTGCGAGTACAGGTGCAGTAATAACTCAAACCTTGCTGTTGTAAAAACGAAAGGGCTTCACGATAAGCCTCATGGCGTTGTGATTGCCATAAAACCTCGCCATCCCAATGCAAACCGTAATGGTCTAATTGCTGCAATATGGTCGCGGCGGCGCCAGGAACTTCACGCGGCGGGTCGATATCTTCGATGCGCACCAGCCATTGGCCGTGTTTTGAGCGAGCTTGTAGATAACTGCCGAGTGCGGCAATTAACGAACCGAAATGGAGTTCACCCGAAGGCGAGGGTGCAAAGCGCCCAATGTAGTGAGATGTGGTCATTTTTCAGGGAGCTAGAAATGAATAAGGCGGGAGAGACTCCCGCCTTTGAAAGTGATGAAATCGCGAGCTGTTAGCCAGCCATTTGTTTTTCGCGGATTTCTGCCAACGTTTTGCAATCAATGCACAAATCAGCTGTCGGGCGAGCTTCGAGGCGGCGGATGCCGATTTCAACGCCACAAGATTCGCAGTAGCCGAAATCTTCGTCTTCTACTTTCTTGAGAGTCTTCTCGATTTTCTTGATCAGTTTACGTTCCCTGTCACGGTTACGCAGTTCGAGGCTGAACTCTTCTTCCTGGGCTGCACGGTCTACCGGGTCCGGGAAGTTTGCTGCTTCGTCTTGCATATGCGTCACCGTGCGATCAACTTCATCCATAAGTTGGCTACGCCAGGCTTCAAGAATTAGCTTGAAGTGCGACAGCTGGGCTTCGTTCATATACTCTTCGCCCGCTTTCTCCTGATATGGCTCCACCCCAGCGATGGCGAGGATACTCAGGGACGATGTTTTACGCTTTTGCCCTTCTTGCATGTTGTTTCTCCTTAACACGCACTATCGGTCCCCTGTTCGGGGGAAAATCAGGCCGCTATAAATAGCAGATGCTTTTCAGGATGGCAATTATATAAATTCCTCTCTTGACAACCCTGTGAAGAAAAGCGTATTTACGCGAGCCGCCAGCACACAAAACAGACAAACGTTAACTGCTCTTTATTAAGAAATTATAAACAGACAGGCAACGGCGAAATTAGAGTAAGCCCTCGGGCAGAAAGTTCGGCCTTATAAGCAATTATTTCAACTCCGCACTGTTGCGCCTCGTATAACAGTTGCGCGTATTTTGCGTCGATGTGGCGTGCCGGGGACACTTGAGTAATAGCAGAATGCAATACTGCAAACAGCAATACTGCGTGTTCGCCCTGCAAAACCACGCTCATCAATTCCCGCAAATGCTTCTGGCCACGGAGGCTGACAGCGTCTGGGAAATAGCCACATCCTTGTTGTGATAACGTGACTGATTTCACTTCAATATAGCAGTTAACCTTGCAATCTGCTTGTAACATAAAATCAATGCGGCTGCGCTCAGCGCCGTATTTCACTTCGCTTTTGATGGTGGTGTAACCCGTTAATTCCGCGATGCTTTCTGTACTTAGCGCCTCCTTCACGACGGCGTTTGCGCGCAACGTATTCACACAAATAAACTCGTCGTTTTGCGTCTGTGTTATTTCCCAGGTGTGAGGATATTTGCGGGTCGGGCTATCAGACGTGGAATACCAAACAGTGTCGCCGGGCGTTGCACAGCCGGTCATTGCCCCTGTGTTTGGGCAATGTAACGTCAATTCTTCACCAGACGGAGTTACCACATCAGCCAGAAAACGTTTGTAGCGTTTGATCAGCGTGGCCTGCTGCAACGGCGGGGTAAATTCCATTCACTCTTCCTTATTACTTAGTGTCCAGCGTTGTAATTCCTGGTAACGAGTGCGGCCCTGTCTGAATACAGACTCATACAGGGCAAATTCATCGACCTTAAACTGCCAGCGAAAATTAGCGGGTGGGATGGTGACTGCTCGCGGCGTGTTGCGGTAGAGCGTGATATGCGGATGAAACGGCTGCGGGCTTTGGTAACAGCCATTACGCGCCGCCTGGGAACGTAACATATTCGCCAGTTGAATTAATCCTAAAGGTGCGTGACGCGGGCCAATCCACACAACGTTCGAGCGCAGCCATTGCCCGGCATCGTCTATCGCCAGGGTAAAACCTTTCTGTCGAATGCGCCCGGCGAGTTGGCTCAACGCTTTTTGTTTATCCGCACTGACATCACCCAAAAAGGCCAGCGTCAGATGCAAGTTTTCGGCGGCCACCGGGCGTCCGGTATCTTCAGGGAACTGTGTGGCGCGCCAGTGGATAATCTGTTGTTGCACCTCTTTGGGTAGCTCAAGGGCAAAAAACAGACGGCGAGTCTCAGCCATATTGGTTCTCTCAATAATGTCTTGTCGTAATGCTACAATAGCGAACTTCGCATCATACCCGTTTGGAGCCGTCTGTGTCGTCATTACCGGTTGCCGCAGTGCTACCCGATATTCTTAACGCCTTGCAAAACGCGCCGCAGGTTTTACTGAGCGCGCCAACGGGTGCCGGTAAATCAACCTGGTTGCCGTTGCAGATTTTACAGCAGGAAAACTTAGGTGGACGCATTTTACTGCTGGAACCTCGTCGCCTGGCGGCACGTAATGTTGCACAGCGTCTGGCAGAATTATTGGGTGAAAAGCCCGGTGAAACAGTCGGCTACCGGATGCGTGCCGAAACCTGTGTAGGGCCAAATACGCAGCTTGAAGTCGTGACCGAAGGTATTTTGACGCGCATGATTCAGCACGATCCTGAACTCACCGGGGTGGCGCTGGTTATCCTCGATGAATTCCACGAACGCAGTCTGCAAGCCGATCTGGCGCTGGCGCTGTTACTCGACGTGCAACAAGGGTTACGTGACGATCTTAAACTCCTGATTATGTCCGCAACGCTTGATAACTCACGCTTGCAGCAATGTTTACCTCAAGCGCCGGTTATCAGTTCTGAAGGACGGGCATTTCCGGTAGATCGTCGCTACAGCCCGCTTTCGACTCACCAACGTTTTGATGAAGCCGTCGCCATTGCGGTGGCGAATTTGCTGCGTGAAGAGTCAGGCTCGTTGTTGCTGTTTTTGCCCGGTGTGAGTGAAATTCAGCGTGTCGCGCAGCAACTGCAAGAGCGCGTCGCAAGCGATGTTCAGCTTTGTCCGTTATATGGTGCATTGCCTTTGGGCGAGCAGCGCAAAGCGATTTTGCCTGCGCAGAACGGCATGCGCAAAGTGGTACTGGCGACCAATATCGCCGAAACCAGTCTGACCATCGAAGGCATTCGTCTGGTCGTGGACTGCGCGCAAGAGCGCGTTGCCCGTTTTGATGTGCGCACCGGGTTAACGCGCCTTATCACTCAGCGTATTAGCCAGGCGTCGATGATTCAGCGTGCTGGGCGAGCAGGGCGTCTGGAGCCTGGGATTTGTTTACATCTTATCAGCGCCGAGCAGGCTGAGCGTGCGAGCGCTCAAAGCGAGCCGGAAATCCTGCAAAGTGACCTCTCCGGTTTGCTGCTCGATTTACTGCAATGGGGCTGCTCAGACCTGAATCAACTGACCTGGCTTGATACGCCGCCTGCCGCCAATATTGCGGCTGCGCGCACTTTATTACGCCAGCTCAACGCGCTTGATGAGCAAAACCGACTTACGTCTACAGGCCAGAAAATGGCGAGTCTCGGTAATGACCCGCGTTTCGCCGCCATGTTAGTCAATGCGAAAACGGCAGATGAACAGGCGACGGCTGCCCGCCTGACGGCGATTCTTGAAGAGCCACCGCGAGGCCAGGACAGCGATTTGCGGAACGTGTTTAGCCGTCGTCAGGAAAACTGGCAGCAGCGCAGCGGGCAATTATTAAAAAGGTTGAACAGCCGTGGCGGCGAAGCCGATTTTTCTCTTGCCGCACCGTTATTGGCGCAGGCCTTCCCCGACAGAATCGCTCGCCGTCGGGGCCTGGATGGCCGTTACCAGTTAGCCAACGGCATGGGGGCGATGCTCAACCAGGACGATCCGCTAACGCGTTATGAATGGCTGTTAGCGCCGCTATTGTTGCAGGGGAGCAATACGCCCGACGCCCGTATTTTGCAGGCCATTCCTCTGGACATCGACGCGCTTGCGGCGCAGTGTCCGGCGCTGCTAACCCAAAGCGACTCCGTGGAATGGGATGAAACGCAAGGCACGCTGAAAGCGTTTCGTCGCATGCAAATCGGTAAACTGGTGCTGAAAGTTCAGCCACTGGCAAAACCATCCGAAGACGAGCTGCATCAGGCGATGCTTAACGGCATTCGTGATAAGGGTCTGGCCGTTTTGAACTGGTCGCCTCAGGCGCAACAGTTCAGAACACGTCTGGCCTGTGCGGCAAAATGGCTGCCCGAACTGCAATGGCCTGAAGTTTCAGACAACGCCTTGCTGGGAGAGCTAGATCGCTGGTTATTACCTGAACTGCATGGTGTACACTCGCTGCGGGCATTAAAAAACATTGATGTCACACGTGCGTTACAGAACTTGCTCGACTGGAACGCGCGCGTACGTCTGGATAGTGCGCTGCCAACTCATTACACTGTGCCGACCGGAAGCCAGATAGCGATTCGCTATGACGATGAAAACCCGCCTGTTCTTGCGGTTCGTATGCAAGAAATGTTTGGCGAGGCACAAACACCGGTGATTGCCGATGGTCGTGTGCCGCTGGTTCTGGAACTGCTCTCCCCGGCGCAGCGCCCTTTGCAGATAACGCGTGATTTAACCGCATTCTGGAACGGTGCATACCGGGAAGTGCAAAAAGAGATGAAAGGACGTTATCCAAAGCACGTCTGGCCGGATTCGCCAGCAGATGCGCTGCCAACGCGGCGCACTAAAAAGTACCAATAACTTTGAGAGATTTCCTCTTTTGCGTTTAGCGAAAGAAAGGAAAATCAGGCCGTGCGCCTTATTTTGGTGGAGAAAGCAATGGCGGGGAATGACCGCGAACCTATTGGACGTAAAGGCAAACCTTCACGTCCCGCAAAAGAGAAAGTCAGCCGTCGTCGAGTCCGGGAAGAGGAATACGACGCGGATTATGACGATGATTACGATGACGAGGAACCGATGCCGCCACGTAAAGGAAAAGGCAGCGGCAATGGCCGTCCGCCACGTAAAAAGCGCCGCTGGTTGTGGTTCTTAGTAAAACTGTTTGTGGTCTTCGTGGTGCTGTTTGTGATTTACGGCGTCTACCTTGACCAGAAGATTCGCACGCGCATTGATGGCAAAGTCTGGCAGCTCCCGGCGGCAGTTTATGGCCGTATGGTGAACCTTGAGCCGGATATGCCGTACAGCAAAAAAGAGATGGTCAACCTACTGGAAGCGACTCAGTACCGTCAGGTAACTAAAATGACGCGTCCTGGTGAGTTTACGGTGCAGGGCAATAGCATCGAGATGATCCGTCGTCCGTTCGATTTCCCTGACAGTAAAGAAGGGCAGATCCGCGCACGTCTGGTGTTTGATGGCGACCATCTGGACTCTATCCAGAATATGGACAACAACCGTAGCTTCGGTTTCTTCCGTCTGGATCCGCGCCTGATCACTATGTTGTCTTCGCCGAATGGCGAGCAGCGTCTGTTTGTGCCGCGCACCGGTTTCCCGGAACTGTTGGTTGATACCCTGATTGCCACTGAAGACCGTCATTTCTATGAGCACGATGGCATCAGCTTCTACTCTATCGGTCGTGCGGTGCTGGCTAACCTCACTGCCGGTCGTACCGTGCAGGGCGCGAGTACGCTGACGCAGCAGTTGGTTAAGAACCTGTTCTTGTCGAGCGAACGCTCTTACTGGCGTAAAGCGAACGAAGCGTACATGGCGTTGATCATGGATGCGCGTTACGGCAAAGATCGCATTCTTGAGCTGTACCTGAACGAAGTGTATCTCGGCCAGAGCGGCGATAACGAAATTCGCGGCTTCCCACTGGCGAGCCTGTACTATTTCGGTCGCCCGGTTGAAGAACTGAGCCTCGACCAGCAAGCATTGCTGGTGGGTATGGTGAAAGGAGCGTCGATTTACAACCCGTGGCGTAACCCGAAACTGGCGCTGGAGCGACGTAACCTTGTGTTGCGCCTGCTGCAAGAGCAGAAGGTGATCGACCAGGAATTGTACGACATGCTGAGTGCTCGCCCGCTGGGTGTGCAACCGCGTGGTGGTGTGATTTCGCCACAGCCTGCGTTTATGCAGATGGTGCGTAACGAACTCCAGACAAAACTTGGCGATAAAGTTAAAGACCTGTCTGGCGTGAAGATCTTTACTACGTTTGACTCCGTTTCCCAGGATGCGGCAGAAAAAGCGGTGAGCGAAGGGGTTCCGGTACTGCGTGCCTCCCGTAAGCTCAAAGATCTCGAAGCGGCCATGGTGATTGTTGACCGTTCGACCGGCGAAGTTCGTGCCATGGTCGGCGGGGCAGAAACGCAATTTGCAGGCTTTAACCGTGCGATGCAGGCGCGTCGATCCATTGGTTCTCTGGCAAAACCTGCGACTTATCTGACGGCTCTAAGCCAGCCGGATGCGTACCGCCTGAATACCTGGATTGCCGATGCACCAATCGCGCTGAAACAGCCAAACGGACAAGTGTGGTCGCCGCAAAACGATGACCGTCGCTACAGCGAGAGCGGCAAGGTCATGCTCGTGGACGCGCTGACGCGTTCGATGAACGTGCCAACCGTCAACCTGGGTATGGCGCTGGGCTTGCCAGCCGTAACCGACACCTGGGTCAAACTCGGCGTGCCGCAGAACCAGTTGCACCCGGTTCCGGCTATGTTGCTGGGGGCGCTGAACCTGACGCCAATCGAAGTGGCTCAGGCGTTCCAGACCATTGCCAGCGGCGGTAATCGAGCAACGCTGTCGGCGTTACGTTCGGTAATTGCTGAAGACGGTACCGTGTTGTATCAAAGCTTCCCGCAGGCCGAACAAGCTGTTCCACCTCAGGCGGCGTATATGACGCTGTTTACCATGCAGCAGGTTATGGCTCGCGGTACAGGGCGTGCGTTGGGTGGCAAATATCCGAACCTGCATCTGGCAGGTAAAACGGGGACGACCAACGATAACGTCGATACCTGGTTTGCCGGTATTGATGGCAAAGAAGTGGCGATTACCTGGGTTGGGCGTGATAACAACCAGCCGACCAAGCTGTACGGTGCAAGCGGTGCGATGTCGTTGTATCAGCGCTACCTTGCTAACCAGACGCCAATTCCGTTGGTGCTCAATCCACCGGAAGATATCGTCGATATGAGTGTGGATAGCGCGGGTTACTTCCAGTGCGGCGGTGGTGGCGATCGTACGTTGCCAGTGTGGACGACGAATCCAGACGGTTTGTGTCAGCAAAGCCAGCAGGCTGAGCAAAACAACAATCCGTTTAGCCAGTCGCAGGGGCAGCCTCAACAACAACAACAGCAGCCGCAGCAACAACAGCAACAACCACAGCAACAGCCAGAAAAAAGTGATGGCGTTGCTGGGTGGATTAAGGACATGTTCGGCGGTAACTAATCCTCGCTGTATTCTGAAAAAGCCTCCGTTTGTAACGGGGGCTTTTCTTTTTTGTTAAGTCCATGCAATTACTCTGGTTAATTATTATTCCCTCGCACTCGTTAGGGGTGTGATCTGCTTGCTATGCACTTTCCGTTTCGTCTATTATTCTGCGGGCATAATAATAATTATCGTTTACGTTATCATTCGTCACTTCATCAGAGAAACCATAATGGCGCGTTTAAGAACTGGACAACCAGTCAACACCTCTCTCCGTAAACTTGCATTTTTTGTTGCGGCCACCGTGAGCGGTGTGAGTGCATCAAGTTTTGCAGCAGACAACACAACAACTAAAGAAGACACCATCACCGTTTCCGCAAACGCTGCGGCTGATGAAAGCGCGTGGGGCCCGTCCCCAACTATCGCGGCTAAACGCAGCGCGACCGCGACTAAAACAGACACCCCAATCGAAAAGACACCGCAGTCTATTTCGGTTGTCACCAACGAAGAGATGCAGATGCATCAGTTCCAGTCGGTGAAAGAAGCTCTGGGTTACACCCCCGGCGTGACAGTAAGCAGCCGTGGCGCTTCGAACACCTATGATTTTGTTATCATTCGTGGCTTTTCCTCTGTTGGCCTGAACCAGAACAACTATCTGGATGGCCTGAAAATGCAGGGCGATTTCTATAACGATGCTGTCATCGACCCTTATATGCTGGAACGTGTAGAACTGATGCGCGGCCCGACTTCCGTGTTGTACGGAAAAAGCAGCCCGGGCGGTATCGTTTCTATGGTCAGCAAGCGCCCGACCACAGAACCGCTTCATGAAGTTCAGTTTAAAATGGGCACAGACAGCCTGTTCCAGACTGGTTTTGATTTCAGCGACGCGCTGGACGACGATGGCGTGTATTCCTACCGCCTGACCGGTGTTGCGCGTTCAGGTAACGAACAGCAGCAGGGTGCAGAATCGCAGCGTTATGCCATCGCGCCTTCTTTCTCATGGCGTCCGGATGACAAGACTAATTTCACCTTCTTGTCCTATTTCCAGAATGAGCCAGAAACCGGTTATTACGGCTGGTTGCCAAAAGAAGGGACGGTTGAACCACTGCCAGGCGGCGGTCACCTGCCAACCGATTTCAATGAAGGTGCCACGAACAACAGCTATTCCCGTAACCAGAAAATGGTCGGTTACAGCTTCGAACACGGCTTTAACGACACCTTTACCGTGCGTCAGAACCTGCGTTTCGCTGAGATGAAAGTGGATCAGCAAAGCGCATACGGCACCGGGCTGTGTAACAACAGCATGAATGCCTTCAACGTTTACTGTCAGGCATTGTCACCAGAGCAGCAGTCACACTATTTGGGCCGCGGCACAGTTGTTGATAAAGAACGTCTGCAAAACTTTAGCGTCGATACCCAACTGCAAAGCAACTTCGCGACTGGCGCAGTTGAACACACCCTGTTAACCGGTGTGGATTACTCGCGTATGCGCAACGATATCAGCGCCTTGTTTGGTAATGCTCCTCCGCTGGATTTGAATAATCTGCCGCCAATGGAACCGGTTGATTTCGGCGAAGCTGTGCCTTATCAGATGAACGAAAGCGAGCAAACTGGCCTTTACGTTCAGGATCAGGCTGAGTGGGACAAATGGGTGCTTACGCTGGGCGGTCGTTACGACTGGTCTAAGCAAGCGACCACGGTGCGCAGCGACAACGGTTACATCGAGCGTAACGACAAACAATTTACCTGGCGTGGCGGTGTGAACTACCTGTTTGATAACGGTATTTCACCATACATCAGCTACAGCCAGTCTTTCGAGCCTAACGCCTTTAGCCTGTACAGCACGCCACGTGTCGCTTATGAACCTTCCAAAGGTGAGCAATACGAAGCGGGCGTGAAGTATGTGCCGAAAGATATGCCGGTGGTGATTACCGGTGCGGTTTATCAGCTGACCAAGTCTGATACGCTGATGGCTGACCCAACAAATGCTTTGAACCAGGTTCCAGCGGGTGAAGTTCGTGCGCGTGGTGTGGAACTGGAAGCGAAAGCCGCTCTCAATGCCAACATCAACGTCACCGCGTCATATACCTATACCGATGCGGAGTACACCAAGGACACCAACTTGCAAGGCAACACCCCTGCGCAAGTGCCAGAACACATGGCTTCGCTGTGGGGTGATTACACCTTCAACGATGGCGTGCTGAGTGGTCTGACTCTGGGTACGGGCGGTCGCTTCATTGGTTCAAGCTACGGCGACCCGGCTAACACCTTTAAAGTCGGCAGCGCAGCGGTGCTGGACGCAGTGGTCAAATATGACCTCGGTCGTTTCGGTCTGAATGGTTCAAGCATCGCGGTAAACGTGAACAACCTGCTTGACCGTGAATACGTTGCCAGCTGCTTTGAAACCTATGGTTGCTTCTGGGGCGCAGAGCGCCAGGTTGTTGCGACTGCAACATTCCGCTTCTAAGTGTATTCGGGCACGGTTCGCCGTGCCCATCAACAAAGATGGCTCCCATGCAGGACAAACACCTTCAACCCGATACCACGTTTAGCCTCACTGACGTTACTTTCCGTGTACCCGGTCGCACGCTCCTCCATCCGCTGTCTATCACCTTTCCTGTAGGAAAAGTGACGGGTTTGATTGGGCATAACGGATCGGGGAAATCGACGCTGCTGAAAATGCTTGGCCGCCATCAGAAATCTTCTGCCGGGGAAATCAATCTTAACGACCAACCGCTGGATAGCTGGAGCAGCAAAGAATTTGCGCGCAAAGTCGCTTATTTACCGCAGCAACTTCCGGCAGCAGAGGGCATGACCGTGCGCGAGCTGGTGGCGATTGGTCGCTATCCGTGGCACGGCGCGCTGGGCCGTTTTGGCGTGGCGGACAGGGAACTGGTTGAAGAGGCGATTACGCTGGTTGGCCTGAAGCCTTTTGCCCATCGTCTGGTTGATAGCCTTTCCGGTGGCGAACGCCAGCGGGCATGGATTGCGATGTTAGTCGCACAAGACAGCCGCTGCCTGCTGTTGGATGAACCAACGTCGGCGCTGGATATTGCCCATCAGGTTGACGTCCTCGCGCTTATCCATCGCCTGAGCCAGGAACGCGGCCTGACGGTGATTGCCGTACTGCACGACATCAATATGGCCGCCCGCTATTGCGATAACCTGGTGGCGCTGCGTGGCGGTGAAATGATTGCTCAGGGAACCCCTGCCCAATTAATGCAAAGCGAAACGCTGGAGAAGATTTACGGTATTCCGATGGGCATTCTGCCACATCCTGCGGGTGCGGCTCCCGTGAGCTTTGTTTACTAATGAGTGAATTGATTAATCCTTCAATGAGCCGTCGCCAGCTACTGGTGGCACTCGCGCTCTCGCCGTTGCTGCTCAAAATGGGCAATTCTCACGCGGCCTCAATTGACCCTCATCGCATTGTCGCGCTGGAATGGTTGCCCGTTGAACTGATGCTGGCGCTGGGCGTAAAACCCTATGCGATGGCCGATATCGCCAATTATCAAGCCTGGGTCGGCGAGCCAAAATTGCCTGATGGCATTATCGACGTTGGGCTGCGAACTGAACCTAATCTCGAGCTTCTCACCCAGCTAAAACCGTCGCTGATTCTCTATTCCGCAGGCTACGGCCCGGCACCTGAAAAAATGGCGCGCATCGCACCCGGTCTAGGTTTTAGTTTTAACGATGGCTCAGGCAAACCGCTGACTGTCGCTCGCAAGTCTCTGACAGAACTGGGCGAAAAACTGGGGATGCAGCAGGCAGCAAAAGATCACCTACTGAAATTTGACCAGTTTATCGAGCAGATGAAGCCCCGCTTTGCCGGGCGGGGTGATAAACCCGTTTTATTGATGACATTATTAGATTCCCGCCATGCGCTGATCATCGGCAAAAACAGCCTGTTCCAACAGGTGATGGATTTGCTCGGAGTGAAAAACGCCTGGTCTGGTGAAACTAACTTCTGGGGCAGCGCGGTGGTTGGCCTGGAGCGTTTAGCCGAAGTGAAAGACGCCGACGTCATCTGTTTTGATCATAACAACGATGCTGAAATGGCCCGCGTGACCGCTACTCCGTTGTGGAATGCGATGCCTTTCGTGCGCCAGAATCGTTTCCAGCGAGTCCCTCCGGTCTGGCTTTATGGCGCAACGCTGTCCGCCATGAGCTTCACGAATACGCTGGCGAAAGCCATAGGGAGCCAGGCGTGAAACATCGTCATGCTGTGTTCCCGGCGATCTTGTTATCGCTGCTGTTTGTGATTGCCTGCGCGCTGACGCTGCACAATCTCAAGGCCCAACTTCCATCAGCCCTGTGGGCATCCGCCTGGTGGCAGCCAAATATCGATGACATCAATCAGATGTTATTCCACTACAGCTTGTTGCCTCGCCTGGCCATTTCCTTATTGGTCGGGGCAGGGTTAGGGCTGGTGGGCGTGCTATTCCAACAAGTGCTGCGAAACCCCCTTGCGGAACCCACCACGCTTGGCGTGGCGAGTGGAGCGCAGCTCGGCGTGACCGTCGCGACGCTGTGGGCGCTGCCCGGTGGATTCGCGACGCAACAATTTGCGGCCTTAGTGGGCGCGGGCGTCGTCGGTTTACTGGTATTCGGTGTCGCCTGGGGTAAACGTTTATCCCCTGTGACGCTCATCCTCGCGGGTTTGGTACTGAGCCTGTATTGCGGCGCGGTGAATCAATTACTCGCGATTTTCCACCACGACCAGTTGCAGAACATGTTCCTGTGGAGCACCGGTTCGTTGAACCAGCAGGACTGGGATATCGTGAATGGCCTGTGGCCGCGCCTGGTGGGTGGTTTGTTACTGACGCTTCTGTTGCTGCGCCCGCTCACATTGATGGGGCTTGACGATGGCGTGGCGCGTAATCTTGGCCTGGCGCTTTCCATGGTGCGTCTCGCGACGCTGGTGTTAGCGATTGCCATTAGCGCATTGCTGGTCAATGCGGTGGGGATTATCGGTTTTATCGGCCTGTTCGCGCCGCTTCTGGCGAAAATGCTGGGGGCGCGTCGCCTGGTGGCTCGGCTATTCCTCGCGCCGCTTATCGGGGCATTAATTCTCTGGCTGTCGGATCAATCCGTTATCTGGCTCACCGGCGCATGGCGTGAAATTTCTACCGGCACCGTGACGGCTTTGATTGGTGCGCCGTTGCTGCTCTGGCTGCTGCCGCGTCTGCGAACGGTGGGTACGCCTGCCATGAACCAGGGCGATAACGTTCCGGTTGAGCGTCAGCATCTGCTCTGGTGGGTGTTGATGGGCATCGGCGTGTTAGCGTTGGTTATCGTCACCGCATTGACGATGGGGCGCGACGTACAGGGCTGGAACTGGGTGAGTGGTTCGTTATTCCACGACCTATTGCAGTGGCGCTGGCCGCGTGTGATGGCAGCCCTCACAGCGGGCATGATGTTGGCCGTCGCCGGGAGCGTGATTCAGCGTTTAACCGGTAACGCGATGGCAAGCCCGGAAGTGCTGGGCATCAGTTCTGGTGCGGCATTTGGTGTGGTGGTGATGCTGTTTATTGTGCCTGGAAATGCCTTCGGCTGGTTATTCCCGGCGGGCAGTCTGGGGGCTGCGGTGACGCTACTGGTGATTATGGTCACTGCCAGCCGTGGCGGTTTTTCCCCACAGCGCATGTTGCTGGCCGGAATGGCGCTGAGTACCGCGTTTACCATGTTGCTGATGCTGTTGATGGCAAGCGGCGATCCGCGTATGGCGGGAATACTCACCTGGATTTCCGGTTCAACGTACAACGTGACCGGTGATCAGGCTGTCAGAACGCTGATCCTGATGGTTATCTTATTCGCGCTGACACCGCTTTGCCGCCGCTGGTTGATGATTCTGCCATTAGGTGGCGCGACCGCACGGGCAATTGGTATGGCGCTGACGCCATCGCGTTTTGCTTTGCTTTTGCTGGCCGCAACATTAACTGCTGCCGCAACCATGACCGTTGGCCCGTTGAGTTTTGTCGGCTTAATGGCTCCGCATATCGCTCGGATGTTAGGTTTCCGGCGTGCAATGCCGCAGCTGATTATGTCGGCGTTATTCGGTGGGATGCTGATGGTCGCGGCGGACTGGTGCGGGAGAATGATTTTGTTCCCGGATCAGGTTCCAGCCGGGCTATTGGCGACGTTTATCGGTGCGCCGTATTTTGTTTATTTGCTGCGTAAGCAGAGCCGTTGATAGGCTCTATAACGGCTCTGTCAGTATCAGCGATTGACGGACCTTGCGATACGAGTGTAAGTATGGCGAACACCACGGATAGCGATGCTGTAAGTGCGAATATTTTCGGGTATTGCTATCCCGGTGTAGCCGGTATCACCGATGTGGTGTAAGTCGGTTCCGGCCATTTTGCTCATTAGGGCAATTTGACGTACGGTTTCAGCGTCCGCACCTTCTTGCGAGGTGCCAATTGCGGTCATGGTCATCGCGCCCATTTGATGTGCCAGATCGATCAGCGTTTGCGCATACTCGAGCGTTATCCCTGGCACTGTTCCGGGGGCGGGTAACAAAATGATATCGGCACCTTTTCGGATGAATGTTTCTACATCATCCGGTGTTATCAGTTTTTGCGAGCCAGACGGTAAGATCCCCGCAGAGTGCATTTTTCCTGCGATCAGCACCATCTTTTCACCTAATTCAGCACGTATTTCCTGCAAACTTTCAGCGATCGCTTCATTGCTGATGCCGTTGCCTGGGTTTCCTGTCAGTACAATAAACCCGACGCCCATTTCATGGAGTCGGCGTGCATTAGCCGCGGTAGCAAATCGCCCCTGACGCATCTTCCAAAGTTCTTCGTGTTTAGCGCAAAAGCTCTTATCGACTGCTTCCAGATTAACGCCAATAACACGACCGGTTAGATGCTGTAATTTGCGGATGACATCCTCGGGTGGTATATCGGCAGGCATTCCTGCAATTTTGGGATTTTCAACATCAAACAGGTTGAGCAGTAAAAGATCTGCGCCCTGGCTGGCAGCCAGTTCAGCATTAGTGACCGAGGTGAGTAATGGTGTGACGGTGACAATAGTTTCACTCACCAGAATACGGCCTTCGCAGGCTCTGAGAGAAAAGAGCAAATCGGCGCGGGAAAGATCCATTAAGTCTGAGGCATTACAATCCAGATATCTTTTATACATTTTAACTTCCTTCCAAAAAGTGAGTTTTGATGCGACAGATTCATATAATGAAGAGTTTATTTTAGTTGCAAAATATCATTACCAGAAATGAGACTGACATCACTACTCTTTAGCATTTGTAGCTAACATATAGGCGTTACAGCCACCTGGAATAGACCGTGAAGTTAAATATATTCTATCAATGAATTAAGTTGAGTATATCATTTTCACCAATGATATTGGGTGGTGTTTATATTAAATAATATGTTGTAAGGGGATTCATGATTAGTGAAACTGTAAGGAAGTTTATAAGAAATCCTTCCGCTAAATTAATTGTTGTTAGCTATTCTCCAACAGGGGGCGGGCATACTGCACGTTTACTCAATATTATTTCGATGGCGCTGGAGAAAAAATCTATTCCTGAAGATAGCATCGTTATGTTTCATGTCCCCTGTCCGTGGGAAGGCACGCCGCGATCCCCTTTGGTCGTAAATCTTGCAAAGACACTTGTCAATCGCCAAATTAATGTCTTGATAGCTGAGTCAGATAAATCTATCTATGGATATCTGAATAAGGATACGGGGGGGTCGGATGATGCCAGCATTCTCCAGCATATCGCGCGTTTTCCTTTGCGCAGTGTCACGTCAAAATCCGCCAGACAGAATGATAGTCAGAAAATAATCACAGAGCTTTCGCAATGTACTTTGTTCCAAACGCATAAAGATTGTAATGAATTACCCATCATTTCAGCCAAGAATCTGATGAATAGCATGACGGCTAATTTTGGGCGTGAAATTATGGCAGAACGTTGCTATGTACTGACGGATATGGATCCCTATTTGCAGAAAGCGGCCCAGTCTGCGGGAGTCCCCGGGAAACGATGTCTGGATCAACAAAACCATGCAATTTTACTTAATCTTAATGATAGCCAACTCAATTTACTGCCGAAATATGCTTTGTTATCAAAAGTATTAGGGGGATACGGAGAGATAATTTCGCATATTGATTTAGGTGGACGTAATACCCTGGTAAGTATTAGTAATGTTACTGAACGCCTTGGTATCTTCAGTGGAACCCCGAAATATATTGCCAGGGTAAAAGTTGCCGATTTATTATTGTCACATTCACTTTCTAAAGAACAAATTAAAGAAAAATTAACTAATGTTAATCGTCCCTTTTCAGGCGTGATGGCGGGTTCTTTAGTACAGCGCGGCGGTGATGCCCAAAATATTGTTTATGTTTATGCACATAAGAAAACAAATATAATAGCACGCTGTGTTAATGAGCGAATGCGTGCTAATGATCCCGTTTTCCAGCGAATACTGTTCTTATTTTGTGGGCCGGGGGCTGCGGGTGATTTTAATGCCATGCATCTGGCTTATATTGCTGATGCTGATGGTATTACTACTTCTGGGGCGGGGACTATTGGCGAATTTGCCTATTTACGGAAGCAGGCAGGATGTGGTTCACGCTTGCTGGTCTTGCCAATTGAAGGTCACAACGAGCAAGAGAAGAATGCCGATGTGATTTCTGAAGATAACGTTATCAAATCTTTTGTAGTGCGTACACTTGCAACCGAGCAACTTTCTGATTCGCTTCAGCGCTTTGTTGCCAATCGGCCTAAAACGCATGAAGCACCGTGCACCATGAATGAATTCATTACCGCAATCAGCGATCCAAACAGCTATGTACAGCAAGCTTATGAGTTGTTGTTCAGCAATAACACGGCCATCAACTTCAGAAATATTGAGCAAGTTGAGCAGGTTATGAATCGAAGCCCATTATTGAAAGCCACTCGTAAATATTTGAAGCTCGTGTTCCAGGCGCTTGATGCGACCGAGAAAGAAGCGAACGGCAGTATTCAGGTTATGTTACAGCAAGGTATGCCGCGGACTTTTAGTCATGTGAAAGAACTGAATAGCACGCTGCTAAACTCTATGCGTCTGGCACAAATTATCGGGTTGAAGGAGACAGAAGATGCAGATCGATTGCCTTTACTCAAAGAGGTCAGGACGCACTTTTCAGCGCTGGCGGGGGGAGGTAAACCTTCAGTCAGTCAATCGGCAAAACTCAAGGAAGAATTTGGTGAGTTTATGGTAACGGGGTTCTGATATTGCAGTATTGAAACAACGGGCTAACCACTTTCGTAGGGCGATTGCTCGCCCTACGGATCTATTTTGCTCAGCGTTACAGCTTCGCAAACACCCGACGCGCGGCGTCAATTGTCTTCTGAATATCTTCTTTCGAATGCGCAACTGACATGAAGCCTGCTTCAAATGCAGATGGCGCCAGGTAAACGCCTTCTTCCAGCATCAAATGGAAGAACTTCTTAAAGCGCTCAACGTCACACGCCATCACATCCTGATAGCTCGTCACAGACACAGCATCGGTGAAGAACAAGCCGAACATACCGCCGACGTTATTGACGACCAAAGGAATGTTTTCTTCTTTCGCGGCCTTCAACAGCCCACGCGCCAGCATTTCAGTCAACTCAGTCAACGTCTGGTGAATGCCAGGTTGAGAGACTTCTGTCAGGCACGCGTAACCTGCGGCCATCGCGATTGGATTACCAGAAAGCGTGCCCGCCTGATAAACCGGGCCGGTTGGTGCCAGAGCGTCCATGATTTCACGGCGGCCACCGAATGCACCGACGGGCATACCGCCACCGATGATTTTACCCAGGCACGTTAAGTCAGGCTCCACGTCGTAGTAAGACTGCGCGCCCGCCAGGGCAACACGGAATCCAGTCATCACTTCGTCGATGATAAACAGGGCGCCAAACTCATCACACAGGGCGCGTAAGCCCGGCAGGAAATCGGCGTTTGGTGGAATGCAGTTCATGTTGCCCGCGACCGGTTCAACGATGATACAGGCGATATCCTGCGGATACTGCTCGAATGCTGCACGCACGCTGGCGAGATCGTTATAGGTGCAGGTGAGGGTGTGTTTGGCGAAATCAGCTGGAACGCCCGGTGAATTTGGCTGGCCGAGGGTGAGTGCACCAGAACCCGCTTTTACCAGCAGGCAGTCAGCGTGGCCGTGGTAGCAGCCTTCAAATTTGATGATTTTATCGCGCCCGGTGAAACCGCGAGCCAGGCGAATCGCGCTCATGGTGGCTTCAGTACCGGAGTTCACCATGCGAACCATATCCATGGTTGGAACCAGTTCAGTCACCAGTTCCGCCATTTTCACTTCCATCTCGGTTGGCGCGCCGAAGCTCAGGCCGCGTTCTACCGCTTCAATCACCGCATTACGGATAGCCGGATGGTTATGACCCAGAACCATTGGCCCCCATGAACCGACGTAATCGATATAGGCTTTGCCGTCAGCATCAAACAGGTAAGCCCCGTCAGCGCGTTCGATAAACAGCGGTACACCGCCGACTCCGGTAAAGGCACGAACCGGTGAGTTCACCCCGCCAGGGATGACTTTGCGGGCGGCAGCGTACAGGTTTTCAGACTTACTCATGAATCGGCTCCTGATTCGTGGAAATAGTGGCAACACGCTATTCTAAGGGAAACTCTCGAAGTTATGAAAGTTTTGCCCAAACGCGTCGAGAGAGTAGAATGCCCCCTCGATTTGTATTACCAATAAATGATTAGCCTAATGAATCACTCCCACCCCTCTTTCGAAGCACAGCAAGTTGTGCGCTTACGCAGGGGCGACATGGTGCGTCGCCTTATGAGACAGGACAAAACGCCTGTCGCTATTCTTTTCATGGCCGCGATAGTAGGGACGTTAGCCGGTTTAGTGGGGGTCGCTTTTGAAAAATCAGTGACCTGGGTACAACAGAATCGCCTGGCGATGCTGGCGCATGTGGCAGATTACAGCCTGATTGTCTGGCCGCTGGCATTCATCAGTTCAATGCTTTTGGCGATGCTTGGCTATTATCTGGTGCGCCGTTATGCACCTGAAGCGGGCGGCTCGGGTATCCCTGAAATTGAAGGTGCGCTCGAGGAGTTACGCCCGGTGCGCTGGTGGCGCGTTATCCCAGTGAAATTCATCGGCGGTATGGGAACGCTGGGCGCGGGCATGGTGCTGGGTCGCGAAGGGCCAACGGTGCAGTTGGGCGGGAATATCGGCCGCATGGTGCTGGATATTTTCCGGCTGCGCGGTGCCGAAGCGCGTCATTCACTGTTGGCGACGGGTGCCGCAGCGGGTTTATCGGCCGCGTTTAACGCACCGCTGGCGGGAATTTTGTTCATCATCGAAGAGATGCGTCCGCAGTTCCGTTACAACCTGATTTCGATAAAAGCCGTGTTTATCGGCGTGATTATGTCGAGCGTGGTGTTCCGTATTTTCAACGGTGAAAGTGCCGTCATTGAAGTCGGGAAACTGGCTAGTGCGCCGGTGAACACATTATGGCTATATCTGGTGTTGGGAATGGTCTTTGGCATCGTTGGCGTGTTCTTTAACGCAATGGTGTTCCGTACTCAGGATATGTTCCAGCGCTTCCACGGCGGCAATCTAAAAAAATGGGTGATTATCGGCGGCCTGTTAGGTGGAATTTGTGGCGTTTTAGGGCTGATTCAACCGGCTGCTGCTGGCGGTGGTTTCAACCTGATACCTATCGCGGCGGCGGGTAACTACACTATTGGCATGCTGCTATTTATTTTTATTGCCCGCGTGATTACTACTTTGTTGTGTTTCGCATCCGGTGCACCGGGCGGGATTTTCGCCCCCATGTTGGCATTGGGGACGTTGCTGGGAACGGCTTTCGGAGCCGCCAGTGTCGCCTGGTTCCCGGCGTATCACCTTGAAGTTGGGACATTTGCGATTGCCGGAATGGGCGCATTGTTTGCGGCATCGGTACGTGCGCCGCTGACAGGAATTGTGCTGGTTCTGGAAATGACCGACAATTATCAGCTCATTCTGCCAATGATTATTACCTGCCTTGGCGCGACACTATTGGCACAATTTCTCGGTGGGAAACCGCTATACTCCTCGATTCTTGAGCGCACGCTGGCAAAACAAGAAGCCGAACAGCGGGCGAAAGAGCAGCAAACCCCAGCCGGGGAGAATACTTGAACGATTTACTCGGGTATTAGATAATGGCCCTAAAGATCGGGTTAAACTTTACCCGACTTCTTATTTCGTTGGGAGCAAATGATGAGTGATGACGTAGCAGTGCTGCCGTTGCAGTTTACCGAAGCAGCAGCCAATAAAGTAAAACACCTGATCGCGGATGAAGAGAACCCGAATCTGAAACTGCGCGTTTACATCACCGGTGGTGGTTGCAGCGGCTTCCAGTATGGTTTTACCTTTGACGATCAGATTAACGACGGCGATATGACTATCGAGAAGCAAGGTGTTGCTTTGGTTGTTGACCCGATGAGCCTGCAGTATCTGGTTGGCGGCGCGGTGGATTACACCGAAGGTCTGGAAGGTTCGCGCTTTGTGGTGACTAACCCGAATGCGAAAAGCACCTGTGGGTGTGGTTCTTCCTTTAGCGTTTAATAACATCGTTCTTTGTAGGCCGGATAAGCGAAAGCGTTATCCGGCTTTTTTATTTTCTATTGTCTGTCATCGAGCGCAAATGTTGGCAGTTTAAGATGCCAGCGAATCGCGGCCAGACGAATAGCCAGCGTGACGACCATGCCAATCATACTCGCTTGTTCAAGCGGCACGTGGAAGGTGTAATACGCGGTGGCGTGGACAATACCGCCGGCAATGCAGGCCGTGGCGTAGATTTCCGTACGCAGGATCATTGGGATTTCACGCGCTAAAACATCACGAATAATCCCGCCGCCAACACCGGTCAGCACGCCCATGCAGATGGCAATCAGCGGGCTGGCACCGGCCAGAAATGCCTTGTTCACCCCAATCCCGACAAACACTGCAAGACCGACGGCATCCAGCACGGGCAAAATCCATTTCGGCAGACGGCGCGGCTGGCGCACCAGCACAATGGTCAACAGACAAGTGACCATCGCCACCACTAAGTCAGTGGGATCTTTAACCCAAAATACCGGGCCATTATCCAGCGCCATATCGCGAATGGTTCCGCCGCCCACGGCAGTCACCACGCCCAGCACCAGCACGCCGAACGGGTCCATTCGAAGTTTTCCTGCCAGCAGCACGCCGGATATTGCAAAGACGGCTGTGCCAATGATGTCCAGCCAATAGACGAGCATGGGAGATGACCCTCAGTAAGTTTATTTTTCTGCCAGCTCCTCACAGAGCTGTTTTGCGGCGAGGATAATACGTGGGCTTGAGCGACTAAACCAGTCATCATTCACTGCAATAACCGGAATTTTTAGCTGGGTATTCCAAAATTGTTCAACGGGCGGAATTTGGGTGTCATCGCCGGTGATAATAATAGCCTGGGGACGGCGACTGAGCACCTGTTCACGGCTGACTTGCGGCCAGGGAACGCGGCTATCCGCGAAGATATTTTGCCCGCCACACACTTCCAGAATTTCGTTCTGAATCGAACCGCGTCCTGAGGTAAACAGCGGTTGCTGGCCGAATTGCAAAAACACTTTTTTCGGCGCGCGATGAGCGTATTTCGCTTTCAAATCTGCAAATTCTTTCGCCAGTTGATCGGCTGCGTTTTGGGCGGTTTGCGGAGTTGGGCTGTACTGGCTCAGTTGACGCAGGGCGGCAACCACACCTTCAACTGTCGTCGGGTCAAGCCAGACGACTTTTATCCCCAGTGCCTGCATCTGATTGACTTGTCGTTCTGCATTTCCACCACGCCATGCCAGCACTACATCGGGTTTAAGCGCCACGATGCGCTCGAGATTCATTCCCTGCCAGTTTGAGACTTGCTCAAGTTTTTTAGCGGCGTCTGGATAGTTCGACCATGCACTGACGGCGACTGGCGTGATCCCTGCGGCGAATGCCAGTTCGGTATTGCTCGGCGACAGTGAAATCACCCGCGGCGCGGCAATGAGCAGCGCCGGGATGCAAAACAGTAGCGCGGTGAACCCGCGCCAGAGTTTCTTATTAACTAAAAGCTTCTTGTTAACCACGGGCCAGTTTCTGCACCAGGTTTTCAACCATCAGCGTGGACTGTTTCGCCGCAACCGCCAGGAACTCTTCAAAGCTCAAGTGAGATTGTTGGTCAGCCACATCAGAAATAGCGCGAACCACCACAAACGGCGTGCCGAAGTTATGGCAAACATGTGCAACCGCAGTTGCTTCCATTTCTACAGCAACAGCTTGTGGGAAGTTATGGCGGATTTTTGCCAATGCTACAGAACCGTTAATGAACGCATCACCACTGACAACCAGGCCGCGTACTGCATTCAGGTTCAGCTCGGCAATGCACTCTTCAGCAGCAGCAATCAGTTTTGCATCAGCAGCAAAGCCTGCCGGGCAGCCTGGCAGTTGGCCGAATTCATAACCAAAAGCGGTGACGTCCGCATCGTGATAACGCACTTCATCAGAAACCACGATATCGCCCACTGTCAGCGTCGGCGCGAGGCCGCCTGCGGAACCGGTGTTGATAATAAAATCAGGCTTGCAGTGTTCCAGCAAAAGCGTTGCGCCCATTGCCGCAGCCACTTTACCGATGCCAGATTTCAACAGCGCCACTTCAACGCCATTGAGCGTGCCGGTGTAAATTTCACTCCCGGCCAGGGTCAGAGTTTGACGGTTTTCAATTTTGTCACGCAGCAGCGTAACTTCTTCTTCCATTGCACCAATAATGCCTGCTTTCATAGTGATACTCGCTAAAGTGTTAAATCAGATGCATAGTCTATCATGGCAGGCATTAAGGATTAATCCGCTCTTAATCTGGGCGAAGGAGAAGGCATGAGTGAAATAGATTTCCGTAAGAAAATTAATTGGCACCGCCGTTTCCGTTCGCCCGAAGGGCAAAAGAATGAACATGAGATCCTGCGCATTTTTGAAAGCGATCGTGGGCGGATCGTCAATTCCCCAGCGATTCGCCGGTTACAGCAGAAAACTCAGGTCTTCCCGTTGGAGCGAAATGCCTCTGTCCGCACGCGTTTAACGCATTCCATGGAAGTGCAGCAGGTGGGGCGTTATATAGCCAAAGAAGTGTTGAGTCGCCTGAAAGAGCAGCAAGATCTCGAACGCTATGGCTTGCATGAACTCACCGGTCCGTTTGAAAGTATCGTTGAAATGGCGTGCCTGATGCATGACATCGGCAACCCGCCGTTTGGCCACTTTGGGGAATCAGCTATAAATGACTGGTTTCGCCAGCGTTTGTTTCCGGGGGATGCCGGAAGCCAGCCACGCAGTGACGATCGCTGCAAAGTCGCGGCGCTGTGTCTGCATGAAGGAGAAGATCAGTTAAACGGTTTGCGCCGTAAAGTGCGCCAGGATCTTTGCCAGTTTGAAGGTAATGCGCAGGGTATTCGCCTGGTGCACAGCTTGTTGCGGATGAATCTGACCTGGGCGCAAGTGGGCTGCATTCTCAAGTATACCCGTCCTGCCTGGTTTGTTGGCGAGCCGCCTGAAAGCCACGCTTATCTGATGAAAAAGCCCGGTTACTATCTTTCTGAAGACTCATATATCGCACGCTTGCGTTCAGAGCTGGAACTTGGCGAGCACAGCCGTTTTCCGCTGACCTGGATTATGGAAGCGGCGGACGATATTTCTTACTGCGTGGCGGATCTGGAAGACGCTGTCGAGAAAAGTATATTCACCGTCGAGCAGCTTTATCAGCACTTATGCGACGCCTGGGGCGAGCATTGTGACGGCGATCTTTTTGCGCAAGTGGTGAATGAAGCCTGGGAAAAATCCCGTACCAATCAGATGCGCCGCAGTACCGAAGATCAGTTCTTTATGTATTTGCGCGTCAACACGCTAAACCAATTAGTCCCCTACGCTGCCCAGCGTTTTATCGACAATATTGCTGAGATGTATAGCGGCGAGTTTAATCACGCGTTGCTTGAAGATGACAGCCCTTTTGCGCGTTTGCTCGAGCTTTATAAGCAAGTGGCGTTTAAGCATGTATTTAGCCACCCTGAGGTCGAACAGCTCGAGCTACAGGGGTATCGTGTAATCAGTGGCTTACTTGATATTTACAGTCCCTTACTCCATATATCAAATGAGGATTTTGCTGAACTGGTGGAGAAAGAAAGTTTACGTCGTCTGCCTATTGAGACACGCCTGTTCCATAAATTATCGACAAAACATCGGCTTGCATATATTGAAGCCGTCAGTGATTTGGATAAGTCAGCCAGTGATTATGGTGTGTGGGAATATTACTACCGCTGCCGCCTGATTCAGGATTATATCAGTGGAATGACGGACTTATTCGCATGGGATGAGTATCGACGCCTGATAGCTGTGGAATAAGTGACTCGTTGAGTTTTGTAAAGACGGACAATAAATTTTTACTTTTTCCAGTGACTTATCGGCGGAACTTAGCGCCTCAATTGTCACTCTATATTGGCCTACACAGCAATTTTGCGTGACTTATTAACTTGAGACTTAAATCGATGAAAAAAACAACTTTAGCAATGAGCGCGCTGGCTCTTAGCCTGGGTTTGGCGCTGGGTCCTGTATCTGCAATTGCGGCTGAAACAGCGTCTTCTGCAACCGCGGCACAGCCGCTTCCAAGCCTTGCACCGATGCTGGAAAAAGTGATGCCTTCCGTGGTGAGCATTAACGTTGAAGGTAGCACCACCGTGAATACACCGCGGATGGGGCGTAACTTCCAGCAATTCTTTGGTGATAATTCGCCATTCTGTCAGGAAGGCTCTCCGTTCCAGAGTTCTCCATTCTGCCAGGGCGGCGGCGGGGCTGATGATGGCTCTCAGGGCGGCGGTCAACAACAGAAGTTTGCCGCTCTTGGTTCTGGCGTAATTATTGACGCAGCGAAAGGCTACGTGGTGACAAACAACCACGTTGTTGATAACGCAACCAAAATTCAGGTTTCCCTGAGCGATGGCCGTAAATTTGATGCGAAAGTCGTGGGTAAAGATCCACGCTCTGATATCGCTTTGTTGCAACTCCAGGATCCTAAAAATCTGACCGCGATTAAAATGGCGGACTCTGACGCGCTGCGCGTCGGTGATTACACCGTGGCAATCGGCAACCCGTATGGTCTGGGTGAAACCGTGACTTCCGGTATTGTTTCGGCGTTGGGTCGTAGCGGCCTGAACATCGAAAACTATGAAAACTTTATCCAGACCGATGCGGCAATCAACCGGGGTAACTCCGGTGGCGCATTGGTTAACCTCAACGGTGAACTGATCGGGATTAACACCGCGATTCTGGCACCAGATGGCGGCAACATTGGTATCGGCTTTGCCATCCCGAGCAACATGGTGAAAAACCTCACCGCGCAAATGGTGGAGTTCGGCCAGGTTAAACGTGGCGAGCTGGGCATCATGGGTACTGAGCTGAACTCTGAGCTGGCGAAAGCGATGAAAGTCGATGCACAACGCGGCGCATTCGTAAGCCAGGTTATGCCGAACTCTTCTGCTGCAAAAGCGGGCATCAAAGCCGGTGATGTGGTGGTTTCGATGAACGGTAAAGCGATCAGCAGCTTCGCAGCATTGCGTGCGGAAGTCGGTTCTATGCCTGTGGGTAGCAAATTGACCCTGGGCCTGCTGCGCGATGGCAAACCGGTATCGGTTAATCTGGAACTGCAACAAAGCAGCCAGACTCAGGTTGACTCCTCGACTATCTTTACCGGTATCGAAGGGGCTGAAATGAGCAACCGCAGCGGTAAAGGTGAGAAGGGCGTTATCGTCAATAACGTGAAAGGGAATACGCCAGCGGCGCGAATTGGCCTGAAAAAAGGTGACATCATCATCGGTGTGAACCAACAGCAGGTGAATAACATCGCTGAACTGCGTAAAATTCTCGATACTAAACCGTCAGTAATGGCGCTGAACATTCAGCGTGGTGATACCACCATCTACCTGCTGATGCAGTAATCGTTACCGAGTTCATCTCAACACTATCAGGGCCGCTATTGCGGCCCTTTTTTGTGAGCCTTTCCACAACTCCATACACTTCATCCGCGCTTTGTGCATTCGCACAATGCTGAGGGGATTCATCTCGCCTATGCTAGGCCATTAGCACGATTCAGGAGGAAGCATGGCTGGCTGGCATCTTGATACCAAAATGGCGCAGGACATTGTGGCGCGTACCATGACCATCATTGATACCAACATCAACGTGATGGATGCGCGTGGGCGGATTATTGGTAGCGGCGATAAAGAACGTATTGGTGAATTGCACGAAGGTGCGCTGCTGGTGCTCTCTCAGGGACGTGTTGTAGATATTGATGATGCGGTAGCGCGACATCTTCATGGCGTGCGCCAGGGGATTAACCTGCCGTTGCGCATTGAAGGGGAAATTGTCGGCGTTATTGGTTTGACCGGCGAGCCGGGATCGCTACGTAAATACGGCGAGCTGGTGTGTATGACGGCTGAGATGATGCTTGAGCAATCACGCCTGATGCATTTACTCGCACAGGACACGCGCCTGCGCGAAGAATTGGTAATGAATTTGATTCAGGCGGAAGAACAAACGCCTGCATTGAGTGAGTGGGCGCAGCGTTTGGGGATTGATCTCAACCAGCCGCGAGTCGTGGCGGTGGTGGAAGTCGATAGCGGCCAGCTTGGCGTAGACAGCGCCATGGAAGAGCTGCAACAGCTGCAAACCGCGCTGACAACTCCGGAGCGCAATAATCTGATAGCGATTATTTCGTTAACGGAAATGGTGGTCCTGAAACCGGCGCTCAACCAGTTTGGTCGTTGGGATGCAGAAGATCATCGTAAACGCGTAGAGCAGCTTATTCTGCGCATGAAAGAGAATGGTCAATTACGTTTTCGTGTCGCACTCGGCAACTATTTCACCGGGCCTGGCAGTATTGCACGCTCGTATCGCACCGCTCGTACCACCATGATGGTCGGCAAACAGCGTATGCCGGAAAGCCGGGGTTATTTTTACCAGGATTTGATGTTGCCGGTGTTGCTGGATAGTTTACGCGGCGGTTGGCAGGCCAATGAGCTGGCTCGTCCGCTCGCTCGTTTAAAATCAATGGATAATAACGGCTTATTGCGCCGAACTCTTAGCGCATGGTTTCGCCATAATGTGCAACCGTTGGCAACGTCTAAGGCGTTGTTTATTCATCGCAACACACTGGAATACCGCCTGAATCGAATTTCAGAATTAACAGGGTTAGATTTAGGGAATTTTGACGACAGATTGCTATTGTATGTCGCGTTGCAGTTAGATGAGCAGAGATAAGAAAAGGGCCAGAGATTCCGGCCCTTTGGCATTATTTACCGCGGGTTAGCTTATCAAGATCGGATTCAATTTCACTGATCTTATGAGCAACCACAGATTCCAGATGGCGAAGATCGTCGAGGATTTTGCGTTTCAGATCGACTTCAGTGCGATCGCGCTGACACAGTTGATCCAGTTCATCAATTACATAGCGCAGATTTGGGCTGATTTCCTGCACTTCTTTGTAACCCTGGCCGACGCCATCGGCAACGACAGTTTTGCGCTGGCGTGGGTATTTAAACTTCACGCTTTTAGCGAAAAACTCGCCTTTATCCTTCTGGAAATAGATTTTCAGGATATCGTTGTTGGCTTCCTGCCGGAGGCTATAACGATCGATTTCATCAGGATTGGTAATACCCAGACTTTTCAAGTTATCGTACATAGTGTTACCTTTTTCGATACCATTAACCTATAGATAATTAACGGAAAAATCCTTTCCCGCTAGCCCAAAATGCTAAAAAGGCGGGGTGAACCGCCTTTTACACATTTTATTAATCGATAGTGCGAAGCAGCTCGTTGATTCCAACTTTGCCGCGTGTTTTCGCGTCGACTTTTTTCACGATAACAGCGCAGTACAGGCTGTATTTACCATCTTTAGACGGCAGGTTACCGGAAACGACAACCGAGCCTGCAGGTACACGGCCGTAATGGACTTCACCGGTTTCACGGTCATAAATACGCGTGCTTTGGCCGATATAAACGCCCATGGAAATCACGGAACCTTCTTCAACGATAACGCCTTCAACCACTTCTGAACGTGCGCCGATGAAGCAGTTATCTTCGATGATAGTTGGGTTTGCCTGTAATGGCTCCAGAACACCACCAATACCGACGCCGCCAGACAGGTGAACGTTTTTACCAATCTGCGCGCAAGAGCCGACTGTTGCCCAGGTATCAACCATAGAGCCTTCATCAACGTATGCACCGATGTTGACGTAAGAAGGCATCAGCACGGTGTTACGTGCAATGTATGCACCCTGGCGTACTGCCGCTGGTGGTACCACGCGGAAGCCTTCTTTCTGGAAACGTGCTTCGTCGTAGTTAGCGAATTTCATCGGTACTTTGTCGAAGTAGCGGCTTTCAGCGCCATCAATAACCTGGTTGTCATTGATACGGAAAGAGAGCAAAACAGCTTTCTTCAGCCACTGGTGAGTCACCCACTGG
The DNA here is from genome assembly GCF_900446255.1 of Buttiauxella agrestis. NCBI lineage: Bacteria > Pseudomonadati > Pseudomonadota > Gammaproteobacteria > Enterobacterales > Enterobacteriaceae > Buttiauxella > Buttiauxella agrestis. Next base: position 4,017,967 of record NZ_UIGI01000001.1, on the reverse strand, counting down.
CCATCAATTTTTTCGGCAACGCGCAGCGCACCGCTGTCGAGCAGGGAGATGACCTGGTTTACCGCTTCACGAGTAACGGTATCAGCATTTGCCGGAGTGATTTCGGCGCGGCGCTCGAAAGCGGTTTCAATGATATTTTGTAGCTGCTGCATTGTTAAAGTTTTCCTGATTGTGACGAAATTAACAGACTGTTATTTATCGTTTGGATTAAGGGCCGCTGTCAACCGTTGCTGTACTTCCTGTTGCAACTCATCATTAAGAGCACGCCGGTCGGCGGTGGCTATTATAAATAAATCTTCTACTCGCTCACCAATTGTCGTAATTCTTGCGCCATAAAGCGAGATCCCAAGGTCAGCGAACACTTCCCCGACACGGGCCAATAAGCCTGGTTGATCAAGTGCAATCAGCTCAAGGAATGTGCGCCTGTCAGTGTGAGTGGGCAGGAAATTCACTTCGGTATCGACAGTAAAATGGCGAAGTTTGGCTGACTGGCGGCGCGGTTGAGGCGTCTGCCAGCTCACCTGCGTTATGGCTTGTTCGATACTATGGCGGATGAGATCGTGCCGATCGGCGGAAAGCGGGCTACCGTCCGGCTCGAGTACGATAAAGGTATCCATTGCCATGCCGTCACGCGTGGTAAAAATTTGCGCGTCGTGAACGCTGAGGTTGCGCCTGTCGAGTTCGGCACAAACTGCCGCGAACAGGTGTGGCCTGTCCGGGCTCCAGATAAAGATTTCAGTACCGCCGCGCGTGGCCTGCGGACTAAGCAAAATCATCGGCTTGCTGAGATCGTGCTTGAGTAAATGACGTGCATGCCAGGCGATTTGATTTGGCGTGTGGCGGACAAAATAGTTTGCCCGGCAACGGCGCCAGATATTATGCAGCGCTTCTTCATTGATGTTATCCATACGCAGCAACGCCAGCGCTTGTAGCTGGTGGTGGCGCACACGTTCGCGCATATCCGGGCTGTTTTGCATTCCGCGTCGCAGCTGTTTTTCAGTGGCGAAGTACAGCTCACGCAACAGGCTCTGTTTCCAGCTATTCCACAGGGTTTCGTTGGTGGCGCAGATATCCGCAACCGTCAGGCAAACCAGATAACGCAGGCGGTTTTCCGTTTGTACTTCTTCGGCAAACTGTTTAATGACTTCCGGATCCTGAATGTCACGCCGCTGTGCCGTTACGGACATCAGTAAGTGCTGGCGTACCAGCCAGGCGACGAGCTGTGTTTCGCGTGAGTTCAGACCGTGCAGTTCGGCAAATTTTAAAACGTCCTGCGCACCGAGCACTGAGTGATCGCCACCGCGCCCTTTGGCGATGTCGTGGAACAGAGCGGCAATCAGGATCAGTTCCGGATGCGACAGGCGAGGCCAGAGATCGACACATAATGGGTGCTTCGGACGAGTTTCTTCTTTCGCGAAGCTTTCCAGTTTTTGCAGCACGCGAATGGTGTGTTCATCAACGGTATACGCGTGGAAGAGATCGAACTGCATCTGGCCGACAATATGCGACCACTGCGGCATATACGCCCACAACACGCTGTGGCGGTGCATTGGCAGTAAAGCGCGGCTCACGGCACCGGGGTGGCGCAATATTGTGAGGAACAGATCGCGCGCTTCTGGGATGTAACAGAGCGGCTGTACAAGATGGCGACGCGCATGACGCAGATGGCGCAATGTGGTCGAGTAAATTCCGCTGATGTCGCGGTTACGCACCATCATGTAAAACATGCGCAGAATGGCCTGGGGTTCGCGCATAAACAGCGTTTCGTCGCGCAGGTCAATCAAGGTGCCGCGCAGCTGGAAATCATCGTCGAGTGGGCGGGGTTTTTCGCTGGCGTCGAGCGCAAGAATCGCTTCGTCAAATAGCTGTAGCAGCATCTGGTTAAGTTCGCCGACGCGGCGGGTCACACGATAAAAATCTTTCATCATGTGTTCCACTGGCTGATTGCCTTCTCCGCTGTAATTCAGGCGCTGCGCGACGCTGAGTTGTCGGTCAAACAACAGACGATTATCGTAACGGTTTACTTCAAGGTGCAGAGCAAAACGGATGCGCCATAACAGATGCTGGCATTCGTCCAGTTCGTTGCGTTCAGCCTCGGTTAAAAAACCAAAGCCGACCATTTCGCTCATCGACGTGGCGCCAAAGTGGCGGCGTGCAACCCATTGCAGCGTGTGGATGTCGCGTAAACCGCCAGGGCTGCTTTTTATGTCCGGCTCGAGGTTGTAGCTGGTGCCGTGATAGCGCTGATGGCGCTCGTTTTGCTCATCAATTTTGGCGGCAAAGAATTTGGCTGATGGCCAGAAACCGTCGCTAAAAATGTGTTTTTGCAGTTCGAGGAAGAGGGCGACATCGCCAATTAATAAGCGCGATTCAATCAGGTTGGTCGCGACCGTTAAATCTGACAGGCCTTCGAGTAAACACTCTTCCAGCGTTCGTACGCTATGGCCTACTTCCAGCTTTACGTCCCACAGTAATGTGAGTAGCTCGCCAATTTTCTGTGCCTGGATTTCGGTTAAGCGCTTACGGCTCAGAATCAGCAAATCAATATCAGACAAGGGATGCAATTCGCCGCGCCCGTAGCCCCCGACAGCAACCAGTGCGGTTTCGGCGACATCACCAAAGCCATAGCTGAGCCATAAACGTTGCAGGAGCTGGTCGATAAATTCAGTGCGTGCGTCTATCAGCTTTTCGGCGGAAATACCGTCATCAAATGCTGTTCCAAGCCATTGCTGGAACAGGTCGATACGGGCTTTTATCTGGGCACAGTTAAGATCCGAATCAGACCAGTTGACGGGATAGTCAGGTTGCCCGGAAATCTCAGGAAGCACCGTGGTCGCGTACTGCTCGGGTAAACTCTGTGTCATGTCGCCATCCATAAAAAAAGCCGGCAATATGCCGGCTTCGATTGCTGACTTGCGCCAGGCGAATCACTCGTTATGCGAAATCACATTCGGGATGGTGTCATCTTTACGCAATGTGAGAATTTCGCAGCCGTTATCTGTCACCACAATAGTATGCTCGTATTGTGCAGACAAGCTGCGATCTTTGGTTTTCACCGTCCAACCGTCTTTCATGGTGCGAATGCGGTAATCACCGGCGTTCACCATTGGTTCAATGGTGAACGTCATACCCGGTTGCAGCACCACGCCGCCGTCATCAGCGTCATAATGCAGAACTTGTGGTTCTTCGTGGAATACACGGCCGATACCGTGTCCGCAATACTCGCGAACCACGGAAAAACCTTCTGCTTCAACGAACTTCTGAATAGCCGCGCCAAGGGTACGCAGACGGATGCCTGGTTTAACCATGCGCAGTGACAAATACAGGCTTTCCTGGGTCACACGGCACAGACGCTCACCGAGGATTGTCGGCTTGCCCACGATGAACATTTTTGAGGTGTCACCATGGTATTCGTCTTTAATCACGGTGACGTCGATGTTGACGATATCACCATCTTTCAGCACTTTAGCGTCATCAGGAATACCGTGACAGACGACTTCGTTAATTGAGATGCACACGGATTTTGGGAAGCCGTGGTAGCCCAGACAGGCAGAAACAGCCTGCTGTTGGTTAACGATGTAATCATTACAAATACGGTCGAGTTCGCCAGTGGTGACGCCCGGTTTTACGTGGGATTCGATCATTTCCAGCACTTCAGCGGCAAGTCTGCCCGCAACGCGCATTTTTTCGATTTCTTCAGGTGTTTTAATTGAAATAGCCATTAATTCTGTCCGCAGGTGTCGTGATAATCGACAATAATTGAGCAGTGAGTCGGGCAATGTTATCAGGGCGTACGATCGGTGCCAAATCGAGAATCAATGTCCGCACAATCTACCAACAACTATTGGAGTCCTGGTGTGTTTTATGGTATAAAGCGCGCCGGACTTGTATTCCGATTTTTCGGATACAGGCAACACTCTCACTTTGTGTAAATAACACACACGTATCGACACATATTCCGGGGTGCCCTTTGGGGTCGGTAATATGGGATACGTGGAGGCTTAACCCCATACTTTTATATAGAGGTTTTAATCATGGCAACTGTTTCCATGCGCGACATGCTCAAGGCTGGTGTTCACTTTGGTCACCAAACCCGTTACTGGAACCCGAAAATGAAGCCTTTCATCTTCGGCGCTCGTAACAAAGTTCACATCATCAACCTTGAAAAAACTGTACCTATGTTCAACGAAGCTTTGGCTGAACTGAGCAAGATTTCTTCTCGTAAAGGCAAAATCCTTTTCGTTGGTACTAAGCGCGCAGCAAGCGAACCAGTAAAAGACGCTGCTCTGAGCTGCGATCAGTTCTTCGTGAACCATCGCTGGTTGGGCGGCATGCTGACTAACTGGAAAACCGTTCGTCAGTCCATCAAACGTTTGAAAGATCTGGAAATCCAGTCTCAAGACGGTACCTTCGACAAACTGACCAAGAAAGAAGCACTGATGCGTACCCGTGAGCTGGCGAAGTTGGAAAACAGCCTAGGTGGTATCAAGGATATGGGCGGTCTGCCGGATGCTCTGTTTGTAATCGACGCCGATCACGAACACATTGCAATCAAAGAAGCGAACAACCTGGGTATCCCAGTATTCTCTATCGTTGATACTAACTCCGATCCAGATGGCGTTGATTTCGTTATCCCTGGTAACGACGATGCAATCCGTGCTGTAACCCTGTACCTGGGTGCTGTAGCTGCTACCGTTCGTGAAGGCCGTTCTCAGGATCTGGCTTCTCAGGCAGAAGAAAGCTTCGTAGAAGCTGAATAATAAGGTTCGCTCTTATTTGAGCCCTTATTAACCAGGTATTGAATAGTTTGGTTAGGGGGCCTGTCTCAGGTCCCCTTTTTATTTTGAGCCAGGGTTCGTCTGTACGGTGAACCAGGGCTTATCTCTCTCTACGAGATAACCGAGGATTTTAGAATGGCTGATATTACTGCTGCTCTGGTAAAAGAACTGCGTGAACGTACTGGCGCAGGCATGATGGATTGCAAAAAAGCCCTGACTGAAGCTAATGGCGACATCGAGCTGGCAATCGAAAACATGCGTAAATCTGGTGCGATCAAAGCGGCTAAGAAAGCAGGTAACGTTGCTGCTGACGGTGTGATCAAAACTAAGATTGCTGACGGCTACGCTGTGATTCTGGAAGTTAACTGCCAGACTGACTTCGTTGCTAAAGATGCTGGTTTCCAGGCATTCGCTGACAAAGTACTGGACGCAGCTGCTGCTGGTAAAGTGACTGACGTTGAAGTTCTGAAAGCACAGTTCGAAGAAGAACGTGTTGCTCTGGTTGCTAAAATCGGTGAGAACATCAACATCCGTCGCGTTTCCGTACTTGAAGGCGACGTTTTGGGTAGTTACCTGCACGGTGCTCGCATCGGCGTTCTGGTGGCCGCTAAAGGCGCTGACGAAGATCTGGTTAAGCAAATTGCAATGCACATCGCTGCAAGCAAGCCAGAATTCGTTAAACCAGAAGACGTGTCTGCTGAAGTGGTAGAGAAAGAATACCAGGTTCAGCTGGACATCGCTATGCAGTCTGGCAAGCCAAAAGAAATTGCAGAGAAAATGGTTGAAGGCCGTATGAAGAAATTCACCGGTGAAGTTTCTCTGACTGGTCAGCCTTTCGTAATCGATCCAAGCAAAACTGTTGGTCAGATTCTGAAAGAGCACAATGCCGACGTGAATGGCTTCATCCGCTTTGAAGTGGGCGAAGGCATCCAGAAAGTTGAGACTGACTTCGCAGCAGAAGTTGCTGCAATGTCCAAGCAGTCTTAATTGTTAAGGGAGCCGCCAATTGGCGGTTCCTTTTTATCTGGATTTAAAAAGCCGGGCTTTAAAAATCAGTCTGCTCTGATACAGAACTTGCTGATATGCGACATGATGTCGCCTGAATTAACCATCCCCATTCGTTGACTGTTCCCAGGAAAGAATCATGGCTACCAATGCAAAACCTGTCTACAAACGCATTCTGCTCAAGCTAAGCGGCGAAGCGCTGCAAGGTACCGAAGGCTTCGGTATTGATGCAAGCATCCTTGATCGTATGGCTCAGGAAATAAAAGAGCTGGTTGAATTGGGCATTCAGGTCGGGGTGGTGATTGGTGGTGGCAACTTATTCCGCGGTGCGGGCCTGGCAAAAGCCGGTATGAACCGTGTTGTGGGCGACCACATGGGCATGTTGGCCACCGTCATGAACGGCCTGGCAATGCGTGATGCGCTTCATCGCGCCTATGTGAACGCCCGCTTGATGTCCGCTATTCCATTGAATGGCGTGTGTGATAACTACAGCTGGGCAGAAGCTATCAGTCTGCTGCGCAATAACCGCGTCGTTATCCTGGCGGCTGGTACCGGTAACCCGTTCTTTACCACTGACTCTGCTGCGTGTTTGCGTGGTATTGAGATTGAAGCCGATGTCGTATTGAAAGCGACAAAAGTTGATGGCGTGTTTACTGCGGATCCGGTTCAAGATCCTACCGCCACGCTTTGCGAGCGATTGACCTATACCGAAGTGCTGGAAAAAGAATTGAAAGTGATGGATTTGGCGGCGTTTACCCTGGCTCGCGATCACAAAATACCGATTCGTGTTTTCAACATGAACAAACCAGGTGCGCTTCGCCGTGTTGTGATGGGCGAAAAAGAAGGCACTTTAATCACTGAATAATTTCAGTCGATGCTAAATCAGGGTAAGATTCGATTTTACTTACTCTGATTAATTGAGTAGCAGGCAACCCCAACGGGCGCCATGAATAAACAGGGCTATACTTAGCTCGCAGCGTCTGCATCGCAGCGTGAAGTGTGGTCTGCCCTAAACCAGTTTTCAAGGATTCGTAACGTGATAAGTGATATCAGAAAAGATGCCGAAGTGCGTATGGAAAAATGCGTAGAAGCATTCAAAACTCAAATCAGTAAAATCCGCACCGGCCGCGCCTCTCCATCTCTGCTGGACGGTATCATTGTGGAGTATTACGGAACACCAACTCCACTGCGCCAGCTGGCGAGCGTAACGGTTGAAGATTCTCGCACACTGAAGATCAACGTGTTTGACCGCTCCCTGAGCCAGGCCGTTGAGAAAGCGATTATGACTTCCGACCTCGGTCTGAACCCAAGCTCTGCCGGTACCGATATTCGTGTTCCACTGCCAGCACTGACTGAAGAACGTCGTAAAGATCTGATCAAGATTGTACGTGGCGAAGCTGAAGGCGCGCGTGTTGCGGTTCGTAACGTTCGCCGTGATGCTAACGACAAAGTTAAAGCGCTGCTGAAAGATAAAGAAATCAGCGAAGATGACGATCGTCGCTCCCAGGATGACGTTCAGAAACTGACTGATGCTGCTATCAAAAAAGTAGACTCGGCTCTGGCTGAGAAAGAAGCTGAGTTGATGCAGTTCTAATCCGTTGATATGACGGGTCAAACGCCGTATGCAAGCCGTGGCTCACGCCACGATTATTGTCTACGGCGTTTTTTATTTGATTATTCATACTAAAACTCCAGAGCGCCCCATGAAGCAACTGACCATTCTTGGCTCTACCGGATCTATCGGTACCAGTACCCTTAGCGTTGTGCGTCATAACCCTGAAAAATTCTCCGTCGTGGCATTAGTTGCCGGGAAGAATGTCACGCGAATGGCTGAACAATGCCTGGAGTTCAAGCCACGTTGGGCGGTGATGGATGATGAGGTTTCTGCGAGCCAATTGCGTCGTCTGCTAAAAGAGCAGGGGAGTGCTACTGAAGTTCTGTCCGGGCAGCATGCAGCATGCGAAATGGCCGCACTGGATGAAGTGAATCAAGTGATGGCCGCGATTGTTGGGGCTGCTGGGCTGTTACCTACGCTTGCTGCGATTGCCGCCGGTAAACAAGTCTTGCTGGCAAATAAAGAGTCACTGGTGACGTGTGGGCGTTTGTTTATGGACGCGGTGCAACGCAGTAAAGCTCAGTTGCTGCCTATCGACAGTGAACACAACGCGATTTTTCAGAGTTTACCGGAAACAATCCAGCAAAACCTCGGGTACGCTGAACTTGAGAGTAATGGCGTTTCGTCGATTATTCTTACCGGATCAGGTGGCCCATTCCGTGAGACGCTTTTGAGTGAGCTTGCGGTAATGACGCCGGACCAGGCTTGTAGCCATCCGAACTGGTCGATGGGGCGTAAAATCTCCGTTGACTCGGCCACCATGATGAACAAAGGTCTCGAATATATTGAAGCCCGCTGGCTATTCAATGCATCAGCTAAACAAATGGAAGTACTGATCCATCCGCAGTCAGTCATCCATTCGATGGTTCGCTATCGTGATGGAAGCGTTCTGGCGCAGTTAGGCGCACCAGATATGCGTACTCCAATTGCACACGCCATGGCTTTTCCAGAGCGCGTGCAGTCAGGTGTGGAACCGCTCGATTTTTGTAAGATTGGGACTTTCACCTTTATGGAACCAGACTATCACCGCTATCCTTGCTTGAAGCTGGCGATGGAAGCGTTTGAGCAAGGACAGGCCGCGACAACTGTGCTTAATGCAGCCAATGAAGTTGTTGTTGAGGCGTTCTTGCAAGAGCAACTGCGATTTACCGACATTGCTTCCTTAAACCGTGCTGTTCTTGATAGTGTGGAACTGACTGAGCCAAAGAGCGTAGAAGAAGTGCTGGCGGTGGATGCAAAAGCGCGCGAGGTTGCCCGAAATCTGGTGACACGTATCGCAACCCGATGATTATTCATCCGGCTGATGTACCTGTATTTGTTAGCTCTGTGCTTCAGTGATATAGTCTGCGCCATCTTTCAGTCAGGAAAAACTGGCTGAATGATTGGTAAGCCGTGTTATAGCACGGCTTTTTTATGTAAAAGCTGAAATCATTTTGAGTACCGCTTAATCCATATCTGGGAATAATTACGCGTTATGTTGTCTGCAAACCAACAAATAAGCGAAACACAATCCGAGCATGGCGCGCGTCATGTTGCCATTATCATGGATGGCAACGGTCGTTGGGCAAAGCGTCAAGGGAAGATGCGAGTTTCCGGTCACAAAGCGGGAGCTAAGTCTGTTCGCCGGGCTGTGAGTTTTGCCGCAAATAATGGTATTGATGCACTGACACTTTATGCTTTCAGTAGTGAAAACTGGAATCGCCCGGCTCAGGAAGTGAGCGCGCTGATGGAATTGTTTGTGTGGGCTTTAGATAGCGAAGTCAAAAGTTTGCATCGTCACAATGTTCGTCTGCGCATTATCGGCGACACCAGCCGGTTCAATGCTCGCCTGCAAGAACGTATTAATAAAGCCGAAGCCTTAACCAGTACCAATACAGGTTTGACTCTCAATATCGCCGCGAACTATGGCGGACGTTGGGATATTATTCAGGGAGTGCGGCATCTCGCCGAACAGGTTCAGGACGGTTTATTGCGTCCTGATCAGATTGATGAAGAGTTGCTGAGCAAGCAAATCTGCATGAATGAACTGGCTCCCGTAGATTTGGTAATTAGGACAGGGGGAGAGCATCGTATCAGTAACTTTCTGATTTGGCAGATTGCCTACGCAGAACTTTATTTCACTGATGTTCTTTGGCCTGATTTCGATGAACAAGACTTTGAAGGTGCGCTAAATGCTTTTGCAAATCGAGAGCGTCGTTTTGGTGGCACGGCACCTGGTGGTGAGTAAGCCTGTTGGGGGTCACTTTTGCTGAAGTATCGCCTGCTTTCTGCGTTTATTTTAATCCCGGTGGTCATAGCCGCGTTATTCTGGCTTCCACCTGTAGGATTTGCCATTACAACCCTCGTGGTTTGTATGCTCGCAGCCTGGGAATGGGGACAACTAGCAGGTTTTAAAGCTCGCTCTCAGCGCGTGTGGCTTGCTGTTTTGTGTGGGTTGTTATTGGCTCTGATGCTATTTGCATTACCCGAATATCAGCGCACGGTCCATATCCCGCTCATTGAAGCATCACTCTGGGCGTCTTTAGCCTGGTGGTTTGCTGCATTGCTGTTGGTGCTTTTCTATCCTGGCTCAGCATCAATCTGGCGTAACTCTAAAACGCTACGTCTGATATTCGGCGTTTTAACGATTGTGCCGTTTTTCTGGGGCATGATTGTACTGCGTAACTGGCACTATGATATTAACCATTACACAGGCTCAATCTGGCTGTTGTATGTGATGGTTTTGGTCTGGGGTGCTGACTCCGGTGCATATATGTTTGGCAAAATGTTTGGCAAACATAAACTCGCCCCAAAAGTCTCACCGGGTAAAACCTGGCAGGGCTTCTTTGGCGGTTTGTTCACTTCTGCGATAATCTCACTGCTGTTTGGCATGTGGGCAAATCTGGATGTGGCGCCAGTTATCCTGTTGACTTGTTCGGTCATTGCCGCTCTGGCATCAGTGCTGGGTGATTTAACCGAAAGCATGTTTAAGCGTGAAGCAGGGATTAAAGATAGCGGTCACTTGATCCCCGGTCATGGTGGTATCCTTGACCGCATAGATAGCCTTACAGCAGCAGTACCGGTATTTGCCTGTCTGTTATTGCTGGTATTCAGGACGATTTAACGGAAGGTTATATGCTGAGCTTACTCTGGAATTTGGCTGCATTTATCGTTGCACTGGGTGTACTAATTACCGTGCATGAGTTCGGCCATTTTTGGGTTGCTCGCCGCTGTGGCGTTAAAGTAGAGCGCTTTTCCATTGGTTTTGGTAAAGCGCTCTGGCGTCGTTCTGACCGCCATGGTACAGAATTTGTCATCGCTCTAATCCCTCTGGGCGGTTATGTCAAAATGCTTGATGAACGCGTCGAGGCAGTTGCCCCGGAATTGCGTCACCAGGCCTTCAATAACAAAACCGTTTCTCAACGAGCCGCAATTATTGCTGCTGGTCCGATTGCTAACTTTATCTTCGCTGTGTTTGCCTATTGGCTTGTGTTTATCATTGGTGTCCCTGGTGTCCGTCCGGTTGTTGGTGAAATTACGCCCAACTCGATAGCGGCAGAAGCACAAATTGCACCAGGCATGGAACTTAAAGCGATAGATGGTATCGAAACGCCTGATTGGGAATCAGTTCAGCTCGCGTTGATGGCGAAGATTGGCGATGACAATGTCAAGGTGTCAATGGCCCCGCTGGGTTCGAATTTGCGCAGTGAAAAAACTCTGGATTTGCGCCACTGGCAGTTTGAGCCAGAAAAGCAGGATCCGGTTACTTCACTTGGCATCGGGCCACGCCGTCCGCAAATTGAAACGGTTTTACAAGAAGTGCAGCCAAATTCCGCTGCGAATAAAGCAGGTTTGCAAGCCGGGGACAGGATCGTTAAAGTCAACGGTGCGGCTCTTACGCAGTGGACAGAATTTGTTAGTCAGGTGCGTGACAATCCAGGTCACGCACTGGAGCTAGAAATAGAAAGACAAGGGGCGCTCTTGTCTTTAACGCTGATACCGGATACAAAACCGGGTAATGCGAAGCCTGAAGGGTTTGCGGGTGTGGTTCCAAAAGTTATCCCGCTGCCTGATGAGTATAAAACAGTACGCCAGTATGGGCCGTTTGCCGCAGTTGCAGAAGCCACGGATAAAACCTGGCAACTCATGAAGCTTACGGTCAACATGTTGGGGAAATTAATAACCGGTGACATCAAGCTAAATAACCTCAGTGGGCCAATCTCCATAGCTCAAGGTGCAGGTATGTCGGCGGAATCTGGGTTGATTTACTATCTGATGTTCCTGGCGCTGATTAGCGTCAATCTGGGGATTATCAACCTGTTTCCGTTACCCGTCCTCGACGGGGGGCATCTGCTCTTTTTGGCGATTGAAAAACTGAAAGGTGGGCCGGTTTCCGAGCGAGTTCAAGACTTTAGTTACCGCATTGGCTCTATATTGCTGGTGCTGTTGATGGGGCTTGCACTTTTCAATGATTTCTCTCGGTTTTAGAGAGAATAGGTTAGGAAGAACGCATAACAACGATGGCGATGAAAAAGTTGCTCATAGCGTCGCTGCTGTTTAGCAGCGCCACCGTATACGGTGCAGACGGGTTCGTAGTGAAGGATATTCATTTCGAAGGCCTGCAGCGAGTCGCCGTCGGTGCGGCCCTCCTCAGCATGCCGGTTCGCGTAGGCGATACCGTCTCTGACGAGGATATCAGTAATACTATTCGTTCACTGTTTGCTACCGGGAACTTCGAAGATGTCCGGGTACTTCGTGATGGCGAAACGTTAGTTGTTCAGGTGAAAGAACGCCCGACAATCGCGAGTATTACCTTCTCTGGTAACAAGTCCGTGAAGGACGACATGCTGAAACAGAACCTTGAGGCTTCTGGTGTGCGTGTCGGTGAATCTCTGGACCGCACAACCCTTGCCGATATTGAAAAAGGCCTGGAAGATTTCTACTACAGCGTTGGTAAGTACAGTGCCAGCGTTAAAGCCGTTGTTACGCCATTGCCGCGTAACCGTGTTGACCTGAAACTGGTATTCCAGGAAGGCGTTTCAGCCAAAATTCAGCAAATCAACATCGTGGGCAACCATGCGTTTACGACCGATGAACTGATCTCGCACTTCCAGTTGCGCGATGAAGTACCTTGGTGGAACGTGGTGGGCGATCGTAAATACCAGAAGCAAAAACTGGCGGGCGATTTAGAAACCCTGCGCAGTTACTATCTGGATCGCGGTTATGCTCGCTTTAATATTGATTCTACTCAGGTCAGTCTGACGCCTGATAAGAAAAATATTTACGTTACTATCAACCTCACAGAAGGCGATCAGTACAAGATTGCTGGTGTAACGGTGAATGGTAATTTGGCTGGGCATTCAGCGGAAATTGAAACGCTGACTAAACTAAAACCCGGCGAGCTTTATAACGGCACCAAAGTGACCAAAATGGAAGACGACATCAAGAAATTGTTGGGTCGTTATGGTTACGCCTATCCGCGTGTACAAACGCAGCCTGAAATCAATGATGCAGATAAGACTGTAAAACTGCATGTTAACGTTGATTCCGGTAACCGTTACTACGTGCGTAAAATTCGCTTTGAAGGTAACGATACCAGTAAAGATGCCGTTCTGCGTCGCGAAATGCGTCAGATGGAAGGCACCTGGCTGGGTAGCGACCTTGTCGATTCAGGCAAAGATCGTCTGAACCGTCTTGGCTACTTCGAAACGGTAGATGTTGATACACAGCGTGTGCCAGGTAGCCCTGACCAGGTTGATGTTGTCTACAAAGTGAAAGAACGAAACACCGGTAGCTTCAACTTTGGTATCGGTTACGGTACAGAAAGTGGTATCAGCTTCCAGGTCGGTGTTCAGCAGGATAACTGGTTAGGTACGGGTTACTCTGTTGGCATCAACGGGACGAAAAACGATTATCAGACATATGCTGAATTGTCGTTAACCGACCCGTACTTTACAGTTGATGGGGTGAGCCTCGGCGGCCGTATCTTCTACAACGACTTTAAAGCAGACGATGCGGACCTTTCTGACTACACCAACACAAGTTACGGTGTGGATGGAACGCTTGGCTTCCCGGTTAACGAAAACAACACACTGCGTCTGGGCTTAGGTTACGTTCATAACGACCTGTCCAATATGCAGCCGCAGGTTGCGATGTGGCGTTATCTGGATTCTGTTGGTCAAACGGCCAGTACAAGCTCTGATGATAACGGTTTTGCCGCAGATGACTTCACGCTGAACTATGGCTGGACGTACAACAAGCTTGACCGTGGTTACTTCCCAACTGAAGGCTCCCGCGTCAACCTGAACGGTAAAGTGACCGTTCCTGGCTCTGATAACGAGTTCTATAAGGTTACGCTGGATACGGCGAGCTACTTCCCAATTGATGAAGATCATACCTGGGTAATGTTAGGTCGTACTCGCGTCGGCTACGGTGATGGCCTGGGCGGCAAAGAGATGCCGTTCTATGAAAACTTCTACGCCGGTGGTTCGAGTACCGTGCGTGGCTTCCAGTCCAACAACATCGGCCCGAAAGCGGTCTATATTGGTGGGCCAGGAAATGACAACTGTGACCAGTCTGGCGGCTATTGCTCATCTGATGATGCAGTCGGTGGTAACGCAATGGCAGTGGCAAGTTTCGAACTTATCACGCCAACGCCGTTCCTGAGCGAGAAATACGCGAACTCTGTTCGTACTTCCGTGTTCATGGACATGGGTACCGTCTGGGATACAAATTGGGATAACAATACGGCTATGCAAAATGCAGGGGTACCTGATTACAGTGACCCAAGCAACATTCGTATGTCCGCAGGTATCGCATTGCAATGGATGTCGCCTCTGGGGCCGTTGGTGTTCTCTTATGCTCAACCGTTCAAGAAATACGAAGGCGACAAAGCGGAACAGTTCCAGTTTAACATTGGTAAAACCTGGTAATTGTTCTGTGCAAAGGACTGCATAAAGCAGTAAACGTTGACGCCAGTTCGCAATATGCAGAACTGGCGCACGTAAAAAAGAGTGTCTCAGGACACATACGGGATGGTAAGGAGTTTATTGTGAAAAAGTGGTTATTTGCCGCAGGTCTTGGCCTCGCTATGGCTGCATCAGCCAGCGTTCAAGCAGCTGACAGCATTGCTGTAGTAAACATGGGTAATCTGTTCCAACAGGTTGCGCAGAGCACCGGTGTGTCCAAAACTCTGGAAAATGAGTTTAAAGGCCGCGCGAGCGAATTGCAGAATATGGAAGGCGATCTGCAGTCCAAAATGCAAAAGCTGCAACGTGATGGTTCTACCATGAAAGCTGCTGACCGTAGCAAAATGGAAAAAGACCTGATGGCTCAGCGTCAACAGTTCCAGACCAAAGCTCAGGCATTCGAACAAGACCGTGGTCGTCGTTCTAACGAAGAACGTGCCAAACTGGTTACTCGTATTCAGAGTGCTGTGAAGAAAGTTGCTGACGACAAAGGCTACGATGTAGTTCTGGATGCTAACACCGTTGCTTATGCTGGCAGCAGTGTTAAAGACATCACTTCAGATGTTCTGAAACAGGTTAAATAAGTAATGTCTTCAATTCGACTGGCTGATTTAGCCCAGCAGTTGGATGCAGAATTGCACGGTGATGGCGAACTCGTCATCACCGGCGTTGCATCTATGCAAACGGCCCAGGCTGGCCAAATTACGTTTATGGTTAACCCTCGTTACCGTGAGCAATTGGCTGTTTGCCAGGCTTCTGCCGTCGTAATGACTGAAGCCGATCTCCCTTTCGCACATAGCGCAGCATTGGTAGTGAAGAATCCCTACCTGACTTACGCTCGCATGGCGCAAATTCTTGATTCCACGCCGCAACCCGCTCAAAACATCGCACCAAGTGCGGTAGTTGATGCGACTGCGACGTTGGGTACTAACGTGGCTATTGGTGCCAATGCGGTTATTGAATCTGGTGTCGTGCTGGGTGATAACGTCGTCATTGGTGCAGGCTGCTTCGTTGGTAAAAACACCAAAATTGGTTCTGGCACTCGCTTGTGGGCGAATGTGTCGATTTACCACGAAATCCAGATGGGTGAACAGTGCCTGGTTCAATCCGGCACCGTCATTGGTTCTGACGGATTTGGTTATGCCAACGATCGCGGTAATTGGGTGAAGATCCCCCAGCTTGGCCGCGTGATCATTGGCGATCGTGTTGAAATCGGTGCCTGTACCACTATCGACCGTGGTGCGCTAGACGACACGATTATCGGTAATGGTGTTATCATTGATAATCAATGCCAGATTGCACATAACGTTGTGATTGGCGACAATACTGCCGTTGCTGGTGGTGTGATTATGGCTGGTAGCCTGAAAATTGGTCGCTACTGTATGATTGGTGGTGCCAGTGTTATCAATGGTCACATGGAAATCTGCGATAAAGTCACCGTGACGGGAATGGGCATGGTCATGCGCCCAATCACAGAGCCGGGGGTTTACTCTTCAGGTATTCCGTTACAGCCGAACAAAGTGTGGCGTAAAACAGCCGCGTTGGTGATGAATATCGACGAGATCAGCAAACGCTTGAAATCCGTCGAGAAAAAAATCAATCAACAAGACTAAAAGTCACCCGCCCAAGACGCGTTAGTGCTTACTGATTTGCGGCCTGCTAGCTATCCCGAGATAGTCGCAGGCCGTGTTATTATTGTCATTTGGTACATTTAGACAGGAAGAGTATCTTGACTACCGACACTCATACTCTGCACATCGAAGAGATTTTAGAACTTCTGCCGCACCGTTACCCGTTCTTACTGGTTGATCGCGTGCTGGATTTTGAAGAAGGGCGTTTTTTACGTGCAGTAAAAAATGTCACAGTAAATGAGCCGTTTTTCCAGGGCCACTTCCCTGGTAAACCGATTTTCCCAGGTGTGCTGATTCTTGAAGCGATGGCGCAAGCCACTGGTATTCTTGCGTTTAAAAGCGTGGGCAAACTGGAACCTGGTGAGCTTTACTACTTTGCTGGTATTGATGAAGCTCGTTTCAAACGTCCAGTCGTGCCAGGCGACCAGATGATTATGGAAGTGACTTTCGAGAAAACCCGCCGTGGTCTGACGCGCTTCAAAGGCGTGGCGACCGTTGACGGTAAAATTGTCTGCGAAGCAACTATGATGTGTGCCCGCAGCCGGGAGAGCTAATACGTGATTGATAAATCCGCCTTTATTCATCCATCTGCCATTGTGGAAGACGGTGCCG
Source organism: Buttiauxella agrestis (assembly GCF_900446255.1). Lineage (NCBI taxonomy): Bacteria > Pseudomonadati > Pseudomonadota > Gammaproteobacteria > Enterobacterales > Enterobacteriaceae > Buttiauxella > Buttiauxella agrestis. The sequence goes on along the minus strand of NZ_UIGI01000001.1, from coordinate 4,001,379 downwards.
TCATTGGTGCTAACGTCCATATTGGCCCGTTTTGTATTGTTGGTCCGCATGTTGAGATCGGTGAAGGTACCGTTCTGAAGTCTCATGTTGTGGTAAATGGTCACACGACTATTGGCCGTGACAACGAGATTTACCAGTTCGCGTCCATTGGTGAAGTTAACCAGGATCTTAAATATGCTGGTGAACCGACCCGTGTGGAAATTGGCGATCGCAACCGCATTCGCGAAAGCGTTACCATCCATCGCGGAACAGAGCAGGGCGGTGGTTTGACGAAGGTGGGTAGTGACAACTTGCTGATGGTTAATGCGCATGTGGCGCACGACTGCACAGTAGGTAATCGCTGTATCCTCGCAAATAACGCTACGCTTGCTGGTCACGTTTCTGTTGATGATTTTGCCATCATCGGGGGCATGACTGCGGTACACCAGTTCTGCATTATTGGTGCACACGTTATGGTGGGCGGTTGTTCCGGTGTGGCGCAAGATGTCCCGCCATATGTTATTGCGCAGGGCAACCACGCAACGCCGTTTGGCGTGAACATCGAAGGTCTGAAGCGCCGTGGTTTCAGTAGAGAAGCCATCCACGCAGTGCGTAATGCGTATAAGATTCTCTACCGCAGCGGTAAAACCTTCGAAGAAGCCAAACCTGAGATTGCTCAAATTGCCGAGCAACATCCGGAAGTGAAAGCATTTGTTGAATTCTTCGCTCGTTCAACGCGTGGTTTGATTCGCTAGATGAAATCAGGTCGCCCGCTTACGATTGCCCTGGTCGCCGGAGAAACCTCCGGCGATATTCTTGGTGCAGGTCTGATTCGTGCTCTCAAAGCCCGCATTCCTGATGCTCGCTTCGTGGGTGTGGCTGGGCCTTTGATGCAGGCTGAAGGTTGCGAAGCCTGGTACGAAATGGAAGAACTGGCAGTGATGGGCATTGTTGAAGTGCTCGGTCGTCTGCGTCGTTTACTCCACATTCGTGCGGATCTCACCCGCCGCTTCACTGCATTGCAGCCAGACGTTTTTGTCGGTATTGATGCCCCTGATTTCAATATCACCCTGGAAGGTAATCTCAAAAAACAGGGTATTCGCACTATTCATTACGTCAGCCCTTCAGTCTGGGCATGGCGCCAAAAACGCGTTTTCAAAATTGGCAGAGCAACGGATCTGGTGCTCGCATTTCTGCCTTTCGAAAAAGCGTTTTACGATAGATTTAATGTCCCGTGCCGCTTTATCGGTCATACCATGGCTGATGCCATGCCGCTTGATCCCGATAAAAATGCTGCACGCATGACACTCGGTATTTCGCCTGATGCTAAATGCCTGGCATTGTTGCCTGGTAGCCGTGGCGCAGAAGTTGAAATGCTGAGTGGCGATTTCCTTAAAACAGCGCTATTGCTACGCGAGCGTTTTCCGGGGCTTGAGATTGTGGTGCCGCTGGTCAATGCCAAACGGCGTGAACAGTTTGAGCGTATTAAAGCAGAAGTGGCTCCCGATCTGACGATGCACCTGCTCAATGGGCAAGGGCGCGAAGCGATGGTTGCGAGTGATGCTGCATTGCTGGCTTCTGGCACTGCCGCACTTGAGTGCATGTTGGCAAAATGCCCAATGGTCGTGGGCTATCGCATGAAGCCGTTTACCTTCTGGCTGGCGAAGCGCCTGGTAAAAACTGATTACGTGTCACTGCCTAACTTGTTGGCAGGCCGTGAGTTGGTCAAAGAATTGTTGCAAGAAGAGTGTGAGCCAAACGCGTTGGCGAAGGCTCTGGAGCCGCTGCTTGAAGACGGTGCGCAGAGCCATCAAATGCACAATACATTCCGCGACCTGCATCAGCAGATTCGTTGTAATGCTGATGAACAAGCGGCGGATGCTGTGTTGGAGCTTGCCCAATGATTGAATTTATTTATCCTCACACGCACCTGGTGGCTGGTGTTGATGAAGTTGGGCGCGGCCCTCTGGTTGGCGCGGTGGTCACTGCTGCTGTGATTCTTGATCCTACAAAACCTATTATCGGTCTTGCGGACTCAAAGAAGCTCTCTGAAAAACGCCGCAACGCGCTTTACGAAGAAATCATCGAAAAAGCACTGTCCTGGAGTCTTGGCCGTGCGGAGCCGGAAGAGATTGACCAATTAAACATTCTTCATGCCACTATGTTAGCGATGCAGCGTGCCGTTGCGGGCCTTCATGTGGTTCCTGAGTATGTATTGATTGATGGCAACCGCTGTCCTGCATTACCTATGCCTTCGCTGGCTGTGGTAAAAGGCGATAGCCGGGTTGCAGAAATTAGCGCGGCATCAATAATTGCCAAAGTGACGCGCGATCGTGAAATGGCAGAGCTTGATCTCTCCTTCCCGCAATATGGTTTTGCCCAACATAAGGGCTACCCTACCGCTTTCCATCTGGAAAAGCTGGCAGAGCATGGTGCGACTGAGCACCATCGCCGTAGTTTTGCTCCGGTCAAACGCGCTCTCGGACTGGCGTCCTGATTTGCGGACGTACGATATACATCTAAACGGAATGAGAAATGGCTGAACCACGTTTCGTACACCTTAGGGTGCACAGTGACTATTCCATGGTTGATGGCCTGGCGAAAACCGCTCCGCTGGTAAAGAAAGCCGCGGAAATGGGGATGCCAGCTATTGCTATCACCGATTTCACCAACCTTTGCGGGCTGGTGAAGTTCTATGGTGCTGCGCATGGCGTAGGCCTCAAGCCCATTATTGGTGCTGACTTTAACGTGGCAAACGAATTGCTGGGTGATGAACTCAGCCATTTAACCGTGCTCGCTGTTAATAATGTCGGTTATCAAAATCTGACTTTGCTCATCTCGAAAGCCTATCAACGCGGTTATGGTGCCGCGGGGCCGGTTATCGATCGCACCTGGCTTGCCGAGTTAAACGAAGGGCTGATCCTGCTTTCTGGCGGGCGCATGGGGGATATTGGCAAAAACTTGTTGCGTGGGAATACGGCACAGCTTGATTTGTGTCTGGAATTCTATCAGCAGTATTTTGCCGATCGCTTCTATCTGGAACTGATTCGTACCGGTCGTCCTGATGAAGAAACTTATTTGCACGCGGCCGTTGCTCTCGCGGATGAACGCGGCTTACCGGTTGTTGCAACCAACGACGTAAGATTCATTGAGTCCACAGACTTTGACGCCCATGAAATCCGCGTGGCTATCCACGATGGGTTTACGCTGGATGACCCTAAACGCCCCCGCAATTACTCTTCGCAGCAGTATCTGCGTACCGAAGAGGAGATGTGCGAGCTTTTCTCCGATATTCCGGAAGCGCTGGAAAACAGTGTAGAAATCGCCAAGCGTTGTAACGTCACGGTGCGTCTGGGCGAGTACTTCCTGCCGCAATTCCCGACGGGTGAAATGTCTACTGAAGACTTCCTGGTCATGAAATCTAAGGAAGGACTGGAAGATCGTCTGGAGTTCTTGTTCAAAGATCCTGCAGAGCGTGCGGAAAAAAGAGTGCCTTACGATGAGCGTCTGGATATTGAGCTTAAAGTTATCAACCAGATGGGCTTCCCTGGCTACTTCCTGATCGTGATGGAATTTATCCAGTGGTCGAAAGACAACGGCGTGCCTGTTGGCCCTGGCCGTGGTTCTGGTGCTGGTTCTTTGGTGGCTTACGCCCTGAAGATCACCGACCTTGATCCTCTGGAGTTTGATCTACTTTTCGAACGTTTCCTTAACCCGGAACGTGTTTCGATGCCGGACTTCGATATCGATTTCTGTATGGAAAAACGAGATCGGGTTATCGATCACGTGGCAGAAATGTACGGGCGCGAAGCGGTATCTCAGATTATTACCTTTGGTACGATGGCGGCAAAAGCGGTTATCCGCGATGTAGGCCGCGTACTGGGGCACCCGTACGGCTTCGTCGATCGTATTTCTAAGCTTATCCCGCCCGATCCGGGCATGACCCTGGCAAAAGCGTTTGAAGCCGAGCCGCAGCTTCCTGAAATTTACGAAGCTGACGAAGAAGTAAAAGCGCTTATTGATATGGCGCGTAAGCTCGAAGGTGTCACGCGCAACGCCGGTAAGCATGCCGGTGGTGTGGTTATCGCCCCAACAAAAATTACCGATTTTGCGCCGCTTTATTGTGATGATCAGGGGCAAAACCCGGTCACCCAGTTTGATAAAAACGATGTGGAATATGCGGGGCTGGTGAAGTTTGACTTCCTTGGCCTGCGTACGCTCACCATCATCGACTGGGCGCTGAAGATGATCAACCCGCGTCGGGCGAAGCAGGGTTTAGAGCCGATAGATATCGCCGCTATCCCGCTCGAGGACAAGAAAAGCTTCGACATGCTGCAACGCTCGGAAACCACTGCGGTGTTCCAGCTCGAATCCCGCGGCATGAAAGATTTGATCAAGCGCCTGCAACCCGACTGCTTCGAAGATATGATTGCATTGGTGGCGCTGTTCCGCCCTGGACCGCTGCAATCCGGCATGGTTGATAACTTTATCGACCGTAAGCACGGGCGCGAAGCTATCTCCTATCCGGATATTCAATGGCAGCATGAAAGCCTGAAACCGGTGCTGGAACCGACCTACGGCATTATCCTGTATCAAGAACAGGTTATGCAGATTGCGCAGGTGCTGGCGGGATACTCGCTGGGCGGTGCGGACATGTTGCGTCGTGCGATGGGTAAAAAGAACCCGGTCGAGATGGCGAAGCAGCGTGGCGGTTTTGAAGATGGCGCGAAGTCTCGTGGCATTGACGGTGAGCTGGCGATTAAAATCTTCGACCTGGTAGAAAAATTTGCCGGTTACGGATTTAACAAATCTCACTCCGCTGCGTATGCGCTGGTTTCTTACCAGACACTATGGTTAAAAGCGCACTACCCGGCAGAATTCATGGCCGCGGTGATGACTGCGGATATGGATAACACTGAGAAAATCGTCGGCCTGGTGGATGAATGCTGGCGCATGGGCCTGAAAATCTTGCCACCGGATATTAACTCCGGGCTTTATCATTTCCACGTCAATGACGATGGGGAAATTGTTTACGGCATTGGTGCGATTAAAGGTGTTGGTGAAGGCCCGATTGAAGCGATAATTGAGGCGCGTAACGAAGGCGGTTATTTCCGCGAATTGTTCGACCTCTGTGCGCGTGCTGACGTTAAAAAACTCAATAAACGCATCCTTGAAAAATTAGTGATGTCCGGGGCGTTTGACCGCCTTGGGCCGCATCGGGCAGCATTGATGAATGCGCTGCCCGATGCGCTGAAAGCTGCCGATCAGCACGCGAAAGCCGAAGCTATCGGCCAGGTGGATATGTTCGGTGTGCTGGCTGATGAGCCGGAACAGGTTGAACAATCCTACGCCAGCGTGACTCCGTGGCCTGAACAAGTGGTGCTGGATGGTGAGCGTGAAACGTTAGGTTTATACCTGACCGGCCACCCAATCACTCAGTATCTAAAAGAAATCGAGCGCTATGTCGGTGGCATGCGCCTGAAAGAGATGCACCCGACAGAACGTGGTAAAATGACCACGGCTGCGGGTCTGGTGATTGCTTCGCGGGTGATGGTTACCAAACGTGGCAATCGCATTGGCATCTGCACTCTGGATGACCGTTCTGGTCGCCTGGAAGTGATGCTATTCACAGATGCGTTAGAAAAGTACCAGCATCTGTTGGAAAAAGACCGTATCCTGATCGTCAGCGGACAGGTCAGCTTTGATGACTTCAGCGGTGGCCTTAAAATGACCGCTCGCGAAGTTATGGACATAGACGAGGCCCGCGAAAAGTATGCGCGTGGGCTTGCTATCTCGCTGACGGACAGGCAAATTGATGACCAGCTTTTGAACCGTCTCCGTCAGTCTCTGGAACCCCATCGTTCGGGGACCATTCCAGTACATCTCTACTATCAGAGAGCGGATGCACGAGCACGTTTGCGTTTTGGCGCAGCGTGGCGTGTATCTCCTAGCGATCGTTTGCTCAATGAGCTTCGCTCGCTGATAGGCCCGGAGCAGGTGGAACTGGAGTTTGACTAATACAGGAATATTATGAGTCTGAATTTCCTCGATTTTGAACAGCCGATTGCAGAGCTGGAAGCGAAAATTGATTCCCTGACTGCAGTTAGCCGTCAGGACGAAAAGTTAGATATTAATCTGGACGAAGAAGTGCAGCGTCTGCGTGAAAAAAGCGTAGAACTCACACGTAAGATCTTCTCCGATTTAGGAGCATGGCAAATTGCTCAACTGGCGCGTCACCCGCAGCGCCCGTATACGCTTGATTACCTGCGTCTCGCTTTTGATGAGTTCGATGAACTTGCGGGTGACCGTGCGTATGCTGACGATAAAGCTATTGTTGGTGGGATTGCGCGTCTCGATGGTCGTCCGGTGATGGTTATTGGCCATCAGAAAGGTCGTGAAACCAAAGAGAAGATTCGCCGTAACTTCGGTATGCCAGCACCAGAAGGCTATCGTAAAGCACTGCGTCTGATGGAAATGGCTGAGCGTTTCAATATGCCAATCATTACCTTCATCGATACCCCAGGTGCTTATCCTGGTGTGGGCGCGGAAGAACGCGGTCAGTCAGAAGCCATCGCGCGCAACTTGCGTGAAATGTCTGGTCTGAAAGTGCCAGTCATCTGTACCGTCATTGGCGAAGGTGGCTCTGGCGGCGCACTGGCAATTGGTGTGGGCGATAAAGTGAATATGCTGCAATACAGCACTTATTCCGTTATCTCTCCGGAAGGCTGTGCTTCGATTCTGTGGAAAAGTGCTGATAAGGCACCAATCGCTGCAGAAGCGATGGGTATCATTGCACCACGCCTGAAAGAGCTGAAGCTGATTGATTCCGTGATCCCTGAACCACTGGGCGGTGCACACCGTAACGTGGAAGCAATGGCTGCTTCTCTGAAAGCGCAACTGCTGGCTGATTTGGCTGATCTGGACGTGTTGAATACCGAAGAGTTGCTGGCTCGTCGTTATCATCGTCTGATGAGTTACGGCTACGCGTGATAGCGTGATGCATTACGAAGAAAGGTCAGAAGAGATTCTGGCCTTTTTTATTGCCTGAATAGCGCACTTTAAGAAACCTTACACCTCCGTGCTTGTTCTCCACCCCATTTCAATAAACTATGCTTACCTGAAGGTTTTTTGCCAGGAGGTGAGTGTTGAATATTATTGCAATCATGGGAGCGCATGGCGTTTTCTATAAAGATGAGCCAATCAAAGAGCTTCATCAGGCGTTGGAAGTACAAGGTTTCCGGCTCATTTATCCTACCAACAGCACCGACCTGCTCAAACTCATCGAACATAATCCGCGTATTTGTGGCGTCATTTTTGACTGGGATGAGTACAGCCTGGATTTATGCAGCGAAATTAACGCCCTGAATGAATATTTGCCGCTGTATGCGTTTATCAATGCGCATTCCTCCCTGGATGTCAGTGTCAACGAAATGCGCATGGCGCTGTGGTTCTTTGAATACGCACTGAGTGCCGCCGACGATATCGCCCTGCGCATCCGTCAATACACCAATGAATATCTGGATAACATCACGCCGCCGCTGACTAAAGCGTTGTTCAATTATGTCAACGAAGGGAAATATACCTTCTGCACGCCGGGTCATATGGCGGGCACTGCTTACCTGAAAAGCCCGGTAGGCTGCCTGTTCTATGACTTCTTTGGCGCGAACACGCTTAAAGCGGATGTTTCTATTTCGGTCACTGAGCTAGGATCGTTGCTTGATCATACCGGCCCACATCTGGAAGCTGAGGAATATATCGCCCGCACGTTCGGTGCAGAACAGAGTTACATGGTGACTAACGGGACATCCACGTCGAACAAGATTGTTGGCATGTACGCGGCTCCCTCCGGTAGCACAGTCATTATCGATCGTAACTGCCATAAATCGCTGACCCATTTGTTAATGATGACGGATCTGGTTCCAATCTGGCTCAAGCCAACGCGCAACGCATTGGGGATTTTAGGCGGCATTCCGAAGCGTGAATTTATGCGCGCGAGTATCGAGGCTAAAGTCGCCGCGACTGAAAATGCGCAGTGGCCGGTGCATGCGGTGATCACTAACTCGACTTATGATGGTTTGCTCTATAACACCGAGTTCATCAAACAAACCCTCGATGTGCCTTCGATTCACTTCGATTCTGCCTGGGTGCCCTATACCAACTTCCATCCTATTTATCAGGGGAAAAGTGGCATGAGCGGCGATCGCGTGCCGGGTAAAGTCATCTATGAAACTCAGTCCACACACAAACTTCTGGCGGCGCTGTCGCAAGCCTCTCTAATCCATATCAAAGGGGATTACGACGAGGAGACGTTCAACGAAGCCTACATGATGCATACCACCACTTCGCCTAGCTATCCGCTAGTGGCATCTATCGAAACAGCTGCCGCCATGCTTCGGGGAAATCCGGGAAAGCGTTTGATAAACCGCTCTGTGGAGCGAGCGCTGCATTTCCGCCGGGAAGTTCAACGCTTGCGTGAAGAATCTGAGGATTGGTTTTTTGATATCTGGCAGCCGGAATATATCGACGAAGCGGCCTGCTGGCCGATTTCTCCTGGCGAAGAAGACTGGCATGGATTCAAAGATGCTGACGCCGATCATATGTATCTCGACCCGATTAAAGTCACCATTCTGACTCCAGGGATGGATGAGCTGGGTAGCATGGCAGAAGAGGGGATACCGGCGGCGCTGGTAGCAAAATTCCTCGATGAGCGTGGTGTCGTTGTCGAAAAAACGGGACCATATAACCTGCTGTTCCTGTTTAGTATTGGTATCGATAAAACCAAAGCATTGAGCTTACTTCGTGGTTTGACAGAGTTTAAACGCTCCTACGATCTCAACCTGCGAGTGAAAAATATGCTGCCGGATTTATACGCTGAAGACCCTGATTTTTATCGTAATATGCGTATTCAGGATTTAGCTCAGGGTATTCACAAGCTGATCAAGCAGCACAATCTTTCTGATCTAATGTTGCGTGCTTTTGATGTGCTGCCGGAAATGAAAATGACGCCGCATCAAGCCTATCAGCAGCAAGTGAAAGGTAATGTTGAAACCGTTGAAATTGAACAGTTGTTGAATCGAGTGTCAGCCAACATGATTCTGCCGTATCCACCAGGCGTGCCGGTGGTCATGCCGGGTGAGATGATCACCAATGAAAGCCGCGCAGTACTCGATTTCTTGTTAATGCTGTGTTCGGTGGGTGAGCATTACCCTGGCTTTGAAACTGACATTCACGGAGCCAAGCTGGGTGAGGATGGGGTTTACCGTGTACGAGTCTTAAAAACGGTTTAACGTCTTGATTTAGCGAATTCTGATAGTTACCGTGCAGAAAAGATTAAGGAGCATTTATGCTGGGTTTAAAGCAAGTTCACCATATCGCAATCATCGCGTCGGACTACCCAACCAGTAAGCATTTTTACTGTGATGTTCTCGGTTTTACGCTGCAAGCGGAAGCTTACCGTGAGGAACGAGACTCGTGGAAAGGGGATTTGGCGTTAAATGGTCAATACGTCATTGAGCTGTTCTCATTTCCTTTCCCGCCTGCGCGGCCAAGTCGCCCGGAAGCTTGCGGGCTGCGCCACCTGGCGTTTAGTGTTGATGATATCGACAGTGCCATCGCGCATCTGGAAAAGCATGGTGTGAAATGTGAGCCAGTGCGTATCGATCCTTTCACGGATAAGCGTTTTACTTTCTTTAATGACCCCGATGGGCTGCCGTTGGAACTTTACCAACAGTAACGCTTGCCTCACTTCATGTTGCCCGGTAACGTTCCGGGCAAATCCTTATTTTAATTACTGACTATGCCACTTCCTATTCTCATCAAATTACTGCAACCGCACACACATTTGCTGGTGGCGTTTAGTGGTGGCCTGGACTCCACGGTTTTGCTTCATCAACTGGTCACGCTTCGCGATACTCATGGTGCGAATTTTCATATTCGCGCCATGCATATTCATCACGGTTTAAGCCAAAATGCCGATGAATGGGCAGTGCATTGTCAGAACGTTTGCACGCAATGGAACGTGCCGCTTGAGGTAAAACGCGTAAAGCTGGCTGATGACGGATTAGGTATTGAAGCTCATGCACGGGCTGCGCGTTACCTGGCACTGGCCGACACCATAAGCCCGCATGAAGTATTGCTCACTGCACAGCATCTGGACGATCAGTGCGAAACATTTTTGCTTGCCCTGAAACGGGGCAGTGGGCCAGCCGGTTTAGCGGCCATGCCAGAGCGCTTGCCTTTTGGTGAGACGGAATTGATTCGGCCTTTGTTGGGACAAACTCGCAAAGAGCTGGAAGTGTGGGCACAAGAACATCAGTTAACGTGGATTGAAGACGAAAGTAACCAGGACGACAGCTACGATCGCAATTTCTTGCGCCTGCAAATCCTCCCTGAAATCCAACAGCGCTGGCCTCATTTCCCGCAAAGCGTTGCCCGCAGCGCGCAGTTGTGTGGTGAGCAAGAGCAACTTCTCGATGAGCTATTGGCGGAGCAACTCAATGACCTGGTTCGGGCTGACGGAGCATTACTCATTGAACCTATGCAGGCGCTCAGTGACATTCGGCGTGCAGCTCTACTGCGCCGCTGGTTTGCCCGGCAAAATGCGCTTATGCCCTCTCGGGGCGCATTGCTTCGTTTGTGGGATGAAGTGGCAACGAGCCGAGAAGATGCAAATCCGCGCCTGAAATTTGGTAAGTATGAAGTTCGTCGTTACCAGGGCGCATTATACTGGCTACCTGTCATGCAGGGCTTAGGGGATGAAATTCTCCCGTGGCCTGTGCCTTTTAATCCATTAACGTTGCCAGAAGGTTTAGGCATTCTGCAATTAGGTGCTGATGGGATTGCAGTGCGAGCACCCCTTGAAAACGAACCGGTAAGTGTGCGCTTTAAAGCATCCGGTCAGTTTCATATTGTGGGACGTGATCGTGGCCGAAGTCTGAAAAAAATCTGGCAAGAATCAGGCATTCCACCCTGGGCGCGAGAAAGAACACCGCTGTTATTTTATGGCGATAAATTGATTACCGCCTTGGGTGTTTTTGTCACTCAGGATGGAAAAGCAACGGAAAAATCATGCTGGCGTATCGACTGGCAAAAGGAGAATAAGCAATGAAGAGGATTATTATTTTAGCGGGCGTTTTATTGTGTGCCCAACCTGTACTGGCTAAGGGTGATGCCACCGCGGGTGAGCAAAAGGCCATGATGTGTGTGGCATGTCACGGTGTAGCGGGAAAAGTTTCAGTGCCAATGTACCCGAATCTTGCGGGACAAAACGAGGCGTATCTGGAGCACTCTTTGCACGCCTATAAAAAGGGTGAGCGCAGTGGGGGCCAGGCGGAAATCATGAAAGCCTACGTTAGCGGTTTGTCAGATGAAGACATCAGCAATCTTGCCGCTTATTACGCTTCAATGAAGCCATAAAAAAGGGCAGCCCAGGGCTGCCCACTTATGCGGATACTTTGCGTATCAAGACTCGCTAACGACGACAGTGCCAATTTCAGGATGGCTGAAGCTGGCTATTTTATCGAGGCGAACTTCGCGTGTGGCTCCGGCATCATCGAGAATCAAATATTCGATGTTTTTACGAGACACCAGGTCACTGGCTTTCGCCTTGAAAACTTCTCCGCTCTTTAACTCCAGCGTCAATAATAAGTGATGCTGGCAGGCGAGCTCGAGATTGTCATAATCATCACAATTGATGGGTTGATAGGCATCATTCATTGACATAATCGCTCACCAGTAAGTTCGCGGCAGCATACGCCGCCTGTTCCCTAATAGATTCTGGTTGTGCTTCGTTGGAAGCCACTTCGTTCAGCACCTTCAGGACGCAACCCAGTGCATCGGGAATGTAACCCAAATCTCCGCTGGCTATTTCCGCATAGCGCCGCCGTACTAATTCACAATACTTTTCCACACGCCCTCCTTTCAGAGTCCCGACCTCAGACTTAACTGTGGGATGCAGTTAAGCCTACGAAGATAAACTCTGTTTAGCAAGGTGACTATACCACAGGGATGAAACCGATATCAGCAGTGCAACTCTCTGGTTGAGTGAATAGATAACAGCGTTTTAGCGAGGTTTTCGTTACAATGATCGCCTAATTGAGTTCGGAGAAGTGTGATGGCGTTAAAAGCGACAATTTATAAAGCGATGGTGAATATTGCCGATCTCGATCGCAATCAATTCCTGGATAGCAACCTGACGCTTGCGCGCCATCCTTCGGAAACTCAGGAACGTATGATGCTGCGTTTACTGGCGTGGATTAAATATGCCAACGAGCGTCTGCAATTCAGCCGGGGTTTAAGTGCAGAAGACGAGCCTGAAATCTGGCAGCGTAACGATCACATGGGTATCGACCTGTGGATTGAGCTTGGTCTGCCAGATGAAAAACGCCTGAAAAAAGCCTGTAGCCAGTCAGGTGAAGTCGCGTTGTTTACCTATAACAGCCGTGCGGCTGAAATCTGGTGGCAGCAGCATCAAAATAAACTCAAACAATATCAGAACCTTTCAATCTGGTATCTCGATGATGAACAACTGGCGAAATTGTGTGAGTTCGGTACGCGTTCGATGAACTTGCAGGCCACCATCCAGGATGGCGCTATCTGGTTGTCTGATGCTGAGAATAATCTCGAAATTCACTTTACGGCCTGGCAGCATCATTGATGATAGAAGTCTCCCGGGCGGTAGCAATACCGGACAATGAAGTCACTATTACGGCAATCCGCGCGCAAGGAGCGGGCGGCCAGCATGTGAATAAAACCTCAACGGCTATCCATTTACGTTTTGACATTCGTGCCTCCAGCCTGCCAGAGTATTATAAAGAGCGCTTGCTGGCAGCGAGTCATCACCTGATTACGCCTGATGGCGTGGTGGTGATTAAGGCTCAGGAATATCGCAGCCAGGAAATGAATCGTGAAGCTGCTGTCGCGAGATTAGTTTCGTTGGTTCAGGAATTAACCGTTGAGCAGAAAAGCCGACGAGCGACGCGCCCTACACGAGCGTCAAAAGAGCGCCGCCTGGCCTCTAAATCCCAAAAATCCACGACGAAATCGCTTCGTGGAAAAGTTCGTCGTCCCGAATAATTATCGACAAAGAAATTGACCAGCAGAAGGAAGAGATGGTGAAAAAGATTCTATTGTCAGCTATAGCCGTGTGCAGCTTGTTCGCGCTTTTTGGCTGTAATAACCGGGCTGAAGTTCAAACTTTGCAGCCAACACAAGCCGCAGAACTACAACCGATGCAGCAAAGCTATCGAGGTGTACTCCCTTGTGCGGACTGTTCAGGAATTGAAACGTCGCTGTTTTTAGAAAAAGATGGCTCGTGGGTCATGAATCAGCGCTACGAGGGCGCGAAAGAGCCAGCGGTATTTGCCTCATATGGCAGTTGGGCGCGTACGGCGGATAAATTAGTGTTGACCGAAAGCAACGGTGAAAAGCTCTACTTCCGTCCGAAAGGTGATGATCTGGAAATGTTGGATCGTACCGGCAATTCTATTGAGTCCCAACTCAATTACACCTTGAAGCCAATGAAAGCGGCGTTGCCTACAACCCCAATGGCCATGAAAGGCATGTATAAATACATGGCTGATGCGGCGATTTTCCAGGATTGTGCCACGGGTAAAACGTTTGATGTGGCCAGCAATGCGGAACTTGAGCGTGGTTACGCAGCCGCTCGCGGTGAAGATTACCAGCCGGTGTTGCTGGTGGTAGAAGCGCACTTTACTTTGCAGGCCTCGCCAGATAGTGGCGAACTGAGAAAAACAGTTATTGCTGACCGGGCTGCAAAGTTCGAGCCGAAGAAAACCTGCCACGACTGATAAAATCTTCATAAAAAAAGCCCCGCCAGGTGATGAGCGGGGCTTTTTATTTTGTACTGCTTAAATTTTAGCGCTGGATCTGGGCCAACAGGAAATCAATGATTTCGCTGGTTTTGATCATCTGCTTCTCACCTTCACGGCGATTTTTGTATTCAACTTCTTCGCTATCGAGATTGCGATCGCCGATAACAACAGTGTGTGGAATACCAATCAGTTCCATGTCAGCAAACATCACGCCTGGACGCTCTTTACGGTCGTCCATCAGCACTTCAATGCCTTTAGCACGCAGAGTGGAGTACAGCTCTTCAGCCAGTTCTTTCACGCGGAAAGACTTGTGCATATTCATCGGCAGAATAGCAACCTGGAAAGGTGCAATAGCATCTGGCCACAGGATGCCGCGCTCGTCGTTGTTCTGCTCAATGGCTGCTGCCACTACGCGAGTCACACCGATACCGTAGCAACCCATGGTCAGTGTCTGGTTACGACCATCTTCACCCTGAACAGAGGCTTTCATCGCTTCTGAATATTTCGTGCCGAGCTGGAAGATGTGGCCGACTTCGATACCGCGCTTAATCAGCAGAGTGCCTTTACCGTCCGGGCTTGGATCGCCTTCGACAACATTACGGATATCAGCAACTTCTGGCAGCGCAACGTCACGTTCCCAGTTAATACCAACGAAGTGTTTGCCATCGATGTTTGCGCCAGCCGCGAAATCGCTCATTGCAGCAACGGTACGGTCAACAACCACAGGGATTGGCAGATTAACTGGACCAAGGGAACCTGGACCTGCTTTAACTACCGCACGAATTTCTTCTTCGGTTGCGAAAGTCAGCGGGGCAGCAACTTGCGGCAGTTTTTCGGCTTTAACTTCGTTCAGCTCATGATCGCCGCGAACCAGCAAAGCAACCAGTGGGTAAGCGCTACCTTCAGCCGCTTTAACCATCAGCGTTTTGACTGTTTTTTCAACTGGCAGGTTGAACTGCTCAACCAACTCAGCGATGGTTTTCGCATTCGGAGTATCAATCTGTGTCATTTCAACGGCTGGTGCTGCACGGCCGCCAGCCGGAGCAACTGCTTCTGCAAACTCGATATTCGCTGCGTAATCAGATTCGGTCGAGAAGATGACATCATCTTCGCCGCTTTGTGCCAGCACCTGGAATTCATGAGAAGCGCTGCCACCAATAGAACCGGTATCAGCTTCTACTGCGCGGAAATCCAGACCCATACGGGTGAAGATTTTGCTGTAGGCCTGATACATCGCATCGTAAGTTTCCTGCAAGGATTCCTGAGAGGTATGGAAAGAGTAAGCGTCTTTCATCAGGAATTCACGGGAACGCATCACACCGAAACGTGGGCGAACTTCGTCACGGAACTTAGTCTGAATCTGGAAGAAGTTCAGTGGCAGTTGTTTGTACGAACTGAGTTCATTACGAATCAAGTCAGTGATGACTTCTTCGTGAGTTGGGCCGAGGACAAATGGACGATCGCCACGGTCAACAAAACGCAGCAGCTCTGGGCCATATTGTTCCCAACGACCACTTTCTTGCCATAAGTCAGCGGGCTGAACCACAGGCATACACACCTCGATTGCACCGGCGTTGTTCATTTCTTCACGCACGATGTTTTCGACTTTTTTCAGAACACGCAAACCGGTCGGCAACCAGGTATATAAACCGGAAGCGAGTTTGCGGATCATCCCGGCGCGAAGCATCAGTTGATGACTGATGACCTCGGCGTCGGCTGGTGTCTCCTTCAATGTGGAGAGCAGATATTGGCTAGTACGCATGTTGTTACGGTTCCATTTGAACGGCAGATAACTGGCTACCTGAGTAGCCTGATGCAAAATAAGTGTTTTAGTTTACCAGTGTGGCAGGAATGTCAAAAGAGAAGGGCGATAAATTAACGGTTCTCAACGGCAAACACTTCTGAGCCGTGCTCGGTTACACGCCAGCGAACATTAAAATCTAGCAATGAAACGGCGTAGCTTTTCCCTGGGTCTTCATCTTTACGATAGGCCGGGCGTGGGTCTTGTGCCAGCACCTGGCGGATAAAACGCTCAATGTACGGATAGGGTTTATCGAGTAACGATAATTGCTGTTGTACTTCTGGCGTGAAATAAACCGGCATATCGGCAGCGGGAGCATTTTGCGCGTAACCCGCAACGGCTTCTGGTATCGCTTCGGCAAATGGTAAATAAGGTTTGATATCAACGACCGGCGTACCATCGACTAAATCCAGACTGCCCAACTGCAAAATGACCTGATCTTTTTGGCAACGAATCCCTTTCAGCTCGACCAAAGACATGCCGATAGGATTCGGGCGAAAGGTTGAACGCGTAGCAAATACGCCCATCCTCGCGTTCCCACCGAGCCGCGGCGGACGTACCGTGGGCCGCCAGCCACCTTCCATCGTTTGGTGGAAGACAAAAAGCAGCCATAGATGGCTAAAGCCTTCGAGGCCGCGAACGGCATCTGCCACATTATACGGGGGCAGTAAATGCAATTCGCCACCGCCATCAGTGACTAAACCGGGTTGGCGGGGAACGGCAAACTTCTCTTTATAAGGAGAGTGAATAACGCCAATTTGCTCAAAACTAAAGGCTGTCATTTTGCTGATACGTTTAACGCAGACCCAACACAAACGGCCTGACGGTAGCAACCTGGCGTGCCGCTAGTCACATCACAACTATGCAACAGCACCGCGTTTGCTTTCATTTTTGATGCGTTAATTTGCAAGCGTTTACGAGCTGTCGGGATATTAGGAGGAGAATCCTGATTGCTAACCTGGCATGAATCGCCACTGACTTCACCGAGATCGCGGAATGGTTTGCCTATCAACTCTTCAGCATTGGTATAGATTTTTACGGGTGCTGGTTTAACGACCTTTGGTTTCGCAGGCTCGGCTTTCGGCGGCGTAGCAGTGCTTTTGATAGGTTCAACGGGGGATCTGCTTAGCATTGTACAGCCGCTGAGCATGACTGCTAATAAACAGATCGGTAAAGCACGCATAATTTTTCCTCAATGAATGATAAAACGCGATTATTGAACCAAGCTCTCGTACAAATAACAAGACGGGCATAAGCCCGTCTTAGATTATTTACGCAAAAATAGAAGAATGGAAACTTACCAGCCTTTTACTGCGCCGCCGTTGAAGACTTTGTTTGCTGCTTCGTAAACTTCATCAGACTGATAAGCCTGAACGAATTTCTTCACGTTTTCAGCGTCTTTGTTGTCTTCGCGGGAAACGATCAGGTTTACGTATGGAGAGTCTTTATCTTCAACGAAGATACCGTCTTTCGCTGGAGTCAGGCCAATCTGGCTTGCGTAAGTAGTGTTGATGATAGCGAGTGCAATCTGAGCATCGTCCAAAGAACGTGGCAACTGTGGTGCTTCCAGCTCAACCAGTTTCAGATTTTTAGGGTTCTCAGTCACATCCAGAACAGTTGGCAGCAGACCGACACCATCTTTCAGTTTGATCAGACCTTGTTTTTGCAGCAGCAGCAGGGAACGGCCAAGGTTAGTTGGGTCGTTTGGCAGAGCAATCTGCGCGCCAGTTTGCAGCTCATCGATAGATTTGATCTTTTTAGAGTAGCCAGCGATTGGGTAAACAAAGGTATTACCCACACCAACCAATTTATAGCCACGATCTTTGATCTGCTGGTCCAGGTATGGTTTATGCTGGAAGGCGTTAGCGTCGATGTCGCCTTTGCTCAGCGCTTCGTTAGGCAGAACGTAATCGTTGAAAGTCACCAGCTCAACATCCAGGCCATATTTTTCTTTTGCGACTTTCACCGCAACTTCTGCAACCTGTTGTTCAGCACCAACGATGACGCCAACTTTAATGTGGTTTGGATCTTTCTCGTCTTGACCACAACCCACGAGTGCCAGAGAACCAATCAGAGCACCAACTGCCGCAAAGGTTTTAAATTTAAAAGACATATCCCTTCCTTACTATGTGTAAAAAACGATGTTGTGTTGAACGTATTATTTGTGAGTTACAGCACGGACGATACGATCGCCTGAGAATTGAATTAAATACACTAATACCACCAATAACACTAATACCGTATTCATCACGGTAGCGTTATAACCGATATAACCATACTGATAACCAATCTGACCTAAACCGCCAGCACCCACGGCACCACCCATTGCGGAATAGCCAACCAGCGTAATCAGCGTAATAGTGGCGGCATTCACCAGCCCTGGCAGCGCTTCTGGCAGCAATACTTTGTGGATAATTTGCATTGGCGTTGCGCCCATCGCACGTGAGGCTTCAATCAGGCCTGATGGGATTTCCAACAGGGCGTTTTCTACCATACGAGCGATAAACGGTGCTGCACCTACTGTTAACGGCACGATTGCAGCTTGTAGACCAATCGAGGTTCCGACAATCATCCGGGTAAATGGAATCATCCATACCAGTAATATAATGAACGGAATGGAACGGAAGATATTTACCAGCGCTGACAGGCTGTTATAAAGCTTCGCGTTCGCGCTGATTTGGCTTGGGCGGGTAATATAAAGAAGCACGCCCACAGGAAGTCCCAGAACAAAACCAAAGAAGCCGGACACGAACGTCATCGCCAGCGTTTCATACACTCCTTTAAGGAGTAACCACATCATTGGCTCAGACATAACCCAGCACCTCTACTTTTACATGTTGCTGCTGCAGGTATGCGATAGCAGCGTCCATATCCTGATGTTCACCATGCAACTCGCACAGCATAATGCCGAACTTCACACCACCGGCGTAATCCATCTGCGCGCTGATGATATTGCTGTTCACATTAAAGCGGCGGGCGGTTTCGGAAAGAAGCGGCGCATCAACAGACTGGCCGGTAAATTCCAGGCGAAGCAGCGGAACGGTAGTCTCGCTTTTCTCTGTACTTAAACGCTGGGCGTAATCTTCCGGAATATCCAGATGCAACGTTGAT
Source organism: Buttiauxella agrestis (assembly GCF_900446255.1). Taxonomy (NCBI): domain Bacteria; kingdom Pseudomonadati; phylum Pseudomonadota; class Gammaproteobacteria; order Enterobacterales; family Enterobacteriaceae; genus Buttiauxella; species Buttiauxella agrestis. Next base: position 3,982,656 of record NZ_UIGI01000001.1, on the reverse strand, counting down.
TGAATAAATTGCTGCGCAAGAGGTGTTTTCGGATGAGAGAACACTTCGCTTACGGTGTCTTGTTCTATTAATTCACCGTCACTAATGACTGCGACGCAATCACAGATGCGCTTCACAACATCCATTTCATGAGTGATTAAGAGAATCGTCAGGCCAAGGCGGCGGTTGATATCTTTCAGCAATTCCAGAATTGAACGTGTTGTTGCTGGATCCAGTGCGCTGGTGGCTTCATCACACAAAAGCACTTTAGGGTTGCTTGCCAGCGCACGCGCAATCGCTACGCGCTGTTTTTGCCCGCCGGACAGGTTTGCTGGATAAGCATCGTGCTTTTCGCTCAGCCCAACCAGGTCGAGCAACTCTGATACCCGGCGTTTGATTTCTTCGCGCGGCGTATTATCCAGCTCCAACGGTAATGCAACGTTGCCGTAAACTGTGCGGGAAGATAGTAAGTTAAAATGCTGAAAAATCATGCCAATCTGACGGCGTGCTTTGGTCAGCTGGCTTTCAGAAAGCGTGGTCAGTTCCTGGCCATCGACCTGGACTGAACCTTGCGTTGGACGCTCAAGTAGGTTTACGCAACGGATAAGTGTGCTTTTCCCAGCACCTGATGCGCCGATCACGCCATAAATTTGCCCGGCAGGAACATGCAAACTGACATTATTCAATGCCTGGATGCTGCGATTCCCTTGCTGGAACACTTTGGTGATGTTTGAAAGTTTAATCATTAGGTTATTTATTATCGTATGAGTGTAAGCCGTGGCATTTTCTGCTGCCGACAACGGGCGATGACCGTTATCGATATGGATGTTAAGGCATCCAGACGTCTAAATCAATCTGCGAATGATTGTCTATTCCCGCCAGGATAAGAAATCATGCGATACTACCGCTAATAATCCCAGTTTCAGGAGTTTCCAAGTGGCACAGTCTGTTCCCGCTATTTTTCTCGATCGTGATGGCACCATTAATGTTGATCATGGCTATGTCCATGAAGTTGATCAGTTTGAGTTCATTGATGGTGTAATTGATGCAATGCGTGAGTTAAAAGCAATGGGCTATGCGTTAGTGCTTGTCACCAATCAGTCAGGTATCGCCCGTGGCATGTTTACTGAAGCGGATTTTGAAAATCTCACAGAATGGATGGACTGGTCTTTAGCAGACCGTGGCGTTGATCTCGATGGCATCTATTATTGTCCGCATCATCCCGAGGCAATAGTAGAAGAGTTTCGTCAAACCTGTGATTGCCGCAAACCTCAACCGGGTATGTTGCTTTCCGCTCAAGAGTTTCTACATATAGATATGGCCTCTTCTTATATGGTTGGCGACAAACTAGAAGACATGCAGGCGGCGTCAGCGGCACAAGTAGGGACAAAAGTGCTGGTTCGCAGCGGTAAGCCAGTGACTGAAGAAAGCGAAGCGGCGGCAGATTTGGTGATTAATAGCCTCAGCGACCTGCCAAAAGCGATTAAAGCGCGTCAAAAATAGACGTTGCGCTCAAAAAAACATCGCTTGGTCATAATTTTGAAATTAGGGGTTGTCAGCCTCCGGAAAATCCCTATACTGCGCCTCCACTGACACGGCACAACGGCTTACAAACCGGCCCGTCAGCCAGATGAAAAGCGAAAATAAACGCTTGACTCTGAAAGAGGAAAGCGTAATATACGCCACCTCGAGTTAGCAAGAGAAAGCGCCTGACTCACTGCTCTTTAACAATTTATCAGACAATCTGTGTGGGCACTCGCAGGATTGATATCTCAGATACCTTCGGGTATCAAAAAAATATCAAGTCTTGAAGAGTGACCAAGCAGTAATTCATTTAGTTGAATTATTACGAAAGTTAATTTTTGAGCACCGCTTCACGAGTTGAAGCAAATCAAGCTTTTAATTGAAGAGTTTGATCATGGCTCAGATTGAACGCTGGCGGCAGGCCTAACACATGCAAGTCGAGCGGTAGCACAAGAGAGCTTGCTCTCTGGGTGACGAGCGGCGGACGGGTGAGTAATGTCTGGGAAACTGCCTGATGGAGGGGGATAACTACTGGAAACGGTAGCTAATACCGCATAACGTCTTCGGACCAAAGAGGGGGACCTTCGGGCCTCTTGCCATCAGATGTGCCCAGATGGGATTAGCTAGTAGGTGAGGTAATGGCTCACCTAGGCGACGATCCCTAGCTGGTCTGAGAGGATGACCAGCCACACTGGAACTGAGACACGGTCCAGACTCCTACGGGAGGCAGCAGTGGGGAATATTGCACAATGGGCGCAAGCCTGATGCAGCCATGCCGCGTGTATGAAGAAGGCCTTCGGGTTGTAAAGTACTTTCAGCGAGGAGGAAGGCATTGTGGTTAATAACCGCAGTGATTGACGTTACTCGCAGAAGAAGCACCGGCTAACTCCGTGCCAGCAGCCGCGGTAATACGGAGGGTGCAAGCGTTAATCGGAATTACTGGGCGTAAAGCGCACGCAGGCGGTCTGTCAAGTCGGATGTGAAATCCCCGGGCTCAACCTGGGAACTGCATTCGAAACTGGCAGGCTAGAGTCTTGTAGAGGGGGGTAGAATTCCAGGTGTAGCGGTGAAATGCGTAGAGATCTGGAGGAATACCGGTGGCGAAGGCGGCCCCCTGGACAAAGACTGACGCTCAGGTGCGAAAGCGTGGGGAGCAAACAGGATTAGATACCCTGGTAGTCCACGCCGTAAACGATGTCGACTTGGAGGTTGTTCCCTTGAGGAGTGGCTTCCGGAGCTAACGCGTTAAGTCGACCGCCTGGGGAGTACGGCCGCAAGGTTAAAACTCAAATGAATTGACGGGGGCCCGCACAAGCGGTGGAGCATGTGGTTTAATTCGATGCAACGCGAAGAACCTTACCTACTCTTGACATCCAGAGAATTCGCTAGAGATAGCTTAGTGCCTTCGGGAACTCTGAGACAGGTGCTGCATGGCTGTCGTCAGCTCGTGTTGTGAAATGTTGGGTTAAGTCCCGCAACGAGCGCAACCCTTATCCTTTGTTGCCAGCGGTTCGGCCGGGAACTCAAAGGAGACTGCCAGTGATAAACTGGAGGAAGGTGGGGATGACGTCAAGTCATCATGGCCCTTACGAGTAGGGCTACACACGTGCTACAATGGCGCATACAAAGAGAAGCGACCTCGCGAGAGCAAGCGGACCTCATAAAGTGCGTCGTAGTCCGGATCGGAGTCTGCAACTCGACTCCGTGAAGTCGGAATCGCTAGTAATCGTAGATCAGAATGCTACGGTGAATACGTTCCCGGGCCTTGTACACACCGCCCGTCACACCATGGGAGTGGGTTGCAAAAGAAGTAGGTAGCTTAACCTTCGGGAGGGCGCTTACCACTTTGTGATTCATGACTGGGGTGAAGTCGTAACAAGGTAACCGTAGGGGAACCTGCGGTTGGATCACCTCCTTACCTAATAGATACAAACCCGCGTAGTGCTCACACAGATTGTCTGATAGAAGTAAATGAGCAAGCGATCCCTTAAACGGGATATCGTGTCCCCATCGTCTAGAGGCCCAGGACACTGCCCTTTCACGGCTGTAACAGGGGTTCGAATCCCCTTGGGGACGCCATCTTAAGATAATGATGTGAAAGACATTATCACACATATCTCAAAACTGACTTTCGAGTCACGTTTGAGATATTGCTCTTTAAAAATCCGGAACAAGCTGAAAATTGAAACGACACACTGTTTTCTTTCTCCGTAATAAGAAAGGAAAATGCGGTGTGTTCGAGTCTCTCAAATTTTCACAACATACGATTGTGTCTTACGAGACATCTTCGGGTTGTGAGGTTAAGCGACTAAGCGTACACGGTGGATGCCCTGGCAGTCAGAGGCGATGAAGGACGTGCTAATCTGCGATAAGCGTCGGTAAGGTGATATGAACCGTTATAACCGACGATTTCCGAATGGGGAAACCCAGTGCAATTCGTTGCACTATCGTTAAGTGAATACATAGCTTAACGAAGCGAACCGGGGGAACTGAAACATCTAAGTACCCCGAGGAAAAGAAATCAACCGAGATTCCCCCAGTAGCGGCGAGCGAACGGGGAGCAGCCCAGAGTCTGAATCAGTTTGTGTATTAGTGGAAGCGTCTGGAAAGTCGCAGGGTACAGGGTGATACTCCCGTACACAAAAATGCACATACTGTGAACTCGAAGAGTAGGGCGGGACACGTGGTATCCTGTCTGAATATGGGGGGACCATCCTCCAAGGCTAAATACTCCTGACTGACCGATAGTGAACCAGTACCGTGAGGGAAAGGCGAAAAGAACCCCGGCGAGGGGAGTGAAACAGAACCTGAAACCGTGTACGTACAAGCAGTGGGAGCCTCTTTTATGGGGTGACTGCGTACCTTTTGTATAATGGGTCAGCGACTTATATTCTGTAGCAAGGTTAACCGTATAGGGGAGCCGCAGGGAAACCGAGTCTTAACTGGGCGTTAAGTTGCAGGGTATAGACCCGAAACCCGGTGATCTAGCCATGGGCAGGTTGAAGGTTGGGTAACACTAACTGGAGGACCGAACCGACTAATGTTGAAAAATTAGCGGATGACTTGTGGCTGGGGGTGAAAGGCCAATCAAACCGGGAGATAGCTGGTTCTCCCCGAAAGCTATTTAGGTAGCGCCTCGTGAACTCATCTTCGGGGGTAGAGCACTGTTTCGGCTAGGGGGCCATCCCGGCTTACCAACCCGATGCAAACTACGAATACCGAAGAATGTTATCACGGGAGACACACGGCGGGTGCTAACGTCCGTCGTGAAGAGGGAAACAACCCAGACCGCCAGCTAAGGTCCCAAAGTCATGGTTAAGTGGGAAACGATGTGGGAAGGCACAGACAGCCAGGATGTTGGCTTAGAAGCAGCCATCATTTAAAGAAAGCGTAATAGCTCACTGGTCGAGTCGGCCTGCGCGGAAGATGTAACGGGGCTAAACCATGCACCGAAGCTGCGGCAGCGACACTTAGGTGTTGTTGGGTAGGGGAGCGTTCTGTAAGCCGTTGAAGCTGGACTGTGAGGTCTGGTGGAGGTATCAGAAGTGCGAATGCTGACATAAGTAACGATAAAGCGGGTGAAAAACCCGCTCGCCGGAAGACCAAGGGTTCCTGTCCAACGTTAATCGGGGCAGGGTGAGTCGACCCCTAAGGCGAGGCCGAAAGGCGTAGTCGATGGGAAACAGGTTAATATTCCTGTACTCGGTGTTACTGCGAAGGGGGGACGGAGAGGGCTATGTTAGCCGGGCGACGGTTGTCCCGGTTTAAGCATGTAGGCGGAGAGTTTAGGTAAATCCGGACTCTTATCTAACGCTGAGGTGTGATGACGAGGCACTACGGTGCTGAAGTAACAAATGCCGCACTTCCAGGAAAAGCCTCTAAGCATCAGGTAACAACGAATCGTACCCCAAACCGACACAGGTGGTCAGGTAGAGAATACCAAGGCGCTTGAGAGAACTCGGGTGAAGGAACTAGGCAAAATGGTGCCGTAACTTCGGGAGAAGGCACGCTGTCGGTAGGTGAAGTCCCTCGCGGATGGAGCTGAAGGCAGTCGAAGATACCAGCTGGCTGCAACTGTTTATTAAAAACACAGCACTGTGCAAACACGAAAGTGGACGTATACGGTGTGACGCCTGCCCGGTGCCGGAAGGTTAATTGATGGGGTTAAGCGCAAGCTGAAGCTCTTGATCGAAGCCCCGGTAAACGGCGGCCGTAACTATAACGGTCCTAAGGTAGCGAAATTCCTTGTCGGGTAAGTTCCGACCTGCACGAATGGCGTAATGATGGCCAGGCTGTCTCCACCCGAGACTCAGTGAAATTGAAATCGCTGTGAAGATGCAGTGTACCCGCGGCAAGACGGAAAGACCCCGTGAACCTTTACTATAGCTTGACACTGAACATTGAGCCTTGATGTGTAGGATAGGTGGGAGGCTTTGAAGTGTGGACGCCAGTCTGCATGGAGCCAACCTTGAAATACCACCCTTTAATGTTTGATGTTCTAACGTAGACCCGTAATCCGGGTTGCGGACAGTGTCTGGTGGGTAGTTTGACTGGGGCGGTCTCCTCCTAAAGCGTAACGGAGGAGCACGAAGGTTAGCTAATCACGGTCGGACATCGTGAGGTTAGTGCAAAGGCATAAGCTAGCTTGACTGCGAGAGTGACGGCTCGAGCAGGTGCGAAAGCAGGTCTTAGTGATCCGGTGGTTCTGAATGGAAGGGCCATCGCTCAACGGATAAAAGGTACTCCGGGGATAACAGGCTGATACCGCCCAAGAGTTCATATCGACGGCGGTGTTTGGCACCTCGATGTCGGCTCATCACATCCTGGGGCTGAAGTAGGTCCCAAGGGTATGGCTGTTCGCCATTTAAAGTGGTACGCGAGCTGGGTTTAGAACGTCGTGAGACAGTTCGGTCCCTATCTGCCGTGGGCGCTGGAGAATTGAGGGGGGCTGCTCCTAGTACGAGAGGACCGGAGTGGACGCATCACTGGTGTTCGGGTTGTCATGCCAATGGCATTGCCCGGTAGCTAAATGCGGAAAAGATAAGCGCTGAAAGCATCTAAGCGCGAAACTTGCCCCGAGATGAATTCTCCCTGGGAACTTGATTCCCCTGAAGGAACGTTGAAGACTACGACGTTGATAGGCTGGGTGTGTAAGCGTAGCGATACGTTGAGCTAACCAGTACTAATGATCCGTGAGGCTTAACCTTACAACACCGAAGGTGTTTTGGTTGAGAGACTAAGCATTTGATTTTCAGCTTGAACCGAGATTTTAAGTCGATGGTTGTGTGAATAATACAACGGTTGATGAAACAGAATATGCCTGGCGGCAACAGCGCGGTGGTCCCACCTGACCCCATGCCGAACTCAGAAGTGAAACGCCGTAGCGCCGATGGTAGTGTGGGGTCTCCCCATGCGAGAGTAGGGAACTGCCAGGCTCCAAATTCAAAGCAGTAAAAGCCAGAATGTGACATCTGGTGGTAGTAAGAAAGAAATTCGGTGGAGCGGTAGTTCAGTCGGTTAGAATACCTGCCTGTCACGCAGGGGGTCGCGGGTTCGAGTCCCGTCCGTTCCGCCACTTATTAAGCCCTGAGTCTAATAGACTCAGGGCTTTTTTCATGTATAAAATTCAGCATATCTCTCTATTATTGCTTTTAACGCAAATATCTTCTGCATTTATCTGACTTTTTTAGCACAGTTATCCGCTGCATAATCCTCGTATAACAAACATATATCCCCAACGAGGTAAAAAATGACAATTCCTGCATTTGGTTTAGGTACATTTCGTTTAAAAGACGATGTAGTGATCGCATCAGTAAAAACAGCGCTTGAATTGGGTTATCGCGCAGTAGACACCGCACAGATTTATGACAATGAAGAGGCTGTAGGGCAAGCCATTGAAGAGAGTGGAATCGCGCGTGATGATCTGTTTATCACCACTAAAATCTGGATTGAGAATCTAAGCAAAGATAAATTGATTCCAAGCCTGAAAGAAAGCTTACGCAAATTACGCACAGGTTATGTTGATTTGACTTTAATTCACTGGCCATCGCCAAATGATGCTGTGCCAGTTGCAGAGTTTATGCAGGCGTTACTTGAAGCGAAAAAAGAAGGACTAACGCGCAATATTGGTGTTTCTAACTTCACTATCGACCTGATGCAGCAGGCAATTGATGCTGTGGGGATTGAAAATATAGCGACCAACCAAATTGAGCTTTCACCGTATTTACACAACCACAAAGTCGTTGATTGGGCACATGAACATAATATCCATATCACCTCATATATGACTCTTGCCTATGGTAAGGCACTGAATGATGAAGTCATTGGACGAATTGCACAGCAATATAATGCAACTCCGGCTCAGGTTATTTTGGCATGGGCAATGAAGTTGGGTTATGCGGTTATTCCTTCTTCAACAAAACGTGAGAATCTGCAAAGTAATCTACGATCGCAGACTCTCATACTCGATGAGGAAGATATGATGGCTATTAATGAACTGGACTGTAACGATCGACTGGTTAGCCCGGAAGGTCTGGCTCCACTCTGGGATTAATCTTTCATTACAGCCCCTGTGGGGGCTGTTGCACATGCTCACTTAGAAAATCAATAAATGCTCTAATCCGGCTACTGACAGCGCGATCGCTGTAATACACCGCACTGAATGGCATTTCTACGGGCAGCAGTCTGTCTGCAAGTAATTCCACAAACTTCCCTTCAGCTATTTCTTTATTAATCATGTAGTCAGACAGGCACGCAATCCCATTCCCGGTCAGGCATAGCTGCTTGAGTGTTTCACCGCTATTGGATGTTAGTCCCGGTGTAATGTCATACTGTAATCCATCAGCTTGGGCGACCGGCCATTTGTTCAAACTTTCTGTTTCAGAGAAACCCAGGCAGATATGATCCTCAAGATCCTCTGCGCTTTGCGGTATTCCGTTTTGTGCCAAATATTCAGGGGAAGCAATAATTTTACGCTGGCTGGTGAAAAGGGGTCTGGCCCGAAGTGTTGAATCCGTCAACGTTCCTGCGCGAATGGCTACATCGACTTTACGTTCAATCAGGTTAATAAATGTCTCTGAGGAAATAAGCGAAAGCGTTATCTCGGGATAGCGTTCACGAAAGGGCTTAATCAGCGGCATCAAGAGGTGGAGCATCACAGGGGTCGCGGCGTCAATGCGCAGTAAACCTCGAGGTTTTTGTCGCGTTTCCATTAGCTCATTTTCAGCCGCTGCCATCTCTTGCAAGATCTGTTGTACGCGGCGGAAATAACGCTCACCTTCCTCTGTAAGGCTTAGCTGGCGCGTTGTGCGATTTAGAAGTGTTACCCCTAGCTTCATCTCTAATTTTTTCACCGAGCGGCTCACAGCTGAATTAGCCAGTTCGAGCTGTATGGCTGCACGACTAAAACTTCCGCTTTCCACAACGGCGACAAAGATCGTCAGTTCTTCAGAGGTGGCCTTCATTATTGCTCCTGAGACAAAATTGTATTGAGATTTTGTATATTTTTGTTATTTAACCATCACGCCATACTACGTGTCATCAAAAGACACCTGCTATGGAGTAAATTATGCCTCTGGCACTATGGGCGCTGACTATCAGTGCATTTGCAATCGGTACTACAGAGTTTGTCATTGTTGGACTGGTACCAACAATCGCTGACCAACTTTCAATTTCATTACCTTCTGCTGGATTGTTAGTCTCTATTTACGCGTTGGGCGTCGCTGTGGGCGCGCCTGTTTTAACGGCATTAACCGGGAGATTGCCTCGTAAGCAATTGCTGATTGGCCTGATGGCATTATTTACCGCGGGTAATCTGTTAGCCTGGCTTTCGCCAAACTATGAAACCCTCGTTATTGCTCGTCTTCTGACAGGACTTGCGCATGGCGTGTTTTTCTCAATTGGCTCAACTATCGCAACCAGTCTGGTTCCCAAAGAAAAAGCGGCATCTGCCATTGCTATTATGTTTGGTGGTTTAACCGTTGCATTGGTTACTGGCGTACCTCTCGGGACGTTCATTGGCCAGCATTTTGGTTGGCGCGAAACGTTCCTCGCAGTGTCGGCTATCGGTGTAATTGCATTAATTAGCAGCACAATTTTGGTACCTAAAGATATTCCAACTCGAGCGGTTGCCAGCATCAAAGATCAACTGAAAGTGATGATTCACCCGCGTCTGGTGATCATTTATGCGATCACGGCGTTAGGTTACGGTGGCGTGTTTACGGCATTTACCTTCCTGGCTCCGATGATGCAGGATCTTGCAGGTTATTCGCCAGCAGCAGTGAGCTGGATTTTATTAGGTTATGGCGTCTCCGTAGCGATAGGGAATATCTGGGGTGGAAAACTTGCTGACCGTCATGGCGCAGTGCCAGCCTTGAAATTCATTTTTGCAGCACTTGCCGCATTACTCCTGGTATTCCAGTTTACGGCTAGTTCGCATATTGGTGCCTTAGTGACGGTGTTAATCATGGGGATTTTCGCCTTCGGTAATGTACCTGGTTTGCAGGTGTATGTTGTGCAGAAGGCCGAGCTTTACACGCCAAATGCGGTAGATGTTGCTTCTGGTTTGAATATCGCGGCTTTTAACGTTGGGATCGCATTAGGTTCTGTTATTGGCGGTCAAACAGTTCAAAGCTTTGGTTTGGCACAAACACCCTGGATTGGCGCGGTGATTGTTGTTGGTGCATTACTTTTAATTACGTTCAGTGGCAGACTTGATTCCCGCCGAGAAATTGCTGTCGGGTAACACATTTAAACAAGATCGTTAGCAATTGCTTACGGTCTTGTTCATCAATGGTTTGAATTGGTCGTTGAAACTCTGCACTAAAGTCCCTATAACTGAAAGACAGCCTTCGATATGGAGGCTTCTTTGGTTACAGAGGTCATTAGTAAAAAAGTGCGCAAAAATACTTATGCCATGAGATATGTTGCCGGTCAGCCAGCAGAACGCATTCTGCCTCCTGGCTCCTTTGCAACTATTGGTCAGGCATTGCCACCCGGGGAACCTTTGCCGAGCGAGGCTTCCTTAAAAGTATTGGTATGGAATATTTTCAAGCAGCAACGGGCTGAGTGGCTTTCGGTGCTGCAAAATTTTGGTAAAGATGCTCACCTCGTCTTGTTGCAGGAAGCGCAAGCCACTCCTGAACTGGTAAAATTTGCGACCAGTAATTATCTGGCCGCAGATCAGGTTCCGGCGTTTGTATTGCCTCAACACCCCTCTGGCGTGATGACGTTGTCTGCCGCACATCCTGTCTACTGTTGCCCACTGCGCGAACGTGAACCGATTCTACGTTTGTCTAAATCCGCGTTAGTAACAGTTTACCCGCTGCCTGATGGCCGTTTATTAATGGTCGTGAATATTCATGCCGTGAATTTCAGCCTGGGTGTGGATGTTTACAGTAAGCAACTTGGGCCAATTGGTGATCAAATTGGCCATCATAATGGGCCGATTATTATGGCAGGCGATTTTAATGCCTGGAGTCGCCCTCGCATGAATGCACTCTACCGCTTTGCTCGCGAGATGACTCTGCGTGAGGTGCGCTTTACTGACGATCATCGCCGTCGGGCTTTTGGTCGCCCTCTCGATTTCGTGTTTTATCGTGGCTTAAATGTTACGGAAGCCTCTGTTCTGGTGACTCGCGCGTCTGACCACAACCCTCTACTAGTCGAATTCCGTCCCGGCAAACCTGATTGAAGTAAGGTTAGTCAGGTCTGCCACTGGGCAGACCTGTGTGCTGCCCTTACTTATAATCAACTGCAAGGACAATACAATGACAACACAAACTCACCATGACAAAGTCAGCCAACAATTTAGCTCTCAGGCAGGGGCATATCTGAGTAGCGCTGTACACGCTTCAGGAAGAGACCTGGAGCGCTTGAACGCGCGTCTGGCCGATTTCCCTGAGGCCCAACTGCTTGATATGGGATGTGGGGCAGGGCATGCGAGTTTTATTGCCGCGTCACAGGTGAAAGATGTTGTTGCTTACGATCTCTCTGAACAAATGCTGTCGGTGGTCAGTGAGGCCGCTAAAACTCGTAATATCTCCAATATAAAGACGCAGCAGGGTTATGCGGAAGCCTTACCATTTGCGGATGAATCATTTGATGTTGTGATCAGCCGTTATTCGGCTCATCACTGGCATGACGTTGGCAAAGCGTTACGGGAAGTAAGACGCGTATTGAAACCTGGCGGCGTGGTGGTGTTTATGGATGTTATGTCACCAGGTCATCCTGTTCTGGATATCTGGTTACAGACCGTTGAAGCTTTGAGGGATACTTCGCATGTTCATAACTATTCCAGTGGGGAGTTGCTGAGCATGTTTAACGACGCAGGTTTAGTGACACAGAACTTATTGTGCGACCGATTGGTTCTGGAATTTTCAAGTTGGATTGCACGTATGCGAACACCTGCGGTAATGGCTGATGCTATTCGCGCTTATCAACAAAGCGCATCAGACGAAGTACAACGCTATTTTGATCTGCAGGCTGACGGGACGTTTACCAGCGACATTGTGATGGTCGAAGCCAGGAAAGTCTGACATTGCGAAGCAGGAATAAAAAAGGCACCTAAATAGGTGCCTTTTCTTCGAATAAACAATCATGTATCAGGTGTAGAGTTGTTGCTCACGAACAGCGTCAACTGATCGCCAGGTTTCAGATTGTCCGTATCATCGTTCCAGCGTAGAACATCTTTGATATTTACACCGTGACGTTTCGCGATACTCGACAAAGAGTCACCCTTGCGCACCTTATACGTGATGCTATCGTTCTTAGCTAAGCTCTGAGCGCCATTTTTGACACTGAGTGTTTGGCCAACTTTGATATGCGCGCCACGTATGCCGTTCCAGCTTTGCAAATCTTTTGAGCTAACGCCTAAGCGTGAAGCGATGCCCGACAGGGTATCACCTGAGCGAACACGATAAGATTTGCTGCCACCTGCGCTGATACGGTTATCCGCGACAAGCGTTGGCTGCACTGCTGCAATTTCACCGGAAGCCAAAGAGGCTTTCAGCTGATCGGCATGCTTTTTAGGCACCATCACATAACGCTGATTTTTGCCAACCGTCGAGGTTTTAACCCCAGCGTTGAACGTTTTAAGCGTACTTAATGGTATTCCCGCCATTTCAGCCACTTGTGTCAATTCCACCGGATCACTCACTTCAACTCGCGCTAAAGCACGACTTTCGTCAGTCGTCGGCAGGCGTACACCGTATTTTTGGCTGTTTTTGAGAATGTCACTCAACGCCAGCATTTTTGGCACGTAAATCTTGGTTTCCCGTGGCAGTGAAAGCGACCAAAAATCCGTAGGTAAGCCACGAGCTTTATTCGCTTTCATTGCCTTCAGTACACGACCTTCGCCGCTGTTGTACGCCGCCACGGTTAACAACCAGTCGCCGTCAAACATCTTGTTCAGACGCTGCATCATATCGAGAGCAGCAGTGGTCGAAGCCACTACATCACGACGTGCATCGTATGCTTTGGTCTGTTTTAAACCATAATTTCGACCCGTACTCGGTACAATCTGCCAGATGCCAGCGGCATTCGCAGAAGAGGTAGCGTGGGGGTCAAAAGCGCTCTCCACTATGGGTAGTAGTACTAGTTCCATTGGCATGTTGCGTTTCTTAACTTGCCCGGCAATCCAGTACATATACGGCTCTGCCCGTAATGTTACATCGTGGAGATAGCTCTTATTCTTCAGGTACTTCTGTTTCTGTTCGCGGATCCGGGTATTCTCCGGTATCCCCATCTTTAGCTCGTCGCCAATGAAGTTCCACAAGTTTTGATTATCTGCGAGGTATGTCCCATCGTCCATCCATCGCTTACCTGTGTACTTTCCTGCTTCACCTTGACCAGCTGCAGACAGACTCTGTGCGTGCTGTTGGATGTTGCCGTCATGCTTCGACGCCTGGCACCCCACTAGCAGGACAGAGGCGAGTAATATCGCTTTTGCCTTCATGTGTGTGTCAATAGTTGCTTAAAAGACGAGCAAGAATACCTTCCACTTCCAAACAACACAACCAGAAAATTCAGAATGTATCTTTCTTTGTCCGTAACCATGCGAAAACCTGGTGTGGTTGTTGCAAGTTTGTTTCTTCTTTTATTTTATCAATTAAATCAACATCATGAGTTCTAAGGAATAAATTTATTTTGCGTTCATTTTCCAAAGAACCAGGTAACGTTGATTGGTTTTTTGCACGTAACTCCTTAACTTTTCGACAGTAACGGTTTAACTCATCATCGTTGGGAAGGATAGATAAGGAAAACTGCATATTCGAAAGTGTGTACTCGTGAGCACAACAAATTAACGTTTCTGCGGGTAGTTTGTTAAGCTTTTGAAAAGAATCAAACATATTGTTAGCGGTGCCTTCAAAAAGCCTGCCGCAGCCGCCAGAAAATAGAGTGTCGCCGCAAAATAGATAAGGTGCACAGTAGAAACAGATATGTCCTAAAGTGTGACCGGGAGTAGCAATAACGCTAAATTCATACTCCAAAATATTGACCTTATCACCCTCTCTGACTACCCGGTTCGTTCCCTTATCTTGTGTCTCTTCGGGACCATATACCACAAGGCCTGGATACTTTTTCAGAAGTTCTTTTACGCCGCCAACGTGATCGTTGTGATGGTGAGTCAGTAAAATTGCCTCTGGTTTCCATTGATTGGTTTCAAGCGCTTTAAGCACAGGCTCAGCTTCACCAGGATCGACGATGATACATTTACCCTGTTCGTCGTTCAGAACCCAGATGTAGTTATCCTGGAATGCAGAAATACTGTTAAGATTCATAATTCAACCTCTCTGAATTGCGTTAAGAAGGTAGTGATGAAACCGGCAAGGATACCTGATAATTTCATTTCACCGCATCATTGGGGAGAGCTGCCCTGGGGCGAGTATTATCGCGAAGCTCTGGAAGTCCAACTTCAGCCCTGGCTTGCTAAGATGTTCGGTTTTCATCTTCTGAAGATTGGTAACTTAAGCACAGAAATTAACACCGAAGCATGCGCTATTTCACACCAGGTGAATGTCGCACTACAAGGCGAGCGGCTTCAGGTTAATGCCGATCCGCTGTATTTACCCTTTGCTGCTAAATCGGTCGATGCCTGTATGTTGGCTCATACATTACCCTGGAGCCAGGATCCGCACGGATTACTCCGAGAAGCGGATCGAGTATTGATTGATGACGGTTGGCTGATTTTGAGTAGCTTCAACCCGGTGAGTTTGCTCGGCTTGGGTAAAACTGTACCGTTTTTACGCAAACGCACACCGTATCATTGCCGAATGTTCACACCAATGAGGATGTTTGACTGGTTAGCGTTACTGAATTTTGAAGTGATGCACCAACGCAGTTTCCAGGTTTTACCCTGGAGTAAACAAGGTGGGAAGATGCTCAGCACCCACCTTCCTGCGTTGGGATGTATGCATGTCATTGTGGCACGTAAGCGCACATTACCGCTGACGCTCAATCCAATGAAAAGTCGGAAAGCGAAAACACAAATTCGGTCAGCGGTCGGGGCGACAAGGCAGTTTCGGGAGACAACTAAAGCTTCGTCTCTGGTTGATAACCCACGTCCTCAAGAGTTGGATTAGAAGCCGCCTCACGCGCAAGTTCATCGCAACGTTCGTTCTCGGGGTGACCGGCATGGCCCTTCACCCACTCCCAACTGATTTTATGCTCGCTTAATGCGGCATCCAGTCGTTTCCACAAATCGACATTCTTTACTGGTTTTTTATCGGCGGTTTTCCAGCCACGTTTTTTCCAGTTATGAATCCATTGGGTAATGCCCTGGCGAACATATTGGCTATCAGTGCTAAGCACCACGTCGCAAGGTTCGACTAACGCTTCAAGTGCGACGATCGCAGCCATCATTTCCATGCGATTATTTGTCGTTAAACGAAAGCCAACGCTGAAAATCTTTTCGTGTTGTTTGTATCGTAAAATGGCGCCATAACCGCCCGGGCCTGGATTACCGAGGCAAGAGCCATCGGTGAAAATTTCTACCTGTTTGCGCATCTCTGGTAGACTTCCTGTGATTAAAGAACCAAGTCTGACATAAACGAGCGACATGAGCACACCAATTACACGACAGATAGTCCTTGATACTGAAACCACCGGTATGAACCAAATCGGTGCTCACTACGAAGGGCATCGCATTATTGAAATCGGTGCGGTTGAAGTGATTAACCGCCGGCTGACGGGTAATAACTTCCACGTTTACCTGAAGCCTGACAGGCTGGTGGACCCGGAAGCCTTTGGCGTTCACGGAATTGCCGATGAGTTTCTGGCCGACAAACCCACTTTTGATCAGGTTGCTGATTCGTTCATGGATTATATCCGCGGCGCAGAGCTGGTTATCCATAACGCGTCGTTTGATATTGGGTTTATGGACTATGAGTTCGGGAAGCTTAAACGCGATATCCCGAAAACCAATACCTTCTGCAAAGTTACCGATAGCCTGGCACTTGCTCGTAAAATGTTCCCGGGCAAGCGTAATAGCCTCGATGCACTTTGCAATCGTTATGAAATAGATAACAGCAAACGAACACTACACGGCGCATTGCTCGATGCCCAGATTCTGGCTGACGTCTATTTGATGATGACGGGCGGCCAAACCTCTTTGAAATTTGCCATGGAAGGGGACGTTCAGCAGCGTACCGGAGATAGCGGTATTCAGCGCGTTGTGCGCCATGGTTCAGGTATACGTGTCATTCGAGCCAGTGATGTGGAACTGGAAGCGCATGAATCGCGGCTTGATCTTGTGGAAAAGAAAGGCGGAAGTTGCCTGTGGCGGGTATAAAAGCAGCATCAATGGATTAAAAATCACCGGTTGGGTTAAATTAACGGCAACCGATTAGATTTTTTAGAAAAAACGTTGACGCTTACCGGCCCAATACGTAATATCTGCCTCGTTCCCGACGGGGAACAAAACGCGGAGCGGTAGTTCAGTCGGTTAGAATACCTGCCTGTCACGCAGGGGGTCGCGGGTTCGAGTCCCGTCCGTTCCGCCACAATCAGAAAGCCTGAATCAGAAATGATTCAGGCTTTCGTCGTTTCTACAGAATGAAAAATTACCACTCTAACCAAACCCATTCCTACATCTCTCTTCGCTCGGCTTGAACCTGTTAATCATTTCTGCGTCAATATACTAAAAACATACAAAAATATAATAAATAGCAGACATTCATAATTCTTAATGTATGAGTGTTTTACTTGCACTTAAATATCCATTATCAAACTTTGGCATGGATCAATACAACAAATAGAAATATAAATAAACTTCGTGTAATTATATATATAGTGCTCGGTGACTCTGATTTTTAAAATTATTGAGGCTCTAATGGAAGCATGGAAAGAATACCTAGAGAGAAACCCTGATATCAAATACCATCTTGATATAGATTCTGATGTTGAACGTACGAATATAGAAACATTTTTAAAAAAGCAAAATGAACTCATTCAGGTGATGAATGACGTTGCTCGTAAGTTTATACAATGGAGTATAGCAAAAGATCATTTTGTTAGCGAAAACATTGCTTATTCATCAGAGATAAATGCGAAAATTAATAATGGTGATATGACTGTCACTGAAGCAATAGTCGCTATTAATAATGAAATATTATCTTTGAAGAAACAAGGTGATGAGCTGAGCAGAAATGATCGCAGGCAAGTCATTATTGTTAAGCCAATTTTAGATGATTCGAAACAGAGGCGAAAGCAAGAAAATATTGATTTAGTGGTTGCTGGCATTGGTTTTGTTGCTGGTGGCTTGCAAATAGCATCTGGTGCTGCACTGATTGGTAGTGGCGTCGGGATAATTCCAGGTACATTATTACTTGCTAATGGAGTAAATAATGTCATAGAGAGTGGTTGCTTTTTACTTTTTCGCGAGAGTTGTACAGGTCCTATCAGGTTTGTCTACGAAGGCATTGGGGAGATAATTGGTCTGAATAAACAAGCATCTGATGTTATTTATACATTTGTTGATATTGGTATTTCCTTGAATGGATTACTTGCATACAAACTTACAGAGGAAGCAACACGGCTATATCGCTATATAAATGCTGACTTGCTTTGGGGGATGAAACAAATGGGTATGAAAATAATGTCAAAAAAGGAACTGATATTAGAAGTGTTAGGAGATGCAAACACAGTTTTTGGACAATATAGGGCATACTAGATGAGTTTAATAACAGTAATTACTTTATATGTATTATGTACAACGCTTACATTATTTCCTTTTTATTATATTGTTAGTCATCTTCTGTACTCCATAAATGTTTATGTTAATTTCCTTACGGTTATTATATTAGTTTTATGTGCGCTATTTCACTTTGTGGTTTTTCGAACGGGGATAATCCCTCTGTTTAAGGTCGGTATTAGTGGGGGTGGTAGTATGGGATATGTATTAATTCCTTTTGCATGTGCATAATCTTATGCCATACCTTTTTATATAGTACAGTAAAAATACTATAACCGATAATAAATGGATATAATTTCCTATCTAAAGTGGTCAGTGCTGATTAATCGATAAATATTAACCAGCATTTTAATGCTATAATTTCCTTGTTAGTTAGTAAACTCGATCAGTCCACAAGCTATAAGCACTCGTTCCAGCAGTAATATGCTCCCAGGTTATTGTTTCATACACCAGTGACATTTTTTCTTGTGGTAGGCCTTTGTTATTGTGAACTGAATGAGGCAGCATAAGATGGATATCCACCAGCCTTGCTTTGGTGAGCTTTATTTTATAATAAAGTTCATTTATCCAAAATCTGTTAGTCTGGTGAACATCAAAGTCACAAGTCAATATCTCATTCTCAGAAATATCCTTCCCTAATAAAGGTGATGATTTGTCAATAGGTTTTGTGATTATTACTGGATTATGGTTTGCATTCTGTTGTCGCGTAATAGCATGTGAAAGCTCATAAACCATTATCTGGTCCAGATGCGCAATCTGTGCCTTATTCCCTATTGAATCCAGAGAGCAGCAGCCTGCTGAGATGTTTCCCTGTTTTTGTCCGGTCAGACTTAAATAGATTAAATTTGCCATGGTGATTTTCCCTTACTGGTGTTTATTATAGACAGGCAATGTAGGTTCATTTTCTGCATTTAAATTACGAATTAACTGGTAACGGCTCGACAAGGCACTTATTCGTTCATCAATCTGCTTTTCTAGTGTTTGTGTGTCCAGGTGTTGTCTCTTCGCATCCTCTAATTGGGTGATTAAAATCTCCAGTGGTGTTTCCTGCTTCAATAAAGTCTCAACCTGGTAAGCCACTGTTTTGAGATACGAAAGAGTCATACCTTCTTTATTTTTTTCACGCTCCACGAGCAGGGCTGCAAATGTATGCACATCCTGTTGTGCCTGCGTATAGCTTCTTAGGGATGGGCTATTTTCAGAGCGCGATTTTAGGGTTGCTTGCCATTTCGCACTGGCTAACTGTTGTTGCGTACTTTCCGGCCAGGTGGCCTGCGCGGTACGTATGAGGTGCTCACCGGTATCGAGGGGTTGTAGAGGTGAGGCAGCAAGTAACTGGTTCAGTCGGGTGGAATAATCTTCCAGACCAGGTGAGGCAAGCCAAAGTGTTGCACTGCCTTGAGGGGTGTCATTTACCTGAGTTATTTGTTGCTGCATAGGAAGCACATGCCACCACCACAGCCCGGTTGCAATCATTGCGCTACAGATGGCCCCTGATAGAAAACCGCGCCAGGTTAATGGTGGACATGGGCGGGGTGTATTTTCTGATCCTGGAAAATGTACTTCAATTTTCGGTGACTGAGGGTTTGAATCTGTCATGGGTGGTGCGTAATTCATCGCATCCGTAAAGTCCGACTGCGCGGGCATATAAACCAATGTAGGTGATGAGTACGCTGGCGTAGATAATGTAAGTTGATCACTCTCCACACGCTTACGGATGTTCTGCACGAAATAAAGCAGGTTTTCGACGCGAGGAATACGTTTTAATTCTACCTGCTGAAGCTTATCGCAGATCAGTTGCAGAGTTCTTTCAGTACGCAGCAAAAGGTTTGTATCGGCGGTGAGAAGGGAAGGGTTCTGGCGCAAGATACTACCGACACGGCTATTAAACCATTCCAGCATATCTGAGCGAGCCTGATAGTTCTGAGGCCAAAAGTGTTCCCATTCCGCAGTAATTAACCCTGCCAGTAATTCGCATCCTTCGCAAAAACCCGCCAGTCCGTTAATCCTCGTACGTGCCAGGGTGTAATAGGTGGCGCTGTGCAGGTCAACGCCATTGCTTTTAAAAAGTGTCAGGGCCAGAGATTCGACGAGCCGCCAGTTTACTTCCGGGTGAGTGGGATGATTGGCTTTATTCACCTCTTCCCGAATAGCGCTAAACTCGGGCAAGCTACGTGGATCTTCACCCAGTTTGATGATCAATTTTGTGTCGCTCATACTGTCATTCCCTGAATATCCCCGGCGCTGCCACCGGGGAATAACCATTAATACAAAGTATCCGGAAGGGTGAAATCGCTGAAAAGCCCGCCGGTGAATGGATTGTCCTGAGTGTCTACGTGAATCCGATAGATCATATGGCCGCCGTCGACATTAAACCGAACATCAAACGAGCCATCTTCAACGTTGGTCAGTTGGCCTGCATCTATCAGGCGGAACTGTGCCCATGGACCGCTAAAGCTGATGCTACGAGGTGCGCCGCCGCCCGTTCCAATGAGCGTGAGCTTACTTTCAGACCCTTCCCGCATGGTGTTTGGCCATACCAGATGAGCCGTGAAATTGCGCCCGTGGCTGTAGTCCAGTAACTGACCATCCATATTCAGAACGCTGCGGCGCTTATTGGCGGACAACTCAACGGTTTCTGCGGCATATTGCGTCCCTAAACCACTTTGTTGCGTGAAGAAGGTGTCGCGAATTTTTTGTGCAGTCTCAAGTTGTTGCTGTACGTCCTGGCGGATCAGGACCTGTCCGTCTTCGCCCAACGTTAGTTTGCTTTCAATAAACAGTTTGAGGTTTTCCTGGTAGAAGTTATCGAGGATCCCGGCGGGTTTGAAGAAACGATCGAAAGCATCCAGCGATGCATCTTGTTCGGCCTGTGGATCAAATGGATAGCGATTAGCTAAAGTCTGCTGCCAGGCTTTCACCACTTTTTCGTTCCACTCAACCTCCATGTAATGAACCGCTTCTATCATCACAACATGCCAGGCCTGATCGGCAAGTTTGCCCACCCATCTGTTCAATGGGGCAGGAAGCGTTTTTGCCAACTGGCGTGTTGCAAAGATAGGATCGCTGCTGTTTTGATCAAGGCGAAGCTGCACAGCTTTAAGTGCTGATTTACCCGGTACCGGCGAGTTATGGATGGCAAGCAGATAGCGATGCAACTCGGTCAATTGCTGGTACACCGTCTGCAATGTGCTGTCTTTGTCTTTCCCCTCAGCTAGCACGCTGTTTTCTGGAGCAAATTCGCGCCCAAGACGCGTAAGCAACTGGAAGTCCAGCGCAGACATCATCGCTTCGCGAGTTTTATCCGGAAGATTGGCTGAGGGAGGTGGTGATTGAGTATTGTCGCGTAGCGTTTGCAGAGCGCGGTAAAAAGGCTGATCGCCACTAATTATCTGCTCGAGCGCATCAATCACCTGTTGCATATCTTCATATTCCCGAAGATCGAGATTGTTCAGAGCTGCCTGCCAGGTCGCAGTATAGTCGCTGATATATTGCTCAGTAATATGCCGCTGAATCTCTTCACGATCGGCGGCACTGTAGGTCACATCTTTGGTGACCGTTATGTGCTGGTGGGCAGTGCCAATATTAATGACCGTAGTCTGCTGGGCGACAGGGACTCTGAGCTGGCGGTACTGATATCAGACACCGCTCACGGTTATACCGACCTGGACGGTACAGGGAAAACGTCACCGTACCGGAATTTTGCGCGGGAGTTGCGGCAAAGTGCCTGGCGTAAATGGCTGGGCAGTACGGCGGGAGAGTTTGCAGAAGCACTGGATAAACCGGCAACAGGATGGGGTAAAATTCAGGAGGTGGCGCGGGAAAATGCAAAAAATTATGAAAAAGTATTCAGCTTTATCCCGAGAGATAATTATAACAATATAGGGGCTGATAGCGATAATGTAACTAACAGCAAAGACAGTGAGAATGCCGCCCGGAAAACAAGTGTTACAGCATCAATCTGGCCAGTTATAGCTGCAAATATGTCGGCAACTTTTTCAGATACCAGCAATATGACCTTCTCAGAAACTTTCTGGCAGTATTATCAATACCGGGATAATGGAATTTTACAGGCGATAAAAGGATATTTTACCGCGCTGCCAGTGCACTGGACTGAAGGCGAAAATAACCTGATCCCGTATAATATGAGGCTGATTGCCAGTAATGCTGAACCGGATGGTAAGGATGTTCAGGTTGCTGATAATAGCGATGGAAATGATGAGCAGGGAGGTTTGTCATGAAGACACTACCATTATCTGTATTATTTAGCTGTCTGGCCTTTCCATATTGCGTCACGGCTCAGGAATGGAAAAATGAATGCATTGGCTATTATCAGTTGCAGTTGCCGGACAATCTGGAAGTGGCTTTATATCCGGTTGAGGATTTTGTTAACCCCAAGAAACAGCCGGAAAGTGACGGTGATATTAAGACCAGATTATATGCAAGTCCCGGAATCACGTTTGATAAAACCTACTACAAACAAAAACGAGGGGTGGTACAGGCACAATTCACTGAATTGAAATATGGTAAATATGAGTTGGGGATTTCATCGGAAAGCCCAGAGTTAATAGGTTTTTCTGCATATAAAGAGAGAGCAAAAGACAATATAATTTTCTGGAATAATGTCAGGAAACAGTATGAAGCCCTTAATTTCAGGATGTTTAAGGAATCCATCATGCCGGAGGCTGAGTTCAACCAGAGGTATGGTTATTTGATAAAGGATTATCCAGATGCTTTCACAATTTATGAAAGCAGGGGGTATACCATTTATATCAATAAAGAACGTCGTCTGTATCATTTCTGGGGAGATTACCAAAAAAACACTGGCGATAAATCGCAGACGGCCGAAAAACAGTTACACGACAGTGAACCCGAAGTTCTCTCACTACTAAACCGGTTCCGTCCCCGTAAACTCTATGAAGTTCCCACAGAACAAGGATTCTGCTTACCTTATGGTTTTATTGCCGGAGACTCCGGGCACGAAAAGCGTAATATGGGGGTTACATACCGCCTGAAAGACCATCCTGATGTCAGCATATTTTTCCAAGATTTAGGACCAAATCCAGGGCCTGGGGAGCAACGTCCTTATGAGCGACGCCCTGATGAGAAAATGAGTGCTAAAGATTATGTCACTTATTTCTGGAATAGGAGATATGGACATTCCTTTAGGGAAATAAAATTGTATGGAAAGGGATTTAGCTCTCCCAAAATTGACCATCGTGATGGTGCCGCTGCTTTTGCAAAATTCACCCGACGCAGTAAAGAAGTGGATTTTGGTTATATGGCATATGTGAAAGGTAATGCAGAAAACACCGAGCCGGGTTTATTATTTTATGTCATTCGTGACAGTCGTCAGGCCAAAGACCAGTTGCCGATGGACAAAGATGAACTAGAAAAAATTGCAGAGCACATTGTCAGTTCAATAAAGCGAAGGTAAGCAGATCGACGAAGGTTCAGAATCCGGTAATTTGGTCGTTGTGGATACACTGATACGTGTAATCTTCGGCGACAGTATACACCGATTGGCCAGTCCACCCTGGCCAATCCCAATTACCCTCTGTTCTTCCCACTAGTAAACCGTGAATAAATCTCCTGAGCATTAACCTGATAGGTCTGTTGTTTTGATTTTTTAATTACATTTTCCAAATCTTTTACTTTAGTTGTATTGACGGGAGGAATGGGTATCGCTGTCTCAATACTCGCTGGTGAATACATTTCCCAGTTACCCGTTTTGACATCAATAACGGCATAGCGCGTCAAGTAACGTAGCGAACTAATTTGATTGTTATTATTAACCGGTTGAAAGTCCTGCCACACAACAGAGTTAGCTTGTTTATCAAATATTCCCATCTGCAATGTTGGCCAGTAAACAATCACTGTGCTTTGTCTACCCCTTGCTCCGAAATAACGGAGAGTCAACATATAACTATTGGTGGTAGTGGAGGGTTCTTTATTTGCAGTGATTTTTTTGGAAGGTGAAATCCCGGAGAATGTCGCGACTTTGTAGTGTTTTTCCAGCTCTTTTTGCATGTCAGTATCAGGGGTTTTCTCTCCTGACTGCACCAAAATAATTGAAGCATTGCGTGGGATGCTTATTTCATCTTCTGCCTGGGCAATAGCGTCCTGGATATCCTCTTCTGTGATCTCCGCAGAAGGATCCCAACCGAAAAGTTCTTGCTCAGTTAATTGAGGTGATACCACTGGGCGCGGTTTATATGTCGATTTTTGAGCATCAATAAATTTTCCTTGTTGACCGCATCCAGTTAGTGACAGGCAAAAAATAGCAGATGTGATTCCAACAATGATCTTTTTAGTTTCCATTCTAATCATGCACCTTATCAGCAGCTTGCAATGGTTCCGGCTAACTGAAAATAATAAGGTACAGAAGGGGAAATGGCTCTTTGATAACGTGTCGGATTTCGTACTAATTAATTTGAAAAGGCCTGAGTCTGCAACAACTCAGGCCTTTATCGTGCGCAAGATTACTCTTTTGAAACCGCAACCTGCCCGTTAAAGTCAGCAACTTCATTCACTTTCTCGGCACGAGCCAGCCAGCGGTAGCAACCTGCGCTCATGAATGCGCCGATAAACCAGCTAAAGTTTGCCACTTCATGAAGTGAAGGAGTAAAGCTGATGGTCAGACAAACTGCGACGGATGGCACCAGAGCAAGAATCGCTTTTGGGTTGAAGCCCCCTTTGTACCAGTAGCGTCCTTTAGGAGTGGCATCAAACAGATCGTCGACATAAATTTTGCTGCGTTTGATGATGTAGAAATCAGTCAGCAAAATCCCGAACAGCGGCCCAATAAACGATCCCAGCACGTCCAGCGTGTAGTGAATAAGTTCAGGGGACTGGAACAGGTTCCACGGTGTCAGTAATACAGAGCCCACGGCCGCAATCATCCCGCCAGTGCGGAAGCTAATCTTCTGCGGTGAGCAGTTCGAGAAGTCGAAAGCGGGTGACACGAAGTTCGCGACGATATTAATGCCGATAGTGGCGGTAATCATGGTCAGCAAACCAATTGCCATCGCGAGGCTGTTGCCAACATGACTGACAGTTTCGATTGGGTCTGTAATCATTTTTCCAAACAACGATTGGGTGCCGGATACGATAACCACGGTCACAATCGAGAACAGCAGGAAGTTGAACGGAAGTCCCCAGCGGTTGCCACGGCGGATCTCTTTCATGCTTTTACCGTAGCGCGAGAAGTCACCGAAGTTCAGTAACGGGCCGGAGAAGTATGAAACCACCAGTGCAGTTGCGGTCAGCATTTGCCATGCTTGTTCGCCAGAAGTGAGTTGTTTACTGGCAAGAGTAAACGAAATTCCATCAAATCCTGTTTGATACAAAATCCAGCCCGCCAGGGCCATCATCACCACATAAACCGCAGGTCCGGCGATATCAATAAAGCGTTTAATCGCATTCATGCCGTGCCAGAACACCATCGCCTGTAGCACCCACATGATGCCAAAGCAGACCCACCCGAGATGCGAAAGACCGAGAAAGTGCCCGGTGGTCATTGGCGCAAGTGACGGCCAGAACTTCAGCATAACGAGCATCAGGGCGTTGGTTGCCAGCCAGGTCTGGATACCGTACCAGGCGAATGCGATGAGTCCGCGAATCACAGCCGGAATATTGGCTCCAAATACGCCAAATGCCTGGCGGCAAATTACGGCATAAGGTACTCCCGCCATCTGGCTTGGTTTAGCGACCAGGTTTGCACACAGTTGCACGATGCAAATTCCGACCAACAGGCAAAGCAAAACCTGCCAACTCGCCAGCCCTAACGTGAAGAAACTGGCTGCCACCACATAGCCACCCATACTGTGCACGTCGGACATCCAGAAAGAAAAAATATTGTACCAGGACCATGTCTGGTTGCGTGTCGGCGCCAGATCATCATTACACAGGCGCGGGCTGTACCCGGCATTGGCGCTATCGGTCAAAGCTGATGACGTATTTTCATTGTTTGGCATGAAATCTGCTCCTTTAAAAACAGATGCTGACGGAATGTCTGCAACTTTCGTTGCATTAACCAGGCCAGGTTTCATGTTTTGTGGAACAAATGGATTATTCAGGCTTTTTGGTGCATTAATAAACCCGTGCGGTTAATCGTTGCGCTTTACCATGGTGCAATTGAACATTTTGTTGCCCGAATCTGGTGCTAAACCCCGGGAAAAAATACAGAGGACTCAATATGACGAAACATTTGATCCAGGTGATCAACCCAAATACTAATGTTGCGATGACACACACCATCGCGCAGGCGGCGCGAAGCGTTGCTGCACCTACCAGCGAAATTATTGCCGTTTGCCCAACGCAAGGTGTGGAATCTATTGAAGGGCATTTTGATGAAGCCATTGCCGCCATTGGTGTGCTTGAGCAAATCAAGCGCGGCAAGGAGCAGGGAGTGAGCGGCCATGTTATTGCCTGTTTTGGCGATCCGGGTTTGCTGGCCGCGCGTGAACTCGCCAGTGGGCCGGTTATCGGGATCGCCGAAGCGGCAATGCACGCTGCAACGATGGTTGCGACACGTTTCTCCATTGTGACTACTTTGCCGCGCACCGTGATTATTGCGCGCCATTTATTACAACAATATGGTTTTGAGCACCATTGCGCGGCATTGCATGCGATTGATCTCCCGGTGCTGGCTTTGGAAGATGGCACGGGTCTTGCTCAGATGAAGGTACGCGAGCGTTGTATACAAGCCATGAAAGAAGATAACAGCGGAGCCATTGTGCTCGGTTGCGGTGGGATGGCCAATCTTGCCCGAGAACTGACTTCTGAATTAGGCATTCCGGTTATCGATGGCGTCACGGCTGCGGTGAAAATGGTGGAATCCCTCATCGCACTTGGCCTTGGAACCAGTAAACACGGTGATCTCGCGTATCCGAATAAAAAGCCATTATCCGGCTGTTTTGACATGCTGAGTTGATTTTCTGGCTCGGCTCATAAGGACCGAACCATGAATGAAGCACCAAAAAATAAAAACTATCATTTTACCGAGAACTACCCGCGCGACATGAAAGGTTATGCGGGTATGCCACCACACGCGCAGTGGCCGAATAACGCTCGAGTTGCCGTGCAATTTGTCCTCAATTTTGAAGAGGGGGGTGAAAACCACGTACTGCACGGCGATGCCGGTTCCGAGCAATTTCTTTCGGATATTATCGGCGCCGCGAGTTTTCCCGACCGCCATATGTCGATGGACTCACTCTATGAATATGGCTCGCGCGCCGGGTTCTGGCGTATCCACAATGAATTCCAGAAACGCGGCCTCACCATGAGCATTTTTGGTGTCGCAATGGCTCTGGCACGAAACCCTGAAATCGTGGCAGCAATAAAAGCCGCTGATTACGACGTGGTGAGCCATGGCTGGCGCTGGATCCACTATCAAAACCTCGACGAAGCCACAGAGCGTCAGCATATGCACCAGGCGATAGAAATCCTCGAAGATTTGTTCGGCAACAAACCGCTGGGTTGGTACACCGGGCGCGACAGCCCTAATACGCGTCGTCTGGTGGCGGAGAATGGCGGTTTTCTTTATGACAGCGATTATTACGGCGATGATTTGCCATTCTGGAGCAAAGTCACCTGTAGCGACGGCAGCGTAAAACCTCATCTGGTGGTGCCGTATACTCTCGATGCCAACGACATGCGCTTTGCCACCGCGCAGGGTTTTAACACCGCCGAGCAGTTTTATACCTATCTCAAAGACAGTTTTGATGTGCTATATGAAGAAGGGGAAATCGCGCCGAAAATGATGTCGATTGGCATGCATTGCCGCTTGCTTGGGCGCCCTGGTCGCTTCAAAGCACTACAACGTTTTCTGGATTATGTGCAGCAACATGACGATGTGTGGATTTGCCGTCGCCAGGATATTGCCGAGCATTGGGTCAAGACGCATCCATTTAAGGGATGATTTGAGTGGCGGGTGCATTGACCCGCCATTCTCTTTAACTCATCAAGCTGACATGGGCTGCTACAATGCGCCAGCCATAAGGGAATTTGACCCAGGTCTGCATCTGGCGGCCAATTTTATCACAACCTTCCCGAGTAAATTCGGTACTGGCAACGGCCATATCATCGCCGTAGGTGGTGATCGTCGTGTTCTGTAAAAGCCGTTCTAACCCCTGTGATGAACGGGTATTTCTGAACGCTCTGATCTCATCGATCCCGTACAGGTTTTCACTGGCTCCGTAGCGCACGGTGCGCGGATCGGACCAGAATAACTCATCCAACACTGCAACATCGTTGCTGATCAACGCCTGTTCGTAGCGGTAAAAAGCGGCACTCACCTCATTGACGATTGCCGGGCGATCAATATTATCTCGCATCATAGTATTTACCTTACCTGGTGATTTTCCCTGCCAGCATACCCTGTATTTCAAGCCGATGGGCGGCTCTCAGGCAGATATCTTCTCGCCAGGGCGGCGCAATGAGCTGCACGCCAATAGGATTGCCACTTGCGGTCATTAACGGCACCGTCACCACCGGTAAGCCGAGGAAAGAAATTGGCTGAGTCAGCATCCCCATGCTGGCTTTTACAGGAAGGTCTGTGCCGTTGATTCGCATGGTTTGCTGGCCGATAAGTGTTGCGCCGCATGGTGTAGCCGGGGCAATCAACACGTCAAAATCGTCAAACAGCGGCAGCGTCTTATCGCGCAACCACGTGCGGAAACGCTGCGCCTGCGTGTACCAGGCGGATGGCGTCATTGCGCCTGCCAATAAACGTTCGCGAGAATTAATCTCAAAACGTTCGGCCTGTTCGCGCAATGCGGGCAGATAATGATTTCCTCCTTCAGCGGCAGACAGTAAAAATGCCGCCGATCGCGCTAACCCGGCTTGCGGTAATGTCACGCGCTCAAGTGCCTCCAGCGTATGGGCCACACGCGCCACGGCATTTTTCGCATCTTCATCGCACCACTCCTCGAAAAAGCCGCCGAGCACCGCGCAACGTAAATGTGTGGCTGGCTCTGGTTGACTGGCGACCGGTTCAATGCTTCGTGCAGACTGGAAATGATCTGCAGGATCAATACCCTGGAGCGCATCATAAACCCGTGCCAGATCGTCCACGCTGCGTGCAAGGGGGCCGATATGATCGAGACTGGCAACAAAAGGCTGGCTGCCGCTGCGTGAAAGACGCCCGAAAGTTGGCTTCAGG
This sequence comes from Buttiauxella agrestis, assembly GCF_900446255.1. Lineage (NCBI taxonomy): Bacteria > Pseudomonadati > Pseudomonadota > Gammaproteobacteria > Enterobacterales > Enterobacteriaceae > Buttiauxella > Buttiauxella agrestis. Next base: position 3,953,800 of record NZ_UIGI01000001.1, on the reverse strand, counting down.
CCAAAGACGCCACATAGCGAAGCCGGAACGCGAATCGAGCCGTTGGTGTCGGTTCCAAGCGTAAAGTTTACCATCCCAGCCGCGACGGCCGCGGCAGATCCTCCGGATGAACCTCCCGCAATGCGTGCAAAATCATGTGGATTTCGGGTCGCGCCGTAATGGCTATTTTCCGTGGTAAAACCGTAGGCGTAGGCATCCATATTCAGCGCGCCTGAAAGCATGGCTCCGGCAGCGCTTAATTGTTTGATGGCGAACGCATCCGCACTGGCAGGAGGTTGTGTGCTAAAAAGCTCGGCACCGGCAAGTGTTGTCACACCTTTAATATCAAAAAGGTTTTTTACCGCATAAGGTACTCCAGCTAACGGTGGCAGCGTTTCCCCGCGGGCGCGACGCTCGTCAATGCTCGCTGCTTCTTGCAGCAAACGCGGGGCGGTTATTTCGGTGAAAGCATTAATATCAGGGTTCGATTGCTCTATTTTAGCGAGAGTAAGGCGCGCCAGTTCCTGGGCTGAAAACTCACCGCTGGCTAATCCTTGCTGAATATCGCGAATGGAAAGTGCGTTCATAGTTTATAAACCCCCGCGACTTCCTGGCGTTGAGGTAATGGAAATTCCATCAGCGGCTCCGCTAATGCCGCCATGCGCGTCAGTTGGATTTCAATCTCCTTTCTGCGCATGTCATCCAGTGGGACATTAAGCAGTTGTTCCATTAACTGGATATAAGCGGGCCAGTCAAAACTTTCTGATTTCATCTGTTTATCCTTAGAATCCTGCGGCGCTGCCATTACTGCGCGGGTCATATGCGCCTTCGAGCATGCCGTTGATGTGGCGCACAATGGCTCCGGCATGGCCGACGGCTTCACTAAAATCAGGCAACGCTTCCACGTCATGCCCCCATTCACGTAGTGCTTTGAACGTTTCCGGGCTAAATCGGCCTTCTAATTTCAGGCTGTCGGAGGCTTGCCCCCAGGTTCTGCCTAATAACCAGCGTGGCGCGGTCACGGCTTCTTGTAATGGCATCCCCTGAATAACGTGGCGCGTAAAAATGGCGGCCTGAGTCTGCGGTTGCCCATCGCCGCCCATCGAGCCGTAAACCATCGTGCGCCCGTCAGCCAGCCGTGCGGCGGCTGGGTTCAGCGTGTGGAACGGTTGTTTCCCGGGAGCCAGACTTAGCAAGCTATCAGGCTGGAGGCTGAATGCCGCGCCGCGGTTTTGCCACAAAATGCCGCTTTTTGGCAGCACAACGCCGCTGCCAAACTCGTGATAAATGCTCTGAATAAATGACACCGCCAGTCCGCTGCTATCAATCACGCCCATCCATACCGTGTCGCCAGGGCCTTTGCCGGTCCCCCAGTCAGCGGCTTTGGTGTCATCAATTTCTGCGGCCAGTGCGGCAAGGGGTTCTGGCTCCAACAGACTTTGGATTGAGGTGGTAATGTGGCGAGGATCGGTGATGTATTTGTCGCGCAGTGCAAAGGCCTTTTTGGTTGCTTCAACGATGCGATGAACGGTTTGAGTTTCATTGGCTTGCGCCATGTCCAGATTCTCGGTGATCCCGAGGATTGCCAACGACACCAGGCCCTGAGTCGGCGGCGTCATATTATAAACATCGCCAAGCTGGTGGCTCAGATGCAGCGGAATGCGGCGTTTCGCACGTTGGGCGGCGAGATCCTGCAACGTGATGGGCATACCTAAATCAGCAAGTTCTTCGGTAATCAGGGCGGCTAACGGGCCGCGATAAAAACTATCGAGTCCTTCAACGGTCAGGCGCGTCAATGTTTCAGCCAGGCGGGGTTGAGTGAAACGGCTACCTGCGCGCGGAATTTCACCGCGGTCCAAAAACGTCTCGGCAAACCCCGCAATATTGACCAGTTCGTCATATTTGCTGTGCGTCGCCTGCGCCTGGGATTGCGTGACCGGAATACCATCTGCCGCATAGCGAATGGCGTCGGCCAGTAAACGCGAAAGCGGTAATTGCCCGCCCCCAAGTTGCGCCGCAATCTTCAGTGCTTCATCCCACCCGCTAAGGGTTCCAGGAACGGTCAGCGCCGCTTTGGGGCCACGATGTGGGATTGAGCAAGCGCCTGCATAAAATTCTAGAGATGCGAGAGAACCCGCAGCACCGCTGGCATCAATAGCAATCGGTTCGCCCTCTGGCGGAACAATCAGCCAGAAACCGTCACCACCAATACCATTCATATGGGGATAAACCACGGCAATGGTTGCCGCTGCGGCCACCATCGCTTCGATAGCGTCACCACCATGGCGCAGGACGGATAACGCCGTTTCACTGGCTAAATGATGTGGAGTAACCGCCATACCGGAAGGCGCCATATTGCTTTGCATCATCGTTTTATCTCTCAGAATGGAAGCTCAGGGATCTCTCTAGCAAGAGATGTTCCAGGTTGACTCTGTTCGTTTCACTGTGCCAGGCTCGAGTGAAACAAAAGTTACAGAGGCCATAATGAAACAATTAGATGAGCGCTTAAGGGCGACATATGAACAGCTTTCACCACAAGAACAGCGAGTCGCTGCATTTATTGTCGATCATTTTGATGACCTGATTAGCTACAACAGCGCCGAGTTAGCCCGCCTTTCAGGGGTGTCCAAAGCGACGGTGAGCCGCTTATTCAAACGTCTCGGCTATGACCGTTATAAAGATATGCGCGAAGAGTTGCGTAACCTGCGCCAGAGCGGGATGCCGCTTACCGAAAATCGCGATGCGGTACAGGGGAACACTTTACTTGCGCGTCATTACAAGCAGGAAATGGCCAATCTGACGCAGTGGGTTAGCCTGCTCGATACGCAGCAATTTGCCGACGTGGTGGCAACTCTCGCAGCGGCAAAACGTATTTTTATTATTGGGTTAAGAAACTCATGGCCGGTTGCGATGCATTTGCGCCAGCAGCTATTGCAGGTTCGTAGTGACGTCTGGCTATTGCCGCAGCCAGGGCAGACGCTGGCCGAAGAGGTGGTGGATATCAGTGAACAAGATTGTGTTATCGCCATCGCTTTTCGTCGACGCCCGCGGATTATCAAACCGCTGCTGGCAAATTTGCATCAACGTCAGGTGCCGCTGCTGGTGATGAGCGAAGCGCAGGGATCAGGCCTCACTCCTTATTGCCGCTGGCATTTTGCCGCGCCGCTCGACAGTGTTTCTGCCTTTGATAGCTACAGCAGTGCGATGAGTCTGGTGAATCTATTATCCAACGCTGTACTCCACGAAGCGTTAACCACAGGCCGTCAGCGTATCCATCATATTGCCGAATTGTATTCTGAGTTTGATGAACTGGAACAACGCTAATGCACTTTAGTGGTGCGTTTGCACGCATCATGGGAACCATTCTGGTTCAAGGTAATGACGCTGAAGATTCTGAGTTTGTAGGTCGGATAAGGGATTGTCATCAGTCTCCTTTCTTCTTTGTCTTTCGCGAAAATTGGTGGCACATTAGTTGCAGAATATTTTAGTTAAGAATCTTTTGTTTCACGCAGAATAAAAGGAAATACCATGTTCGATATTCAGCACTTCTCACAAATCAATCCACCGCATCGCTTGTTAATGGGGCCGGGGCCAATCAATGCAGATCCCCGCGTATTACGTGCGATGGCGAGTCAGTTGATTGGGCAGTATGACCCGGTCATGACGGGGTATATGAACGAAGTGATGGTGCTGTATCGCGAACTTTTCCGCACGCAAAACCGCTGGACGATGCTGGTGGATGGGACTTCCCGCTCCGGTATCGAAGCGATTTTGCTGTCGGCCATTCGCCCCGGCGACAAAGTCCTGGTCCCGGTGTTTGGGCGTTTCGGTCATCTGCTGTGTGAAATTGCCCGTCGTTGTCGCGCAGAAGTTCACACCATAGAAGTGCCGTGGGGTGAGGTTTTCACGCCCGACCAAATCGAAGATGCCATTAAAACGGTGAAACCGCGTTTGCTGCTAACCGTTCAGGGCGACACGTCTACCACCATGCTACAACCGCTGGAAGAATTGGGTGACATCTGCCGTCGCCACGGCGTGTTGTTTTATACCGATGCCACAGCTTCATTTGGCGGCAACAAACTGGAAACCGACGCCTGGGGTTTAGATGCGGTTTCTGCCGGTTTGCAAAAATGCCTCGGCGGCCCGTCGGGCAGCTCGCCGATAACCTTGAGTGCGCAAATGGAAGAGGTTATTCGCCGCCGTAAATGTGTGGAGGAAGGGATCCGAACCACAGCCCATCAGGACGGCGATGACGAAATGATCTACTCGAATTATTTCGATCTCGGCATGGTGATGGATTACTGGGGACCGGAGCGCCTGAACCACCACACTGAAGCCACCAGCATGTTGTTCGCCGCCCGTGAGTGCGCGCGCATTATTCTCGAAGAGGGGCTGGACGTGGGCATCGCGCGTCACGAATTGCATGGCCGCGCGCTGGTAGCCGGAATTCAAGGCATGGGGCTGGAAACGTTCGGCAACCTGCAACACAAAATGAATAACGTGCTTGGCGTGGTGATCCCGTCAGCGGTTCATGGCGAAGAGGTGCGCAAAATGCTGCTGGAAGATTTCCATATCGAAATCGGCACCTCATTTGGTCCGCTACAAGGCAAAATCTGGCGCATCGGCACCATGGGCTATAACGCGCGTAAAGATTGCGTACTGCAAACCCTGACGGCGCTTGAAGCGGTGCTGAACCGTCTCGGTTTTAAATCGACGCAAGGGGCTGCAATGCAGGCCGCGTGGGATGTTTATGCGCAGGAAAGTCGCTGATGGTTAAACATGTCATGAACGCCATGCAGGCGAGTGTTGCCGCACGCCGAATTATGCAGCGAGCAGATGAACTGGCGCAGGTTAGCGAAACGCCGGAACAACTTACTCGAGTCTATCTTTCACCCGAGCATCTGCGCGCCAATTATCTGGTGGCAAGCTGGATGGAACAGGTGGGAATGACCACCTGGCAAGATGCGGTGGGTAACATTTGCGGACGCTATGAAGGCGCAAGAGAAGGCGCTCAGGCTGTTTTGCTTGGCTCACATCTTGATACCGTACGCAATGCCGGGCGTTACGATGGCATGTTGGGCGTCTTAACCGCGCTGGAAGTTGTCGCCTTTCTCCATGAACACAATCTTCAATTAGAGCAGGCGATTGAAATCGTTGGCTTTGGGGATGAAGAAGGTACGCGTTTTGGCATCACCTTATTAGGCAGTCGTGGCGTGACCGGGACGTGGCCGGATAGCTGGCTGGCGTGTGAAGATGCCGCGGGAATCAGCGTTGGGCAAGCGCTGGTGAATGCCGGTTTTGACCCTTCGCGTATTCAGAGTGCGGCGCGCGGCCCGGAAGAGTTTAGTGCGTATCTGGAACTGCATATCGAACAAGGGCCGGTGCTGGAGCGCGAAAATCTGGCGCTCGGCGTGGTGACTGCCATAAACGGCGCTCGTCGTCTGAGATGCCGCTTTGTTGGCGAAGCAGGGCATGCGGGTACGGTGCCGATGACCATTCGTAAAGATGCGCTAGCCGCCGCCGCTAACTGGATGACTTACATCGAAAGCACGACTGCCACTTATGCCCCAGATATTGTTGCGACTGTCGGCTCGCTGCAATGCTTGCCGGGCGCTGCCAATGTGATTCCGGGTGAAGTCCTGCTCACGCTGGATATCCGTAGCCCGCGAGATTCAGATATCGAAGCGCTGCTTGAAAAACTGTTAAGCGAAGCGCAGCAAATCGCCGCTCAGCGAGGTGTGGCGTTCGACTCTGAAATCTATTATTCAATTCCCGCCACGCCATGCGACGCGAGTTTGCAGCGCCAGTTAACATCAGCCATCACTTCGGTGCAGGGGCGTAGTTTATCGCTGCCAAGTGGCGCAGGGCATGATGCGATTGCCATCGCTGAACACTGGCCGGTGGGCATGATATTTGTCCGTTGCGATCGTGGGATTAGCCACCATCCGGCAGAGTCGGTCGCTGAGGCTGATGTGATGCAGGCGGTGCAGGCATATACACAAACGGTGGTGAATTTGGCTTCAATGAATCCGCTCACCGAGTTTAACCATGCAACGGAAAGCGAAGCGCTAAGCCTGATAACACCCTGTGTTGCGATACCAGCATGGGCTGAAAACCTGGTTGCCGCTCGGCCTTATTCGACCGTTGATGTGTTGCAGCATTATGCCTCGCAACTGACACTGGATTGGGGGCGCAATGAGCTGAACCAGGCGCTTAGCGCGCATCCGCGGATTGGTGAAACAGCGCAGGGCACTAGCAAAGAGGCAGCGTTGTCAAAAGGCGAACAGTCTGCTGTCGATACGCAAAACAGCGCGTTAACGCTCGCGCTGGTGCAGGGGAATGCTGATTATGAAGCGCGGTTTGGGCGAGTATTTCTTATTCGAGCCAAAGGGCGCAGTGGCGAAGACATTCTCGGGGAGCTTAAGCGTCGCCTGAATAATTCGCCAGCCGAGGAAGAAGCTGAAGCGCTGGAGCAATTACGTCAAATCACGTTGTTACGCCTGGAAGGAGTGTTTGCATCATGAGCCAGTTGAGTACACATGTTCTTGATACTGCGCTCGGGAAACCGGCGACAGGTGTGGCGATTTGTCTTGAACACCAGCTTGGTGATACCTGGGAAACGGTGGCGCAGGGGGTCACGGATACCGATGGGAGGCTAAAAGATTTCACCCCGGCGGCATTGGCGGCGGGGCGTTATCGTCTGACGGCAGAAATCGGGCTTTATTTTGCCGCAACACACAGAGAAACACTGTATCCCACTGCGCAAATTGATTTCGTGATACCGCAAAACGGCGGGCACTATCACCTGCCGTTTTTGATTTCCCCGTGGTCGTGGTCGACTTATCGGGGAAGTTGATTACAAACTGAAGGGATCGGCATCCTGCCAGGCGGGGAATTTCTCGCGATATTCCTGTAATGCAATCAATGACAAATCGGCATCGAGGCGCATCGCCTGATGGGCTTCGCCATTTGCCAGGATTTCACCCTGTGGGTTAATAATTTTGCTGTCGCCACGGTAATGATGCCCGTTACCGTCGGTGCCGACGCGGTTGCAGCCTGCGACATACGCCTGGTTTTCAATGGCTCGAGCGACCAGCAGGCTTTGCCAGTGCAAGGAACGCGGTGCAGGCCAGTTCGCGACGTATAGCGCCAGATCGTAATCGTTGCGGTTGCGCGAAAACACCGGGAAACGCAGGTCGTAACACACCTGCGGTAAAATGCGCCAGCCCCGCCATTCAACGATCACTCGTTCATTGCCTGCCTGATAATGATGATGTTCATCCGCCATGCGGAACAGATGACGTTTATCGTAGAAATGAACTTTGCCATCAGGCTGTACCAGCAAGAACCGATTTACCGGCCCGCGATCGGTCTGGAGTGCGGCACTTCCGGCGATCATGGCTTGCGTTTGCTGGGCTTTAAACTGCATCCAGTCAATCACTTCTTCTTCAGCAAGCGATTGAATGGCGGCTTCCATCGCGAAACCGGTGGTGAACATTTCCGGCAAGACAATCAGATCGCGGCCATGAATAGCGTCCAACTGTACATCGAAATGGCGCAAGTTTACCGCGCCGTCCATCCAGACCAGCGGTTGTTGTAGAACGGTAATTTTCAAACCAGACACAATCGGAAGCCTCGTGATAAGCAGTGTTTCATTCACTTTAGCATGAGTTCGCTGGCTTTTGTTGGGCAATAAAAAACCCCGCGAGCGGGGTTTTTAGAGCATAACTTGCTTATGCAGCTTCAATCTTACGATGCTTTTCCGGCACCTTTACCGGCATGGTTGCCAGCTCCTCCGGTTCAAACTCATCGACATTGATACTGCGCAGACGGCTTGCTTCAGCTTTGGTCAAAATCGCCGCTTCTTCTGCGTTGATTTTCCCTTCAGCCAGCCACTGTTTCGCTTGCTCATCAAGTCGAGTGAACGACAGGTTACGCCCGGTTTCTTTGCAGATGCGCAGATGAATTGGCTCGGCGGCCATAACATCCATCAATGCTTCCTCCAACAGACCCGCAGGGTTGAACTCGCTTGGCGTCAGGTACTGACCACGACCAATGCGTGAACGAGTCGCTGATGGGATCTGCATGATCTTCGCCAGTTTATGATCCAGCTTGTCTGATGGGGCATCGTAACGACGGCCCAGCGGGAAGATCACCACACGCAACATGCCAGCCACAAACGCATTCGGGAAGTTACGCAGCAGGTCGTCCATCGCTTGTTCAGCCTGATACAGCGCATCCTGAACGCCCCAGTGAACCAGGGGTAAATCAGCTTCGTTACGGCCTTCGTCGTCGTAGCGTTTCAGCACCGAAGACGCCAGGTACAGCTGGCTCAGAATGTCACCCAGACGCGCAGAGATACGTTCGCGACGCTTGAGACTGCCACCCAGAACCGCCATGGAAACGTCTGACAGCAATGCCAGGTTGGCGCTCAGGCGGTTCATATACTGGTAGTAGCGTTTGGTCGAATCTTTGGTCGGTGTGGCGCTGGTCAAACCGTTGGTCAGACCGAGCCACAGGCTGCGCATTTTGTTGCTGCCGACGTGGCCGATATGCTTGAACAGCAGCTTATCAAAGGCGTTAACGTCATTGTTTTGCGCCGCCGTCATCTCGTCGAGAACATACGGATGGCAACGAATAGCGCCCTGGCCGAAGATAATCATGCTGCGGGTCAGGATATTTGCGCCTTCAACGGTGATAGCAATGGGTGCACCCTGATACGCTCGCGCCACAAAGTTAGAATTACCCAGCATAATGCCTTTACCGCCGACAATATCCATCGCATCCAGAATGGCGCGCTGGCCGCGGTGGGTACAGTGGTACTTCACGATGGCTGACAGAACAGCGGGTTTTTCGCCGAGCATAATCCCGTAAGTCACCAGCGATGCAGCTGCGTCCATTACGTAAGCGTTACCGGCAATACGCGCCAGTGGTTCTTCAATCCCTTCCATCTTACCGATAGAGATTCTGAACTGACGACGGATATGAGCATATGCGCCCGTAGCCATTGCGACTGATTTCAGACCGCCGGTTGCGTTGGATGGCAGGGTAATGCCACGACCAACGGACAGACATTCCACCAGCATACGCCAGCCCTGACCGGCCATTTTCGGGCCACCGATGATGTAATCAATCGGGACGAAAATATCTTTACCGCGAGTTGGGCCATTCTGGAATGGTACGTTAAGTGGGAAGTGGCGCTTGCCGATTTCCACACCTGGCGTGTGTGTTGGGATCAACGCACAGGTAATGCCAAGATCTTCTTCATCGCCCAGCAGTTTATCCGGGTCAGACAGTTTGAATGCCAGACCTAAAACGGTAGCGATTGGTGCCAGCGTAATGTAGCGCTTGTTCCACGTCAGACGCATCCCAAGAACTTGCTGGCCTTGCCATTCGCCCATACACACGACGCCGGTATCAGGAATTGCACCCGCATCGGAACCTGCTTCAGGGCTTGTCAGAGCAAAGCATGGGATCTCTTGCCCACGAGCCAGGCGCGGCAGGTAATGATCTTTCTGTTCTTCCGTACCGTAATGTTGCAGCAATTCGCCTGGGCCTAACGAGTTAGGCACACCGACGGTAATGGCCAGAATCCCGGAAACGCCTGACAGTTTTTGCAACACGCGAGCCTGAGCATACGCAGAGAATTCCAGGCCGCCGTACTCTTTCTTGATGATCATCGCGAAGAAGCGATGCTCTTTTAAATAGGCCCACAGCTCTGGCGGCAAATCTGCCATTTCATGTGTGATTTGGAAGTCATTTGCCAGGCGGCAAGCTTCTTCAACCGGGCCGTCGATAAAGGCTTGTTCTTCTTCAGTCAGTTTTGGCTGCGGATAGTTGTGCAGCTTTTCCCAGTCTGGTTTACCGCGGAACAAATCCCCTTCCCACCACGTTGTACCCGCGTCGATAGCTTCTTTTTCAGTACGCGACATCGGCGGCATGACTTTGCGGAAGCTGCGGAATACCGGCGCGGAAATCAAAGATTTACGAATCGGGGTGAAGACAAACGGGACCAGAATAATCGCCAGCGGAACCAATACCCAGATTGACCAGATACCAGCGAAACCAAGCGCTGCCGTCCACGCCAGCAGAATCGCGCTACTGAGCAGTAAATTGACCTGGTGATAGAAAAGCACACCGAGGAGAACAACGGTTGCAACAATACTCAAAATCAACATATAGAAAACTCCCTTGCTTGTAGGAGGTCTGACCACTTGGATGTATTGGTTTTAGTTCATGTGGTTTTTTTTAGCAATATATTCACAAAATAATTACAACTCAGCTCACATTGTTACCGCACAGAACAGCAAAAGCAGGAGGATATGGCGCTTCTCGCGCTATCCGGTAAACTGCTTGGGTTAATCAATCAAAAAATGCTGAAGGACATCCTCATGTACCAGGATCTTATTCGTAACGAATTGAATGAAGCGGCAGAAACGCTGGCTAACTTCCTGAAAGATGACGCTAACATTCACGCAATCCAGCGTGCAGCGGTGCTGTTGGCTGATAGCTTCAAAGCAGGCGGTAAAGTGCTTTCTTGCGGCAACGGTGGCTCACATTGCGATGCCATGCACTTTGCTGAAGAACTGACAGGTCGTTATCGCGAAAACCGTCCGGGCTACCCGGCGATTGCGATTTCTGACGTGAGCCATATCTCTTGCGTCGGCAATGATTTTGGTTACGACCACATTTTTTCTCGTTACGTTGAAGCGGTTGGCCGTGAAGGCGACGTGTTACTGGGCATCTCCACTTCGGGTAATTCCGGCAACGTGATCAAAGCAATTGAAGCCGCTCGCGCGAAAGGTATGAAAGTCATCACTCTGACCGGGAAAGACGGCGGCAAAATGGACGGTAGCGCCGATGTTGAAATTCGTGTGCCGCACTTTGGTTATGCTGACCGCATTCAGGAAATTCACATCAAAGTGATTCACATCCTGATCCAGCTTATCGAAAAAGAGATGGTTAAAGCTTAAGTTTTGCCTGAACTTGTATCCTCTCCCTCGGGGAGAGGATTAGGGTGAGGGTGGTTAAAAGTGGTGGGAGGTTAATATGTGCGAACTGCTCGGGATGAGCGCCAACGTACCAACGGATATTTGCTTTAGTTTTACCGGTTTGGTGCAGCGTGGCGGGGGAACGGGGCCGCATAAAGACGGCTGGGGCATTACCTTTTATGAAGGTAAGGGCTGTCGTACGTTCAAAGATCCGCAACCCAGCTTTAACTCTCCTATCGCTAAATTAGTGCAGGATTACCCCATCAAATCTTGCTCTGTGGTCGCCCATATTCGCCAGGCGAACCGCGGAAAAGTCGCACTTGAAAATACGCATCCGTTTACCCGTGAGTTGTGGGGGCGCAACTGGACTTATGCTCACAACGGGCAGCTTAAAGGCCATCGTTCATTAGATACCGGCCCGTTTCGCCCGATTGGTGAAACCGACAGCGAACAAGCATTTTGCTGGCTACTGCATAAATTGACGCAACGTTATCCACGCACACCGGGCAATATGCAGGCGGTGTTTCGCTACATCACCGAGCTTGCAGTGCAATTACGTGAAAAGGGCGTGTTCAATATGTTGCTGTCAGATGGGCGTTACGTGATGGCGTTCTGTTCCACTAATTTATACTGGATTACCCGACGGGCACCGTTTGGTGTGGCAAAACTGTTGGACCAGGATGTGGAAATTGATTTTCAGGAAGAGACTACACTGAACGATGTGGTCACGGTCATTGCGACACAACCCCTGACCGGAAATGAAACCTGGCACAAAATTGCGCCAGGTGAGTCGGAATTATTTTGTCTCGGAGAGCGTGTAGTTTGACGCCAGTTGCGGTTGTGTCGTTGGCACAACCGGCTTACTAATCACATAATTACCGCTAATGACCGAAACGCCCGGTGGCTGATGATTCGCCATGAAGTAGTCATAACCCGGCTTCAGTTGTTTCCAGAAATTGATGTAGTAAGAGTATTTGTGGCGTTGCATGTTCGCGTCTGTCATCCGGAACGGATAGATACTGACTTGTACACTTGGCTGGCCAAATACCAACGCGCCGGTTACAAACTGGAAAATCTCATCAATGTTGGTGTCAGTCATGGCATAGCAGCCAACAGACACGCAAGCACCGTGAATCATCAAATACTGGCCTTGATAACCGTGTTGGCGATCAAACTCGTTCGGGAAGCCAATATTAATGGCTTTATAGAAACGGCTATCGGGTTTTAGCTGGCTACGGGTCACATTGTAGAAGCCTTCAGGACTCTTAAAATCACCCTGACGCTGTTTGGGACCTAATCCACCGGAATAGTTACAGATGCTATAGCTGTCGAGCAGTTGGAACTTTTCGCCCATCTTGACGTATAGCTCTAGCGTGCGCTCTTCCTTAAATATTTGAATATAAACAGGAGAGCCCATGAGTTGTTGCTTGAATTCTTTGCTGACAGGCGTGGTTGACGAATTGCTGCTTAACAAGCTGGCAAACGAAAAGCACGGGATCAGAAGCATCGCAATAACGAGTGCGATCTTACGCATACTGCTTTATTCCTTGATAAAACTTATAACGAATGCCAGGACGGCAAAATAGGGACCCGAAATCAGATTACTCTGGATTAGGAGCGCTCACATTATCATCGTTATGATTTTTCGCAAGCCCAAAGCAGGGGATGCAAAGTTATAAATTTGGACTTTATACAATACTTTTGGAAAGGGAAAGGATTAGCTTTTTGCGTAACAGCTCCCATAGCTGCATATCTGTGTGTTGTTTTGTGCCCCTTCCAGCCTCTAATGATGCTAAAATCCCCGCCGAATGTTGACCTGCGGATATGAACGGAAACTATCCATAAGTCAGTTGTCCCGGTTGTCCGGGCGGCTTATACCTCCCTCTCGCAATAGTGAATGGATGCGTTTCCTGTTTTCACCGCTTTATGTGTCGCATCGGTTGAACGTTAATTCAACCCATCCGTTGTCGGCTACAGTTTTTTGTCGGTATGTTTAAGCCAATTTTAAACGTGATAACCTTATGATAAAAATCAAAAAAGGTCTGGATTTGCCTATTGCCGGTTTGCCGGAACAGCAAATCCATGACGGCCCAGCGATACCTTTCGTGGCCTTGCTCGGTGAAGAGTATGTCGGCATGCGTCCCTCCATGCTGGTGCAGGAAGGCGATAAGGTATTGAAAGGCCAGCCTCTCTTCGAAGATAAAAAGAACCCTGGCGTTCTCTTTACCGCTCCTGCGAGTGGAACGGTATCAGCGATTAATCGTGGTGAGCGTCGAGTACTGCAATCTCTGGTTATTGATGTCCAGGGTGACGAGCAGGTTGTTTTTGAGCGTTTTGCTCCTGAAAGCCTTGCCAAACTGCCGCGTGAAACCGTCCAGACGCAATTGTTGTCGTCTGGTTTATGGACTGCGTTGCGCACTCGTCCATTTAGCAAAACACCACCACCCGCCAGCGTTCCTGCGGCCATTTTTGTCACGGCGATAGATACCAACCCGCTGGCAGCGGACCCGCAGCCCATTATTCGCGCGCATCGCGAAATGTTTGATGCAGGCTTAACCGTATTGTCCCGACTGACCGATGGCAAAGTCCATGTCTGCCAGGCAGGCGGCGGTAAGCTGGGCGGTCATCCTGCTGGGCAGGTGACTTTTAATGAATTCGCAGGCCCGCATCCGGCAGGGTTAGTGGGTACACACATTCATTTCCTGGAGCCGGTCAGCCTGCAAAAAATAGTCTGGCATCTTAACTACCAGGATGTCATCGCCATTGGCAAATTGTTCGTGGAAGGCGATTTGTGGACCGAGCGTGTTATTGCACTTGCCGGGCCACAAGTGGAAAAGCCACGTCTGATTCGCACACGCCTTGGTGCTTCACTGGAAGTGCTGACGGTGGATGAACTTGCTGAAGGTGAAAACCGCATTATTTCAGGCTCTGTTTTAAGCGGAACTATCGGGGTGGGGCCTCGCGCCTGGCTGGGTCGTTTCCATCTGCAAGTTACGGTTCTTAAAGAAGGCCGTGAAAAAGAGCTATTTGGATGGGTGATGCCGGGTGCCGATAAATATTCGATTACCCGCACCACTGTTGGCCACTTCCTGAAGCGTAAACTGTTTAGCTTCTCGACAGATACTAATGGCGGGGAACGTTCCATGGTGCCCATTGGCAACTATGAACGTGTTATGCCGCTGGATATCCTGCCGACGATGCTGTTGCGTGATTTGCTGGCAGGAGATACAGACAGCGCACAGGCGCTGGGGTGTCTTGAGCTGGATGAAGAAGATTTGGCGCTTTGTACCTATGTGTGCCCGGGTAAATATGAGTACGGCCCGGTACTACGCGAGGTATTAACCCGCATCGAGCAGGAAGGATAAGTCATGGGCTTGAAGCATTTATTTGAAAAACTAGAGCCGCACTTCACGCAAGGCGGAAAGCTAGAAAAGTACTACCCGCTCTTTGAAGCGACGGCGACACTATTTTATACACCCGGTATCGTTACGCCTGGCGCTTCCCACGTTCGTGATGCAATCGATCTGAAACGCATGATGATCCTGGTGTGGTTTGCGGTGTTCCCGGCCATGTTCTGGGGTATGTACAACGTTGGGCTACAAACGATTCCGGCCCTGAACAAAATGTACGGCGCGGAACAACTCCAGCAGGTGATTTCATCTGACTGGCATTACGTTGTCGCGCAGTGGCTGGGGGTGAACTTCACGCCGGATGCTGGCTGGTTAAGCATGATGACCCTTGGGGCCGTGTTCTTCCTGCCAATTTACATCACGGTATTCCTGGTAGGCGGTTTCTGGGAAGTGCTATTTGCCATCATCCGTAAACATGAAGTTAACGAAGGTTTCTTCGTGACCTCCATCCTGTTTGCGCTGGTGGTTCCACCGACGTTACCTCTCTGGCAAGCGGCATTGGGGATTAGTTTCGGTGTGGTCATTGCTAAAGAGATCTTTGGTGGAACTGGCCGTAACTTCCTGAACCCTGCACTGGCGGGTCGTGCGTTCCTGTTCTTTGCCTACCCGGCGCAAATCTCGGGTGACCTGGTGTGGACTGCGGCTGACGGTTTCTCTGGGGCAACACCACTTTCGCAGTGGTCCCATGGCGGCGGTGAAGCATTAGTCAATGTTGTCACCGGCCAACCTGTCACCTGGATGGATGCTTTCCTCGGTAACATACCGGGTTCCATTGGTGAAGTTTCCACGCTGATGATCCTGATTGGTGGCGCGATAATCCTGTTTGGCCGCGTCGCTTCCTGGCGCATCGTGGCGGGTGTTCTGCTTGGCATGATTGCCACTGCCACTTTGTTTAACTTCATTGGTTCTGCGACAAACCCTCTATTTGCCATGCCGTGGTACTGGCACCTCGTGCTGGGTGGTTTTGCTTTCGGCATGATGTTCATGGCAACCGATCCGGTTTCAGCCTCGTTTACCAATAAAGGTAAATGGTGGTATGGGGCGCTTATCGGTGTGATGTGTGTCCTGATTCGAGTTGTAAACCCGGCCTATCCAGAAGGGATGATGCTGGCGATTCTGTTCGCCAACCTCTTTGCACCGCTGTTCGATTATCTGGTGGTGCAAGCCAATATCAAGCGGAGGAAGTCGCGTGGCTGAAGTAAAAAGTAACGATAGCATTGGCAGAACGTTGCTGGTGGTGCTGGTGCTTTGCCTGGTGTGTTCCGTTGTGGTGGCTGGCTCTGCTGTGGGGCTGAAAGCTCGCCAGCAGGAGCAAAAAGCGCTCGATAAGCAGCGTAACATCCTGGATGTTGCTGGCTTAGCAACGCCAAAAATGACCGGCGAAGATGTCAAAACAATCTACGAATCACGTATTACACCGCGTTTACTCGATCTGAAAAGTGGTGAGCTGCTGGATAAAGACTCGTCTAAATTTGACCAGGCTGCGGCGCTGCGTGACCCTGAACAAAGCGTCACGCTCTCTTCAGGCGAAGACCGTGCCGGGATAAAACATCGCAGCAATATTGTCGAAATTTATCTGGTGCGTGATGAGCAAAACAAAGTGAAGGAAGTCGTGTTGCCAGTTTATGGCAAAGGCTTGTGGTCGATGATGTATGCCTTTGTTTCGCTGCAAACTGATGGCCGGACGGTGAAAGGCATCACTTACTACGACCAGGGCGAAACCCCTGGGTTGGGTGGTGAGGTTGAAAACCCGAACTGGCGTGCGCAATGGATTGGTAAGAAATTGCTGGATGACAACGGCAAGCCTGCACTACGCGTGGTGAAAGGCGGAGCGCGTCAGGGCGATGAATATAGTGTGGATGGTTTGTCTGGCGCGACGCTGACAGCAAACGGGGTACAACATACTTTTGATTTCTGGATGGGTGAACTTGGTTTTGGTCCTTTCCTGAAACAAGTACGTGAAGGAGCGCTCAATAATGGCTGATATTTCAGACATGAAAGAGGTCAAACGGGTTCTGGTTAGTCCGCTGGTGGATAACAACCCGATTGCCTTGCAAATACTCGGTGTCTGTTCGGCGCTGGCGGTCACGACTAAGCTGGAAACGGCATTCGTAATGACCATCGCGGTAACAGTGGTGACGGCGTTTTCCAGCATGTTCATCTCAATGATCCGTAACCTGATCCCTAATAGTGTGCGAATCATTGTGCAGATGGCGATCATTGCTTCGTTAGTTATCGTCGTGGATCAGATCCTGCGTGCTTATGCTTACGAGATTTCCAAACAGCTTTCCGTCTTCGTCGGCCTGATCATCACTAACTGTATCGTGATGGGACGTGCTGAAGCCTACGCCATGAAGTCACCGCCGCTGGCGAGCTTTATGGATGGTATTGGTAACGGCCTGGGCTATGGCGTGATTCTTTTGCTGGTTGGCTTCCTGCGTGAGCTTATCGGCAGCGGTAAACTCTTTGGTATCACGGTGCTGGAAACGGTTCAGAACGGTGGCTGGTATCAGCCAAACGGGATGTTCCTGTTAGCGCCGAGTGCGTTCTTTATAATCGGCCTGCTGATTTGGGCCTTGCGTACGCTTAAGCCTGCGCAGCAGGAAAAGGACTAACTGACTATGGAACATATGATTAGTCTGTTTGTGCGCGCAGTGTTTATTGAAAACATGGCGCTCGCGTTCTTCCTTGGTATGTGTACCTTCCTTGCAGTTTCCAAAAAGGTTTCCACTGCATTTGGATTGGGTATCGCAGTGACCGTGGTGTTAGGGATTGCCGTGCCTGCGAACAACCTGGTTTATAACCTGGTGCTTCGTGACGGCGCACTGGTTGAAGGCGTTGATCTCAGCTTCCTGAACTTCATCACCTTTATCGGTGTGATTGCGGCGTTAGTTCAGATTCTTGAGATGATCCTCGATCGTTTCTTCCCGGCACTTTATAACGCGTTGGGTATCTTCCTGCCGCTCATTACCGTTAACTGCGCCATCTTCGGTGGCGTGTCGTTTATGGTGCAGCGTGATTACAGCTTCGGTGAATCCATTGTCTACGGCGTGGGTTCCGGAGTGGGCTGGATGCTGGCCATTGTCGCGATGGCGGGGATCCGCGAAAAGATGAAATATGCCAATGTGCCCGCAGGATTGCGTGGCTTAGGAATTACCTTTATCACCACTGGATTGATGGCGCTGGGCTTTATGTCATTCTCCGGTGTGCAGCTATAAGGGCATAAACGTATGGAAATTATTCTTGGCGTGGTGATGTTCACGCTAATTGTTTTGGCTCTGGCGTTGTTGATTTTGTTTGCCAAGTCAAAGCTTGTGAACTCAGGCGACGTGCTGATCGAAATTAACAACGAAGCAGACAAACAGTTCCATGCTCCGGCTGGCGACAAGCTGCTGAATACGCTTTCAAACCAAGGGATTTTCATCTCTTCGGCTTGTGGCGGCGGCGGTTCGTGTGGGCAATGTCGTGTGACCATTAAAGAGGGGGGCGGTGATATTCTGCCGACCGAGCTTTCGCACATCACCAAGCGTGAAGCGAAAGAGGGTTGCCGTCTTGCCTGTCAGGTTGCCGTTAAACAGGACATGAAAATTGAGCTGCCAGAGGAAATCTTTGGCGTTAAAAAATGGGAATGCGAAGTTATCTCCAACGATAACAAAGCGACTTTCATCAAAGAGCTCAAGCTGCGTATTCCTGATGGCGAAGTTGTGCCGTTCCGTGCCGGTGGGTATATCCAGATTGAAAGCCCGCCTCATGAAGTTAACTACCAGGACTTCGATGTTCCGCAGGAATATCGCGGTGACTGGGATAAGTTTAACCTTTTCCGTTTCAAATCAGTGGTGAAAGAGCCGTGTGTCCGCGCTTACTCGATGGCGAACTACCCGGATGAAGCTGGCATCATCATGCTGAACGTGCGTATTGCTACGCCTCCACCGAATGTGCCAGATGCTCCTCCAGGCATAATGTCCTCGTACATCTGGTCGCTGAAAGCGGGCGATAAAGTGACAATTTCCGGGCCGTTTGGTGAGTTCTTCGCCAAGGAAACGGATGCGGAAATGGTGTTTATTGGCGGTGGGGCCGGTATGGCGCCAATGCGTTCACACATCTTTGATCAGCTTAAACGCCTTCATAGCACCCGCAAAATCAGCTTCTGGTACGGCGCTCGTTCTCTGCGAGAAATGTTCTACGAAGATGAGTTTGAAAAACTGGCGCAGGAAAACCCGAACTTTACCTTCAATGTGGCGCTTTCTGATCCGCAACCAGAAGATAACTGGACGGGCTACACTGGCTTCATCCACAACGTATTACTGGAAAACTATCTTCGTAGCCATCCAGCTCCAGAAGACTGCGAATTCTATATGTGTGGGCCGCCAATGATGAATGCTGCGGTTATCAAAATGCTCAAAGACCTGGGTGTCGAGGATGAGAACATCATGCTTGATGACTTCGGCGGCTGACGGGAGTCGTTATGCTGACTGTATTTTTAGCCACTTTTGCCATTTTTATTCTGGTGATATTTGGTATGTCACTGGGCGTTATCGTGAAGCGCAAAACGCTTCAGGGTAGCTGTGGTGGTATTGCCGCGCTAGGCATGGAGAAAGTCTGCAATTGCCCTGAACCTTGCGATGCACGTAAGAAACGAATCGCAAAAGCGGAGCGGCAGGCAAAACTTCAGCAAAACCGCATTATTTAAGCCTTCTGAAACCTCCTGCATCTGCGGGAGGTTTTCTTTCTGACTTCCCTCAATTATAGTTTAACTGTATACTTATCCAGTATCGAAACTGGTGTGAAAAAGTATGCGTAAAATCATTCATGTTGATATGGACTGCTTTTTTGCAGCCGTTGAGATGCGTGATAACCCGAGCTTGCGGGATATTCCATTGGCTATCGGTGGCAGTGCGCAGCGGCGCGGGGTTATCAGCACAGCAAATTATCCAGCACGTAAATTTGGCGTGCACAGCGCAATGTCGACCGCCATGGCACTCAAATTGTGCCCGCATCTGACGCTTTTGCCTGGGCGCTTTGACGCCTACAAAGAAGCATCCAACCATATCCGTGAAATATTTAGCCGCTACACCACGCTTATTGAACCTCTGTCTCTGGATGAAGCCTATCTGGATGTGACCGATAGCCTGAACTGTCACGGTTCGGCCACTCTTATGGCGAAAGAAATTCGCCAGACCATTTCAGATGAACTTAATCTCACCGCTTCAGCGGGGATCGCTCCGGTTAAATTTCTCGCGAAAATAGCATCAGATCTTAATAAGCCCGACGGGCAATACGTCATCACTCCAGAAGAAATCCCTGCGTTTTTGCAAACTTTGCCGCTTGGCAAAATTCCAGGTGTTGGCAAAGTGACTGCGGGAAAACTGGAAAGCCTGGGCTTGCGGACGTGTGCCGATGTACAGAAAACGGATTTAGCGTCTTTGCTCAAACGCTTTGGTAAGTTCGGGCGGGTACTTTGGGAGCGAAGCCAGGGTATTGATGAGCGTGAAATTAACAATGATCGCCAGCGCAAATCGGTAGGTGTTGAGAAAACGCTGGCCGAAGATATTCATGAATGGCGTGAGTGTGAGGCCATTATTGAACAACTTTATTCGGAGCTGGAGCGGCGGCTGATAAAGGTGAAGCCTGATTTATTGATTGCCCGGCAGGGTATCAAACTCAAGTTTAATGATTTCCAGCAAACCACTCAGGAACATGTCTGGCCTCAGTTGAATAAAGCCGATTTAATCGCTACCGCGAAGCAAACTTGGGAAGAGCGGCGGGGAGGGCGGGGAGTCAGGTTGGTGGGGCTGCATGTGACTTTGCTGGACCCGCAGATGGAGCGCCAACTGGTTCTGGGGCTATAAAAAACCCTCTCATTGAGAGGGTTTGAAAGCATCTTTATTCCGCTTATTTGACTGGAATAGCTTTCAGCAATTCCGTCAGCAGGATCCAGTACTGGCCTACGCTTGCGATATGAACTTGTTCATCCGGGGAGTGTGGACCCGTAATGGTCGGCCCAATAGAAACCATGTCCATCTCAGGATAAGGTTTTTTGAACAGCCCACATTCCAGACCGGCATGGATGACCATGATGTTTGGCGTTTTGTTGAACAGCTTCTGGTAAGTTTCACGTACCAGCCCCATCACTGGGGAGTCAGCGTCTGGCTGCCAGCCTGGGTAGCTGCCTTTGGCAACACTTTGTGCGCCAGCCAACTGACCTAATGCCTCGAGCATGCCGACCACATAGTCTTTGCCGCTATCAATCAGGGAGCGAATCAGGCAGATAATTTCTGCGCTTTCATCAGTCATTGAGACCACACCCACGTTCAGGGAGGTTTCCACTACACCTTTCACCGCGTCTGAATTACGGATAACACCGTTTGGCATGGCATTGAGCAGGTTAATGAAAGCATCACGACTTTTTGCTGTTAGCGCAGCTTTGTCGGTGGTGATTGCTTCAACCAGGACGGTGGTGTTTTTCTCAACGGCACCCAATTCATTTTGCAGAATTGACAGGAACTTAGCTGCCAGCTCTTTGAATTGTGCTGCTTTATCGGCAGGGACTGCGACAATTGCAGAGCCTTCACGCGGAATAGCGTTACGCAGCGTGCCGCCGTTCAAATCAATCAGACGTGCATCCAGTTCTGCCGCATGTGCGAACAAGAAACGCGCCAGCAATTTGTTGGCATTGCCCAGACCCAGGTGAATTTCTGCACCTGAGTGGCCGCCTTTCAGGCCTTTGATGGTCAGCTTGTAGGTTTCGTAACCCGCAGGAACCGCTTCGCGTTGCAGTGGCAGCGTGGAGATAAAATCAATCCCGCCTGCGCAACCCATATAGATCTCACCTTCTTCTTCTGAATCGGTGTTGATCAGAATATCAGCTTGCAGCCAGCCCGCTTGCAGGCCAAATGCGCCATCCATACCGGCTTCCTCGGTCATGGTCAGCAGAACTTCTAATGGACCATGAGCGACAGTCTCATCAGCCAGCACCGCGAGTGCAGAGGCCATACCGATGCCGTTATCAGCACCCAGTGTCGTACCGCGTGCTTTAACCCACTCACCATCAACATATGGCTGAATCGGGTCTTTGGTGAAATCATGGACAGTGTCGTTGTTTTTCTGCGGCACCATATCAAGGTGAGCTTGCAGGACAACCGCTTTACGGTTTTCCATACCCGCTGTTGCAGGTTTACGGATCAGGATATTGCCAACCTGGTCGCGCTCAACATGCAGGCCTTTTTCTTTTGCCCAGGACAGAATATGTTCCGCAAGTTGCTCTTCATGATAAGAAGGGTGCGGAATAGAACAGATTTTGGCAAAAATATCCCACAGTGGTTGCGGAGATAATTGAGACAATTCAGACACGATAAGTCTCCTTGACATCGACTCTGCTGACATTTTTTATTCGTGCAGAGCGGGATTGAACTTAATGAAATACAACACAAGTAAGCATTGTGCGCTGGCTTGAGAATACCACTATAACTGAGGTTGTGACGACCTAAAGCACGTAAAAACCAGAAGGACAGGCCTGCAACACTGGTTTTTAGTGCGCCAGATCTCTATAATCTCGCGCAACCAAAACCCCTTTGAACATTTTTAAGCCGTTAATAACTGGCTGGGATAATTTCACATGAGCGAAAAATACATCGTCACCTGGGACATGTTGCAGATTCACGCACGTAAGCTTGCAAGCCGTCTGCTTCCTGCTGAACAGTGGAAAGGCATTATTGCTGTTAGCCGTGGCGGCCTGGTTCCTGGCGCATTGCTGGCACGTGAACTGGGGATTCGTCATGTTGATACCGTTTGTATCTCCAGCTATGACCACGACAACCAGCGCGAGCTGACCGTCCTGAAACGTGCTGAAGGTGATGGCGAAGGCTTCATCGTGATTGATGACCTGGTAGACACTGGCGGTACCGCGGTGGCCATCCGTGAAATGTATCCAAAAGCGCATTTCGTGACTATCTTCGCCAAGCCTGCTGGCCAGCCTTTGGTTGACGATTATGTTATCGATATCCCGCAGGATACCTGGATTGAGCAGCCATGGGATATGGGCGTTGCATTTATTCCGCCTTTAGCAGGTCGTTAATAGCCTGAGAATTTGCACTGATTTACGCCCGGCATTGCCGGGCGTTTGTGTTATTTAGCCACCGACAGAGTACAATAGCCCCATTCCTGACGTTTGTATGGAGGCAGAAACGATGTCGCAGGCCAATCTTAGCGAAACGCTATTTAAACCCCGATTTAAGCATCCCGAGACGTCGACTCTAGTTCGTCGCGCTCATCATCAAACTGCCCCAGTTATCCAGTCTGCGCTGGATGGCGCAACAGTGCCTCATTGGTATCGCATGATTAACCGCCTGCTTTGGGTCTGGCGTGGCGTCGATGCGCGTGAAATTCTTGAAGTGCAGGCCAGAATTGCAGCCAACTCGGGTGAGCGAACCAATGATGATTTGTATGATACGGTGATCGGCTATCGCGGCGGCAACTGGATCTATGAATGGTCGAAGCAGGCCATGATGTGGCAACAGCGCGCCAATCAGGAAACGGATAAAGTCAAAAGCGGCAAATACTGGTTACAGGCCGCCAATCTTTATAGCATCGCGGCGTACCCGCATCTGAAAGGCGATATGCTCGCGGAACAGGCTCAAGTTCTGGCAAATCGCGCATACGAAGAAGCGGCTCCGCGGCTTTCTGGTGGTTTACGTGAGCTGGAGTTTACCATTCCTGGTGGTGGGGCGATTACCGGCTTCCTCCATGTTCCAAAAGAAGGGCAAGGGCCATTCCCGACGGTACTCATTTGTGGGGGCCTGGACGCATTACAAAGCGATTACTACACCTTGTTTGAGAAATATTTTGCACCTCAGGGCATAGCAATGCTGACCATCGATATGCCATCGGTCGGGTTTTCATCAAAATGGAAATTGACTCAGGACTCCAGTCTTTTACACCAGCATGTTCTCAAAGCATTACCCAACATTCCCTGGGTCGATCACACTCGTGTCGCGGCGTTTGGTTTCCGCTTTGGCGCGAATGTTGCGGTGCGATTAGGGTATATCGAAGCGCCTCGTTTGAAGGCGGTTGCGTGTTTAGGTCCTGTCGTTCATAGCTTATTGAGCGATGCATCACGCCAGGCGCAGGTGCCGGAGATGTATATTGATGTGCTGGCAAGCCGATTGGGAATGAATGATGCGTCTGACAGCGCATTGCGCGTGGAATTGAACCGCTATTCGCTTAAAACTCAGGGGCTATTAGGGCGTCATTGTCCAACGCCGATGTTATCCGGTTACTGGGAAAACGATCCATTCAGTCCAGAGATTGATTCGCGATTAATTACTTCGTCATCATCGGATGGTAAGTTATTGGCGATCCCGTTTAATCCGGTGTATCGCAACTTTGACAAAGCGTTGAAAGAAATTACCAGTTGGATCAAGCAGAGATTACGTTAATGATTTGCTAAATTTCATTGGTTTGGTAAAACAGTTGCTTCACAACAGGAGATCGCAATGACGTTACCGAGTGGACACCCGAAAAGTAGATTGATTAAAAAATTCGCCTCGCTTGGCCCATATATCAGGGAAGAGCAATGTGAAGATAACCGTTTCTTCTTCGATTGCCTGGCTGTGTGTGTCAATGTGAAGCCTGCACCAGAGAAGCGTGAGTTCTGGGGCTGGTGGATGGAATTAGAAGCGCAGGAAAAGCAATTTACCTACACCTACCACTTTGGTCTGTTCGATAAAGAGGGGAAGTGGACCCAGACGGCAGCAAAAGACAAAGAAGTGGATGAAAGACTTGAGCTAACACTGCGTGGTTTCCACGAACGTTTACGAGAGTTACTCGGCACGCTAGGTCTTAATTTGGTGCCAGCGGAAAATTTTGCAGAAAAGCCGGTTAAGCTTTCTGCATAAACAAAAAAAGCCCTTCTCGAATGAGAAGGGCTTTTTATTTACAGACTAGAACTGATAAACCATGCCTAATGCGACGATATCATCGCTGCTAATACCCAGCGGGTTATTATCATCCAGTTGGTTGATTTTATAATCGACGAAAGCAGACATATTTTTATTGAAGTAATAGGTTGCGCCAACATCAATGTATTTAACTAAATCAGCATCGCCAATTCCTTCGATTTCTTTGCCTTTCTGCTGCACGTATCCCAATGATGGACGTAGACCAAAATCAAATTGATATTGAATTACAGCTTCAAAACTTTGCGTTTTATTTGCAAAGCCGCCTGAAATTGGCGTCATGTTACGTGTTTCAGAATACATTGATGCGACGTAAATATTATTCGCGTCATATTTAACGCCAGTGGCCCAGGAATCAGCTTTATTGCCTTGACCACGTGCCATAGCCTGTTGTGCGTCAGTTCGGTCTGACGTGGTATATGCGCCGCCCAGTTGGAAATCACTGCCGCCAAAATCGTATGTCAGAGCGGTGCCGAAACCATCGCCATTCTGCTTAGAGACGTCACGGTTTTCGTTTTTGCCCTGATATTGCAGAGTCATGTTCAGGCCATCTACCGCACCAAAGAAATCTGTGCTGCGGAACGTTGCCAGGCCTGATGCACGTTTAGTCATAAAGTTATCTGTTCTGGCCGAAGAGTCACCGCCAAATTCCGGGAACATATCGGTCCAGGCTTCTACGTCATACAACGCACCAAGACTACGGCCATAATCAAATGAACCGAAATTAGCATATTTCACACCAGCAAAAGCATAACGCGTTTTCGTGGTGGAACTGCCTTCGTCTTTATTTCCTGAAAACTCAGCTTCCCATTGACCATAACCAGTTAATTGATCATTGATCTGAGTTTCCCCTTTAAAACCGAAGCGAACATAGGTCTGGTCGCCATCCTTAGTGTTGTCAGCGCTTAAATAATGCATCGCTTTGACTTTTCCATAGACATTAAGCTTGTTGCCATCTTTATTATATATTTCCGCAGCCTGAGAAGATGCTGATGCAACAATGCCCAATACCATTAATGCCAGAGTGGTCTTTTTCATTTTTCATCCCAATAGTGTTTACGCGCTAAATTTAATCGGGAAATATCCCGTTAAAAAACGCAGAGAGTTTTATCGTTTTGAGATGAAAGATTTATGACAGAGTAAGATAAAGTTTAAATAAAAGTAATAAATTTTAATTGTCATAAATATGTCAAATTTTGCCGCTACGTTACTCAGTCCTTTACGCAAACTTCGCTGTTTTCCTTGCCGGGACAGTTGGCAAGCCGCATGACTCCTGTTACAACGTCATCTGACATTTTACTCGTCATGCTTCAAGCTACAGGGTCGTTGGCTGCATTCTTTCACCCCCGTCACTTACTTAAGTAAGCTCCAGGGGATTCAATCTCTTGCCGCCTACCTGTAACTCGAAGTATTTAGAGTATAATTTTTCCAATTTCGTTTAAACGGCAGAGAATCATGAGTGACAGCCAGACGCTGGTGGTTAAACTAGGCACTAGCGTATTAACCGGTGGCTCACGCCGCCTGAATCGGGCTCATATCGTTGAGCTGGTGCGTCAGTGCGCACAACTCCATGCCTCAGGGCATCGTATTGTTATTGTCACCTCCGGGGCGATTGCCGCGGGGCGCGAGCATTTGGGATACCCCGAACTCCCTGCAACCATCGCCTCTAAGCAACTGCTTGCGGCGGTAGGGCAAAGCAGGCTGATTCAACTTTGGGAACAGCTTTTTTCTATCTACGGCATTCATGTCGGGCAAATGCTCCTGACACGTGCTGATATGGAAGATCGCGAACGCTTCCTGAACGCTCGTGACACCCTTCGTGCGCTGCTTGATAACAATATCGTGCCGGTAATCAACGAAAACGACGCTGTCGCAACAGCAGAAATAAAAGTCGGTGATAACGATAACCTTTCCGCGCTGGCCGCGATCCTGGCGGGGGCTGATAAGCTGTTGTTGCTGACGGATCAACAAGGCCTGTTTACTGCTGACCCGCGCAATAATCCAACTGCTGAATTAATCAAAGAAGTCCACGGTATTGATGACGCATTGCGTGCCATCGCTGGCGACAGTGTTTCCGGCCTCGGAACTGGCGGAATGGGTACGAAACTGCAAGCTGCGGATGTTGCTTGCCGTGCCGGTATCGATGTTGTGATTGCAGCAGGTAGTAAACCCGGTGTTATTGGTGATGTGATGGCAGGCGTTCCTGTCGGAACCCGTTTCCATGCGCAGCAATCACCGCTTGAGAACCGTAAGCGTTGGATTTTTGGTGCGCCTCCTGCGGGTGAAATTACCGTTGATGACGGAGCACTGGCCGCGATTCTTGAACGCGGTAGTTCTTTGCTGCCAAAAGGTATTAAGAGTGTAAAAGGCAACTTTTCACGTGGGGAAGTTATCCGTATCCGCAGCCTGGAAGGGCGTGATATTGCCCACGGTGTATGCCGCTATAATAGCGATGCTTTGCGTCGTATTGCGGGCCACCACTCTCAACAAATCGATGAAATCCTGGGTTATGAATATGGCCCGGTCGCCGTTCATCGTGATGACATGATTGTTAACTAAGGAGCTGGCAATGCTGGAACAAATGGGCAAAGCAGCCAAAGCCGCCTCTTATCAGATGGCACTGCTCTCTAGCCGCGAAAAAAACCGCGCGCTGGAAAAAATCGCAGATTATTTAGAGGAACAAGCAGAAAGCATTTTAACTGCCAATGAGCAGGATTTGGTGGAAGCAAAAGCAAACGGCTTAAGCGAAGCGATGCTTGATCGCCTGCAACTGACACCGGCGCGATTAAAAAGCATTGCTGATGATGTCCGCCAGGTATGCAATTTAGCCGATCCTGTAGGCCAGGTTATTGATGGCGGTCTACTGGACAGCGGCCTGCGCCTCGAGCGTCGTCGCGTGCCCTTAGGCGTGGTTGGCGTGATTTATGAAGCTCGCCCTAACGTGACTGTTGATGTTGCCTCGTTGTGCCTGAAAACAGGTAATGCGGCGATTCTGCGTGGCGGGAAAGAAACGTGGCGCACAAATGCCGCAACGGTAAAAGTGATTCAGCAAGCGCTGACAGAATGTGGATTACCCGCAGCTGCGGTGCAGGCAATTGAAAGCCCGGATCGTGCTTTGGTGAACGAATTGCTGCGTATGGATAAGTACATCGATATGCTGATTCCACGCGGTGGGGCGGGTCTGCATAAACTTTGCCGCGAACAATCCACTATTCCAGTCATCACTGGCGGTATAGGTGTTTGCCATATTTTTGTTGATGAAAGCGCTGAATTTACTCCAGCACTCAATATCATCGTTAATGCGAAAACACAGCGCCCGAGCACCTGTAATACGGTTGAAACGTTGTTGGTACATCAGGGCATTGCCGGGGCGTTCTTGCCGGTATTAAGTCAGCAAATGGCAAAATCCGGTGTCACACTACATGCGGATGAAAAATCTTTGCCTGTTTTGCAAAATGGCCCTGTAGAAGTGGTTCCGGTGAAAGCAGAAAATTATGACGACGAATGGTTGTCGTTGCATCTGAATGTGAAAGTCGTTGCAGATATAGATGGCGCGATTGAACATATTCGCGAGCATGGCACACAGCATTCCGATGCGATCCTGACGCGTACGTTAAGCCATGCAAATCGTTTTGTGAATGAAGTTGATTCTTCAGCAGTGTATGTGAACGCTTCAACTCGTTTCACCGATGGCGGCCAGTTTGGACTGGGTGCGGAAGTGGCTGTGAGTACACAGAAACTTCATGCTCGTGGCCCGATGGGACTTGAAGCTTTGACGACATACAAATGGATCGGTTTCGGCGACGATACTATCCGCGCTTAATTTATATACAGGTAATGCATCTAAATCTGGAAATTATAAGATGATGTATTACCTGTTTTTATTTCAATAATTACGTTTGCTACCCATCCTTCTTGAAATTAATGTATTTTATAAAAATATACATCTCAATTGTCGTTTCATTTATTCCAATTAATTTAATTGCCACATATAAATAATAGATTATTTATATGTTTCTAGATTTCAGGAAAATAAGTGCAGTTATTTATGAGGTTGTCTATTTTCATTTTGTCACTTGCATTGGGTTATTAGTCTGTTTTCGTACTTAATTAATAAATTAATTGAACGATTTGCCCTTGCCACATAATAATCCTACCCGCTAATACAGCTACTTGTATTAGTGACTACTGCTTACTGCATTGATTATTGATGGACCAACATAAGATTAAATCCCTTAGGAGGGATGACAAATGCATTCTTGGAAAAAGAAACTCGTTGTATCTCAACTAGCATTGGCCTGTACGTTGGCAATTTCTTCTCAGGCAAGTGCTGCTACTTATAACACCTTCGGATATCATGACGACGCGAGCACTGCTTTTAGTTGGAGCGACTGGACCGTTGCCGATAAGCTTAACTACATTACTTATGATGGTTATATCTATAATAATGCAGCCGATGGTGCTTATGATCAAAGCTTCAACAACGATGTAGTCAATGGCGTTATCTCCACCTATTATCTGGATAATGATTACGCTGATGGTTCGGCTAACACGCTGAATATATCTAACTCAGCTATTCACGGAATGGTGACGTCTCAACAAGTATTTGACAATCAAGGCCATGGTTGGACGAATGGTACAGACGTTGATTATAAATGGGTTGACGGTGACGTATTCACTCTGAATATCGCAAACTCTACTATTGATGATGATTATGAATATTTGTACTTTACAGACAGCTATCTGAATGCTGACGGTAAAGCTGCTTCAGATAATAACCAAATGTCTTTTTATGATCTAGGCACAGCAGTCACTTTAGATGTTGAAAGTAATATCAACATCAGTGATAACTCTCGCGTTGCTGGTATTGCTCTTTCTCAAGGGAACTCGGGCAATGCAGATTACACGACAGAATCTCATACCTGGGATAACAACATTTCCGTTGTTAATTCTACCGTAACCTCAGGCGCCTACACTCCTTTGGAGGGCGAAGGTTTCTATGGAAATTCTGAAGAACCTGGAGATTACAATGGAGACGCTGGAATGAATGACATCGCCATGTCATTTGTTGATAGTTCAACATCTGATTATGCGATGAAAAACAACGTAAAATTAGACCACTCTACGCTGATGGGTGATGTTGTATTTGGCAGCAACTGGAACGCTAATTTCTATCCAACCGGTCACAATTCCAACTCTGATGATCTTCCTGATACCAATGGTGGTTGGGCTGACGATAGCCTGAACGTTGACGAGTTAAATATTACTCTGGATAACGGTAGTAAGTGGGTGGGGGCAGCTGAATTCTCATACCAATATATTGCTCCTGCAGAGATGTATGATGTTGCGGTTAACAGTCTGGAACCAAACTCTACCTATAATCATTGGGGGAATGTAGTTGATGACAGGACCTTCCAGAGCGGGGTATTCAACGTTGCGCTGAACAACGGTTCAGAATGGGATACAGTAAACGATTCCAACGTTGATACTCTGAGTGTGAATAATGGTTCTCAGGTTAACGTAGCTCAAAGTTCTTCTTTGTTGGCAGATTCTATTACTCTGACCAATGGTTCAACGATGAATCTCAGCTCGTATGGGGCTGTGGGTACCGATCATCTGACCGTGGATAGCTATAGTAAAGTTGATCTGACCGATGAAACTACTTACCTGCGTGCTAACACTATTACCGTTTCGAATGGTGGTGAATTCAGCATTGGCGCGGGTGATTTCGATGCTAACTTGTTTAGCGCAGATACGATGGAATTGACCAACGGTGGTGTATTCAACATCAATAGCAGTGATTATGTTTTAGATGCTGATTTGGTTAACGGTCACACCAATACCGGAAATACTCAGGATGCCACTTACGGCTATGGCGTAATCGCCATGAATTCTGACGGTCATCTGACTGTGAATGGCAATAGCAATACTAACAATACAGATGAAGAATTCAGCATTGATGATGCTAATGATGGAACGGTAGCTGCCGCCGGTAACTACAAAGTTCGTATCAATAACTCAACAGGTGCAGGTTCAGTTACTAACTATAAAGATAAAGAGATTATCTATGTTAACGACGTGAACAGTACTGCGACCTTCTCTGCTGCCAACAAAGCTGACTTGGGTGCCTATACCTATCAAGCTGAGCAGAACGGTAACAGCGTTGTTCTGAAGCAGGATCGACTGACTGATTACGCCAACATGGCGTTAAGCATTCCTTCTGCGAACACCAATATCTGGAACCTGGAGCAAGATGCTCTGGCAACACGTCTGGCAAATGGTCGCCATACGCCAACCGCTGATGCTGGCGGCGCATGGGTCACTTACATCGGTGGTAGTTTCTCCGGCGATACTGACGTCTTGAACTATGACCAGGATGTTAATGGCATCATGGTGGGCCTGGATACTGTGGTTGAAGGTAACAGTGCTAAGTGGACGGTTGGTGCTGCGGCTGGCTTTGCTAAAGGTGATATCAGTGATAACAGCGGCCAGGTTGATCAGGACAGCCAGTCTGCCCGTATCTACTCTTCTGCTCGCTTCCAGAACAACATCTTCCTTGATTCAACGTTGAGCTATAGTCATTACAGCAATGATTTATCGGCTACCATGAGCAATGGTGCTGCGGTTAGCGGGGATACTTCTTCTGATGCCTGGGGCTTTGGTATGAAGCTGGGATACGATCTGCAACTTGATCAGCACGGCTATTTGACGCCATATGCTTCTATCTCTGGCCTGTTCCAGGATGGTGACAACTACCAACTTAGCAATGATATGAAAGTGGGTAGCCAGTCTTACGATAGCATGCGTTACGAGGTAGGTATGGATGCTGGTTATACCTTCGACTATGGTGATCAGGCTCTGACTCCGTACTTCAAACTGGCTTACGTCTATGACGATTCAAACAGCAATAGTGCTGATGTGAATGGTGACAATATAGACAATGGCGTGGAAGGTTCTGCCGTTCGTGTAGGTTTGGGTACTCAGTTTAGCTTCACCAAAAACTTCGCCGCTTATGCAGATGCTAACTACCTGGGTGGTGGTGATGTTGATCAAGACTGGTCTGCAAATATGGGTGTGAAGTATACCTGGTAATAATATAGAAATAGCTTAGTTCTAAAGATATAATTTCTTGCGCCTCATTAATATTATATCTAATCTGAGTTAAATGTTTATAATAAATGCCTGTCTCTAATAGTGACAGGCATTTTATTAACCCCTTCCCAGAATAAAGGAATATCTATTATGTATACAAAACCATTAACCCAGCTGCGAAATTATTCGCAGCAGGTTGGTGGGGGTTGGCAAGAAGTTTACCGTGCCAGCGGACAGTGAATTTAGTATGTTCAATGAAAAAGGCGAACCATTAATTTGGTTTTTTAGTGAGGGGAGTATTATATTACATAGAGAAAAAGATGATGTTTTGATGGAGCTTGTTTCTGCACCAACATTAATCGGTTTAGCGAATGTATTTCATAAGTCTCATATTGAATATCGCATAACAACTCAAACTGATTGTCAGGGTTTTTCCCTTCCAGTAACTCAGGCTTTTGAGGCAATAGAAAAAAATAAATTATGGCAACAAGCATGTCACTGGACAACATATCTTTTACGCAGCCTTGAGCAGCGTGACGCTAACTTCGTCGGAGCGACTACTTATTCACAAATTCGAGCCACTTTACTCTTGATGAATTCATGGAGTTCCGATCTTCGAGCCCGTACAGGCGTGATTAACTTTATACAAAAAAGAACAAAAATATCACGGTCAGTCATTGCGGAAATATTATCTGCGCTACGCAAAGGAAACTATATTGAGATGGAGAAAGGTAAGCTGAAGTCGGTGGGTCGTTTGCCAACCAGTTATTAAAAATGCAGGTCGACTTATCGACCTGCTCTGTTATTAAGATGCTGGGATCGCTGGTGGTGTGAAACCGCTTAATTCTGAAACTAAATCATTCACACCGTCACTCATATTCACAAAACGAGTTAATGGTGAGCGAGTTACAACGACAAAAACACCTACATTACTTTCCGGAACCATTGCCATATAGGTAATGAAACCGCCACCGCCGCCAGTTTTTTGCACAATACCCGGCCGACCCTTTTTAGGGGCCATATATACCCATCCCAGACCTAAAGCATCTGCTTTTCCAGGTACATCCATTCCAATAACTTTAGTCAGTTGCGTACGTTGATAAATAAGTGTCTGCATTCTGTCGGCTTGTGTATTGCGACGGTGGAAGTCAGAAGTCAGGAATTGTTGCATCCAACGCATCATATCGTCTGGCGTGGAATAAACCCCGCCGCTACCAATGGCTGCGAGTGTGTTATCACAAGGGCTGGCTCCTTTTTCCGCCACCATCAAGCGTTTGCACTGATCGGGCGAAGGCGTGAATGTCGTGTCCTTCATGCCGAGGGGACGGGTGATTTGCTCTTCGAATAAAGCGGGATAAGGCTTTCCAGCTGCACGTGCCAACGCATCCGCAAGCAAATCAAAAGCTAAATTTGAATAAGAGGCGATAGTCCCCGGAGCACTTTTTAAACTCGCAGTGGCAAGCCAATTCCAACGTTGGTCACGCGTGGGCCAGGTAAACACAGTACGATGAGCGGCACCACCGGGCTGTTCGCGAGGTAAAGCACTGGTATGTGTTGCCAGATTCACCAGAGTGATAGGTTTTCCGTTGTATGTGGGCACTCTGGCGCCTGCGGGAGCGTATTTGCTCAAAGGATCATTCAGCTGAACTTTGCCCTGATCTAACATCTTGACCAACATTTCGCTGGTCATTAGCTTGCTCAGGGAAGCAATGCGGATTACCGAGTCCAGTTGCGGGCGAACGTTATTACCAGGCCTGGTTTCACCAAAGCTTCTGAAAACGCGCTGATTACCATCAATCACCACCATTGCCATGCCAGTCGCACCGGTGCCGTAATAAATATGATTGGCATAACGGTCTGTAATATCTGAAGCAAAAACAGGATCGGGTGAAGTTTGCGCAAAGCTCAAAATTGGCAGCGCAGCAATAACGAGCGCAGCTAGGCGCGGGAGACGAATTTTCAACGCAGGTAACCCATTAGACGAAGTGGAGCGATATTGATTGATCGTATTTATACTACTCTACAGCGCTGCGCAAACGTGGAAAATGAGGAATGTGATGAGAAAAAACGTAACGCGGCATTTCAGCGAGTTTTTTGTGCGTTAATTCGCCTGCGCTCCCAACAAAGTAAAAGACAAAATCAGCTTTTTAGGTTTTTTTATGAGCAGCAAAGTGCGTATAACTCCTATTCCTGACGTAATGGGAAGAAATACGCAAAAAAACTGACAACATCTATACATGGCTTGATTAGAAAATGCGTATCATCAGAGCCACTATAATGACCGTGCTGCAACTATTACTGCCGGGTGGCGTCTTAGTCATTGCAATCACTGTATCGCTAAAGATTTATACCCGTCATACTTCAAGTTGCAGGGGTGTTGGCTGCACTCACAAACCCAGTCACTTACTCAAGTAAGCTCCTGGGGATTTGCTCTCTGGCCGCCTACCTGCAACTCGAATTATTTTGGGTATAGTTCCTTATGCGATACGCACTAATCACGCATACAGAAGTTGATAATGTCTAGTAAACCGTTGTTTCGTAAAGAACTCCTTCACCCTCGCTATTGGCTGACCTGGTTTGGTCTGGCAATTTTGTGGCTGTGGGTGCAATTGCCTTACCCAGTGCTACTGAAAATGGGCGGCTTCATTGGTCGCGCATCGATGCGTTTTCTCAAACGCCGCGTTTCCATTGCCCGCCAGAACCTTAAACTGTGTTTCCCGCATTACACTGATGCGCAGATTGACGCCATCGTGGTGCAAAATTTCTCGTCGCTTGGGATGGGCTTAATTGAAACCGGGATGGCCTGGTTCTGGTCGGATGCGCGAGTGCGTAAGTGGTTCGAAGTCAGCGGGCTTGAACATATTACAAATGCGTGTGAGAAAGGGCAGGGCGTGATGGCTATCGGCGTGCATTTTATGTCGCTGGAACTAGGGGGCCGCGTGATGGGGCTTTGCCGTCCGATGATGGCGATGTACCGCCCGCACAACAACAAAGCGATGGAATTTGTTCAAACTCGGGGGCGTTCGCGTTCCAATAAAGCCATGCTGGATCGGCGTAATTTGAAAGGTATGGTGAAGGCGCTTAAAGCTGGCGAAGCTGTCTGGTTCGCGCCCGATCAGGATTACGGTCCAAAAGGCAGTTCTTTTGCTTCATTCTTTGCTGTGCCACAGGCTGCAACAACCAACGGAACTTACACCATTGCCCGTCTGGCCAAACCTGCGATTCTGACTATCGTGCTCATCCGCAAGCAGGATGGCACGGGGTATCAACTGGTTATCGGGCCTGAATTTAGTGATTACCCGCTTGATGATGAACAAGCTGCCGCTGAGTACATGAACCGCAAAATTGAACACGAAATTATGCGTGCACCTGAACAGTACCTGTGGCTGCATCGTCGTTTCAAAACCCGGCCACCTGGTGCACCTAAACTTTATACCGTTTAATGCTCAAACCGGGTTGTGCTACGCTCTTTCCTTCTGAGATGAAGAGAGCGAAATCATGGCAGCCCAACGTGTACTAATGGTTATTGATATGCAAAATGGGGTGTTTGATGCCCCCCGTTTTAATCGGGAAATTTGTACGAAACGTATTAACCAGCTGATCAACGCCGCCGATAAAGTCATTTTTATCCAGCATACTGAACAAGGGCTGGAGCAAGAGACTGCGGCATTTGCTTTGTTGCCCGAACTTCATCAACCTGTTGATGCGCTTTATGTCACCAAAACTGCATGCGATGCGTTTTATCGCACAGACCTTGAAGATGTTCTCACCCGTCATCAAATAAACGAATTTGTGGTGTGTGGTTGTGCAACGGATTATTGCGTTGACGCTACTATTAAAAACGGAGCTAGTCGTGGTTATGCTATGACTGTCGCCCTTGATGCCCATACCACAGCAAATCGTCCGGCGGCTCTTGCCGAAGTGTTGATCGAGCATTACAACGATGTCTGGCGCAACTTTACGATTCCGGGAAACACTCTGCGAGTAAAAACGACCGCAGATATCCTCACCGACTGGTAAAGCACCCTTAGCCTGACATCTCTTGATACAACATTGAGCGAGCCTTATCGCCCCCGGGTGGTCATAACAATAAGAGTTTGTTTTCAGGAGTGTTGTAGATGTTTAAATCGTTTTTCCCTCGTCCGACAGCCTTTTTTCTGTCGGCTTTTATTTGGGCGATGATCGCCGTTGTTTTCTGGCAAGTTGGCGGAGGCAATTGGCTTCAACGTTTGGCTGGAGCCTCAAATGAGGATCCTATTAGTGCTGCGCGTTTTTGGTCATTAAAATCGCTGGTTTTCTACGGTTTCTATGCTGTTAGCGTGGGCTTGTTTTATCTATTTTGGTCTGTTTATTCCCCGCACCGTTGGCAGAGCTGGTCGATACTTGGTTCAGCACTCATTGTGTTCGTCACCTGGTTTTTAGTTGAAGTGAGCGTTGCCATTAACGCCTGGTATGCGCCATTTTACGATCTGATTCAGCAGGCGCTCAGTGCTCCTCATAAAGTCACCATCGGCCAGTTTTACAGTGAGCTAGGTATTTTTCTCGGCATTGCGTTAATTTCAGTGACCGTTGCCGTGTTAAATAACTTCTTTATTAGCCACTATATTTTCCGCTGGCGTACGGCAATGAACGAATATTATATGGAGCATTGGCAACGCCTTCGACATATAGAAGGTGCTGCGCAGCGTGTGCAGGAAGACACCATGCGCTTTGCTTCTACGCTCGAAGATATGGGTGTCAGCCTATTGCAGTCGATCATGACCCTGATAGCCTTTCTTCCTGTGCTTGTCGCGCTTTCTCCGCACGTGCCAGAACTGCCGCTTGTAGGGCATTTACCGTATGGGCTGGTGATTGCGGCGATTGTCTGGTCTGTGATGGGAACCGGCTTATTGGCGGTCGTGGGGATTAAATTACCTGGATTGCAGTTTAATAATCAGCGTGTTGAGGCTGCTTATCGTAAAGAGCTGGTTTATGGCGAAGACGATCCATCACGCGCAGCGCCTCCGACAATTAAAGCTCTCTTTAATGCGGTGAGACAGAATTATTTCCGTCTTTATTTCCATTACACCTACTTTAATATTGCCCGTATTCTCTATCTGCAAGTCGATAACATTTTCGGACTCATTTTGCTGTTCCCGTCTATTGTGGCCGGAACGATTACCCTGGGTCTAATGACGCAGATAACCAATGTGTTCGACCGCGTGCGCAGTGCATTCCAGTATCTAATCAACTCGTGGACTACGCTGGTGGAATTGATGTCCATCTACAAGCGTCTGCGCAGTTTCGAGCGCACTTTGCAGGATATACCTGTCGAAGAAGCGGGTGAGATAGTCTAAACGAAAACGGGCGGAAAAATTCCGCCCGTTTGATTTAATGCCCCGCAGATGGTGCGCTTGGTGCGCCCGAACGAACAAACGGCGGCCGGGCAAACCAAATCACGATAATCAGCGCCATAAACCCCCAACCTAAAATCCAGAAGTAGTCGATGGTCGACATCATGTAGGCCTGCTGCTCAATGGTTTTATCGATAAACGCCATGTGTTGCTGCGTTGCACCACCCATTTTATCCAGATAATCCACGGCTGCCGGGTTGTAGTTGGACACGCTCTCAGTAAGGTTCGCATGGTGGAAGACTTCACGGCGCGACCAAATCCAGGTGGTCAATGACGAAGCGAAAGAACCGCCCAGCACGCGGAAGAACGTTGCAAGACCTGAACCTTCCGCGACTTCTGCACCGTTCAGATTCGACAGCACAATGGTGGTAATCGGCATAAAGAAGAACGCTACGCCAATCCCCATAAACAGCTGCACTTCAGCGATGGTGCGAAAATCCACGTCGGTATTAAACTGCGCACGAATCAGGCACGAAGCCCCCATGGTCAGGAATGACAGCGAGGCCAGAATACGCAGGTCGAACTTGGTTGCGTAACGTCCGATGATCGGCGTCATGATAAGCGGTAGTACGCCCATTGGTGCTGCGGCTAGACCAGCCCAAATCGCTGTGTAACCCATCTGCGTTTGTAACCACTGCGGCAGAATAATGTTGATGGCGAAGAACGCCGCATAGCCCAACGTCAGTGAAAGCGTACCGATAGCAAAGTTTCGGTCTTTGAACAGGCGCAAATTCACAATTGGGTGGCGCTCGCCCAACTCCCACATAACAAATGAAACCAGCGAAATCGCCGAAATCACCGACATAATAATGATGTGCGTCGAGGCGAACCAGTCCAGATCGTTGCCTTTATCCAGCACCACCTGCAACAGCCCTACGCCAAGAACCAGCAGCGCGATACCGATATAGTCGATGGGCGCGTGAGTCGTGGTTTCTTCGCGAGCACGCATCTGCGTCCAGACCACAATCGAAGCAAATATCCCAATCGGTACGTTGATATAGAAAATCCATGGCCACGAGTAGTTATCGGTAATCCAGCCACCGGTAATCGGGCCGACAATAGGCGCAACGACCGTCACCATCGACAGCAGCGCCAGTGCCATACTGCGTTTGCTGGAAGGGAAGATCACCAGCAATAACGTCTGGCACATTGGGAACATCGGCCCGGCGAAGAAACCTTGCAGGGCGCGAAAGAAAATCAGCTCGGTCATACTGTGGGCAAAGCCACACAGGAACGAGGTGAGGGTGAACATCACCACCGAGCCGATAAACAGCTTCAGTTGCCCGAAGCGACGGGTAAACCAGCCGGTGAGCGGTAGAGCGATGGCGTTACATACCGCAAACGAGGTAATGACCCATGTGCCTTGATCTGCACTCACGCCGAGATTACCGGCGATAGTGGGCAGCGCCACGTTTGCGATGGTGGAGTCCAGCACCTGCATAAATGTTGCCAGCGATAGCGCGAGCACCGCCAGCCACATATTGGGAGGCGTAAATGCAGCCTTATCTTGCATAACGTCTCTCTTAATGGGCGCTTGACGCTACCGCATTACTGTTGTCATGAAGGATTTTCGTCACCAGTTTGTCAGCCGCTTCCAGCGAATTTTGATAGACATCAGTGGTGAAACGAGGCGTGCTAACCGTTTGCTGTGGCAGCAAATGACCCTCTTCATTATTGCGAATATCTACGCGGACATTCATCGACAAACCCACACGCAGTGGATGCTTCTGCATATCATGCGGATCTAGCGTGATACGCACCGGTAAACGCTGAACAATCTTGATCCAGTTGCCGCTGGCGTTCTGAGCTGGCAGCAGGGAAAACGCGCTGCCGGTACCAATGCCCAGGCTCTCAATGGTGCCGTGATATTCCACGTCATCACCGTACAAATCGGCATTGATCGTGACTTTTTGCCCCAGACGCATCGTGTTCATCTGACTTTCTTTGAAGTTGGCGTCTACCCAGACTTCATTAAGCGGCACGATGGCCAAAAGTGTGGTTCCCGAAGTGACGCGCATACCCAGTTGCACCGCGCGTTTAGCGACGTAACCGCTAACGGGGGCCACAATCGTGGTACGTGCATTATCAAGGTAACGCTGGCGAAGCGTTGCAACGGCGGTTTTGATTTCTGGGTGGGTATCAATCACGGTATCGTCGACCATCGCAAGGTTGGTGCGCAATGCCTGTTGCGCGGCAGCTAAATCACTTTGTGCACTGGTAACTGCATCGCGGTAATGTGAAAGATCTTCTGCAGCAATAGCGCCCGTTGAGAAAATTTTCTGACGACGCGCATAGTCATTTTGAGCGGTTTGCAGGGCCACCTGTTTCGCGGCAACTTGCGCCCGGTAATTATCCGCGGTGCTGTATAAACCGCGAACCTGCCGCACGGTATTTGCCAGACTGGCTTCCGCTTGTTGCAGCGCTATTTTGGTATCGCTGGGATCAAGCAATACGAGCGGTTGGCCTTTCTCAACG
The DNA here is from genome assembly GCF_900446255.1 of Buttiauxella agrestis. NCBI lineage: Bacteria > Pseudomonadati > Pseudomonadota > Gammaproteobacteria > Enterobacterales > Enterobacteriaceae > Buttiauxella > Buttiauxella agrestis. Next base: position 3,914,507 of record NZ_UIGI01000001.1, on the reverse strand, counting down.
TAATCCCCTTCGTCAGCCGTCACTTGCGTAACTGTGCCGTTAATTTGCGGGGTGAGCATGACCTGATTGCCGTTGACATAGGCATCGTCTGTCGACTCGTAGTAACGCGCATATAACAGATACCAGGCCAGACAACCCGCGGCTGCCAGCACTAGAATCAGGATAAAAATAATAAAATTACGTTTGCGCTTACTGGAACGCTCAACGTGCACTTCTGGATTGGTTTCCATCTTTTGGCCTTTATACGGTGTTATCGATGTGGCGCAGTAATGTCATCCGGCAGCATTTTTGTAATCAATGCGACCAGTTGCTGGGATTCATCCTGCGTCAGGCGTGCGGTGAGGTCACTGATGATTGAGGCAAGCGCTTCATTTTGAAAACGATCACAGATCAGCTGGCCTTTATCGGTTAGAGCCAGAATCACCTGGCGCTTATCCTGCGGATTTGGGTGACGAACAATCAGTTCACGCTTGACCATACGCTCAATCATGCGGCTCATTGCGCCAGCGTCCATCACCAGGTTTTTGCTGATAATAACGGGGCTGGTTACGCCTTTATAGATACTAATCAGCACCTTAAATTGCGCCGCAGTAATATCCATGCCGGAGAAATACTGGCTGATAAGCTGATCTTTAAATTGATTTACGAGATGAATGAGTAAACCGAGGTGGAATTTGTTGTCGATTTTATCGTCGCTTAAATTCAGATTGTTGCTCATGAATTAGTTGCCTGGTCAGTAATTACATCTGAAATTACTGACCAGGCAACTAATTGTCAAGTTTGTGTCAAGAAAAGCGCACATTTTGTCAGTGCCAGGAGCTTCATTAACTATAAGCCAAACTCTGATAAACGCCTGGCCGCATAACTGTTATTGTTTCGTCTGACTCGATAAAAACAATCAAAATGGAACAATATGAGTATGTTAAACAGGCAACATGGTTTTTTTGCTTTAAGCCTTGGCGCGCTTTTCGTGCTGGCGGGTTGTACCACTAAAACTGCGCCTTCCGTTTCGGAAACCACTAAACCGGTTGATGTCGAAACGGTGGTAAAGCAAAAAATCCCTGCCAGCGTAAAAGACAGAAATAGCTGGGCGAAAGATTTAGCAACCACGTTTAAGAGCCAGGATATCGCCCCAAGCGAAGAGAATATCTGCTCTGTGCTGGCGGTGGCGCAGCAGGAGTCTAATCTCGTGGCTGACCCGGCAGTCCCCAACTTGAGTAAAATTGCCTGGAAGGAAATTGACCGCCGTGCTGAAAAAATGCATATCCCAGCGTTTCTGGTTCACACCGCGTTACTCATCAAATCACCCAACGGCAAGAGCTACAGCGAACGACTGGATAACGTTAAAACCGAGGGGCAACTGAGCGCGATTTTTGATGATTTCATCGATATGGTGCCGATGGGGCAAAAACTGTTTGGTAATCTCAATCCGGTGCATACCGGTGGCCCTATGCAAGTCAGCATCGCGTTTGCAGAACAACACACCAGCGGCTACCCGTGGAAAATGGAAGGAACCGTGCGGCAGGAAGTGTTTACCCGTCGCGGCGGGTTGTGGTTCGGCACTTACCATCTCCTGAACTACCCGGCGAATTACACTCAGCCACTATACCGCTTTGCAGATTTCAATGCGGGATGGTACGCCAGTCGCAACGCGGCGTTCCAGAATGCCGTCAGCAAGGCAACCGGTGTAAAACTGGCGTTAGATGGCGATTTAATTTTGTATAACACCGACAAAGCGGGTAGCACGGAACTGGCGGTCAGAAAGCTGGCAGGAAAGCTTGATATGAGTGAAAGCCAGATTCACCGGGCTTTGCAAAAAGGCGACAGCATAGACTTTGAAAAAACGGATTTATATCAGCAGGTTTATGCGATAGCAGAGAAGAAATCGGGTAAGAAATTGCCGCGAGAAATGTTGCCGGGAATTACGCTGGAAAGTCCGAAAATCACCCGTAATCTGACGACAGCATGGTTTGCAAAGCGGGTCGATGAGCGGCGGGCGGCTTGCATGAAACGTTGATATTTGACTGCGCAGGGTAGATAGCCCTGCGTATATTCATTGATTTAACTATGGATTGATTTAAAAGTGGATTGATTTAAAAGTGAAAACGATGGTGGAACTTCAGCACCAGGCTCACCACACCCAGTAGTGCACAACCGGCGAGAAACGGCACCACACCAAATACAGTGCTGACGATGAACCCCATTTCAATGCGCGGGCGGGTAGTATCATTACCCTGGGCAAGGTGCTCAAGCACACCCGGGGCGTGAGCCATCAGACTCAGAATCTGCATTCCAACCCAAAAGCACAGCAAAATGAACGCAGCGTATGCCAGATTACTCCGGGTAGATCTCTCTGTTTTGGTTGTTGAAATCGTGGTTATTACAGGAACAACCTGCTTCGACAAACTCATATCAGCCATCACGACCTCCCATGTAACAGTAAAACGATTCAGGCTGCGGCCTGATACTTCAATTGCGTTGAGTTTGGCAGGTCATATGGTTTGTCAATATCAGATTGTTGGTAATTTAACGGGCGGAATGCTCCTGGTTTGTGAATGTATGTCTGAGATCACATATCTGTAACTTATGTGAAATTCACGTAACAAAATCCTGTTTAGCCCGCATTTACGTGCGGTTTCTCGCCGTGGCCTATGCCACAATAAGCCCTCTCTTTATCCTGACGGGTTGCATCATGTCTGCTAAAACATTGTCTTCAAAAATGCGCCGTGACTGGCACTACTATGCCGTGGCGATTGGTCTCATCTTTATTTTGAACGGTGTGATTGGCTTGTTGGGGTTTAAAACCGAAGGCTGGCAGAATTATGCCGTCGGGTTGGTAACCTGGGTGATTTGTTTCTGGTTGGCGGGATTTATTATTCGCCGCCGCCCGGAACCTGAAGAACCGACGACGGCGAAAGAGTAAGTCTTAGGCGGTAATTGAACTTTTCAGCGCGCAATCTTGCAGGTTTCGCTCGAGAGCCAGTTCAATCAAACGTGTAATCAGCGTTTGATAATCTAAGCCACTTGCCTGCCAGAGCTTTGGATACATACTGATATTCGTAAACCCTGGCAGCGTATTGATCTCATTGATAATAACTTCATTATCGTCAGTCAGGAATACGTCAACACGCGCCATTCCACTGCATTCCAGCGCCTGATAAGCACGCACCGCAATGTCACGAATTTTATCGTTGATGTCGGCTGAAATCGCCGCCGGCACAACAACTTGTGCGCCTTTATCATCAATATATTTAGTGTCATACGAATAAAAATCGCTGCTTACCACGACTTCGCCGCAGGTACTTGCTTGCGGTTCGTCATTGCCTAATACCGCGCATTCAATTTCACGGCCTTTAATCCCGGTTTCAACCACAACTTTATGGTCGAACTCGAAAGCTAACGCGACAGCTATTTCATATTGCGCCGCGTTATTCACTTTGCTGACGCCGACGGATGAACCCTGGTTGGCAGGTTTGATAAACAGTGGCAGGCCCAGTTTCGCTTCAATTTCTGCGAAGCTAATCTTGTTGCGGTTGGCACGAGTCAGCGTAATAAATGGAGCGATATTCAGCCCGGCATCGCGTAGCAGACGCTTGGTCACGTCTTTATCCATGCTAACGGCTGAACCTAACACGCCAGAACCGACAAACGGAAGATTCGCCATGCGTAGCATCCCTTGCAGGGAGCCATCTTCGCCCAACGTGCCGTGAACTATCGGGAAAATAACGTCTACAGGCGCTAAAAACTGTGCGGAGGAGGACTCAATCAGCTGATTCTCTGTTTGGCCTGGCACCACGGCAACATTGGTTCCTGAGCGATTCAGGGCAATCAATGCTGGGTTTTCTGCATTTAACAGATAGTTGGACGCATCATTGACATGCCACTGGCCTTTTTTATCAATGCCCAGTAACACCACCTCAAACTTTGATTTATCAATGGCGTCGACAATATTCTTCGCCGACTGTAGCGATACTTCGTGTTCAGCTGACTTGCCTCCAAATACGATCCCAACCCGCAGTTTTGCCATGCCCAAACCCATCCTTAAACAGTACAAAGGCGGACAACATACCACGCTCATTACGAGGATTCATGTGCTTCCTGACGCTTAAAACGGCTTAACTTCTATAATGATTATTCCGTAAACAATATCAGGTGATGGGATGGCGAAAGGAGTGACGATTGTCATTGGCATGGTCATTGTGGCCGCGACAGGCTTTTGGCTCTATGAGCGTTTGCCCGCGCAATACAATCCCTTTGCTCCACTTTCTATTGACGATCCGCCGACGCTCGTCACGCGCTACAAACTCCGGGCTTTGGCTAACCATCCGCAGGCTTGTCTCGCCCTGTTACAACAGGCGAAACAACGCGGGCAACTCAATTTCCGTAGCGTGTCCGATACCACAGGGAATTGCCCGCTGACCGATACCGTACGCGTGCAGGATTTTGGCCGTATTGCGCTCAGTAGTAGTTTTCTGGCCAGTTGCCTGCTAGCACTGAGCAGCACGATGTTTGTTCATCAACGCGCCGCACCGTTAGCGCAGAGTGAATTTGGCAGCAGACTCACTCGTATCAATCATTTAGGGAGTTTCGCCTGCCGCAACATTTACAATCGTGAAGGCGCGCGTTTGAGCGAGCATGCCACGGCGGATGCGCTCGATATCAGCGGATTTGGCTTTGCTAACCAGCAACAAATCAGCATTCTGAAAGGCTGGCGTGCGGGTGGGAAAGAGCAGGGATATCTTCACACCGTGTTTGAAAACGGCTGCCCATTTTTTGGTAATTCACTCGGCCCAGAATACAACGCGGCACATGCTGACCATTTCCATCTGGGTATGCGTGGGAATGGCCTTTGTCGATAAATTAGATTTGTATGATAAACTTCACAGTATTCTGCCTGCCTTTTTTTACCCCACTAATTAAGCGTGCCCCGTATGGAATCCTGGAAGGTCAATATTATCTCGGTGTGGTTTGGTTGTTTTTTTACCGGCCTCGCCATTAGCCAAATTCTTCCTTTTTTACCGCTCTATGTTGAGCAGCTCGGCGTGACTTCCCACGAAGCGTTATCCATGTGGTCCGGGCTTACATTCAGCGTAACCTTTCTGGTCTCGGCGATAGTGTCGCCAATGTGGGGCAGCCTTGCGGATCGTAAAGGTCGAAAACTGATGTTACTGCGAGCCTCGCTGGGTATGGCGGTGGCTATTTTATTACAGGCGTTTGCGACCAACGTCTGGCAATTGTTTATTTTACGCGCCGTGATGGGGCTGACTTCCGGCTATATTCCCAATGCCATGGCATTAGTGGCTTCTCAGGTTCCGCGTGAGCGCAGCGGCTGGGCTTTGAGCACGCTTTCTACGGCGCAAATCAGTGGGGTGATTGTCGGCCCACTTTTGGGGGGCTATATGGCCGACACCCTTGGTTTGCGGATGGTGTTTTACGTCACCGCGGCATTGTTGATGGTCAGCTTTTTAGTGACATTATTTATGATCAAAGAAGGGGGGCGTCCTAATATCAGCAAAGCAAACCGTTTATCCGGCAAAGCTGTATTCGCCTCCTTACCCTATCCCAAATTAATGATTAGCCTGTTTGTCACCACCATGGTCATACAACTTTGTAATGGCTCTATTGGCCCGATACTCGCACTTTTTATCAAACATCTGTCTCCAGAAAGTAACAATATCGCATTTATTAGCGGATTTATTGCCGCCGTGCCGGGTATATCTGCGCTTATTTCTGCCCCTCGACTCGGAAAGTTAGGTGACAGAATCGGTACAGCCCGAGTATTAATGGCGACGCTAATTTTTGCAGTGATATTATTTTTTACTATGTCATGGGTAACATCCCCGATGCAGCTAGCCGTATTACGCTTTTTACTCGGCTTTGCTGATGGGGCGATGTTACCGGCAGTGCAAACCTTGTTAGTGAAATATTCAAGCGATCAGGTGACAGGCCGGATATTTGGTTACAATCAATCATTTATGTATCTTGGTAATGTTGTCGGGCCATTAATAGGGGCCGGCGTTTCTGCGATGGCTGGTTTTCGTTGGGTATTTATTGCAACGGCAGTGGTGGTATTGCTTAACGTTTGGCAATTAGCCGTAATGTTGCAGCGTAAAAAGCAACAGGATGCAAAAAGAAATGAGAGCGCACCATAATTTCAGAGTTATTTTTAGATGCTAAATAACGGGTAATACTATTTTTTTTGCTCTCTGACACATATTCGCAGAGCCGTTTAAAAATAGTGTTGCTCCCCTCTATGCAACATGAAATCAGAATGTTAACGTCATGCTTCGTATCCCATTGGGCAATAAATATGAAGAATCTCATCTCTGAGTTACTGTCTAAACTCGCCGAAAAAGAAGAAGAGTCAAAAGAGTTTGTCGCGCAAATTGAAGCCCTGGAAATAGTGGTTACCGCCATGCTTTGTCGAATGGATAAGAATGATCGGCAGGCCATGGTTACCCATATTCAAAGTGCGCTAAATGAAGTCCGACCTACCGAAGCGGTAACGGAGCGTGATACTGATCTTCTAAAGCAATATTTAGATAAGCTGTTAACCCAACCGCGTAATTGATTGCCTGCGTCACTATCTCTGAAAATTTTTATTAATAAGGGAAGTTAAAGTAAAACGACAGTTCATGATTTTATTCCTTAACTAAACCCGTTTAATTTCCCTTATAGCGTTGGGATATTCGCCTTTTCGTAAACCTCGACCCAAAATTAAAGCACCACAATAAAAAGGATGGTGCTATGAAAACAGTATTAATGATGGTGTTACTGGCAGGTGTTGTTGGGGCTGCAACCGCGGCAGATAAAGCAATGACCCCGCAACAGCAACGCATGACTACATGTAACCAACAAGCCACATCACAAACCCTGAAAGGTGATGAACGCAAAACTTACATGAGCAACTGCCTGAAGAACAGCCAGTCAGAGCCAGCAGATAAGAGTCTGACTCCGCAGCAGCAGAAAATGAAAGATTGTAATGCTCAGGCGGGAAAACAGACATTATCCGGCGATGCGCGAAAAACTTTCATGAGTAATTGCCTGAAAAAACAAATCAAATAGCCTAAATGGGTGAGTCGGTTCGCTGACTCACCCGAAAAATCATACTTCCCCCCAGGTCTGAGTTTCTATAATTACGGCAAATGTTTCAGAATATTCCTAAATATCATGAATGATGAATTCAGCTCTGGTAGATGGCTTCCTGGGGGAATTATGGAAAGCTCAACGTACCTTGACGAAGACAGGCACCGCTCGGGTCGACGGTTCGCCCGCCGCCTGTACATCCCAAGAATCATTGGCTTAGCGACAGGTTTTTTCTGTGTCTCTTCGGTATTAGTTTTACAACCAGTGTCCGGTTGGTGGTGGCTGTTACTGGTCGCTTATGGCTTTATCTGGCCGCATTTTGCCTGGCAAACGGCCGATCGCTCAAGCGACCCTGCCCGGGCAGAAATCCGCAATTTAATGGTTGATTCATTGATGGGTGGCGTGTGGATTGCCGTCATGGGGCTGAATGCGCTTCCTTCGGCATTGATTTTCACCATGCTGTGCATGAATAACGTGGGCTGTGGCGGGGTAAAATTGTTTGGGATGGGGCTTGGGGTGATCCTGCTGAGTTGCCTGTTAACACTAGGGTTGGCACACATTCCTCTGAATCTGGAAACCATGCCATCACAGGTATGGATTTGCCTGCCGTTTCTGCTTGTTTATCCGGTTTACTTTGGCCTCGTCAGTTACCGCACCGCGCTCAAACTTTCGGAACATAAACGCAGGTTGATGCAAATGAGCACTCGCGATGGCATGACAGGCGTATATAACCGCCGTCACTGGGAGCATTTGCTGCACAGCGAGTATGACAATTGCCAACGTTATCAACGTAGTGCGACGCTATTACTGATTGATATCGACCACTTCAAATCGATTAACGACTCATTTGGACATGATGTGGGTGATGAAGCCATTCTCGCCATTACCGAACATTTGCAACTCAGCCTGCGTATTACCGATGTGATAGGGCGGTTTGGTGGCGATGAGTTTGGGGTCATTATGTCAGGGACGCCGCAAGAAAGTGCAATCCAGGCGATGGCTCGCGTTCGTGACTATCTCGACGAGTTTCGTTTACCGCGAGCACCTCATGTACCGCTGCGCATAAGCGTGGGCGTTGCCGAGTTCAATAAGCACATGGTGAACTATCGCGAATGGTTAAAAGCGGCAGATGTGGCGTTGTATAAAGCTAAAAATCTTGGACGGAGCCGTACTGAAGTGGCTGATATAGCAGCATAAAGCCCTCACCTGAAAGCAGGAGAGGGCATCAGGATTACGATTTACCTAATTGCTCAGATTTCGCCATACACTTCACTACGGCTTCCATCACAGCAGCTCTGAACCCTTTTTCTTCCAGAACTTTTACCGCTTCAATCGTTGTTCCGCCGGGTGAGCAGACCATATCCTTCAACTCGCCCGGGTGCTGACCGGTTTCCAGAACCATTTTCGCCGAACCCATAACCGCTTGTGCCGCGAACTGATATGCTTGCTTACGCGGCATTCCGCCCAGTACCGCAGCATCGGCCATCGCTTCAATAAACATAAATACATATGCCGGGGCGGAACCGCTAACGCCTACAACCGGGTGAATCATGGTTTCCGACACCACCTCAGCAAGCCCAAAGCTGCGGAAAATATTCACCGCATCGGCAATATCTTCAGAGGTGACTAACGCGTTTGGCGTGATTGAGGTCATCCCGGCATTCACCAGGGCTGGCGTATTGGGCATGGCACGGATAATTTTACGGTCGTGTCCCAGGGCTTTTGCCAGCGAATCCAGCGTGACGCCTGCGGCAATGGAAATCACCACCGTATCTTTGTTCAGGCTGGAATTGACTTCACCCAACACTTTTAGCATCACATTGGGCTTCACTGCGCCGAAAACGATATCGGCAATTTGAGCAACTTCCTGTGCGCTTTGCGCGGCATTAACACCGTATTGCTCGCGCAATGCATCGACTTTATCGGGCGATGGCGTATAGACCCAGATGTTGCCTGGAAGCACTTGCCCACTGGCTATCAGACCACCAAGAATGGCTTTTCCCATATTGCCGCAACCGATAAATCCAATTTTCTTATCCAAAGTCTCACTCCATCGTTTTGAGTTGTGTGATGAGCATAGCTTAACGTGATTTCAGTGGCTTCGGCTAACCGCAGGCAAAGATAAAGTTTGCGATTCTCAAAAAGCACGGCAAGATCCCCTCCATTAGCGTCGGCAATCAGGAGTCGTGATGCAAATTTGGGTGGATGCAGATGCGTGTCCAAAAGTGATAAAAGAAGTGCTGTTTCGTGCCGCTGAACGCACGCAAACCATGGTGACTCTGGTGGCAAACCAGGGAATGAAAACGCCGCCTTCGCGTTTTATCCGTAGCCTGCAAGTGGCATCGGGTTTTGATGTGGCTGATAACGAAATTGTCAGGCGCTGTGAAAAAGGCGATTTAGTGGTGACGGCGGATATCCCTTTGGCCGCCGATGTGCTGGAAAAGGGCGCGATTGCACTCAATCCTCGCGGCGAGCTTTACACTCCTGCCACTATTCGTGAACGCCTGACGATGCGTGATTTTATGGATACATTAAGAGCCAGTGGTGTGCAGACCGGCGGGCCTGACAGCCTTAATCAGCGTGACCGTCAGTTATTTGCGAACGAACTCGAAAAGTGGCTGCTTGTTGCCAGTCGCTCTAAAAGCGCTTAATACCGATGTAATTCTACACCGCGTACTAGCTTGCTGGTATGATGACACTCTTTGGCGGACTTCTAAGGATTAGCCACCGATGACTCAACCCATTTATTTAGTCGGCGCACGAGGTTGTGGCAAAACAACCGTGGGTGTTGCATTAGCGCAGGCATTGGGCTGTAACTTTGTTGATACCGACCATTACCTTTTAACAACCACCAAAATGAGCGTTGCCGATATCGTCGCGCAAGAAGGGTGGGACGGTTTTCGTCGTCGTGAGTCTGGTGCGCTGCAAAGTGTTACGGCGCCGGACACGGTTATTGCAACCGGCGGCGGCATGGTACTGGCCGAAAGCAATCGTCATTTTATGCGCGATCACGGCGTGGTTATCTACCTGCGTGCACCGGCGCAAATCCTGGCCTCACGCTTAGAAGCCTTCCCGGAAGAAGGTCAGCGTCCTACGCTTACCGGCAGGCCGATTACCGATGAAATCGTCGAAGTTCTTGCTGCCCGTGAAGCGCTCTATAACCAGGCCGCACACCATGTTGTGGATGCCACGCGTTCGCCTGAAGAAATCGTCGCCGCGGTGCTGGCGGCATTACATACGGCTCATGCCAGCTAATCATTGTCTATACTTAACGCTCATCCATAACCTAAGGAAGAGCGATGGCGAGCAATCCTCCATATCCACGGGAAGCGCGAATTGTAGCCGTTGAAAAAGGCGCAACGGACCAAACAGTGACCTGGTATCAACTTCGTGCCGACCATCCCCATCCTGACACGCTAATTAGCGAGCATGAAACAGAACAAGAAGCGCAGGATGCTAAGCGGCGTTACGAAGATCCGCAAAAAACCTAGCGTCACTGGCAAGGATGCCGCATCTTTTCCCTCTTTTGTATTCACTCAATGACCTGCGATAAATCACATCTTTCAGTCAATCCATTTGTTAAAAAATAATTATCGTGATGTTGTACTAATGTCGTTGGCGTTTCGTTGAATATTCCGGCAGATGCTCTGCAATTATGCTGCTACGCTTTGTGGTTAATTATTGAACGACCTTCAGCAGAGTATCATTCACAGGAAAGATACCAGTGCAGCAGTGAGGGGCTGATATGGGACAAAGGCGGAACGAAACATGAAACAAACATTGGCAATTATCACCATCGGCGTTGTTCCGGTCAGTGAAATCCTGCCGTTACTCACGGATCACATTTCTGCTGATCAAATCAAACTATTCAGCTTGCTTGGTAATCTTTCGCATGACGAAGTGATGGCGGAATATGCTCCGGCAGCAGGTGAGGAACCTTTACTCACTCTTTTATCCGGTAATCTTCTGATTTCTTTGGGGAAGCAAAAAGTAGAGCGTGCGTTGCAAGATGCGATTGAAGTGCTGGATAACCAGGGTTTCGATGTCATTTTACTGATGAGTTCACACCGTTTTGCCAATCTAACGGTACGCAAAGGTATTTTGCTGGAGCCAGAGCGCATCATCCCGCCGCTGGTAGCCTCGATTGTCGTCGGACATCAGGTCGGGATTATTATCCCGGTGCCTGAAATGCTTAAATTCCAGAGCCAAAAATGGCAACTTTTAGAGAGTGAACCGCTGTACGAATTAGCGAATCCGATTCATGGAACGGAGCAGGATTTAATCGATGCAGGAAAGAAACTGGTAGCAGATGGTGCGGATGTACTGCTTCTGGATTGCCTGGGCTTTCATCAAAAACACCGTGATTTGCTGCAAAAATCATTGGATGTCCCGGTATTGTTATCGAACGTGCTGATTGCTCGACTTGCGTCAGAATTGCTCGCTTAACGGCAGGCAATAATTTGCGTGACAGGCTCTTAAGTTCCCCTCTATATTGTTTTTTCAACTATTTTTAAAAGGGCCTGGTCATGCTTCAAAGTAATGAGTACTTTTCCGGTAAAGTGAAATCTATTGGGTTTACCAGCAGCAGCACTGGCCGCGCAAGTGTTGGGGTCATGGCTGAAGGTGAATATACTTTTGGCACCGCTCAACCAGAAGAAATGACAGTGGTGAGTGGGGCATTGCACGTTTTGCTGCCGGGCGAAACCGAGTGGAAAACGTATGCTGCGGGCACCGTGTTCCATGTTCCTGGGCACAGTGAATTCCATTTACAAGTCGCTGAACCGACTTCCTATCTTTGCCGTTATCTGGCTGATAAATAATGTATTTATTTCCCTCTTCCCATAGGGAAGAGGGAACGGATTTTAGCGCTGGGCTTCGCCGCCTAACGCTTCAACCAGATTCTTAATCAACGCCGCTAATTCACCTGTCATCAGAATAAAATCAGCATCAAAACGTTGGCCAAAATCTTCGCGGTCGATGTCATCGTTCTGTTCACGGATGGCGTCCGCAAATTTCAAACGCTTAATCGAACCATCGTCAGCAATCAAAAACTGAATACGTTCTTGCCAGTCAAGAGCCAGTTTAGTGACCACTTTATCAGCTTCGATATGTGCGGCAATTTCGTCGCAAACCAGGTCCTGCTGCTTGCAACGAATCACACCGCCGCCTTCAAGAATGGCTTTCAGCTCGGCTTCATCCATCAGCGCAAAACCCGGAGGTACGTCGCCTGAGCGAACCCATTCGGTCAGTGTCAGCTCAATCGGGTTTTCGAGTGCAAGCGGCACCACTGGCAACGAACCGAGGCTTTTACGCAGTAACGCCAGCGTATCTTCCGCTTTCTTGGCACTGGCGCAATCCACCATGATTAAACCGTTTACGGTATCAATCCACATCATGGTTTGATTGAAACGACTGAAAGCGCGTGGCAGCAAAGAGTGCAGCACTTCATCTTTCAGTGAATCTTTCTCGGTTTTTTTCAGCTTACGAGCCTGTTCGGCTTCAAGGCGGCTGATCTTCGCTTCCAGTTCTTGTTTAATCACCGGAGCCGGGATAATTTTTTCTTCTTTACGGGCGCAAATCACAATCTGCCCGTTGGCTACATGGGTTAATGCATCGCTGTGCGAACCCATCGGCGACACCCAGCCGGTCTTGGCCATATCCTGGCTACCGCAAGGGGTGAAAGTAAACGCGGCCAACTGTTTTTCCATGTCATCCGCTGAAAGCGTGATGTCACGGCTTAAACGGTAAACCATTAAATTTTTGAACCACACCATGATTATTTCCCGGACTGTCAGTTAAACGCAGCGGGCATGATAACGAATCGGGCGCTGTGTTTCATTGCCTTTACGGGGCTGCACTTCTATTCTCTTGATAACAATAATTAAATGAGGGCATCGCCGTGCGCATTGGTATCGACTTAGGTGGAACAAAAACAGAAGTTATCGCTCTGGCCAACGACGGGAAACAACTTTTCCGCCATCGCTTGCCAACGCCGAAAAACGATTACCAGCAGACTATCGGCACGATTGTTGAGCTGGTGTGCCTGGCAGAAGAGGCCACGGGTGAGACTGGAACCGTGGGTATCGGTATTCCGGGTTCGATCTCGCCTTACACCCGCGTGGTCAAAAATGCCAACTCAACCTGGCTTAACGGCCAGCCTTTCGATAAAGATCTGTGTGATGCTCTCCAGCGTGAAGTTCGTCTGGCAAATGATGCTAACTGTCTGGCGGTTTCTGAAGCAACCGATGGGGCAGCAGCCGGTGCGGCAATGGTTTTCGCGGTGATCATCGGTACAGGTTGTGGATCGGGCATCGCCATTAACGGGCGCAGCCTGATTGGCGGCAACGGTACGGCGGGCGAGTGGGGCCATAACCCTTTACCATGGATGGATGAAGACGAATTGCGTTTTCGCGAGGAAGTGCCTTGCTACTGTGGCAAACAAGGCTGTATCGAAACCTTTATTTCCGGCACGGGCTTCGGCACTGATTACCGTCGTTTGAGTGGTCATGCCCTTAAAGGTAATGAGATCATGCATTTAGTCGAGCAACAAGATCCGGTTGCAGAACTGGCGATCGCTCGCTACGAAATGCGCCTGGCAAAATCACTGGCCCATATTGTCAATATTATTGATCCCGATGTGATCGTGCTCGGCGGCGGTATGAGTAACAACGAACGTTTGTACAAAACAGTTCCGCAGCTAGTGAAGCAGTGGGTCTTTGGCGGTGAGTGTGAAACCCCCATTCGCAAAGCGGTTCATGGCGACTCCAGCGGTGTACGTGGTGCGGCGTGGTTGTGGCCGCTGGAAAAGTAAAAGCTGGCGGATGACGCTGCGCTAATCCGTCCTATGAGGTCTCACACGTAGGTCGGATTAGCGTTAGCGACATCCGGCAAAAGATTAATCTATTGAACGCCTGAACCATTTGTAGGTTTCCCTATTTTCTTTTATGTGACATCTGTCACAGTCATCTCGCTCTTCCAATCTTATCTTTCACGTCCATTATATTGTTGATTTTATTATATTTATTAGAGTAATGATTCAGTTGCGACTATGTGCTCTGGTCAATAATTCCACGGACAGGAAAGGACCTCCATCATGGCTTCAGACGGCACCCGCTTTACCTTCACCGCCGGGCGTACTCCGGCGGACACCTTTGCGGTGGTGAACTTTAAGCTTAAACAATCCCTCTCTTCCCTGTTCAGCCTGGATATCACCGTCGCCTGTCACGACCCGGCGATTGGCTTTAAAGCCATTCTCGACGAATACTCGCTGCTCACCATCTGGCAGGGCGAGGTGATTAAGCGCCGGGTACGCGGTATCGTCACCTTCTGCGAACAGGGCGACAGCGGCAAGCACCAGACGCGTTACTCGATGACGGTGCGCCCTGAGTTCTGGCGCAGCTCGCAACGGCAGAACTGCCGCAGCTTTCAGAACTACGACATCCAGTACATCTTTGCGAAACTGCTGAAAGAGATGCGTATCCGCACGCATGACGCGCTGTTCCGGCGTCCGCATCCGCCGCGCGAATTCTGTGTTCAGTTTATGGAATCGGATTACGATTTTATTGCCCGCCTCGCCGCGGAAGAAGGGATATTCTTTTTCGAGGATGAATACCTCGACGACAGAGACCAGAAGCTGACCTTCACCGATGACCGCTGCAACCTGCGCGGCCTCGGGGCTTTTCCATATAACCCCAATGCCGCCTCGGAATCGTCCACGTACTGCATCAACACCTTTCGCCGCAGCGCGCAAATCCGCCCGGCGAAAGTCACCACCCAGGATTACACCTTCACCGCGCCGAACTGGCAGGCGCAGTACCAGGAAGAAGGGGCGGACCTGTCATATCAGCGCCCGGACTATGAAATCTTTGACTATCCGGGGCGTTTTAAGGATGAACAGCACGGGGCCGATTTTGCGAAATATCAGATGGACGGCTGGCGCAATAACGTCGATTTTGCCAGCGGCACCAGTAATTGCCCGCAGTTACAGCCGGGGCGCTGGTTCACCCTTACCGACCACCCGCGTGAAGATTTAAACAACCCGTGGCAGGTGGTGTCGAGCGAGATGACCGGCAGCCAGCCGCAGGCGCATATCGGCAGTTCCGGCCAGGGCACTACCCTCACCAACCGCTTTCATGTTATCCCGGCCACACAGACCTGGCGACCGGCACCGTTGCCGAAACCGCTGGTGGACGGCCCGCAAATCGGGATTGTTACCGGTCCTGCCGGGGAAGAAATCTACTGCGACGAGCACGGGCGTGTGACGGTGAAATTTGCCTGGGACCGCTATAACAAAACCAACGAAGAAAGCTCGTGCTGGGTGAGGGTCTCGCAGGCGTGGGCGGGCACCGGCTTCGGTAACATCGCCATCCCGCGCGTCGGCCAGGAAGTGATTGTCGATTTCCTCAACGGCGACCCCGACCAGCCGATTATCACCGGGCGCACCTATCACGCCGCCAACCGCTCTCCGGGCGACCTGCCGGGGACCAAAACCCAGATGGCAATACGCTCGCAGACGTATAAGGGTAATGGATACAACGAATTAATGTTTGACGACCAGACCGGCCAGGAATTGCTGTCGATGCATGCCCAGAAGGACATGAAAACGGTGGTGCTGAACAACCGCGACACCAATGTGAAAGTCAACCACAGTGAAACCATCGGCCACAACCAGCAGGTCACGGTCGGCCTGGGGCAAACGGTGAAAGTTGGCCAGGAGAACGCCGCTGGACACGACCAGACAATCACCGTGGCGCACGACCGCAGCATCACCGTACGCAATGACCAGACGCTGAAAGTCACCCGCGACCGGACGGTAAACAGCGGCCGCGATGACAATCTGTATGTGGAACGCGACCGCAAAATAACGGTGAAAGGTAGCCAGCAGCAGAACACCACCAAAGACCATATCAGCCTGGTGAAGGGTAATCGCAGCCTGGAAGTGAAAGGTGACCTGGCGCAGAAAGTGGCGGGTTCGCTGGGTGTGGATGCGCAGGGTGACATCGTGTTGCAGAGCAACAGCAAACTCACGCTGAAAGTGGGGAGTTCGTTCATTGTCATCCACCCCGGCGGCGTGGACATCACCGGGCTGAAAATCAATCTTAACGGCGGTGGAAGTCCGGGAGCAGCGGTCAAGACCCTGCAGGCGGCAGTACTGAGCCGTCTGAGTGATAAGGAGGATTCAGGGTCTGAGCCGCCGGAAGATGAGGACGGAAGTGGTGGCTCCAGTGGTGGCGATAGCTCAGGTGAGCAGGATGAGCAAAAAGGTGAGGATGAACCTGATGAATATAAGATCTTGTTTAACTTTAAAGATACCGATGGGTCTCCTTATATCGACATAAAATATATTGCTTATTTCGCTGATGGAGCACAGAAGGAAGGAGTAACAGATAAAGAGGGTAATACAGAATTATTTATACGAGATGATGACAACGAGATAGAAATTAAACTGTTTAGTCCGGACTTTGATACATTTTGGGGAGATGAAAATGAGTAATACAACAAAAGGAAAACCATCAAAGAAAACAACAATCATTAATCAATGTAAAATTAATGATTTCAATGCAATGATGAAAGAGGCTGGCGATGCCATGGATAGAGTGCTGGCGCGAAGGGAAAAAGATCTTGAAAATTGGGGTAATAACGAGCAAGAGGAATTTTACGCTATATTTGGCTCCAAAGGTGAGCGATTGGTTCATGTAAACATGCCGATAAAAGGAGTCGAAAACATTGTTGAAATGACAGCATTATATGTTATGAAAGATTGCATCAGAAGGCTTTGCAAGATTAAGAAAACATTAACAACCGATAGTTATATCAATTTAATCTATGATCCAGATAACCCTGAGGCTCCAACCAATTCTAAAATCCCCCGCGACCCCGGACTTCCTGATACATTTTGTGCATATGTAAATTATGAACAACAAAATAACTATAAAATTTATATAGGGATAAATTTCACCGGTAGAATAAACGCTAACAATTTCAGGACTTGTGAAATCGTTATGGGAAAGGGTTCTCGTGTAGCATCTCTGTGTCATGAAATTAGCCATTTTGAAAAAACATTTTTGGATTCATCCATTGGAGGAATTGGTACCGCTGATTACGATGTTAATGGCCAAAAACCAAAATCAAGAAAAGATGATAAATGGAGCTATAAACAACATCTGGAAGGAGCAAAAAAACTCGTAAATAAAGGGAGTGAAAATGTTTTTGATAACGCTTATAACATTGAAAAGTATTTTGAAATAATAGTATAACCCTTTGATAGCTTGACAACCAAACACGATCATATAAGGACAAGGGAATGTTACATATCGTTAAAAATAAATCATTAAGACTTCTGCTTATAGGGGTGTTTTTTTTATTATCATTTCAGTTGGTTGCTGGTGATTTAACAGTTATGAAATATGGTTATGGCAAGCGAGGGTTCAATGGTACAGAATATGAAAAGGCAGAGGTTCATTTTCTGACCGAAAAACATGATGAATATACTGTTTTTGATTTTAAAAAACTATATAAAAACAAAAAATTTAATGCCGATGTTGGCCTTTCGATTGAACAAAAGAACGAGGATGTTTTAGCAACGGTTACGATTAAAATCTCGGCGCTAAAACTTTTTATATTCGGAAAATAGAATTCCCTTTGTATTTATCATCTGAGAAAGCTAACAAACACGGTGTTGCTAAATCCATGTCATGTGGCTCAGGTTTTTTCGTAACTACCAGCAATATATTACTGGATTATTTAGGTTCAATGTGTGATTACGGTGGTAATTTTGATAAGGAAGACTGGGATGAATTTCAACCAGGAGAGACGTTTTCATATACAGTAATACTCAATGATAATTTTGAATTTTTCCCTGAAAAAAATATTATGAGATTGGAACCGCAGAATATAATTTGGTTAATGATGAATGGTTTGTAGAGCGCGATATATACAACTATTTGTTTACAATAATTGATATGGAAATATATGACTGTTATTTAACTGGTGAGACTATTTATGCTTACAAATATAGTAGACTATGTGGAGGGTATCAATACAAAGAAGAGGGAATGAAAAATATTTTTTATATGGTCGATTTTGACGGAATAAATAATGATAACGAAATTAACATAATGTCTAATCAGGTTAGTGTGGAAATTGATGGAAGAAAAGTCAAGTCTCTGTTTGATGAAGACTGATTTGATAGAGTTAATATATTTCTATATTAATATTTTGATGTGAAACCATTAAACAATCCCGGAGATAGAATATGCCCTTCGCCGCAAAACTTAATGACAAAGGCTCCCAACATGATGGCTACCGCGAAACTGTCATCACAGCGGGTTCACCAACCGTATCCATTGACGGGTTACCGGCAGCCCGAATGGGGGACCCGTTAACACCCCATGACAAACCTGAACATCCGCCTCACCCGCGTAAAATAGCGAGTGGTTCAGGCACCGTATTTATTGATGGTCTTCCCGCAGCGAGAGTCGGTGATGCTATTGATTGTGGTGGCGTTGTTATTGGTGGTAGTACGGTTAATATTGGCTGAGCGTCAGGCGGGACTATAAGAATACGGCTTCTTAGAGGGAAGCCGTCCATTCCAGAGAGTTAGAGGGATTACCCGACAGCAAACTCCTTCGCCAGCCGACTCACACCCAATCCGTTAATCTTCTTCACCTTAATCTGCACCGGAATACGCTCTTTCATTGCTTCGACGTGGCTGATTACACCAATGGTTTTACCGCTGGCATTAAGCGTGTCGAGTGCATCCAGCGCGGTATCCAGCGTTTCTGCATCCAGTGTGCCAAAACCTTCATCAAGGAATAGCGAGTCGATTCGTGTTTTATGGCTGACCAGGTCAGAAAGTGCCAGCGCGAGTGCAAGGCTGACCAGGAAACTCTCTCCGCCAGAAAGCGTGCGAGTGTCGCGCACCGCATCGGCCTGCCAGGTATCGACCACCTGCAATTCCAGCGCTTCGCTGTCTTTGCGTTGCAGCAAATAGCGCCCGTGTAAACGGTTGAGCTGGTTGTTTGCCAGCCACACTAAGTTATCGAGCGTCAGTCCCTGGGCAAATTTACGGAATTTGTCGCCTTCCTTCGAGCCAATCAGCGCATTGAGATAGCCCCAGTCTTCAACTTGCTGCTGGCACTCAACAATAGCCTGCATCAAACCTTGCTGGCGCTGGCGGTTTTCTGCGTCATGGCGGAGCTGTTGCTGAATTTGCCCCTGCTGTGTCGTGTTGTCGCGCAGTTGTTGATTGCAGTGCGCCAGCTGTTCTTGCAGGACATTAAGCTCAATATCGGCAGCCAGCGTTTCCGGGCGTGCAGATTTATGTTCTGCCAATGCTTTTTCAACCTGCTGGAAGAGCACAGTTTGCTGCTGAAGTTGTTGTTCAAGCTGTTGTTTTTTAAGTTCGAGTCGTTGGCATTCGGCTTCATCCAACAACGCCGCCTGGAATGTTTGCGCATCAGCAAACGGGCTGGCGGCGAGTGCTGAGAGGAATTGCTCGCTTGCCTGAGCGACGCGCGTTTCTTCTTGCTTGTGTTGCTGTTGCAGCGTCCGCCACTGGCTTTCCAGCGCAATACAATCACTGTGCAGGCTATGCCAGTTCTGTATTGCCGCATTTTGTTCGTTTTCCGCTAGCGGTGCAGGCGTAGTGCCATCGTCAACAAATGTGCTGAGCACATTTTCCAGCAACGTCAGTTGCTGTTGCACGCGGGGAAGCTGTTCATTGCGCTGTTGCCACTGTTGTGATTCCTGCTGGCGCTCCGCCAACCAGTTATTCTCTTCACCAGGAGTCGGGTATTGCAGGCCAGCGTTATTTAGCGCGGTGGTGATTGCTTCGCGCTGTGTGGCAATTTCAGCGGCAAGTTTAGCGTGTTGGGCACGTGTCTGAGTAAGTTGTTCTTCCAGCACAATGCGCTGGCTTAACTGATGTAACTGTTGTTCGCGCTGTTCTTCACTTTCCAGCCACTGCTCGAGGTTGTCTTCCGGCGCGAGGGTCAGTTGCAGATTTGCGCACAGTTGTTGCCAGCGTAAGCGCAATCCGTTTTCCTCTTCGTTCAGCGCAGTGATAGCCGTCAGCAGGTTTTCGCGCTGTTTACGCTGCGTATCAAGCTGGCCTTTCATCGCAAAGCCCGCTTCCGCAAGAAGGGCAACTTCACGTTTAAGTTCGGCTAGCCGCTGCTGATTTTCTCCGGGCTGAATCGCCTGATAATCAGCGACCGCCGGATGTTGCGTCGAGCCGCACAGAGGGCAAGGTTGATGAGGCTGTAAACGAGCGCGTTCGGCTTCAAGGCTGACAATACGCAGTTCAAGCTCAAACACTTTCTCGATGTCACTCTCATGCTGGCGGCGTTCTTTATATTGCTGGCGCTTTAAAACCAGCTCCGCATCACCCTCGGCAATTTGTTTTTCGAGGGCGGCAATCTCTTGTTGTTGCTGCGATTTGCGTTTGAGAAGCGATGAAAATTGAGGCTGTAATGTGGCAAGCTGCTGGCGCTGCGGACGTGCAGCCATCGTTGCTTGTAAGTGGGCACTTACTTCATCAGCGCTGAGAGACATTTCAGCTACTGGCAGAAGTTCGAGCTTCTTCTGGCTTGAATCGATACTACGCTGCAAATCCTGTAGCTTTTCAGCCTCACGCTGCTGCTGACCAAACCCCATGCGCCAGCCCGCCAGCTCAGTTCCCCACTGGCGGAATCGGTCGTGAGTTTTCAGCCACTCCTGGAGCTGCGAGCTTTCCTGCGTGAGTTTTGCAGCCGTGCTTGCGGCGGCCTGCCGTGTCTGCTGGCGTCGCACTGTCGCCTGATGTAAGCGAGCATTCACTTCTTCACACTGAGCATGTGTGTTTTGTAGTGTTGCCTGCAACTCCTGCAAACGTTGCCAGTCAGGGCGCAGTTTTTCTGCCGGTTGTGCGCGAGTCAGTTTATCTAATTCTGGGGCGGCAGCTTCTATTGCCCGGTTCGCCGCATTCAGCAATTGTTCTGCCTGCGCATGTTTTTGGGTGAACTGCGCCAGTTGGCCTAGCCATTGCTGATGCTGCTGGAGTTTCATTTGTTCCGCGAGTCGCGCTTTTTCTTCTACGCTCAAGGTCTGCAAACTCTCAGAAAGCTGCTGGTGCTGCTCTTCACTTAACACTGCCACGCCAGCGGCCTGCGCTTGTAGGTTCTCAAGCTGGCTGCGCACATTTTTATGATTCTCGAACACCGCCGCAGAAACGGTGCCGTAAATTTCAGTTCCGGTCAGCTCTTCGAGCAAAGAGGCGCGGTCATTGGCATTGGCATTTAAGAACGCGGCAAACTGACCCTGGGATAGCATCATTGAGCGGGTGAAACGGTCGTAATCCAGACCAGTGAGTTTGGCCGTAACCTCAAGCTTGTCTTTCACTTTATCGGCAATAATCTTGCCACTTGCCACTTCTGCAAGCTCAACGCGCGGGGCTTGTAGATTGCCGTTGGCCGCATTGCGCGCCCGGTTCTGGCTCCAGAATGCACGGTAGGCAACCCCTTTTACTTCAAATTCCACTTCCGCCAGGCATTCGGCGGTGTCGCGCGTCATGAGATCATTTTGCGATTGCGTGACGGTATTGAGGCGCGGTGTCTGGTGGTAAAGCGCGAGACAAATCGCATCGAGCAGCGTGGTTTTCCCGGCTCCTGTTGGCCCGGTTATAGCAAATAAACCGTTGCTGGCGAACGGTTCGCGGGTGAAATCGACTTTCCATTCCCCTTTCAGGGAGTTGAGATTTTTTAAGCGCAGGCTAAGGATTTTCATGCTTCTTCCTCCACGTCATGCAGGCTCGCCACCGTTTGGGCAAATAGCGTTCGCAAACGTTGTGCGCGTTCTTCGGAAGTGTCTTCCTGAACCAGGCGGCGCTCAAAAACCTCTTCAACCGTCAGCTCACTCAGCGTTTCTTTATGCTGTTGGGCGATAACGCGCTCGCGCTGTTCGCGGCTGCGGCGCAGCAACACCACTTCGACGGGGAGCGTTTCGGTTAATTGCTGAATATGGCGTTGCATATCATGCAGATATTCTTCGGTAGCGATTTCAATATCCAGCCAAACTTTGGGTTCTGCTGGTGCATCGCGCCACTGCGCGAGTTGCTGTTCGATTTCACTCAGAGAACCTTTGATGACCGCTAAAGGCTGGCTGACAGGCACCGTCAGCGGAGTTACTTCATGAAGCACGCCTTCGGCAAACTCAACCAGATAAACACTTTTGCTCTTGCCCGTTTCGTCAAAACTTAACGGGATGGGCGAGCCGCTATAACGAATGTGTTCAGTGCCACCAATGAGTTGGGCGCGATGGATATGGCCGAGTGCGATGTAATCGGCTGCCGGGAAATGCTGCGCCGGGAAAGCATCGAGCGTGCCGATGTAAATATCGCGTACCGCGTCACTTTTGGTCACGCCGACGGTGGTTAAATGGCCGGTAGCGATAATCGGCAGCCTCGTATCCGCCCGTAATTCGCAGGCTGCGTTGTAACACTGCTGGTAATGTTCGCTGATGGCTTCCATCAATGAACGCTGCTTTTCGTGGCCGGAAAGTCCCGCCTGGCTATTTTGAATATCCCGGGGGCGCAGGAACGGAATCGGACAAAGAATCGCACCCGGTTCCCCCGATTTAGTGTTGAGTACGATAGCTTGCTGGCTGGCATCATGCCGCGCACTGGCGATGACATAAGTATTCAGGCACGCCATTAATTCGCGAGATTCATTCAGCGTGGCGACGGAATCGTGGTTTCCCGCCAGCACTACAAGGGAACAGCCGGTTTGCTGCAGTTGCACCACAAAACGGTTATACAATTCGCGCGCGTAACTCGGCGGCGAACCGGTATCAAAAATATCGCCTGCGACAATTATCGCATCCACATCATGCTCGACTGCGGCTTGCAGCAACCATTCAAGGAATGCCTGGTGCTCCGGCCCACGGCTTTTGGTATAAAAATTTTGACCAAGATGCCAGTCTGATGTGTGAATAATGCGCATTGGTTGTCCCTTGGCATAAAAAAGCGTGGCGGGATTATAAAGCGGATGAGCAAGAACGACACAATTGAGTGTCATAATTCATTGTGATGAGTCGCCAGGCATTTATGTTTTTCATAAATCTGTCATAAATCTGACGCATAATGGCACCGCATTGAAACAACAATAATTATTCCTTGAGCAGGGCGAATCATGGCGAAGCGTATTTTAGTCGTAGAAGATGAAGCTCCAATCCGTGAAATGGTGAGCTTTGTGCTCGAACAAAACGGTTTTCATCCTGTAGAAGCGGAAGATTATGACGCCGCAGTGAATCTGCTTATCGAACCCTTTCCGGATTTAATTTTACTGGACTGGATGTTACCGGGTGGTTCAGGTATTCAATTCATTAAGCATCTGAAACGTGAAGCATTAACACGTGAAATCCCTGTCATGATGCTGACGGCGCGTGGTGAAGAAGAAGACCGCGTGCGAGGGCTTGAAGTTGGGGCCGATGACTATATTACCAAACCGTTTTCCCCGAAGGAGCTGGTGGCACGCATTAAAGCTGTGATGCGCCGTATCTCTCCGATGGCGGTGGAAGAGGTGATTGAGATGCACGGACTGAGCCTGGATCCGTCATCGCACCGCGTCATGACCGGTGAGAACCCATTAGATATGGGGCCAACAGAATTTAAATTATTACACTTCTTTATGACGCACCCGGAGCGGGTGTATAGCCGTGAACAATTGCTTAATCATGTATGGGGCACCAATGTTTATGTCGAAGACCGAACGGTGGACGTACATATTCGGCGGTTACGCAAAGCGCTTGAACATAGCGGGCACGACAGGATGGTACAAACAGTACGCGGTACGGGTTATCGGTTCTCAACCCGCTTTTAATTCCTTGTCAGGAGAGTGACGCGTGCTGGAAAGGTTGTCATGGAAAAGGTTGGTGATGGAGCTGGTGCTCTGTTGCATACCTGCCGCCATCTTAGGTCTTATTTTCGGCCATTTACCGTGGTTTTTATTACTGGCAGTCACCGGACTGCTGGTTTGGCATTTCTGGAATTTACTGCGTTTATCGTGGTGGCTGTGGGTGGATCGCAGTATGACGCCGCCGCCAGGGCGCGGGAGTTGGGATCCCCTGTTGTACGGTCTTCATCAGATGCAGCTGCGCAACAAAAAGCGCCGCAAAGAGTTAGGCAATCTGATTAAGCGTTTTCGTAGCGGAGCCGAATCTCTGCCCGATGCGGTGGTTCTGACCACGGAAGAAGGGACGATTTTTTGGTGTAACGGTCTGGCGCAACAATTGCTGGGGTTACGCTGGCCGGACGATAACGGGCAGAACATCCTTAACTTGCTGCGCTACCCGGAATTTACTCGCTATCTGTCGCAAAAAGAGTTTTCACGTCCGTTAACTTTGGTACTCAATACGGGCCGCCATCTGGAGTTCCGTGTGATGCCCTACAGCGATGAGCAGTGGCTGCTGGTGGCGCGAGATGTGACTCAGATGCACCAGCTCGAAGGGGCGCGACGTAATTTCTTTGCTAACGTCAGTCACGAACTGCGAACGCCGCTCACGGTGCTGCAAGGTTATCTGGAGATGATGCAGGACCAGACGCTTGAAGGACCGCTGCGTGAGAAAGCATTAGGCACGATGCGCGAGCAAACTTCGCGCATGGAAGGGTTGGTTAAGCAGCTTCTGACCCTTTCAAAAATAGAAGCCGCTCCGGCGATGGTGCTCAATGAAAAGATTGATGTGCCGCTGATGCTGCGTGTTGTAGAGCGTGAGGCGCAAACTCTCAGCCATGAACGGCAGACGATACAATTTGATATCGACCCCACGCTGAAAGTCTTTGGCAATGACGAGCAACTGAGGAGTGCGATTTCCAACCTTGTTTATAACGCGGTCAACCATACGCCAGAAGGCACGCATATTACGGTGAGCTGGAAACGCGTGGCGGGCGGGGCAAGTTTTAGCGTGACGGATAATGGCCCTGGGATTTCAGCAGAACACCTTCCGCGCCTGACCGAGCGTTTTTACCGCGTCGACAAAGCGCGTTCGCGCCAGACGGGCGGCAGTGGGCTTGGGCTGGCGATAGTCAAACATGCTTTAAGCCACCATGATGCACGTCTGAATATTGAAAGCCAGCCGGGCAAAGGTTCGACGTTTTCCTTTGTTTTGCCCGAGCGGTTAATCGTTAGCGAGAAATAGACCGATAATCAGTTTTCGTCGGTCGGATAAGCGAAGCAACATCCGACACTAGCGCAATAAGTGTCAAAATAACTTTCCACAGGCCAATATTCTGGCCTGTGTTTTTTTTGCCCACATGTAAATCAAAAACACTCAATCGGTTATAATTTAACCACACAAAAGACCATGATCTTTTCCTATGATTAATCGAATCCACTGGTGATGCTGTTAATTTAAGGATATCAATCTGGTTTTTAGATCCGTTCTTGCCTTCAAACGCTATAAGCGTTTTAATTGCGGCCCTGTGATTGGTAGACCGACTGGATATGAGTGGTAATTCAAACAACTATTCTTCTCCACCGATCCCGGAAAGGATTTTCCGCTGTCGAGTCTACTGATTGCCGCTTTTATGCCGAGTTAACAGGTATAAAAATTTGAATACTTTCAACACCACACATCCACAGGCTGCAAATATTTTATGACCCATCATTTGAAATCTCGAGACATCCTCGCACTGGGCTTTATGACCTTTGCGCTGTTTGTCGGCGCAGGCAATATCATTTTCCCTCCTATGGTGGGGCTACAAGCAGGTGAACACGTTTGGATTGCATCGCTTGGCTTCCTGGTGACGGCTGTAGGCCTGCCGGTGCTGACTATTGTCGCCATCGCTCGTGTCGGTGGGGGCATTGATAGCCTCAGCTCGCCAATTGGCCGTCGTGCTGGTGTGTTGTTAGCCACTATCTGCTATCTGGCTGTTGGGCCGCTGTTCGCCACGCCGCGTACTGCTACCGTTTCTTTTGAAGTGGGAATTGCCCCGCTGGTTGGCACCGGTGAGTTACCGCTGTTTATCTACAGCCTGGTTTACTTTGCGATTGTGATCGGCGTTTCGCTGTATCCGGGCAAACTTTTAGACACCGTTGGCCATGTGCTGGCCCCGGTAAAAATTGTCGCGCTGCTGGCGTTGGCTGCGGGCGCAATGTTGTGGCCTGCGGGTGGTATCAGCACGGCGACTGAAGCGTATCAGAATGCTGCATTCTCAAACGGCTTCGTGAATGGTTATCTCACCATGGATACCCTGGCGTCGCTGGTGTTCGGCATAGTGATTGTCAACGCCGCGCGTTCGCGTGGGGTGACTGAATCTCGCCTGCTGACGCGCTATACCATTTGGGCTGGCCTGATTGCCGGTGTTGGCTTAACGCTGATTTATCTGGCTCTGTTCCGCCTGGGTTCAGACAGCGCAACATTGGTTGCCGACCAAAACGCGAACGGTGCCGCAATTCTGCATGCGTATGTGGCTCATACCTTCGGTGGCGCAGGTAGCTTCTTCCTCGCAGCTTTGATTTTCCTGGCTTGCATGGTCACGGCAATTGGCCTGACTTGTGCGTGTGCTGAATTCTTCAGCCAGTATTTGCCACTGTCATATCGCTCGCTGGTGTTTATCCTGGGTCTGTTCTCAATGGTGGTTTCCAACCTGGGTTTAAGCCATCTGATTCAGGTTTCAATTCCAGTGCTGACGGCAATTTACCCGCCGTGTATCGCGTTGGTGGTGTTGAGCTTCACCCGTCCGTGGTGGCATAACTCAACCCGCGTGATTGCTCCAGCAATGCTCATCAGCACCTTGTTTGGTATCCTCGATGGGATTAAATCATCGGCAATCAGTGATATCTTGCCCGCGTGGACCGCGCGTTTGCCTCTGGCCGATCAGGGGCTGGCATGGTTAGCGCCAACGGTGATCATGGTGGTTCTCGCCATCATTTGGGACCGCGCCGCAGGGCGACAGGTGGCTTCAACCGCCCACTAAAATTTTTGATTTTCTTTAACCACGGGGCTTTGCTCCGTGGTTTTTTTATTGTTAAGCAGGGTGTGGAATCAATGGAAAACGCTAATAAGCTCAAGCGCGGCTTGAGTACCCGGCACATACGCTTTATGGCGTTGGGTTCGGCAATTGGCACCGGGCTGTTTTATGGCTCGGCAGACGCTATCAAAATGGCTGGTCCAAGTGTGTTGCTGGCTTACATCATCGGTGGTGTGGCGGCATATATTATTATGCGCGCGCTGGGCGAGATGTCGGTTCATAACCCTTCAGCCAGTTCTTTCTCTCGCTACGCGCAAGATAACCTCGGCCCGCTGGCAGGCTATATCACCGGCTGGACCTACTGTTTCGAAATCCTGATTGTGGCAATTGCGGATGTCACCGCGTTTGGCATCTACATGGGGCTGTGGTTCCCGGCGGTGCCACATTGGGTTTGGGTGTTGAGCGTGGTGTTAATCATTTGCGCCATCAACCTGATGAGCGTGAAGGTGTTCGGCGAGCTTGAATTCTGGTTCTCGTTCTTTAAAGTTGCCACCATCATCATCATGATTGCTGCCGGTATTGGCATCATCGTGTGGGGGATTGGCAATGGCGGTCAGGCTACGGGGATCCACAATCTGTGGACCAACGGCGGCTTCTTCAGCAATGGCTGGATAGGCATGATTATGTCGTTGCAGATGGTGATGTTTGCCTATGGCGGCATTGAAATCATCGGTATTACGGCTGGCGAAGCGAAAGATCCGCAAAAATCTATCCCACGCGCTATCAACTCCGTTCCATTGCGTATCCTGGTGTTCTACGTGGGCACGCTGTTTGTCATCATGTCGATTTACCCGTGGAACCTGGTGGGAACAGAAGGTAGCCCGTTTGTGCTGACTTTCCAGCATATGGGGATTAACGCTGCGGCAGGCATCCTGAACTTCGTGGTGATTACCGCGTCCCTTTCAGCGATTAACAGCGACGTGTTTGGCGTGGGGCGTATGTTGCACGGCATGGCGGAGCAGGGCAGCGCGCCGAAAGTGTTCGCTAAAACTTCACGTCATGGCATTCCTTGGGTGACAGTATTAGTCATGTGCTTCGCGCTGTTACTGGCGGTGGTGCTGAACTATCTGATTCCAGAAAACGTCTTCCTGGTGATTGCATCGCTGGCAACCTTTGCCACGGTATGGGTATGGATAATGATTCTGCTGTCGCAAATCGCTTTCCGTCGCAAGCTTTCACCGGAAGAAACCAAAGCGCTGAAATTCCCGGTTCCGGGTGGGATTGCTACCACCATCGTTGGCCTGATATTCCTGGTGTTTATTATTGGGTTAATTGGCTGGCATCCAGACACTCGCATCTCACTGTATGTGGGCTGCGTATGGATTGTCATGCTGCTGGTGGGCTGGATGTTCAAGCGGCGCCAGATATTGGCTGCGAGCGAAAGCAACAGCTGAGTTTAAGCACCGATAAACGGTGGATGGCGTAAAACGTCATCCGCCGTATCACTACATCTCCGGGCACTCGACCTTACTTATCGCATCCCAGTAGTTTTTCTCGTTATTGCGCTCCAGAGCAATCCTCGCATCCCGGATATACCGCTTATTGTCTTCGTTGGAGAGGATTTTATTCCCCCACGCTTCATCCGACATTTTCTTTTGTGGATGGCAGGTCTTTTTTAAGTCAACCGTAATCTGTTGTTTATACTTGCCAAATTCCAGACCTTCGTACGGCGAACTGGCGAGTGTATTGGCCGAGTAAACGACGAAAAGAAACAGGGTGAGGTTGCGGGCGATAGACATTTCAATTTCCTCAGGCAGTGAGAATGTTCTCACTATAGGTAGCGCTAACTTATTAAGCAAACGGCTTAATTTCTCCACCCCCGCATTCCACCCCCAATAAAAATAGTAATGATGAGTGATCCCCAGCTACGCTGTGGCAAGGTGGCGCAAATTAATTATCTGGGGACACGATTATGTTGAATGCCTGGCACCTTCCGGTGCCCCCTTTCATACAAACACGTAAAGATAAGCTGCACATCACGTTATGGGTTTCCGGCACTGACTTACCGCAGCGTGTCGTTTTGCGCTATGAAAAAGATAACGAAGAAACCTCGCTTCAAATGACTCGTCAGAAAGCGGCTCCTGAAAGTGGAGTGGTCGCCTGGCGCGGAGTGATTGATTTATCCGAAGGCCAGCCGCGCCGCCGCTATAGCTTCAAGCTGTTGTGGCTGGATAAACAGCGCTGGTTTACGCCGCAAGGTTTGAGTTCTATTCCTCCTGCACGCCTCGAGCAATTTGCGGTCGATCTTCCTGATGATGGCCCGCAATGGGTGCAGGATCAGGTTTTCTATCAGATTTTCCCCGATCGTTTCGCTCGCAGTGAGCAACGCACGCCGGAGCAGGATCAGGTTTATTATCACCACGCTGCTAAACGCGACATTATCTTGCGTGACTGGAATGAACCGCTGATCGCTGACGCTGGTGGATCAACTTTCTATGGCGGCGATCTGGACGGTATCAGCGAACACCTGCCGTATCTCAAGATGCTGGGCGTCACCGCGCTGTATCTCAATCCGATATTTACCGCGCCGAGCGTCCATAAATACGATACGCAGGATTACCGCCACGTTGATGTCCAGTTTGGTGGCGACCATGCATACCTGCGGCTGCGGAAAAATACGCAGCGTTACGGTATGCGTCTGATGCTCGACGGTGTATTCAACCATAGCGGCGACACTCATCAATGGTTCGATCGCCAGCAAACGCACAGCACTGGGGCCAGCCACAATCCACAATCACCCTGGCGGGATTTTTACAGCTATAACCAAGATGGGCGCGCACTCGACTGGCTCGGCTATTCCAGTTTGCCCAAGCTTGATTACCAGTCAGCTTCGCTGGTTGACGAAATTTACCAGGGCGAAGACAGTATCGTGCGCCACTGGTTGCGGGAACCATGGGGCATCGACGGTTGGCGGCTTGATGTGGTGCACATGCTCGGCGAAGCGGGGGGCGCGAAGAACAATTTGCTGCATGTCAGCGGTATCACCAAAGCGGCAAAAGAAACCCACCCGGAAGCGTATATTTTGGGCGAGCATTTTGGCGATGCGCGTCAATGGTTGCAGACCGATGCCGAAGATGCGGCGATGAACTATCGCGGTTTCACTTTCCCAATCTGGGGATTCCTCGCGAACACGGATATTTCCTACGATCCGCAACATATCAACGCCCAAACCTGCATGGCGTGGATGGATGAGTATCGCGCCGGACTTTCTCACCAGCAGCAACTGCGGATGTTTAACCAGCTCGATAGCCATGATACCGCGCGCTTTAAATCGATCCTTGGCAAAGATGTCGCACGTTTACCGTTGGCCGTGGTGTGGCTGTATTGCTGGCCGGGCGTGCCATGCGTTTATTACGGCGATGAAGTGGGCCTCGATGGTAACAACGATCCCTTCTGCCGCAAGCCTTTCCCGTGGAACCCGGATCATCAGGATCTGGATTTGCTCGCACTTTACCAACGTCTTGGAAAGCTACGCCACAAAAGTCGTGCTTTGCGCCACGGTGGTTGCCAGGTCATTTATGCTCAGGGTGATGTGGTGGTATTTGTTCGTGTCTATCAGGGCGAGCGGGTACTGGTGGCAATCAACCGCGGTGAA
Organism: Buttiauxella agrestis; assembly: GCF_900446255.1. Classification (NCBI taxonomy): domain Bacteria; kingdom Pseudomonadati; phylum Pseudomonadota; class Gammaproteobacteria; order Enterobacterales; family Enterobacteriaceae; genus Buttiauxella; species Buttiauxella agrestis. The sequence continues at coordinate 3,883,821 of NZ_UIGI01000001.1, read as the reverse complement.
AAAACGGCGGTTAATTTGCCGTGGGAGCCATTGCTAAACAACAAAGCCTGGACTCAGCTTGAAGGTGAAGCGAGTTTTGAAAATCATCAGCTTTCGTTGCCAGAAGTTTCTGTTTCGGTGTGGCGTTGTCAGTGATTCTGTAACCGGTTTCCCTTTTGCCAGGCGGAGGGGAAAACCGGTGCTATTCTTATTCTTCGTCCCCCTGCTTAAGACCCGATTAAGTTAGACATTTCCAGATCTCATGCCAATTGGGAGGCAGTACTGCGTGCTTTCTCCTTAATTAATCTGATGAAATTTAAGGAAACCTGATGTCTATACGTGAACTTCTCGACCCAACTAACTCCACACTGATCTTTATCGATCACCAACCGCAAATGTCGTTTGGTGTTGCTAATATCGATCGCCAGACCTTGAAAAACAACACGGTAGCGCTCGCCAAAGCTGGCAAGATTTTCAACGTTCCCACTATTTTTACCTCGGTTGAAACCAAAAGCTTTAGCGGCTACATCTGGCCTGAACTGCTGGCGGTACATCCTGAAATTACCCCGATTGAACGCACCTCGATGAACTCATGGGAGGACGCCGCTTTTGTCGCGGCGGTGAAAGCGACCGGGCGCAAAAAACTGGTGATTTCTGCATTGTGGACTGAAGTGTGCCTGACTTTCCCGGCATTAATGGCGCTGGAAGAAGGATTTGAGGTTTACGTCGTTACGGATACTTCGGGCGGGACTTCTGTGGACGCACACGAGCGCTCGATTGACCGTATGGTGCAAGCTGGTGCGGTGCCCGTCACCTGGCAGCAAGTGTTGCTCGAATATCAACGTGATTGGGCACGCCGCGATACCTACGATGCGGTGATGGACCTGGTGCGCGAGCATAGCGGCGCATATGGCATGGGGGTCGATTACGCCTACACCATGGTTCATGGCGCATCGGAACGGAAAGCCTGACAGATGGCTGACAATAATACGGTCACGCTGGTGATTACTCACGCCCTGCTACCGGGGCAGTCTACGCGCTACGAAGAGTGGCTCGCGAAAATCATGCCTGCGGCGGCGCGCTATCCTGGGCACCTTGGCGTACATGTTATTCGCCCAACCTCGGGAAATGCTGTTTACAACATCGTTATCCGCTTCGACACGCTGGAAAATCTCACCACCTGGACGAAATCGGCGGAGCGGGAGGCACTCGTTGATGAGATCAAACCGATCCTGAGTCAGGACGATCATCTGGAAGTCCGCACTGAAAACGTTTTTTGGTTCACTCCGGAAACGCCGACCGTAAAACGTCCGGCAAAGTGGAAGCAATTCCTGATAACGCTGGCGGTGATCTTCCCCAGCACCAATGTTGTCCCGCGAATCACCGCTGTGATTTTCCCGTCCTGGCATGGCTCGCTTTTGTTGCACTTCATTAACGATGCGCTGGTTGTCGCGCTGGTGGTCTGGATTTGGATGCCAGGTATGACGCGGCTGTTTGCGGGCTGGTTGAAAAAATAACGTTTCACTGCGGAGAACAGGTTATGTCGCAATCTGCTTCATTAATTCTCACGAACGGACAATTTCACACCCTTGATAGCGAAGCGCCGTTGGCGCAAGCGGTGGCGATAAAAGACGGCAAAATTATCGCTGTGGGTAACGAATCATGGGTAATGAGTTTTGCTGACGAGCAAACACAACGGGTCGATCTCAAAGGCCATACCGTCATTCCCGGTCTCAATGACTCGCATCTGCATCTGATTCGTGGTGGGTTGAACTACAACCTCGAATTACGTTGGGAAGGCGTGCCTTCCCTTGCAGATGCACTGCGTATGCTGAAAGAGCAGGCTTTACGCACGCCATTCCCGCAATGGGTGCGCGTGGTCGGCGGCTGGACGGAATTTCAGTTTGCCGAGCGCCGTATGCCAACGCTTGAAGAACTCAATGAGGCTGCACCGGATACGCCCGTTTTTGTGTTGCATCTCTACGACCGCGCACTGTTAAACCAGGCCGCGTTAAAAGCAGTGGGATACACCAAAGAGACGCCAAATCCACCGGGTGGCGAAATCATGCGCGACCGCAATGGCAATCCAACCGGAATGTTAATAGCCAAACCGAATGCGATGATTTTGTACTCAACGCTGGCAAAAGGGCCGAAATTACCGCTGGAAATGCAGGTAAATTCGACGCGCCAGTTTATGCGCGAACTCAACCGGCTGGGCATCACCAGCGCGATTGATGCCGGGGGCGGGTTCCAGAATTACCCGGAGGATTACCAGATAATCGACCAGCTTCATGCGCAAAAACAGATGACGGTGCGTATCGCCTATAACCTTTTTACCCAGCGTCCGCAGCATGAGCTGGAGGATTTTGAAAAATGGACGGATATGCTCAAACCGGGGCAGGGGACGGATTTCTATCGCGCCAATGGTGCCGGAGAAATGCTGGTCTTTTCCGCCGCCGACTTTGAGGATTTCTTGCAGCCGCGCCCGGATTTGCCCGATGGGATGGAACAAGAACTGGAGCGCGTGGTGCGCCATCTGGTCGAGCATCGCTGGCCGTTCCGCCTACATGCGACTTATAACGAGTCCATCAGCCGCATGCTGGATGTGTTTGAGAAGGTGAATCGCGATATCCCGTTTGACGGTTTGCACTGGCTTTTTGACCACGCGGAAACCATCACTGAAAAGAATATCGAACGCGTTAAGGCGCTAGGCGGCGGGATTGCCGTTCAGCATCGTATGGCGTTTCAGGGGGAATATTACGTCGCACGGTACGGAGCAGATGCGGTTAAACAGACACCACCGATAGCCAAAATGCTGGCTGCGGAATTACCTGTCGGCCTGGGCACTGATGCAACGCGTGTGGCGAGCTATAACCCGTGGACGGCACTGTACTGGCTGGTTTCCGGGCGTACCGTGGGTGGAATGCAAATGTATGACGACAATAATCGTCTGTCGCGTGATGTGGCGCTTGAGCTATGGACGGCAGGGAGTGCGTGGTTTTCCAGCGAACAAGGTAAAAAAGGGCGCATTAAAACCGGGCAACTGGCCGATTTGGTCGTCCTTTCAAAAGATTATTTCAAAGTGACGGAAGAGGAAATTAAAGGCATTGAGTCGGTGTTGACGCTGGTGGATGGCAAAGTGGTTTATGCCGCTGGCATGTTTACGCCCCTGGCTCCTCCTCCGATTCCCGTGTTACCCGAATGGTCGCCAGTCGTAAATGTGCCTGGGCACTATCGAGCCGAACCGCCCGCAGCGGCAAAAGTGGGTATGACGGCGCAAGTTCATCAATGTTGTGGGAGCTGTAATGTGCATGGTCATCAACATGATGCAGCACGAAAATCGGCGATACCGGTTTCTGACGAAGGGGCGTTCTGGGGCGTGATGGGCTGTTCTTGTTTTGCGTTTTAAGCAGAAAAAACCATTAAAAAAGGCCGCTTGCGCGGCCTTTTTGTCAAAAACGTTTAGCGATTACAGGCTAGAAACGTTTTCGCTCAGGTATTTAGCAACGCCGTCTGGAGACGCGTTCATGCCTTCTTTACCTTTTTCCCACTGAGCTGGGCACACTTCGCCGTGCTCTTCGTGGAATTGCAGCGCGTCAACCATACGCAGCATTTCATCAACATTACGGCCCAGCGGCAGGTCGTTAACAACCTGGTGACGCACGATACCGTTTGTGTCGATCAGGAAAGAACCACGCAGAGCAACGCCTGCGTCTGGATGTTCGATGCCATAAGCTTTCTGAATTTCACGCTTAATGTCAGCAACCATCGCGTATTTCACTTCGCCGATGCCGCCGTTCTCAACAGGGGTTTTACGCCATGCGTTGTGAACGAACTCGGAGTCAAAAGATACACCAACGACTTCTACGCCACGTTTCTGGAATTCTTCGTAACGCTTGTCGAACGCAATCAGTTCAGACGGGCACACGAAAGTGAAGTCCATTGGCCAGAAGAACACAACGGTGGTTTTACCATTGGTGTGTGCTTTGAAGTTGAAGTTTTCAACGATTTCGCCACTGCCGAGAACGGCTGCAGCGGTAAAGTCAGGGGCTGGACGAGTAACCAGGACCATATGTACTCCTGTTAATTTTGTTAAAGTGAGTGTTAACGCAACGGGGGGAGTATAGGGGCGGCAATCCCTCTAACTCAAGCATACTGCGCCAATTAATCAGATAGGATTTACCTATCAAAAAATGAATATTCACACAGCGGCGATCCAAAATAGCCCTTTTTAGTAAAAGGGCAAGTATTTAATCGTGGTGCTGCGACAGGCTACAAACTCTTTCGTTCGGCCAGTTCCATCATGCGCGGGTAAAACTGCCAGAACAGCTCCTCTAGCTCGTTATAATGGGTATCGAGATCCTGCCAGGAGGCTCGCAAAGCATCGAGTTTTGGTCTACGCGACGCCATCCCATTGAGAACATTCGCAATAAAGGCCATGTCGCTGTAACGCTCGAGCCAGCGCTCGTCCCACAAATACTGATTAAGATTGATAAAACGGGGTGGGGTATCTGACAGGAAGGGTTCGATCCTGGTTCGTGCATAAGCGACAAATTCCGGCAGAGGGATCGTGGGGTTCAGGGTTTGCCAGTGTCGTGACACAAAATGATCCCACATCACATCAAGCGTTATTGGCGCGACGCGTCGGGTTTCCGGGCGGAACCATTGCCGCGCAATCGCCACTTCCGGTAAGTTATCGGTTAGCACATCAACCCGGCGGTGCATGCGAATTCCCGCTACTACGTCGCCCGGGAAACTTTCATCCGGGTTTCCACGCACAAAATCAGCCAGCAGATTTCCGAGAAGGGAACTGTCAGCAAGGCTTGCGAGATGTAAATGGGCGAGAAAATTCATAGTTACCTTATCCGTAAATGGCGTAAGGGAGGCTTATTCCTTGCAGGGAAAGCCCCCTGGCACTAGACTGTAGCGCCACTTTTTAAGTCTTGAGTTCTAAACCATGCGTGTTGCCGATTTTTCCTTTGAATTACCTGAATCCTTGATTGCCCATTATCCACAAGCACAGCGGAGTGGGTGTCGTTTGCTGTCGCTGGAAGGGCCGACGGGTAATTTAACGCATGGCACTTTCACCGATTTGCTCGACAAGCTCAACCCTGGAGATCTGCTGGTCTTTAACAATACCCGCGTCATCCCGGCACGCCTTTTTGGCCGTAAAGCGAGCGGTGGTAAGATTGAGGTGCTGGTCGAGCGTATGCTGGATGACAAGCGCATTCTCGCGCATATCCGCGCCTCTAAAGCACCGAAACCGGGCGCTGAATTGCTGCTGGGCGATGATGAAAGCGTACACGCCACCATGGTTGCGCGCCACGATGCGCTGTTTGAAGTGCAGTTTGAAGATGAGCGCAGCGTGCTGGATATCTTAAACAGCATCGGCCATATGCCACTGCCGCCGTATATCGATCGCCCGGATGAAGAGTCTGACCGCGAACTTTATCAAACCGTGTACAGCCAGAAACCAGGGGCTGTAGCCGCACCGACCGCTGGTCTGCATTTTGATGAACCGCTGCTGGAAGCGCTGCGTAATAAAGGCATTGAGCAAGCGTTTGTCACGCTGCACGTAGGAGCCGGGACATTCCAGCCAGTGCGCGTTGACAGCATTGAAGACCACATCATGCATTCTGAATATGCGGAAGTGCCTCAAGATGTCGTTGATGCTGTATTGGCCTGTAAAGCACGTGGTAATCGCGTTATCGCGGTTGGTACCACATCGGTTCGTTCGCTGGAAAGTGCGGCTCAGGCAGCAAAAAATGACCTGATCGAACCTTTCTTTGGTGATACTCAAATCTTCATCTACCCAGGTTATCAATACAAAGTGATTGATGCGCTGGTGACCAATTTCCACCTGCCGGAATCGACGCTGATCATGCTGGTTTCCGCGTTTGCTGGTTATAAAAACACCATGAACGCCTATAAAGAAGCCGTAAGTTCCGAATATCGCTTTTTTAGTTACGGGGATGCGATGTTCATCACGTACAATCCGCAGGCGATAAATGAGCGCCCAGGCGCTTAATCATTGAATTCTACGCCGCTGGCTAACGCCAACGGCGTTTTGGCTTAATCATCAGACTGTTTATCTGATGCAGGAGAAAATGTGAAATTTGAATTAGATACCACCGATGGACGCGCCCGCCGTGGCCGTCTGGTGTTTGACCGTGGCGTAGTAGAAACGCCAGCTTTTATGCCAGTTGGCACTTACGGCACCGTAAAAGGGATGACGCCGGAAGAAGTTGAAGCCACGGGTGCGCATATTATTCTGGGCAACACTTTCCACCTGTGGCTGCGTCCTGGCCAGGAAATCATGAAGTTGCACGGTGACTTACATGATTTCATGCAGTGGAAAGGCCCAATCCTGACTGACTCCGGCGGTTTCCAGGTGTTTAGCCTGGGCGATATCCGTAAGATCACCGAAGCTGGCGTGCATTTCCGCAACCCAATCAACGGCGATGCGATTTTCCTCGATCCTGAAAAATCTATGGAAATTCAATACGATCTCGGTTCCGATATCGTCATGATCTTTGATGAATGTACGCCGTATCCAGCAGACTGGGATTACGCTAAGCGTTCAATGGAAATGTCTCTGCGTTGGGCACAGCGTAGTCGCGATCGCTTTGATTCTCTTGAGAATAAAAATGCGCTGTTTGGCATTATTCAGGGTAGCGTTTACGAAGATTTACGAGATATCTCCGTAAAAGGTCTGGTAGAGATTGGCTTTGATGGCTACGCTGTCGGCGGCCTGGCGGTAGGTGAGCCGAAGGAAGACATGCATCGAATCCTTGAGCATGTTTGCCCGCAAATCCCTGCTGACAAGCCTCGTTACCTGATGGGCGTAGGGAAACCGGAAGACCTGGTTGAAGGTGTTCGTCGCGGTATTGATATGTTCGACTGCGTGATGCCAACCCGTAATGCACGTAATGGCCATCTATTCGTCACCGACGGCGTGGTGAAAATCCGTAATGCGAAGTATAAAGATGATACTTCGTCGCTGGATTCTGAGTGTGATTGCTATACGTGTCGCAATTATTCACGTGCCTACTTGCATCATCTTGACCGTTGCAACGAAATACTCGGCGCGCGGCTCAACACTATTCATAACTTGCGCTATTACCAGCGTTTAATGGCTGGTTTACGCAAGGCCATTGAAGAGGGTAAATTAGAGCACTTCGTGAGTGATTTTTACGAGCGAACCGGTAAACCAGTTCCACCTTTGAATGTTGATTAATTTAATAATGAGGGATTTTTAATGAGCTTTATCATTTCTGATGCGGTTGCTGCAACAGGTGCTCCGTCGCAGGGTAGCCCGTATTCTTTGATTCTTATGCTGGTGGTATTTGGTCTGATCTTCTATTTCATGATCCTGCGCCCACAGCAAAAGCGTACCAAAGAGCATAAAAAACTGATGGACTCCATCTCTAAAGGGGATGAAGTGCTGACTACCGGTGGTCTGGTTGGTCGCGTAGTGAAAGTAGCTGAAACTGGCTATATCTCTATCGCGCTGAACGACACGACTGAAGTCGTTATCAAGCGTGATTTCGTAGCTGCCGTTCTGCCGAAAGGCACTATGAAGGCGCTGTAATATTCGTTTTTCCCTAAGGGAACTACCGTGCTAAACCGCTATCCTTTGTGGAAGTACATCATGCTGATCGTCGTCTTTGCCGTCGGTCTGCTATACGCACTTCCCAACCTATATGGTGAGGATCCGGCAGTTCAGATCACTGGCGCGCGCGGCGTCGCCGCCAGTGAGCAAACGCTGATCCAGGTCCAGAACACCTTAAACGCAGAAAAAATAACCGCTAAGTCTGTGGCGCTGGAAGAAGGTGCGATCCTTGCACGCTTTGATACCACTGACACGCAACTGCGTGCTCGTGAAGCGCTCATGGGCGTCCTTGGCGATAAATACGTTGTCGCTCTTAACCTTGCTCCAGCTACTCCTCGCTGGTTATCTGCCATTTCCGCAGAACCGATGAAACTCGGTCTTGATTTGCGTGGTGGCGTGCACTTCCTGATGGAAGTTGATATGGATACCGCCCTGAGTAAACTCCAGGAGCAGACCATTGATAACTTGCGCACCGATTTGCGCGACAAGAGCATCGCTTACACCAACGTGCGTAAAGCCGATAACTATGGTGTGAATGTTGTCTTCCGTGACAGCAAAACGCGCGATGACGCTATCTCTTATTTAACTCCACGCCATCGTGATCTGGTGATTTCTGCTCAGGGCAGCAACGCAATGCGTGCTGTAATGACAGATGCTCGCCTGAGCGAAGCGCGTGAATATGCCGTTCAGCAGAACATTAATATTCTGCGTAACCGTGTAAACCAACTGGGTGTGGCTGAACCTCTGGTACAGCGTCAGGGTGCGGACCGCATCGTCGTTGAACTGCCAGGTATTCAGGACACAGCGCGTGCGAAAGAAATTCTTGGTGCGACTGCAACGCTTGAATTCCGTCTGGTTAACACAAACGTAGATGCTTCCGCTGCGGCTTCTGGCCGTGTGCCGGGCGATTCCGAAGTGAAAGATACCCGTGAAGGTCAGCCGGTTGTACTTTACAAGCGTGTGATTCTGACCGGTGACCACATCACTGACTCGACTTCCAGCACTGATGAATACAACCAGGCTCAGGTGAACATTTCACTTGATAGCGCGGGCGGTAACATCATGTCTAACTTCACCAAAGACAACATCGGTAAGCCGATGGCGACTCTGTTTGTGGAGTACAAAGACAGCGGTAAGAAAGATGCAACCGGTCGTGCGATTCTGGCGAAACAAGAAGAAGTTATTAACGTGGCGAACATTCAGTCACGTCTGGGTAACAGCTTCCGTATCACCGGCATCAGCAACCCGAACGAAGCGCGTCAGCTTTCTCTGCTGCTGCGTGCTGGTGCGTTGATTGCGCCTATTCAGATTGTTGAAGAGCGTACCATCGGCCCAACTTTGGGTATGGAAAACATCAAGCAAGGTCTGGAAGCGTGTCTGGCTGGTCTGGCTGTTTCAATCATCTTTATGCTGTTCTTCTATAAGAAGTTTGGCCTGATTGCGACCTCAGCACTGTTGGTTAACCTGGTGATGATTGTTGGGATTATGTCCCTGTTACCAGGGGCGACGCTCACTATGCCAGGTATTGCGGGTATCGTGTTAACCCTTGCGGTGGCGGTGGATGCCAACGTACTGATAAACGAACGTATTAAGGAAGAACTTAGTAACGGACGTTCGGTACAGCAGGCTATCCACGAAGGCTACCAGGGTGCGTTCAGCTCTATCTTCGATGCCAACATTACGACGCTTATCAAGGTCATCATCCTGTATGCCGTAGGCACCGGGGCAATTAAAGGCTTTGCAATCACAACCGGTATTGGTGTGGCGACGTCCATGTTTACCGCCATCGTCGGTACCCGTGCCATCGTAAACCTGTTGTACGGCGGCAAACGCATCAACAAGCTGTCTATCTGAGGAGTGCGTTGTGGCACAGGAATATACTGTTGAACAATTAAACTACGGCCGTAGAGTCCATGACTTTATGCGCTGGGATTTCTGGGCTTTCGGTATCTCCGGGTTCCTGTTAATCCTTTCTATCGCCATTATCGGTGTGAAAGGTTTTAACTGGGGTCTGGATTTCACTGGCGGTACGGTTATCGAAATCTCGCTGGAAAAACCAGCAGATTTAGACCAGATGCGCGAAGCACTGCAGAAAGCGGGCTTTGCGGAGCCGCTGGTTCAGAACTTCGGTAGCAGCCGTGACATCATGGTGCGCATGCCACCTGCCCAAGGGGAAACCGGTGGGCAAGTGCTGGGCAGCAAGGTTGTTCAGGTTATTAACGAAGCGACTAACCAGAATGCTGGCGTAAAACGTATCGAATTTGTCGGCCCAAGTGTGGGTGCGGATCTGGCTCAGAATGGTGCACTGGCGTTGTTAGCCGCGCTTATCTCGATTCTGGTTTATGTTGGCTTCCGCTTTGAGTGGCGTCTGGCTGCGGGTGTGGTAATTGCGTTGATGCACGACGTGGTGATTACTCTGGGCGTGCTGTCGCTATTCCACATTGAGATTGACCTGACAATCGTCGCATCGTTGATGTCAGTTATCGGTTACTCACTGAACGACAGTATCGTGGTATCGGACCGTATTCGTGAGAACTTCCGTAAGATTCGTCGTGGTACGCCGTATGAAATCTTCAACGTTTCTTTGACGCAAACGCTGCATCGTACGTTGATTACTTCTGGTACTACTTTAGTCGTGATTCTGATGCTGTATCTCTTCGGTGGAGCAATGCTGAAAGGCTTCTCCCTGACGATGCTCATCGGTGTTTCTATCGGTACGGTTTCTTCTATCTATGTCGCGTCTGCACTGGCGCTGAAACTGGGCATGAAGCGTGAGCACATGCTGCAGCAGAAAGTAGAGAAAGAAGGCGCGGATCAGCCGTCGATTCTGCCTTAATCATTAGGTCGTTCACTGATAGTAAAACCGCAGCCCTGGTGCTGCGGTTTTTTTTCGCCAGCGTAAATTGCAGACATAAAAAAGCCAGTCGATTGACTGGCTTAATTGACTTGGCGAGCTATTTAGAAGTTGTAACCAACCACGAAGTAACCACCCCAACCGGTAGAACGCACGTTGAAATCACCATCACCGAAGTTCAGGCTGGCGTTATCTGCCCACTGACCACCGTTGTGCCAGTAACGAGCAACCACAGAGTAATGCCAGTGATCGTAGTTCAGCGCAAGGATATGGCTTGAAGCGATGGAGTTGCTGGTACGGGCGTGTTTGCCCTTATTATCGATGAAGTTGTCATCGCCCAGATCAGAACCCCAGTCGAAGTTGGTGAAGCCGATGTAGCTCAGATTACCGCCCCACAGGGAAGTAATCGGCACAAAGTATTTCACTTTGAAACGGTAGCCATCCCACTCGTTTTCGTTGGACGCGCCATAGTTCTGCCACTGGTATTTTGCATACACGTTCAGAGACAGGCTCATCGGCAGACCGGTGTCGATGTCAGTACCCAGACCCATGTACCAGGTGTTTTGTTTGCTGGCATCGTCGCCGTGAGCACCCATATCGTAGATATAGTTGTTGGCGATGTACCATTCTTTAAATGGACCAAATGCCAGGCTGGTGCCGGTCAGCTTGTCGATAGAGAAGCGGGGTTCGATCTCCATAAACATACGAGAACCGTCATCCCAGATACCCTTATCGTTGCCGTTGCCCCACTCGAAGGTTTTTGGAATATCGATGTAGCCATAAAAATCTAACCAATCTTTTTTGGCAAACGCTTCATATTCCAGGTAGACGTCGTTAGTGATTTTTGGTCCGAAACGAGTGTGGTAGCTGCCTACCACGTTGACACTTTGGTGCCACCAATCAGAGAGGTATTCAGTATTTTTTGCATCGTCGGCCTGAGCCGTGAAAGAACTTGAAAGCGCCAGGACGGTACTAGCCGCCAAAATAATTTTTTTCATAATATTTTATGCCACTGTTTTTACATGAATCCCGTGAGGGCAGGAGGTGAGTGATCACCAAGGTCATCAACCATTCAGCTGGTTTCTTATTGACGCGCCTATTATAGAAATCCCTGCTCACAAAAATATGTTTCATTTCACATTATCGCCACATGCGTAATCGATTGCGTTCACGTTTGCGCACATTAAAAACGGGCGGGATTCTACCTGCTTCGTAAATTTAAGCAAATGAATGGGGCAAAGTTACAAATATATGTGACTCAGATCACTGGATTTATTGGCGGTAAGGCAGGTCGTTTGTCACACTTTCTCTGGCAAGATGTAACAAAAAACGCAGATGTTACTGAGGCTTACCCCCACCGGCGTGAGGGTTGCGGAGATTATTGCGCGGGCAATGCCTGTGAAGGGTCTACAGGCTGAATGTCATGAATACGCACGAAACCGGGTTGATCGGGTGAAAGCCCTGAAAGTTGCAATGGAATGCTGACATCGCTCGGCGCTAAGACGCTGGCAGGCGCGCTGAATTGTTGCGACTGGACGTTCACTTCCTGGTAGTTATCGGTTGTGCCCTGAATCTGCCCCCATTCTACTTTGCCAGTGAAAGCAGGCAGCGGATCATTCGACTCGCCCTTAATAATGAGCATCACCCGGCTGCCGTTGGCCTCAGGGGTGATGCTGCTCAGAGACATTTGCAAATTACCCAACTGGCTGTTCAGGCGAGCGGGCGTTTTGGAGCCGGGTAGCAAATAAACGCCAGTTGTTGATTTGGCATTGAGCGAATTTTGTTGCGTCAGCTTGACGGTCTGGTCGGTGAGTTGGGTCATTTCTTTATTTAACGAACCCACTTCGCTCTTCATCTGGCGAACTTCAGTTTGTTGGGCGCAGGCGCTGAGGCTTACCAGGCTGCTAACCAGGAGAATTCTTAGGTAACTCTTTGTCATCGCTAATTTTTCCTTAAAGTTTCGTCCTGATTTAAGCGTAGCCTGCCAGGAATGAAAAGTCATATTTCTTAGCATTACGTGGCGTTGCCTTTGTACTACCGCTACTTCGCGGTAAACTATTCTCCATTTGAAAAATCATTCAGGACGCGCCATGCATTGCCCATTCTGTTTCGCAGTAGACACCAAAGTGATTGATTCCCGGCTTGTCGGCGAAGGGTCTTCCGTGCGTCGTCGCCGTCAGTGCCTGGTTTGTAATGAACGTTTCACGACGTTTGAAGTGGCAGAGCTTGTTATGCCACGCGTAGTGAAAAGTAATGATGTTCGCGAGCCGTTTAATGAAGACAAACTGCGCAGCGGTTTTTTAAAAGCGCTGGAAAAGCGCCCTGTCAGTTCCGATGACGTAGAAATGGCGATAAACCATATCAAATCCCAGTTACGTGGCACCGGCGAGCGTGAAGTGCCGAGCAAAATGATCGGTAATCTGGTGATGGAGCAGCTCAAAAAACTCGATAAAGTGGCCTATATCCGCTTTGCTTCGGTTTATCGCAGCTTTGAAGATATCCGTGAATTTGGCGAAGAAATCGCCCGCTTACAGGATTAATGCTGATGTCGCTTGATGAAAAATTTATGGCGCGTGCTTTGCAACTGGCAAAGCGCGGACGTTTCACTACCATGCCGAACCCGAATGTTGGCTGCGTGATTGCCAAAGATGGTGAAATCGTTGGCGAAGGTTTCCATTTTCGTGCGGGCGAACCTCATGCAGAAGTTCACGCGTTGCGTATGGCGGGCGACAAAGCACAAGGTGCCACGGCGTATGTCACGCTGGAACCTTGCAGCCATCATGGGCGCACACCACCTTGCTGCGACGCTTTAATTGCTGCCGGAGTGAAGCGGGTGGTTGCCGCGATGCAGGATCCGAATCCGCAAGTCGCCGGGCGTGGTTTATACCGTCTGCAACAGGCTGGCATTGATGTCAGCCACGGCTTGATGATGAACGAAGCCGAGGCCATTAACCGCGGTTTCCTGAAGCGTATGCGTACTGGCTTCCCTTATATTCAACTTAAACTTGGTGCATCGCTGGATGGACGTACCGCCATGGCGAGCGGCGAAAGTCAGTGGATCACCTCGCCTGAATCACGCCGCGATGTGCAGCGTCTACGTGCGCAAAGTGCCGCGATTCTTAGCAGCAGTGCCACGGTTCTGGCGGATAACCCTTCATTAACCGTACGCTGGAATGAATTAGATAGCGCCACACAGGCGGTATATCACGAGGAAAACCTGCGTCAGCCGACACGCATTATTCTGGACCGTGAAAATCGAGTGTCGCCGCAACATAAAATTATCACGCAAGCGGGGGAGACCTGGCTTGCCCGTTGCAATGCAGACCAGCAAACGTGGCCCGAAGGGGTTGAGCAGTTTATCGTGCCGGAGCATAACGGCCACCTGGATCTGGTGGTGATGATGATGCTGCTGGGCAAGCGCCAGATAAACTCTATTTGGGTAGAGGCGGGCGCCACCCTCGGCGGCGCGCTGCTGCAGGCAGGTCTGGTTGATGAACTGATTGTCTACGTTGCGCCAAAGTTATTAGGCAATGATGCGCTTGGCCTGTGTAACCTGCCGGGGCTTGAAAAACTCGCTGATGCGCCCGAATTTAGCTTTAGCGAAGTTCGTCAGGTCGGCCCAGATTTGTGCCTGCATTTGACACCGCGATACGCGCGTTAGTAAAACGTAAGCAGCCGCGAAAAGATTATGATAAAATCCGCCCCCCTAACGGGGCTAAACAGAACCGGAAAGGAAGAATATGAACATCATTGAAGCAGCCGTTGCTACTCCAGACGCTCGCGTCGCCATCACCATCGCGCGTTTTAATAACTTCATCAATGACAGCCTGCTTGACGGTGCGATTGACGCCCTGAAACGTATTGGCCAGGTTAAAGATGAAAATATCACTGTGGTCTGGGTTCCGGGTGCTTATGAGTTGCCACTGGCGGCAGACGCACTGGCGAAAACCAAGCGTTATGACGCAGTGATTGCGCTGGGTACGGTTATCCGTGGCGGCACAGCTCACTTTGAATATGTTGCTGGTGGTGCCAGCAACGGCCTGGCGCATGTTGCTCAGGAAACGGGTATTCCAGTCGCCTTTGGCGTGCTGACCACTGAAAGTATTGAACAAGCCATCGAACGCGCTGGCACAAAAGCCGGTAACAAAGGTGCAGAAGCTGCACTGACCGCGCTTGAAATGATTAATGTATTGAAAGCCATCAAGGCCTGATTTTTTGTAAGGGGAAATCTGTGAAACCTGCTGCTCGTCGCCGTGCCCGTGAGTGTGCCGTTCAGGCGCTTTACTCCTGGCAGTTATCTCGAAATGACATCGCTGATGTCGAATACCAGTTCCTGGCGGAACAGGACGTCAAAGACGTTGACGTTAACTACTTCCGCGAACTGTTGGTCGGGGTGGCTACTAACAGCGCGTATCTGGATGGGCTAATGAAGCCTTATCTGTCCCGTCAGCTCGAAGAGTTGGGTCAGGTAGAAAAAGCGGTTCTGCGTATCGCACTGTTTGAACTGGCTAAGCGTGATGACGTGCCATACAAAGTGGCGATTAACGAAGCCATCGATCTTGCGAAAACCTTCGGTGCCGAAGACAGCCACAAGTTCGTGAATGGTGTACTTGATAAAGCTGCTCCGCAAATTCGTCCCCGCAAGAAATAATCTCCAGGCCGGTTAATCCCGGCCTGTTTTTCATTCCTTTATTAAACTCAGAGGCATTACGCATGGCATGCGGTGAGTTTTCTCTGATTGCCCGTTATTTTGATCGCGTAAGCAGTTCCCGTCGCGATGTGGAAACCGGAATCGGCGATGATTGTGCATTGCTGACGATAGCCGAGAAGCAAGTCCTCGCGATCAGCACCGATACGCTAGTCTCAGGCATCCACTTCCTGCCGGATATTGACCCTCGTGATTTAGGCTACAAAGCGCTGGCGGTTAATTTAAGCGATTTGGCTGCTATGGGCGCCGATCCGGCCTGGCTGACGCTGGCTATTACCCTTCCTGAAGTCGATGAAAGCTGGCTTGAAGCCTTCAGCGACAGCCTTTTTGAACAACTCGATTACTACGATATGCAGCTGATTGGCGGCGATACCACGCGTGGCCCACTCGCGATGACACTAGGCATTCATGGCCTCGTGCCAGCGGGTCGTGCTTTAAAACGCAGCGGTGCGCGTCCTGGCGACTGGATTTACGTGACGGGTACACCTGGCGATAGCGCCGCAGGTCTGGCTATTTTGCAGGACCGTTTAGCGGTTAAAGATGCTACACACTCTGCTTACCTGAAAAAGCGCCATTTGCGACCGACGCCGCGAATCCTGCATGGTCAGGCATTACGTGATTTAGCGAGCAGCGCCATTGACCTGTCTGACGGGCTAATTTCCGATTTAGGTCATATCCTTAAAGCCAGCGAGTGCGGGGCGCGTATCGATCTCGACGCTCTGCCATATTCGACCGCCTTAAAAGAAAACGTCAGCGCAGAACGTGCGTTGCAGTGGGCGCTTTCGGGTGGCGAAGATTACGAGTTATGCTTTACGGTCCCGGAAATGAACCGTGGCGCACTGGATGTTGCGATAGGCAATCTGGGTATTCCATTTACCTGTATCGGTCAGGTTGGGCCTGAGTCTGAAGGGCTACAGTTTTTGCAAAATGGCAAACCGGTAACGCTGGACTTAAAAGGATATGATCACTTTGCTCCGCTCTAAAGATGTGGCTAAAAGCCGTCTCAAGCTCAGCAATCCGTGGCATTTACTTGCTACCGGTTTTGGCAGTGGGTTAAGCCCGATTATGCCTGGCACCGTGGGGTCGCTTGCGGCGATCCCGTTCTGGTATTTGATGACTTTCCTGCCGTGGCAGGTCTATTCCATGGTCATCAT
This sequence comes from Buttiauxella agrestis, assembly GCF_900446255.1. Classification (NCBI taxonomy): domain Bacteria; kingdom Pseudomonadati; phylum Pseudomonadota; class Gammaproteobacteria; order Enterobacterales; family Enterobacteriaceae; genus Buttiauxella; species Buttiauxella agrestis. The sequence continues at coordinate 3,867,514 of NZ_UIGI01000001.1, read as the reverse complement.
GCTCGGTATTTGTATCGGTGTTTATCTTTGCCATCAGACTGCACGCGACATGGGCGTTCATGACCATGGCAGTATCGTGTGGGATGAGTTTATTGGCATGTGGATTACCCTGATGGCGCTGCCTGTTAACGACTGGCGCTGGGTGGCCGCAGGATTTATAGCGTTTCGCATTCTTGATATCTGGAAGCCATGGCCTATTCGTTGGTTCGATCGCAACGTTCACGGCGGTATGGGGATTATGGTGGATGATATTGTCGCAGGTGTGGTTGCTGCGGGGATTATTTACCTGATTGGGCACCATTGGCCGATTGGTCTGTTCTGATTTAGAACAACCCTCTCCTGGGGAGAGGGTTAGCGTGAGAGAAACTTATTTAAATCCAACCCTTTCATGCGGTTGATAAACCGTTTCCAGCTCGGCAATCTCTTCTGGCTTCAGCGTTAGATCCACCGCCCCAAGCAAATCATCCAGCTGATGTTCGCGAGAAACCCCAATAATCGGTGCCGCAATACCTCGTTTACTCAGCAGCCAAGCCAGCGCAACCTGCGCACGCGACACGCCTTTATCATCGGCGACATTCGCCAGGCGTTCGGCAATCATTGCATCGTTATCTTTACTGGCGTCATAGAGATTTTTACCAACCTCATCTGACACTGAACGCGCCGTGGTATCGCCCCACGGGCGAGTCAATTTGCCGCGAGCCAGTGGGCTCCAGGGGATCACCGCGATCCCTTGTTCGTAGCACAGGGGTAGCATATCCAGCTCTTCTTCACGATAGATCAGATTGTAGTGATCCTGCATGGTGGCGAAACGCGCCCATCCATGTTGATCCTGCAAGGCCAGCGCCTGCGCGAGTTGTGAACTGTGCATTGATGAAGCGCCGATATAACGCGCCTTGCCTGCTTTTACGACATCATTGAGCGCTTCAAGCGTCTCTTCAATGGGCGTGTTGTAATCCCAGCGGTGGATTTGCAGCAGATCCACATAATCGGTGCCGAGGCGGCGTAGGCTGTCGTCTATCGAACGCATAATTTGCGGACGCGAAAGGCCTTCCGCTAAATCACCGACCGGGAAGTACACTTTGGTGGCGAGAACGGCATCTTCACGACGCATGAAATCTTTAAGGGCGCGCCCGACAATCTCTTCGCTGCTACCGTCGGAATAACTATTGGCGGTATCAAAGAAATTAATGCCGTTATCAATGGCGTGCTTGATGATGAGGCGGCTGCTCTCTTCGGGAAGCGTCCAGGCGTGATTGCCACGGTCTGGCTCACCAAAGGTCATGCAACCCAGGCAAAGGCGGGAAACCTTGAGGTCTGTTTTTCCTAACGTGTTGTATTGCATGGTTCCACTCCGGCTATTCAGGTTCATTAAGCATAGCAGGAGTGGAGCAGGGGATTATTTGAGCCAGTCGCGGATCTTGGTTTCCATACCAATTGCATCAAGACCGATGGCGGCGCGCGCTTCTTCCTGCGTGCCTTGCGGAATAAAGTAATCCGGCAGACCGATATTGAGAACCGGAACCACTTTACGATTAGCCATCAGCACTTCATTCACGCCACTGCCAGCACCACCGATAATGGCATTCTCTTCAATGGTCACTAACGATTCGTGGCAGCCAGCTAGTTCAAGAATCAGCGCTTCATCGAGCGGCTTCGCAAACCGCATATCGACCAGCGTTGCGTTAAGTGACTGTGCTACGGCCTCGGCTTCTGGCAACAGAGTGCCGAAGTTCAGCAGTGCGACTTTTTCACCCGCGCGTTTCTTCACGCCTTTGCCGATTGGCAGTGATTCCAGCGGCTGCAACTCAGCACCCGTCCCGGTTCCACGCGGATAACGCACGGCGGATGGGCCGTCGTTGTAGTGATAACCCGTATGTAACATCAGGCGGCATTCGTTTTCATCACTTGGCGTCATGATGACCATTTCCGGAATGCAGCGCAGGAAGGAGATATCAAACGCGCCCTGGTGGGTTTGCCCGTCAGCACCGACAATCCCGGCGCGGTCGATGGCAAACAACACCGGCAGTTTCTGGATAGCGACGTCGTGAATCACCTGATCGTAAGCACGTTGCAGGAAGGTCGAGTAAATGGCGACAACCGGCTTGTAACCGCCAATTGCCAGACCGGCGGCGAATGTCACGGCGTGCTGTTCGGCGATGGCGACATCAAAATATTGCGACGGGTACTGGCGTGAAAACTCAACCATGCCCGAGCCTTCGCGCATTGCTGGCGTCACAGCCATGAGCTTGTCGTCATGGGCGGCGGTTTCGCACAGCCAGTTACCGAAGATTTTTGAATAGCTCGGCAGGCCACCCGACGCTTTTGGCAGCGTGCCGCTTTGCGGGTCAAACTTAGGCACCGCATGGAAGCTGATAGGGTCTTTTTCCGCTGGCGCGTAACCACGACCTTTTTTGGTCATGATGTGCAGAAATTGCGGGCCGTTCAGGTCGCGCATGTTTTTGAGCGTGTTCACCAGCCCCACCACATCGTGCCCGTCAACCGGGCCAATATAGTTAAAGCCTAGCTCTTCAAACAACGTACCCGGCACCACCATGCCTTTCAGGTGTTCTTCGGTGCGTTTGAGCAGTTCTTTAATCGGCGGTACGCCAGAGAAGACTTTCTTGCCGCCTTCGCGCAGCGATGAATAGAGTTTGCCTGAAAGCAGTTGTGCGAGGTGGTTGTTCAACGCCCCGACATTCTCGGAAATCGACATTTCGTTGTCGTTGAGGATCACCAGCATGTTCGGGCGAATATCCCCTGCGTGGTTCATCGCTTCAAAAGCCATGCCTGCCGTAATCGCGCCATCGCCAATCACACACACGGTGCGGCGGTCTTTGCCTTCTTTCTGAGCGGCAACAGCGATACCGATTCCGGCGCTGATGGAGGTGGACGAGTGACCCACGCTCAGAACGTCATACTCACTTTCGGCACGCCATGGGAACGGATGCAGGCCGCCTTTCTGGCGGATGGTGCCAATTTTGTCACGACGTCCAGTAATGATTTTGTGCGGATATGCCTGATGACCGACATCCCAGATTAGCTGGTCGAACGGTGTGTTATACACATAGTGAAGCGCCACGGTCAGTTCTACCGTGCCAAGGCCAGAGGCAAAGTGCCCGCTGGAGCGGCTTACGCTATCGAGCAGGTAACGACGCAGCTCGTCACAAAGTTTCGGCAAGCTTTCTTTTGGCAACAGGCGTAGCTCAGGGGCTGATTCCACCAGTGCGAGGGTCGGGTATTTGGCAATATCAAAACTCATTAGAAACTCATCGTGGTTTTTACCCTTCATCCTTCAAGCTTCTGCCTGAATGCCAAAGGGTAAGTTAATAATTATTTATCACGTTGGATGATATAGCTCGCTAACGCTTCCAGTGCGGTAGTGTCTAACGACTGGCGAGCCAAGCCTTCCAGCGCCCTCAGAGAATCCTGGTAAAGATCCCACGCTTTAGTTTTGGCATTTTCTAGCCCCAGCAAGGCCGGATAAGTGCTTTTACCCAGTTGCTGGTCGGCGCCCTGGCGCTTACCCAATGTTGCGGTATCACCGATAACGTCGAGAATATCGTCCTGAACCTGGAATGCCAGGCCGATGCTTTCTGCATAACGGTCGAGCAATGGCAGTGCGTTGCGGCCAGCTTCACCGGCACTCAACGCGCCCAGGCGAACAGCGGCACGAATTAACGCGCCGGTTTTATGACGATGAATACGCTCGAGGCTTTGTAAATCGACATGCTTGCCTTCGGCTTCAAGATCCAACGCCTGGCCGCCACACATTCCCGCCACACCGCTAGCTACAGCCAACTCTTTTACCATCACTAATCGATCAGCAATCGCGACGCCAGGCATAGGGGCATCACTGAGTATAGAAAACGCCAGCGTTTGCAGAGCGTCTCCGGCTAATATCGCGCTGGCTTCACCGAATTTAATGTGACAGGTGGGCTGCCCACGACGCAGATCGTCATCATCCATGGCGGGTAAATCGTCATGAATTAAAGAATATGCATGGATGCACTCAACTGCCGCAGCAGGCGCATCCAGTGTTTCTTGCGCTACGCCAAACATTTCTCCGGTCGCATAGACCAGAAAAGGGCGGAGTCTCTTCCCACCAAATAATGCGCCATAGTGCATTGCCTCAACCAGAGGAGTGTTCTGAAACGGTAGCGGTGCCAGAAAACGCAGCAGCGCATCGTTGGCCCGCTCGGCGTGGGCCTGCAACTGATGGTTAAAATCCATTTACTCGTTATCCGGGGTAAAAGGCTTGAGCGGGGCGTCTTCGCTATCGTTTAGCAGGATTTGCACGCGTTGTTCTGCCTGTTGCAGTTTCACCTGACCCTGACGCGCAAGTTGCACACCACGTTCAAATTCATTTAACGCCTCTTCGAGCGCTAAATCTCCGCTCTCCAGACGAGTAACAATCTGCTCAAGCTCCACAAGCGCAGTTTCAAAACTGGCCGGGACTTCGGTTTTTTTCGGCATAGTGAATGTCTGACTCTAATAATTTTGCGACTCTGCAATGGTAGCGGAAACTGACAAGCAAGTAACCATGAGCATGTTGGTTAGCAGAGGTTAGTGATATACTTGCGCGCCTCGGATGCAGCGGCAACTCGCCGTTGCAGTTCTTTAAGTCTTCCAGCCCGCATGATTAGTCATGCCTGGCTCATCAACGAATCTAAGCCGCCATGAAGTTTATCATTAAATTGTTCCCGGAAATCACCATCAAGAGTCAATCTGTGCGCATACGCTTTATTAAGATGCTCACCGGGAACATTCGCAACGTTTTAAAGCACTACGATGAAGACCTGGCGGTTGTTCGCCATTGGGACAACATTGAAGTTCGCGCTAAAGATGAAAATCAGCGCATCGCCATTCGTGAAGCGCTGACCCGCATCCCTGGTATCCACCACATTCTTGAAGTTGAAGATGTGCCGTTTACCGATTTGCATAATATCTTCGAACAGGCGCTGGAGCTTTATCGCGAGCAACTGGAAGGCAAAACCTTCTGCGTGCGCGTAAAACGTCGTGGCAAGCATGAGTTTAGTTCGATTGAAGTTGAACGTTACGTCGGCGGCGGCCTGAATCAGCACATTGAATCAGCGCGTGTAAAACTGACTAAGCCTGATGTGACCGTTAATCTGGAAATTGAAAACGATCGCCTGCTGCTGGTTAAAGGCCGTTATGAAGGTATCGGCGGCTTCCCGATTGGTACGCAAGAAGATGTGTTATCGCTGATTTCTGGTGGTTTCGACTCCGGTGTTTCCAGCTACATGCTGATGCGTCGCGGTTGTCGCGTGCATTACTGCTTCTTTAACCTCGGTGGTGCGGCGCACGAAATCGGCGTTAAACAAGTCGCGCATTACCTGTGGAACCGTTTCGGTAGCTCTCACCGTGTGCGTTTCGTGGCAATCAACTTTGAGCCTGTGGTGGGTGAAATCCTCGAGAAAGTTGAAGACGGCCAGATGGGCGTGGTGCTTAAACGTATGTTCGTGCGTGCGGCTTCCCGTGTTGCAGAGCGCTATGGCGTGCAGGCACTGGTTACTGGCGAAGCGCTGGGCCAGGTTTCCAGCCAGACGCTGACCAACCTGCGTTTAATTGACAACGTTTCCGATACCCTGATTCTGCGCCCGCTTATTTCTCACGATAAAGAGCATATTATCGATTTGGCGCGTGAAATTGGCACCGCTGATTTCGCTCGTACCATGCCGGAATACTGCGGTGTTATCTCGAAAAGCCCGACCGTAAAAGCAGTGAAGGCGAAGATTGAAGCGGAAGAAGCCAACTTCGATTTCTCGATTCTCGATCGTGTTGTTGAAGAAGCGACTAACATCGATATCCGTGAAATTGCCAATCAGTCCAAAGAAGTGGTAACGGAAGTTGAAACCGTTGGCGAATTTGGCCCGAATGACGTGCTGCTGGATATCCGTTCTATTGACGAACAAGACGATAAGCCATTTAAGCCAGAAGGTGTGGAAGTGGCGTCGCTGCCGTTCTACAAACTCAGCACTGCTTTTGGCGATTTGGATCAGAGCAAAATATATTTGCTGTGGTGCGACCGTGGCGTGATGAGCCGTTTGCAGGCGCTGTATCTGCGTGAGCAAGGTTTTGAGAACGTGAAGGTTTATCGCGCTTAAATTCTACGCCCTCATCCCGGTCTTCTCCCCCAGGAGAAGGAGACGTGCAATTCCCTCTCCCTCAGGGAGAGGGCCAGGGTGAGGGTGGTTTTAGTAATCTCTGTAACTGTAAATTCCCGCCGCCATCACCAGTTGCTGTGAAACCTCATGGGCTTTCTCCCGGCTCACCAGCAAATCAATAATCTTCAGCGCGAAATCTATTGCCGTACCCGGCCCCTGGCTGGTCAGCAGATTGACGCGTGGGTCCCAGACGATACGTTTATCCTGCCACTGTGCTTCAGGAATTGTCTCTTTCAGACCCGGATAACCCGTCATATTCGCTATTGGGAATAATTCATGCGGAACCAAAACCGTACCCGCGGCGGCACAAATCGCAGCCACGATACGCCCGGAAAGATGGAACTGGCGCACGGTTTCCACTAACAGCGGACTGTCACGGAAACACTCGGCACCTTTCAAACCGCCGGGTAAGACAATGACATCAAACTCACCGTCTGCCACTTCAACCAGCGGAGCATCTGCCAGCAGCTTTACTCCTCGTGAACAGACAATCGTGAGGTCTCCATCACTGGCGACGCTGGCGGTCGTCACGCTGATTCCGCCTCGCACCAGAAGATCGATGGTGGTAACGGCTTCTGTTTCTTCAGTTCCAGGAGCCAGACAAACCAGTGCTCGTGCGCTCATACTCATTCTCCTTACGCTTAATCAGTTCATACAAGCGGCTGTTCACCGGCACTGAAAGGCCATGGGCGCGCGCGCGTTGCAGTAAATAACCGGTAATGTAATCAATCTCGGTGTGACGTTGCACCCGAACATCCTGAAGCATCGAAGAGATGTTTGCAGCGGTGCTTTCGATAACTTCTTCGACATAAAAAAGCAGCGCTTCGGCTGATGTATGGTGGCCTTCGCGTTCCATCACCATCGCGACTTCGTGGCAAATTTGGCTCACTTCATCAGGGTAGTGACGTAATTCCCCATTCGGGCAATTGTAGAGCGCGGTGAGCGGGTTAATCACGCAGTTCACCGCCAACTTCTTCCAGTTAGCCGCCATAATATTGTTGTGCCAGGCTATTTCCGGTAAAGCGTGGTGCAGCATATCGGCCAGAAAACTAAAATCGTTGCCTGTTGCATTGCCGGGACCCATATGCGTGATTCCGTTAGCAACGTGAATAATCATATTGCCATCATGACGTGCCGCGTGCGTAGTGACTCCAGTCAATAACGGTTGAGAGAGTGTGGCGAGTTCCTCAAGCGTACCCATGCCATTGTGCAAAAGCAGAATAGGGCAGGTGACGGGAAGCCGCGCTGCGAGCGTTTTCACCGCAGTGGAAACCTGCCAGGCTTTAAGTGTGACCAGCAGTAATTCGCTGCTGGCAAGAAAATCAGGATCGTTGGCCGTCAGCGTTTGGTTAAACACGCAACCGTCAGTTTCGAGTACATTGACATGGCAAAAAGGCTGCGGCACACGCAACCATCCTTGAACTTCATGTCCTTGCTTATAAAGCGATGCCAGCCAAAGTTGGCCGAGCGCACCGCAACCTAGCACGGTGATTTTCATTTTGCCTCCCAAAGCCGCAGATGTTTGGCTTAATCTATATTATACAGAGCTCTCTACTGCTTTAACGGGTTGTTTTGCGTGGCCCAGCAGGTATTATGCAACGCAACAAAAAGAGAGGGAGAAGAAAGCATGCCATCTTTTGACATTGTGTCTGAAATTGATATCCAGGAAGTGCGTAACGCGATTGAAAACGCGGAGCGTGAGGTTGCTACTCGTTTTGACTTCCGTAATGTACCGGCGACATTTGAACTGAATGAGAAAAATCAGTCCATTAAAGTGGCCAGTGAGTCTGACTTCCAGGTCAACCAGCTGTTGGATATTCTTCGTGCCAAGCTGCTTAAGCGCGGTATCGAAGGAGCTTCCATTGATGTGCCGGAAGAGTTCGTGCACAGCGGTAAAACCTGGAGCGTTGAAGCGAAGCTCAAGCAGGGCATTGAAGCTACGATTGCCAAGAAAATTGTGAAGCTGATTAAAGACAGCAAAACCAAGGTTCAGGTGCAGATTCAGGGCGAAGAACTGCGTGTCACCGGCAAATCTCGCGACGATTTACAGGCCGCAATGGCGCTGGTTCGTGGCGGTGATTTGGGGCAGCCGTTCCAGTTTAAAAACTTCCGCGACTGATATTTGAGGGGCGTTTACGCCCCTTTCACCAACTGCTCAATCTCAAACCGATTCGTCAGTTTGCTGTCTATCTTCACGTAAGCACTGCGTTCCTGCGTAATAATATTCACATCGCTCACGCCATTTTGCGCAAGTATTCGTTGCTTCAGCGTTTCGTCATCGGCCACATCTTCTGGTAATTCAATACGCAAGCTTGCGACATACGGCGGCTCAGTCATCGTGCTGCTTACCAGTAACCAAATCATTGCCAGCAATGCGCCTGCGAGGAAAACGGTTTGCGAATCAAATAATCCGTCAATCCAGCCGCCAAATGAACCGCCAATCGCCACACCCAGGAACTGGCTGGTGGAGTATATTCCCATCGCTGTGCCTTTATAACCGGCTGGCGATTCTTTGCTGATAAGTGACGGTAAGATGGCTTCCATCAGGTTAAAGGCGAGGAAGAACAACTGTACGCCTAACACCAGTTCCCAGAAATGCGGGCCGGAACCCCACAGCACAATTTCAGCAATCAGCAGTAGCGCAACGCAGCCAACAAACACGCGTTTCATGCGGCGTTTGACTTCCGCATAAATGATAAAGGGTACGACCGATGCGAAAGCAATGAGCATCGTGCACAGATAGATTTTCCAGTGCTCGGAGGCCGGGAAACCGGCTTGTTCGAGTTGACCGGGTAGGGCGACAAACGTCGACATCAACATGATGTGCAGGCACATGATACCGAAGTTCAGCTTGAGTAATTTCGGCTCCGCCAGCACTTTGCTAAAGCAGCCTTTCACCATGCCGGACTCACGGTTTAGCACGTGGCTTTTAGAATTCGGCACCACCCAAAGGGTGATTAAAATGCCGCAGGTCGCCAGAATCGCAATCATCCAGAACAGCGCATTTAAACCCAGGCTATGAGTGATTATCGGGCCGAGCACCATGGCAATGGCAAAAGTGACGCCAAAGCTGACGCCGATAAACGCCATGGCTTTGGTGCGATTCTGTTCGCGGGTCAAGTCAGAAAGCAGTGCCATAACCGCAGCGGCAATCGCGCCTGAACCCTGTAATGCGCGGCCGAGGATCACGCCCCAGATGGAATCAGATAGTGCGGCAATAACACTGCCCAACACGAAAATTAAGAGTCCGCCGATAATCAGCGGCTTGCGCCCAATGCGGTCGGAAAGCAGACCAAAAGGAATCTGGAAGATAGCCTGTGCGAGGCCATAAATACCGATGGCGATACCAATCAGCGCTTCGCTCGCGCCCTGGAGTGCCATGCCATAAGTGGTAAGAACCGGGAGCACCATAAACATGCCGAGCATGCGTAGTGAAAATACCGTGCCTAAACCCCACGTCGCACGTAACTCGACGGGCGTCATTTTATAATCGTTCATTACCACCTCTGATAAAAAGCCGGCCTTAGTGTAGTGCGTGGGAAAAGGAGGGTAAATGGATAGATTGTTAGCACAAATAAAAAAGGGCGCAAATGCGCCCTTTTAAGAGGTTCACGATTTACCAGACGTAAGTCATCAGATTCTGTGAATCTGGCACCATAAAGTCGACTGACATCATCACGCTGAGTGAAGTGATGGCAACGATTGAAAAGACGAACAGTTTGCGCGCCCAGACTTTATCGTCTTCGACTTTATACCCACGCAATGCCATGCCCAACCACCAGACGCTTACGGCGGCGGCTACAACCAGATATTTCCATCCGGCATAACCGCCCAGTGACAGCATCAACGTTGCGACGGCAAAGGCGATGATATAAACCGTAATGTGGTTTTTCGCGACTGAAATCCCTTTAACCACCGGCAACACGGGAATGTTAGCGGCCTGGTAATCTTTAAAGCGGAAGATGGCAATCGCATAGGAATGCGGCATCTGCCACAGGCTAAAGATAGCCAGCAGGATCAAAGCACCGGCATCAAATTCATTGGTGACAGCGCAGTAACCAATAACCGGCGGTGCGGCACCCGACAGGCTACCGATCAGCGTGCCGTAGACGGAGTGGCGCTTCATGTACAGGCTATAAACGCCGACATAAACCACAAAGCCCATCACGCCTAACCACATGGCCAGCGGGTTAGCACCAAACCACAGCAGCATGAAGCCAGCAATACCCAACAAGGTGGCGTATACCAGCGAGGTTTTCGGCGCAATCAGGCCTTTGACCAGAACCCTGTTCTTGGTTCTCTCCATTTTGCGGTCGATGTCGCGGTCGATGAAGTTGTTATAAACACAACCCGATGCCACGACCAACGACACCCCAACCAGGGTGGAGATAAACAGGGTGTAATCAATACTGCCTTTTGAGGCCAGTAAAAATCCGCCAATGACAGAAATTAAATTGCCGAAAATAATTCCTGGTTTAGTGACTTGTAGGTACCGCTTCATCATATAGGCTGCTCTTAGTGAACCATCATGTTCTGGTTGAGGTTCCACATAATCCAGATAGAGCCGACCACCAGAATGGCAATTATTAGCGCAGTAAAGGCAAAGGCTACCAGGTTCCAACGTTCCTCAGAAGAGGTGTTCATGTGCAGGAAGCACACCAGGTGAACCAAAATCTGTACTACCGCACTACCCAGCACCACGCCAAGAATCACGGCGTGGGAGGCAGTACCTGTCATGACCATCCAGAACGGAATTGCCGTCAGGATGATCGACAGGATAAAACCTGTCATGTAGGTTTTAACGCTACCGTGGTGGGCGCCAGCGTGTTCATTTGAATGGCTCATTACATCGCCCCCATCAGATAAACAACCGAGAATACGCAGATCCATACTACGTCCAGGAAGTGCCAGAACAGGCTCAGGCACATCAGGCGAGTGCGGTTAGCACTGGTCAAGCCGCGGCGATAGACATGGAACATCATCAGCGCCATCCAGACTAAACCAGAAGTTACGTGCAGACCGTGCGTACCGACCAGGGCAAAGAAGCCTGACAGGAAGCCGCTACGATCCGGCCCGAAACCTTCCACAATCAGATGATGGAATTCATAGATTTCCATCGCGACGAAGCCCGCACCGAACAGGAAGGTCATCGCAAGCCAGGAAATAACCTGGCTCTTGTTGCCTTTGTTCATGGCGATAATCGCCATGCCGTAGGTGATGGAGCTGAATAACAGCAGGGCAGTTTCAACCAGCACAAATGGCAGTTCGAAAATGTCTTTCCCTGTCGGACCGCCGGCAGTGCCGTTCACCAGAACGGCATAGGTAGCAAACAAGCAACAGAACAGAATGCAGTCGCTCATCAGGTAGATCCAGAAACCAAAGACTTTGTTGGTTCCTGCATCGTGATGCCCATGCTCCGCGGCGTGGGCGTTAGCGTGAGTGAGAGTTTCAGTTGACATTTTTCAGCCCTGCTTTGGTAATTTCATCGAAGTGCTGGTTTTCCAGTTTTTCGACTTCCGCAACCGGAACGTAGTAATCCACATCTTCGTCGAAGCTTTTCGCAATCCAGGTGATGATGATGCCTGCGAATGCTGCAATCGCCATCCACCAGATGTGCCAGATCATCGCGAAACCAAACACGGTAGCGAACGCGGCAATGACGATGCCCGCAGCGCTGTTACGTGGCATATGAATTTCTTCATAATGCGTTGGCTGTTTGTACGCTTCGCCTTTCTCTTTCATCTCCCAGAATGCATCACGTTCATGAACGTGCGGCAAGTGAGCAAAGTTGTAGAACGGAGGAGGGGAAGAAGTTGACCACTCCAGCGTACGGCCACCCCACGGGTCACCGGTCAGGTCACGGTTCTGCTCACGGTCACGAATAGAGACGTAGAACTGAATCAGCTGAGACAGGATACCCAGAGCAATCAGGCCCGCACCACAAGCTGCAACAACCAGCAGAGTGTGGAACTGTGGATCAATCTGCTGGCTCAGGCGACGGGTCATACCCATGAAGCCCAGCACGTACAGCGGCATAAATGCGACGAAGAAGCCGATGATCCAGAACCAGAAGGCACGTTTACCCCAGGTTTCGTTCAGGGTGAAGCCGAAGGCTTTTGGCCACCAGTAAGTCAGGCCAGCGAAGCAACCGAATACCACACCACCGATAATCACGTTATGGAAGTGAGCAATCAGGAACAAGCTGTTGTGCAGTACGAAGTCAGCCCCCGGAACCGCTAACAGAACACCGGTCATGCCACCGATAGAGAAGGTGACGATGAAGCCAATGGTCCACAGCATCGCGGAGTTGAACTCGATACGACCCTGATACATGGTGAACAACCAGTTGAAGATCTTCACCCCAGTTGGGATGGCGATGATCATCGTGGCGATACCGAAGAAGGCGTTGACGTTCGCGCCGCTGCCCATGGTGAAGAAGTGGTGCAGCCAAACGATGAACGACAGAACCGTAATCGCGATGGTCGCCCACACCAGAGAGGTGTAACCGAACAGGCGTTTTTTCGAGAATGTCGCAACCACTTCGGAGAACACTCCAAACACCGGCAGCACCAGGATATAAACTTCCGGGTGGCCCCATGCCCAGATGAGGTTGATATACATCATCATGTTGCCACCCATATCATTGGTAAAGAAATGGGTGCCAAGGTAGCGGTCAAGGGTTAACAGTGCGACGGTCACGGTAAAGATTGGGAATGCCGCGATAATCAGTACGTTGGTACACAGCGAAGCCCAGGTAAATACCGGCATTTTGAACATAGTCATGCCAGGCGTACGCATATTCAGAATAGTAACGAAGAAGTTAATACCCGTTAATGTCGTACCGATACCCGAGAGCTGAAGTGCCCATATCCAGTAGTCGACGCCGACCCCCGGACTGTACTCTATGCCCGATAGCGGCGGATAAGCCACCCAACCGGTCTGCGCGAATTCACCCACCCCAAGAGACAGGTTAACCAACACCACACCGACAACGGTGAACCAGAAGCTCAGGTTGTTCAGGAATGGGAAGGCAACGTCACGCGCACCAATCTGCAACGGCACGACGATGTTCATCAGGCCGATAACAAATGGCATCGCCACGAAGAAGATCATGATTACGCCGTGGGCAGTAAAGATCTGGTCGTAGTGATGAGGTGGCAGGAAGCCTGTTTCTCCGGCGGAAGCCAGAACCTGCTGGCTACGCATCATGATGGCGTCAGCAAAGCCACGCAGAAGCATGACGATTGCGACAATCACGTACATTATGCCGAGGCGTTTGTGGTCAACCGAGGTGAACCACTCTTTCCATAAATATTCCCACTTACCGAAGTAAGTGATAGCTGCAACTAGCGCCAGTCCCCCGACGATAATTGCTGCCACCGTAACCATGACAATGGGTTCATGGTATGGGATTGCATCCAGTGTAAGTTTTCCGAACATCGTATTATTCCTCGGCCCCTTAGTGAGAGGTTTCCGCGTGACTCATGTCCATGCCTTCCATTCCTTCGTGCGCTGCATGCTCGCCTTCAGGTTGGGTCATGTCCATGCTCTTCCCGTGCCCCATGAATTTGTTAATAACGTCTTTAAACAAATCAGGTTTAACAGCGGAGAAGTATTCGACTTTGTTGTATTCGCTAGGCTGTGCCAGTTTCTCGTAAGTCGCCATATCGTTCATGACTTCCGGAGACTGTTTGGCTTTAGCTACCCATTGGTTAAAGGTGTCCATATCTGGGGTGGCGATTGCCTTGAACTTCATCCCAGAGAAACCTTTACCGCTGTAGTTAGACGAAATACCGTCGTAGGTGCCTGCTTCGTCTGCAATCAGGTGCAATTTAGTTTGCATACCTGCCATTGCGTAGATTTGGCTGCCCAGGCGCGGAATAAAGAAGGAGTTCATCACTGAGTTAGAGGTGATTTTGAATTCCACCGGGGTGTTGGCCGGGAAGGCAATTTCATTAACCGTAGCAATACCTTGCTCTGGGTAGATGAAGAACCATTTCCAGTCCATGGCGATAACTTCGATGGTCACCGGCTTCGCATCGTGAACAAGCGGTTTGCTTGGCTCAAGAGCGTGCGTGGTTTTCCAGGTTAGTACCGCGAGGAAGATGACGATAAGGATAGGAATCGTCCAGACCACAGCTTCAACTTTGTTCGAGTGCGACCAGTTGGGGCTGTATTTGGCGTTTTTGTTTGATGCACGATATTTCCAGGCAAAACCGATAGCCATTGCGATAGCGGGTATAACGACTATCAACATCAGCCCGATTGCTGTCAGTATCAATGAACGTTGTTCCAGTCCAATTTGTCCTTTGGGGTCCAGAAGTGCAGAATCACAGCCACTCAGTAAAAAAGTGCCTGTAATTAATGCCAACCATCCCAAACTTTTATTGTATTTCCTGAGTCTCATTTAACGACCTCAATTCCGGGGAGCTCTAATTGTCGTTTAAAGTGTGGAGGCATTTTACGGGAAGGTTACATTACTGTAAACATGAATGGCATAGTGTCAGTGTGGTGTTACTGGGTTCTGCCAACAATGTCACATAGAATGCAACAAACTGTAAAATCTCGAGATAGGCCGCGGCCCGGCAAGGTTATAACGAAAACCTATGTTGCCATAAATAGTACAGGTAAATTGGTATAACCAATCATTTTGTTAAACATAAATTTAACAAATTAGCATCAATTGATAAACGAATTGTTCTACAAATTTAATTAACCAAAAGCTGAATCGGTTAAAGGCAGGGTGAAAATAATTTCTCTGCTAATAATGTAAAAAAAGAGTCTTGCTTTCGGGAAATAATTCACCCAGCTTATTGTCTGCGTATTAATTGAACAATATAATCACGCATCGAAACTTATTATTAATATTTATCTGGCGGTTTTAGACCAACGCCGTTTTTCGCAAAGCCAGATAATCAAGCAACCCACCAAACAAAATCCCCCCAATTGCAAATAATGCCCCCCATTCGAGGAACTGAATGTTGAAGGCCCAGTTTGTCAGGCCGATGGCATTGGTAATCAACACAACCAACCACACGGCGAGAAGTGCGCAACCCAGCATTAATGCGCGAAGCGCAATGCGATAGGCCGATGAAAATTCACTGCGTGGAATGAAGCTATCGTTATTTTGCGTATATTCCAGCGTCGTTTTGCAAACTAAGAGTAGCAAGATGCCGGGAACCGCGGCGACCACGGAAAATAAGTAAAACGTAGGCCAGCCCTGGGCTTCAACAAACCAACCGGCTATTGGCCCGACATAAACACGACCTACAGCTGAAAGAGCCGATAACAAAGCGAATTGGGTTGCGGAAAAGGATTTATTACACAGCGTCATCAGAAGGGCGACAAATGCTGCCGTGCCCATCCCGCCGCAAAGATTTTCAAAGAATACGGCGCTCGCCATGCTGATCATATTTTTGTCGGTGACCGAGAGAATCCAGTAACCTGCGTTGGACACCGCCTGCAAAATGCCAAAGATCAGCAACGCGCGGAACAGCGACAGGCGCTGCATCAAAATGCCGCCGTACAATGCGCCAATAATGGTGGCGATCAGCCCCAGCGTTTTATTCACGACGCCGACTTCACCGGCATCAAAACCCACACCGCGAATCAAAAACGTGGTCGTTAAACTCATGGCAAACGCATCGCCAAGTTTGTACAACACAATCAGCAGCAGGATAAGCCAGGCATTATTGCGCCCAAAGAAATCACGCAAAGGGGCGACAACGGCTTGTTCTAGGCTTTTTGGAACGGGGATCGCATCAGTCGGTTCAGGCGCAAATAAAGTGGCGATGATACAAGGCAGCATTAATGCGGCCATCAGCCAATACATTCCTTGCCAGCCGAGATATCTGTCCGCCAGCCAAAGCGCTAAACCGCCAGAAACCAGCATCGCCAGACGATAACCCAACACACTGATTGCTGCGCCGGTTCCGCGTTCTTCTGCTGGAAGAATATCGGTTTTCCAGGCGTCAAAGACGATATCTTGTGAAGCCGAGCAGAAAGCAATGATGACCGCTAGCGCCGCCATCCAACGCAACTGCGAGCCGGGTTCAAGGAAGCCCATGCCCGCAATAGCAATCAATAACAAGACTTGGGTAATCAGCAGCCAACCTCGACGACGCCCCAGTAGTGGCGGCGTATATCTGTCCATAATCGGCGACCAAAGAAACTTAAACACATAGGCTTGCCCGACGAGCGAGAAGAAACCAATGGTTTTGAGATCGATGTTCTCAACCGTCATCCATGCCTGAAGTGTGCCGGAGGTGAGGGCGAGAGGCAAGCCGGACGCAAAGCCTAAAATCAGAAGAATGGCTGATTTAGGTTGCTGGAAGAGACGCAGATAATGGTTGGGCATACTTTGCTCTACAGCCAGCCCGCATGACACGGGCTGGTGGGGTATTGATTAACGAGCGTTCTGCTTAATAAAGTCGTGAACGCTGGTGTCCTGAGCCATATCAGCAATGGTATCAGTCAATACGGAGTTTACTGCATTGGCGATATTCTTGTTGGTGGCCTGGAACGCCCCTTCTACGTTGTAGCTAGAACGGTAGTTTTTGGTCATCTTGTTGCCATTTTTCGCCGTCGCAATAATCACGATGTCAGCTTTAGTGGCAATATTGTAACGCACGCTGCCCTGAGACACGTCAGCATACAACTGGTTTACGATGATTTGCAGGTCAACCGGGCTGTTTGGCCCAATCATATAACCACGCGCGGTCATCTGTTTTTCCAGCACTTCTTGCAGTAAGAAGCGCAGGTCACGAGATGGAGTCAGCGTAACCAGTTGGTTATCACGAGTGACTTTAGCTAGCGCCTGGTCTTTACGTTGATCTGCACCGTTGATGCTTAGAGTTACACCCATCAGGCTTGGATCTTGCTGTGGCAAGCTGATAGTTGGAGAAACATCAATGGTAGTAGGTGGTGTTGCGCAGCTGGCCAGCATAAATACGGCGACCAACGGGAATAATAATTTTTTTAACATGTTCGCTATCTCAATGTACTCAAGGGGCAGGCAGATAAAAAATCACGCCATCATAACACTGCGGTTGCCCAGTGGAAGTAGCTAACGCACGTAATTTCATCGCGTTGCGCTTTTTCTGAGCGGTTGCAAAGCTATCTGACCACTTTGCCCTCAATTAGTGCCGTAATCACATTAAGCTACAGGGGCTTGGCTCAGAAAATAGGACGAAAGCTAAATAATTGTTGGAATTGCGTTAATAAAACGGCTAAAAGCGGCTAACATTTAAAGGGATGAGTGGCATCTCTACGTAGTCGAGGAGAAAGTTCATGATGATGCGCGAGCAAATAGAATCAAAATTAAGGGCAGCGTTTGAACCCGTGATCCTGGAAGTCGCGGATGAAAGCTATCGTCACAATGTCCCGGCGGGTTCAGAGAGTCATTTTAAAGTGGTTCTGGTCAGCGATCGTTTTGTGGGTGAGCGTTTTTTAAATCGTCATCGTATGATTTATGGCACTTTAAGTGCTGAACTCTCGTCCACAGTGCATGCGCTGGCACTGCATACCTACACAATTAAGGAATGGGAAGGGTTGCATGACACTCTTCTCGCCTCTCCACCTTGCCGTGGAGCAGGGTCAATCGCCTGAAGTTAACCTTCAGGCTTGCAACTGAGGGAACTTTTCCTTTATGTTGCGGTATATGAATCGTGTTTTACAAAACGGCCTGCGGGCCGTTTTGTTTTGTCTGAAGTAACCCCCGTTTTTCCAGGGGCAGGACAATAAATCCAAAAGAACTGTGAAAAGGGCCGCAGCAACACTGTGTTGCCGTTCTCGACTCACCTTGGTGATGCCGCTATAATGCTGCGTCTTATTTTTCGGAATGTCTTCGGGACGATTCTGACGACAGGGAATGTGATTCTGATTCAGAAGGCATCCCGGTTCTGTGGAGCGCAAATGAGCACTTCCAGAGTTGACCGAGCACTGTGATTTTTTGAGGTAACAAGATGCAAGTTTCAGTTGAAACCACTCAGGGCCTTGGCCGCCGTCTCACGATTACTATCGCTGCAGACAGCATCGAAACCGCTGTAAAAAGCGAGCTGGTCAACGTGGCAAAGAAAGCCCGTATCGACGGTTTCCGTAAAGGAAAAGTGCCGATGACTGTTATCGCACAACGCTATGGCGCTTCTGTTCGCCAGGACGTGTTGGGCGAACTGATGAGCCGCAACTTCGTTGACGCGATCATCAAAGAAAAAATTAATCCAGCTGGCGCACCAAACTACGTTCCAGGCGAATACAAACTGGGCGAAGACTTCACCTACGCGGTTGAGTTTGAAGTGTACCCAGAAGTTGAGCTGCAAGGTCTGGAAGCAATCGAAGTTGAAAAACCGGTTGTTGAAGTGACTGACGAAGACGTTGATGCAATGCTGGACACCCTGCGTAAGCAGCAGGCGACCTGGAAAGATTCTGACGCTGCTGTAACGGCAGAAGACCGCGTTACCATCGACTTCACCGGTTCTGTAGACGGCGAAGTATTCGAAGGCGGCAAAGCGTCTGACTTCGTACTGGCAATGGGCCAGGGTCGTATGATCCCAGGTTTCGAAGAAGGTCTGGTTGGTCATAAAGCTGGCGAAGAGTTCACTATCGAAGTGACCTTCCCGGAAGACTACCACGCTGAAAACCTGAAAGGTAAAGCGGCTAAGTTCGAGATCGTTCTGAAGAAAGTTGAAGAGCGTGAACTGCCAGAATTTACTGAAGAATTCATCAAACGTTTCGGCGTTGAAGATGGTTCAGTTGCGGGTCTGCGTACCGAAGTTCGTAAAAACATGGATCGTGAGCTGAAAGGCGCTGTGCGTAACCGCGTCAAGTCTCAAGCAATCGACGGTCTGGTTAACGCGAACAACATCGACGTTCCAGCTGCACTGATCGACAGCGAAATCGATGTTCTGCGTCGCCAGGCTGCTCAGCGTTTTGGTGGCAACGAGAAACAAGCGCTGGAACTGCCACGTGAACTGTTCGAAGAACAAGCTAAACGTCGCGTAGTTGTTGGCCTGCTGTTGGGCGAAGTGATTCGCACCCACGAGCTGAAAGCTGACGAAGAACGCGTTAAAGGTCTGATCGAAGAAATGGCTTCTGCCTACGAAGATCCGACTGAAGTTATCGAGTTCTACGGCAAAAACAAAGAACTGATGGACAACATGCGTAATGTTGCTCTGGAAGAACAAGCTGTTGAAGCAGTACTGTCTAAAGCGAAAGTGTCTGAAAAAGCCACTACCTTCAGCGAACTGATGAACCAACAAGCGTAAGCATAATTTTTGGCATCATCGCCAAAATATTGCTGCATCAAGCCCGTCACCCAATGGTGGCGGGCTTTTTTTATCAGTGACTCCCTGAAAACACATCAATAAAACGCAGTTTCAGGGTTAGCGTAACAAGAAAAGGTTGTTATGCTTGAAACAGGGTAAGCTCATCCCCATAAATACGGGTATGGCTAGAAAACAGAACCCCTGACTGATAATCCGTCTATTTAAGGTTGGAGACGCAAGGAGCTTAGTCTTCTTTTAAGGAGCGTAGTCTTCTTTTATCGTCTCAAGTAGAATCAGTGCAGCAGGTATCGAAGGCTCAATTATTCCAGGAGACGGAAATGTCATACAGTGGCGAAAGAGATCAATTTGCACCCCATATGGCCCTGGTGCCGATGGTTGTTGAACAGACATCGCGTGGCGAGCGTTCATACGATATCTATTCCCGCTTGCTCAAGGAACGTGTCATCTTTATGACAGGCCAGGTCGAAGACCATATGGCTAACCTTATCGTAGCGCAGATGCTGTTCCTGGAAGCAGAAAACCCAGAAAAAGACATCTATCTCTATATCAACTCACCAGGTGGCGTTATTACCGCTGGGATGTCTATATACGATACGATGCAATTTATTAAGCCGGATGTCAGCACTATCTGTATGGGACAGGCCTGTTCTATGGGGGCTTTCCTGCTGACCGCTGGTGCTAAAGGCAAGCGTTTCTGCTTGCCGAACTCACGAGTCATGATTCACCAGCCGCTGGGTGGCTATCAGGGGCAGGCAACGGATATCGAAATCCATGCGCGTGAAATCCTGAAAGTCAAAGCGCGTATGAACGAACTTATGGCGCAACACACGGGCAAATCTCTTGAAGAAATAGAGAGAGACACAGAGCGTGACCGTTTCCTCGCAGCAAGTGAGGCGGTAGAGTACGGCTTAGTTGACTCAATCCTGACTCACCGTAGCTAATGCCCGATAACAGTGAGCCGTATACTATAGTTACTGTAGCGGCTCATAGTGCGCTTACGATTGGCTGCGCCGTAGAATGGCACTTGCACCGTCTCGTACGGTGCAAAGAAACAGAAAAGAGGTTTTACCGATGACAGATAAGCGCAAAGACGGTTCAGGCAAACTGCTTTACTGCTCTTTTTGCGGCAAAAGCCAGCATGAAGTGCGTAAACTGATTGCCGGGCCGTCAGTGTATATCTGCGATGAGTGTGTCGACTTATGTAACGACATTATTCGCGAAGAGATTAAAGAGGTCGCACCGCACCGCGAGCGTAGTGCGCTGCCGACTCCGCATGAAATCCGTCACCATCTCGATGATTACGTCATCGGTCAGGAACAGGCTAAAAAAGTCCTGGCGGTTGCGGTTTATAACCATTACAAACGTCTGCGTAACGGCGACAGCACCAACGGTATCGAACTGGGCAAAAGTAATATTCTGCTCATCGGGCCGACGGGTAGCGGGAAAACCCTGCTGGCTGAAACCCTGGCGCGTTTGCTGGATGTTCCATTCACCATGGCTGATGCCACAACGTTGACCGAAGCGGGTTACGTGGGTGAAGACGTTGAAAACATCATCCAGAAACTGCTGCAAAAATGTGATTACGATGTGCAAAAAGCACAGCGCGGTATCGTGTATATCGATGAGATCGACAAAATCTCCCGCAAATCTGATAACCCGTCCATCACTCGTGATGTGTCTGGTGAAGGTGTGCAGCAGGCGTTGCTGAAACTTATCGAAGGTACCGTTGCAGCGGTTCCACCGCAGGGTGGACGTAAACATCCACAGCAAGAATTCTTGCAGGTTGATACCTCCAAGATTCTGTTTATCTGTGGCGGTGCATTCGCAGGCCTCGACAAAGTTATCGCTAACCGTGTCGAAACCGGTTCTGGTATCGGCTTTGGTGCGACCGTAAAAGGTAAGTCCCAGAAGGCGACCGAAGGGCAGTTACTGGGCCAGGTCGAGCCAGAAGATCTGATCAAATTTGGTCTGATCCCTGAGTTTATCGGCCGTCTGCCAGTGGTTGCAACGCTGACGGAACTGAGCGAAGAAGCGCTGATTCAGATCCTGAAAGAGCCGAAAAACGCCCTGACTAAACAGTATCAGGCGTTGTTCAATCTCGAAGGTGTAGATCTGGAATTCCGCGACGAAGCGCTGGATGCGATTGCGAAGAAAGCAATGGCACGTAAAACCGGCGCTCGTGGTCTGCGTTCCATCGTTGAAGGCGCATTGCTCGATACCATGTACGACCTTCCTTCCATGGAAGATGTCGAGAAAGTGGTGATTGACGAGTCCGTCATCGACGGTCAAAGCAAACCATTATTAATTTATGGTAAGCCAGAAGCGCAACAAGCATCCGGTGAATAATTCGCCAAAATAACCAGTCAGTTAGTATAAAAAGGGGGATTTATATCCCCCTTTTGCTTTTCCTTCATTCCTGCCATTGAATGTGCGGGAAACATCCCAATATACTGACTTACTTGTTGGTGATGCCATAAAAGCGGAGGCATTGCCCCATCACCAGGCGGACCTTAACTAAGAGAGAGCTCTATGAATCCTGAGCGTTCTGAACGCATTGAAATCCCCGTATTGCCATTGCGCGATGTGGTGGTTTATCCGCACATGGTAATTCCACTGTTTGTCGGGCGAGAAAAATCCATTCGTTGCCTGGAAGCGGCCATGGATCATGATAAAAAAATCATGCTGGTGGCGCAGAAAGAAGCCTCGACAGATGAGCCAGGTATTAATGACCTGTTCTCAGTGGGAACCGTCGCATCCATTTTGCAAATGCTGAAACTGCCAGACGGCACGGTAAAAGTGCTGGTTGAAGGTTTACAGCGTGCGCGTATCACCACGCTTTCTGACAACGGTGACCATTTCTCAGCGCAGGCTGAGTACCTGAATTCGCCAGCTATCGAAGAGCGCGAACAGGAAGTGCTGGTGCGCACCGCAATTGGTCAGTTTGAAGGCTACATCAAGCTGAACAAAAAAATCCCGCCAGAAGTGCTAACATCGCTGAATAGCATTGATGATCCTGCTCGTCTGGCTGACACCATTGCGGCCCATATGCCATTGAAACTGACTGATAAACAGTCCGTTCTTGAGATGTCCGATATTAACGAACGTCTTGAGTATCTGATGGCCATGATGGAGTCGGAAATCGATCTGCTGCAGGTTGAGAAGCGTATTCGCAACCGCGTTAAAAAGCAGATGGAAAAGAGCCAGCGTGAGTACTATCTGAACGAGCAAATGAAAGCCATTCAGAAAGAACTCGGCGAAATGGACGACACGCCAGATGAAAACGAAGCGCTAAAACGCAAAATCGACGCGGCTAAAATGCCGAAAGAAGCGCGTGAAAAAACCGAAGCGGAACTGCAAAAACTGAAAATGATGTCGCCAATGTCTGCGGAAGCTACCGTGGTTCGTGGCTACATCGATTGGATGGTGCAGGTTCCATGGAATGCGCGCAGTAAAGTGAAAAAAGATCTGCGTCAGGCGCAGGAAGTCCTCGATACCGATCACTACGGCCTTGAGCGCGTGAAAGATCGTATCCTGGAATACCTCGCAGTCCAGAGCCGCGTTAACAAGCTCAAAGGGCCAATCTTGTGCCTGGTAGGGCCTCCTGGTGTAGGTAAAACCTCACTGGGTCAGTCCATCGCACGTGCGACCGGACGTAAATATGTGCGCATGGCTTTGGGTGGCGTACGTGACGAAGCTGAAATTCGTGGGCACCGTCGCACTTACATCGGTTCCATGCCGGGCAAATTGATTCAGAAAATGGCGAAAGTGGGCGTTAAAAACCCATTATTCCTGTTGGATGAAATCGACAAAATGTCTTCTGACATGCGTGGCGATCCGGCATCTGCGCTGCTTGAAGTGCTTGATCCAGAACAGAACGTGGCGTTCAACGACCATTATCTGGAAGTGGATTACGATCTCAGCGATGTGATGTTTGTAGCAACGTCCAACTCCATGAATATTCCGGCACCATTGCTGGATCGCATGGAAGTGATTCGTCTGTCCGGTTACACCGAAGATGAAAAACTGAATATTGCTAAACAACACCTGCTGACCAAGCAAATTGAACGCAACGCCCTGAAAAAAGGCGAAATTACCGTTCACGATAGCGCTATTACCGGCATCATTCGCTACTACACCCGTGAAGCGGGCGTGCGTAGTCTGGAACGTGAAATTTCCAAACTGTGTCGTAAAGCGGTTAAACAGCTGCTGCTGGATAAAACGCTCAAGCACATCGAAATCGACGGCGATAACCTGAAAGATTTCCTTGGCGTTCAGCGCTTTGACTATGGTCGTGCAGACAGCGAAAACCGCGTAGGTCAGGTAACAGGCCTTGCGTGGACCGAAGTTGGCGGTGATTTGCTGACTATCGAAACCGCCTGTGTGCCGGGTAAAGGTAAGCTGACTTACACCGGTTCTTTGGGTGAAGTTATGCAGGAGTCTATCCAGGCTGCACTGACCGTGGTGCGCGCGCGTGCAGAGAAATTGGGCATCAATGCTGATTTCTATGAAAAACGCGACATCCACGTTCACGTACCGGAAGGTGCGACGCCGAAAGATGGCCCAAGTGCAGGTATTGCGATGTGTACCGCGCTGGTATCTTGCCTGACAGGTAATCCTGTTCGTGCAGATGTGGCGATGACCGGTGAAATCACACTGCGTGGTCAGGTTCTGCCAATCGGCGGTTTGAAAGAAAAACTGCTGGCGGCACACCGTGGCGGCATTAAAACTGTTCTGATTCCGGATGAAAATAAACGTGATCTGGAAGAGATTCCTGACAACGTTCTCGCCGACCTGGATATCCATCCGGTGAAGCGAATCGAGGAAGTTTTGGCTCTTGCTTTGCAGAATGAGCCTTACGGAATGCAGGTCGTCACCGCAAAATAGTGACCTGACGCATATTCAGTGCATAAAATCAGAGCTGGCTGGTGAATTGTCACTTGCCAGCTTTTTTTTGTATCGCTACTTTAGACTGCTGGTGATGCGTGCCATTAACAACGGGTGTTGTAAGGGCATGACAGGCCTGATATAACTGCTGCGCGGTCGCACTTTGAAGGATACAGGTGCGATATAAATTATAAAGAGAGGAAGAGAAGAGTGAATAAATCTCAACTGATAGACAAAATTGCCGCAGGTGCTGATATTTCTAAAGCCGCGGCTGGACGTGCATTAGACGCTGTGATTGCTTCTGTTACCGAATCTCTGCAATCTGGGGAAGACGTGGCATTGGTTGGCTTTGGTACCTTTGCTGTTAAAGAGCGTGCTGCCCGTACAGGCCGTAACCCTCAGACCGGTAAAGAAATCACTATCGCTGCTGCAAAAGTCCCAGGGTTCCGTGCTGGTAAAGCGCTGAAAGAAGCGGTTAACTGATTTATCGTCCGCTTCAGGGCAAGGTTAATCTAGTAAAGTTAGGTCAGGGCGCATCGTTAGATGTGCCTTTTTTTATGCATGGCTGTTAATTTTGCGCATGTTTGATGATTTGAACCTGTTTTCTTGTCACAATACCCGCTTGCACGCCGCGGCACAGCAGTACGCGTATTCAGGGATGCCCATTTAGCGACTGCGCTGGGTTTACCATTCACACTACAGTGGAGTGTTGTTACACCATGATGGACAATTTACGTACGGCGGCCAACAGCCTCGTAATCAAGATAATTTTCGGGATCATTATCGTGTCATTCATTTTGACTGGCGTGAGTGGATACCTGATTGGCGGAAGTGCCAACTACGCCGCAAAAGTGAATGGCCAGGAAATCAGCCGTGGTCAGTTTGAAAATGCCGTTGCCAGCGAACGTAATCGCCAACAGCAGCAACTTGGCGAACAATTCTCTGTACTGGCTGGCAACGAAGGCTACATCAAGCAGATGCGCCAGCAAGTGCTGTCACGCCTGATTGATGAAGCGTTAATGGATCAATACGCCAAACATCTTGGTCTTGGCATTAGCGACGAGCAAATCAAACTCGCTATCTTCAAAGAACCCGCTTTCCAGAATAACGGTAAATTTGATAACGCCCGTTATACCGCAATCATCAACAACATGGGGATGACTGCTGACCAATACGCGCAAGCGCTGCGTAACCAGCTCACGACGCAGCAGTTGATCAACGCCGTTGTCGGTACTGATTTCATGCTGGCAGGTGAAACTGACGAGCTGGCAGCCCTGGTATCACAGCAACGTGTTGTTCGTGAAGCGACCATTGATGTGAATGCTCTGGCAGCGAAGCAAGAAGTGACCGAGCAGGAAATCAACAGCAGCTACGAGCAAAACAAAAACCAATACATCGCCCCTGAGCAGTTCAAAGTAAGCTACATCATGCTTGATGCTGCTTCTCAGAAAGTTGAAGTGGCGGATACAGATATTCAGTCCTACTACGACCAGCATCAGGACGAGTTCACTCAACCTCAACGTAACCGTTACAGCGTGATTCAGACCAAAACTGAAGCCGAAGCTAAAGCGATTCTGGATGAGCTGAACAAAGGCGGTGACTTTGCGGCCCTGGCAAAAGAAAAATCTGCTGACATCATCTCTGCCCGTAACGGCGGTGACATGGGTTGGCTGGAGCCAGGTACCACTCCTGATGAGCTGAAAAATGCCGGTCTGAAAGACAAAGGCCAGTTGTCCGGTGTTATCAAATCTTCTGTCGGTTTCCTGGTTGTGCGTCTTGATGACATCCAGCCTGCGCAAACCAAACCGCTGTCTGAAGTGAAAGACGCGATTGCGGCGAAAGTGAAGCAAGATAAAGCAGTTGATGCTTATTACGCGCTGCAACAAAAAGTGAGCGACGCGGCAAGCAACGATAACGAATCTCTGGCAAGTGCTGAAAAAGTGGCTGGCGTTAAAGCGGTTGAGACTGGCTGGTTCGGTCACGATAACTTACCGGCAGAGCTGAACTTCAAGCCTGTTTCCGATGCCATTTTCAATGGTGGTCTGGTGGGTGCGAACGGAACTCCGGGTATGAACTCTGACATCATCACTGTTGATGGTGATCGTGCGTTTGTTATTCGTATCGCTGAACATAAAGCCGAAGCGATTAAACCGCTCGCGGAAGTTCGTGACCAGGTTATCGCGAAGGTTAAATTCCAGAAAGCGGAACAACAAGCGAAACTGGATGCTGACAAAACGCTGAACGCTCTGAAAATGGGTAAAGGCGATGAAGCGATGAAAGCGGCTGGCCTCAGCTTTGGTACTGCGAAAACCGTAGCGCGTACGGGGCAGGATCCCATTAGCCAGGCGGCATTCTCACTGCCGTTACCTGCGAAGGATAAACCTTCTTATGGTGTGGCAAATGACATGCAGGGTAACGTCGTTCTGCTAGCCGTCGATGAAGTGAAAGCCGGTAATATGCCAGCGGAGCAGAAAAAAGCCATGGTTCAGGGAATTACCCAGAACAATGCCCAAATCTCTTTCGAAGCGTTGATGACCAGTCTGCGCAAAGAAGCGAAAATTAAGATGGGCGACAGCATCGAACAGCAGTAATACTCTCCGAGGTTACTCGCAGTAAACTGCAACGCTCTGCAACAATCAAAGGCCGCTTTCGCGGCCTTTTCCACATTTGAAGATTGCCAATTGTTCCTGTTTTTCTCCCCGAGTAAGGTGGCCTCGCTGTCAACACACAAGGAGAAACAGCATGAAAACAGGATTCAAAACCGGACTTAAAGCAATGTGTATCGCCGTGGCTATTATTGGTGCAAGCACATGTACCCCGGCTGCGGCCGCACCGGCTGTCGTTAAAAATGACACAGCACAACAGCACATTGATAAAACTCCAGCCACTCCCGTAACGGTTGCTAAACCCGGCGATGCTGACGATGGCGTAGTGAGTATTAACACCGCCAGTGCGGAAGCGCTGGCGCAGGCAATGAACGGCGTCGGTTTGAAAAAGGCGCAGTCGATTGTGAGCTACCGCGAAGAATATGGCCCATTCAAAGCGCTCGAACAGCTTCAGGAGGTGCCAGGGATTGGCAGTGCGTTGGTAGAACGCAATCTGTCTCACATTAAGCTTTAACGCTTAGTACGGACGGCTCGCGTAGTGTAGAAAGTTTGCTATGCTAAAAACAGGTCATACCAGTTGCGTGTGGCCTGTTACCTCACCTGACTATTAAAATTAGATATAGGGTTTTAGCGCTATGCAAACACATATCAAAGTCCGTGGTTATCACATGGATGTTTACCAGCACGTAAACAACGCCCGCTACCTTGAGTTCCTTGAAGAGGCTCGCTGGGAGGGTTTGGAAAATGCGGCTGGTTTCCAGTGGATGACGGAACACAACATCGCCTTCATCGTGGTGAATATCAATATTAACTATCGCCGCCCTGCGGTATTGGGTGATTTGCTACGCATCGAAAGTAGCTTGCAGCAACTCAACGGCAAAAGCGGCGTGCTGAGTCAGGTGGTTAAACTTGAGCCTGAAGGCGAAATCGTCGCCGATGCGTTACTGACTTTCGTCTGCATTGATTTGAAAACGCAGAAGTCAGTTCCGCTGGAAGGGGAATTGCGCGAGAAACTCGTGCAAATGATGGAGTAGCGGGAGCAGTAAAGGCGTGGTAAACACCACGCCCATTGAATTATTTGAGACCGGTTTTCTTTTTCATCGCCGCCATTACCGCGGGTTTATCTGCCAGATAGTGGTTCAGGCCGTTAGCCCGCAAGTGACAGGCCGCACATTCACCACATCCGTCGCCCTGAATCCCGTTGTAGCAGGTCAGCGTATCGTTACGCACCAGTTCCAGTTGCTGCCAGTAATCTGCCAGTGCCCAGGTTTCTGCTTTATCAAGCCACATCAGCGGAGTTTCAAAACGGATATCACGAGCCATACCGAGGCTGACAGCATGGTTCAGCGCTTTCACAAACTCATCGCGGCAATCCGGGTAGCCAGAGAAATCTGTTTCACAAACGCCCGTAATAACCGCTTCGGCTTCAACCTGATACGCATAAATTGCGGTCAGCGTCAGGAACAAAATATTGCGCCCTGGAACGAAGGTGCTGGGAATGCCGCTTTCTTGCGGGTCGTAATCAGGCACAGGAATGTTATCGCGCGTCAGGCTGCTGACAGCCAGTTCGTTCAGCAATGTGACATCCAGAACTTTATGGGCACGAGCGCCTAATTTCAGCGCTAATTCGCGGGCAACGTCAATCTCAGCGCGGTGGCGTTGGCCATAATCAAACGTCACACAATGGACTTCATCATATTGTTGTAAGGCCTGAATCAGGCAGGTTGTGGAATCCTGGCCACCACTAAAGACGACAACTGCACGTTTCATGAGTAATCCTGTTAATCACTTAAAAATATATGGTAACGCGTGGACGTATGGGCTGCCCAGCTTCTTCACACCATTGTCGGCGGTGGCAACCATGCTTGCGTAAAATCGAACCAGCCCCAGGCATTCAACTCAATGCCGTTAACGCCAGGCGGCGCGCTGATTTGGTAGCGGTAATTAAACAGCGGCGACACTATCGCATCGCGCATTAACGCGCTGAACACTTCCTGCAAACCGACACTACGGGCGCTCTCTTCTGGGTGAACTTGTACGGCATCAAGCGTGGCTTGCAGATGGGTGTACTGAGTTTCCGTGAGAACAGCAGGCCAGATAACATCGCTGCGTAACCACTGCTCCAGTGTGTAAACCGGAGCTTCGCCAATCAAGCGGTCACCCATCATTAAATCGGCCTGAGCCAGGGCTTCGCAACCCGTCCAGTTTTTGGCGTCGTGAAAGACCAGATTCAGTTCGCAGCCTAAATCAGCCAGATGGGTTTTCAATTGTTGCGCCATAACATGTAACTCAACCGGCAAATGATACAGCAGCGTCAATTGCGGTGGCAGAGGGACGGTTTTACATGAGCCCCACTCGGGGATCTTCCAGCCGGGGATCATCTCCACGCTCGGTGTGATCAGCGATTCATCTACCGGCAGGCTGGCGATCACCTGCTGCTGGTGGATTATCTGCATCAGGAAACGCGCCTGATCCGGAGACAAATTGCTGTTTTGTTTGACCGCCAGATAGCAAAACCCAAGGCTGATACTGTTACTGACAGGCCTTAGATGTACCAGTTCATCTTGCTGCCCGATGGCGATTTGCACCGGATGGCGGCAACTGGTGCCCAGTTCAGTATCGAAAAGCTGAGGGGTAATCCAGTATTCTACGGCTTTAAGCAGCGGGTGGCTGAGATGCCAGGACTCGAAACTTTCAATACGCACCAGGTTTTCTTTAAAGCTGCTGAGACGAAATGGCCCGCATCCAATTTGGCTATCTTCAGGATGTGCAAGGCGGCTGCAATAACTTGCCAGTCGGTGAGCTAGCCAGTAATCAGGGGTATGCAGAATAAAACGGATGCATTGTGTATGGGTCAGTTCGATGCTTTTTACGCTGACAAACAGGCGTCGCATTGCCGGAAGTGTCAAAAGCATCATCAACCGTTGCTGTAATTGCGTCGTTTCCACTGGCTCGCCATTGTGCCAGTGCAATGTGGAACGAATGAAGAAATACCAATTCAAACCATCTTCCGAGACTTGCCAGTGATGGGCGAGATCGGGCTGCGGAGCCGGGTTATTTGAGGTGAATCGGGTCAGTCCGGCAAAGATTTGCCCGGCTAAATGTTGTTCGGCGCGACCAGGCAGAAACCCCGGCTGCAAGGGTTCCAGTGGCCGGTAATAGGGGATACGTAGCGTTGGAGTATCGTTTTGCCACTGCCCGCCGAGAAACGGTTGCAGCAACTGGCGTAACTGTTCAGGCGCAATTTGCGCCAGCTCCAGCGCATTCTGATGTTGTCCCTTGTGCAGAACCTGTTCCATCATGCCTGAACGCACGCTTTCAGGCGTGACCAGGAAACTCAGCGTGCCGCGTTTTCCTCTCCCTGACTGCGCATGCCACGTCAGCCAACCCGCGTCCTGCAACTGGTTAAGCAAAGTCCGCACATGACGCTCGCTGCAAAAACAGCGCGCCGCCAGTTCAGCCACCGTAACTTGTTGAGGTTCTCCCACCGAAGGTTGCCACAAACGTTGAAACTGATTGAGTCGATTTAACAAGCGCATGAGATAAACCCGGAACAATTTTCAAAAAGTATTCACTATTAGTTCCGTATATGCCAGGTGATACTGCCAACAGTGTTTTAAATGTCACAAATCGGAGTAAACATGGCTCGTCTGGCTGCATTTGATATGGATGGTACGCTGTTAATGCCCAATCACCATTTGGGTGATGAAACGCTACGCACCCTGAACCGTCTGCGGGAAGAACGCCAGATGACTCTCGCGTTTGCTACCGGTCGCCATGTGCTGGAAATGCGCCATATTCTGGGATCGTTATCACTCGAGGCATTTTTAATTACCGGAAACGGGACGCGCATTCATTCGACGGAAGGAGAGTTGCTGCACAGGCAAGATCTCGCCCCGGAAGCGGCAGAAATAGTCCTGCACAGCCATTGGGAAACCCAGGCAAGTATGCATGTGTTTAACGATACCGGGTGGATGACGCAAAACGAGATCCCTGAATTACTGCACGCGCATGTCTACAGCGGTTTCAAATACCGCCTGACGGATCTTAAGCGTTTACCTTCACATCAGGTGACGAAGATCTGTTTCTGCGGCGATCACGACGATCTGCGCCGTTTGAAAATCCAGTTGAATGAAGCGCTGGGTGATAAAGCGTTTCTTTGTTTCTCGGCAGTCGATTGCCTGGAAGTGTTACCGACAGGCTGCAATAAAGGATCGGCGCTGAATGTATTAAGCCAGCATCTTGGCCTGACGATGAAAGATTGTATGGCGTTTGGCGATGCGATGAACGATCGCGAAATGCTCTCAAGCGTGGGTCATGGTTTGATCATGGGCAACGCGATGGCGCAACTGAAAGCAGATTTACCGCATTTACCTGTTATTGGTCACTGCAACAAGCAGGCAGTTTCTCATTATTTGACGCATTGGCTGGATACACCAAATCTCACTTATTCCCCCGAATGACGAGACCTTGCAGCAGGCCGGGCATTTAGCCCGGCCAATTTTTTACTTAATCAAATCCAGAATTTCAGCACGCCACGGCGCGACATCCCCGATATTCGCCTTCACCCATTCCGCGTTGTAATAGGTTTCCAGATAACGTTCGCCGCTATCACAAAGCAGCGTCACAATAGAACCGGTACGTCCTTCGTCACGCATACGTGCAGCTAGTTGCAGCACGCCCCACATATTCGTCCCGGTGGACGCGCCAACTTTACGACCCAGAACAGTTTCCAGCCATTGCATGGTGGCAATACTGGCGGCATCTGGCACGCGCATCATGTCGTCAATCACATCCGGAATAAACGAAGGCTCGCAGCGCGGGCGACCAATCCCTTCGATTTTGCTACCGACGGCGCTACGTAAGCTGCAATCCCGGTTCTGCCAGTAATCCATAAACACTGAATTTTGCGGGTCCACAACGGTCAGTTTTGTTGGATAACCCTGATAACGTAAATAGCGACCGATAGTGGCCGATGTGCCACCTGTGCCAGCGCTCATCACCACGTATTCCGGGACCGGATGCGGTTCATGTTCCATCTGGCGGAAAATACTGTCGGCAATATTATTATTGCCGCGCCAGTCGGTGGCGCGTTCAGCGTAAGTAAACTGGTCCATATAATGGCCGTTCAGTTCGCGCTCCAGCATTTCGGATGCGGCGTAGATTTCGCACGCGCTCTCGACGAAATGGCAACGGCCCCCATAAAACTCGATTTGTTCAACTTTGCGTTTTGCGGTGCAGGCTGGCATGACCGCGATAAACGGCAGACCTAACAGACGGGCAAAATAGGCTTCGGACACGGCAGTTGAACCGGAAGACGCTTCTATAATCGTGGTGCCTTCTTTAATCCAGCCGTTACACAGACCGTACAAAAACAGCGAGCGCGCCAGGCGATGTTTCAGGCTGCCGGTCGGGTGTGTGCTTTCATCTTTCAGATACAGCTGAATACCGGGAAAACCAGGCAGCGCAAGGCGAATCAAATGTGTATCGGCGGAGCGTTGGTAATCGGCGTTAATTTCGCTAATAGCGTGGTTTACCCAGTTGCTGGTCATGGTCGTATCCGTTTGTCTATTTGTGCTTAGAGTAATGCAAAAACGGGATAAAAAAGTTGCCTTTTAGCCTTCTCAGGGAATTAAATGGAGAAAAAATTTCTCCCTGAGGTCGCCATGTTAGATAAAATTGACCGTAAGCTGCTATCCTTGTTGCAAATCGACTGCACCCTCTCTTTGCAGGCTCTCGCTGATGCCGTTAATCTGACCACCACCCCTTGCTGGAAACGCCTGAAACGGCTTGAAGACGACGGTGTTATCCGGGCGAAAGTCGCGTTACTCGATCCAGAAAAACTGGGCCTTGGGTTGACCGCTTTTGTGCTCATTAAAACCCAGCATCACAGCAGCGAGTGGTACTGCAAATTTGTATCAGTGGTTGCCGAAATGCCCGAAGTGCTCGGTTTCTGGCGTATGGCAGGGGAGTATGACTACCTGATGCGTGTGCAGGTAGAAGACATGAAACGATACGACGATTTTTACAAACGGCTGGTGAACGGTATTCCTGGTTTAAGCGATGTCACTTCGAGTTTTGCCATGGAACAGATAAAATACACCACGGCTTTGCCATTAGAGCGTTGAAACCCGCGCTCCCGGCCTTCAATAGTATTTCACTAGTATTTCTCAGGAATCTGACTGCGTGCGATTATTTGCTCAACTAAGCTGGTACTTCACCCGCGAATGGCGACGCTATCTCGGGGCGGTGGCCTTGCTGATTATCATTGCCATCCTGCAACTTGTGCCGCCTAAACTTGTGGGCGTGATTGTTGATGGTGTCACCCAACAGACGCTTTCAGGCACCGACGTGCTGATGTGGATTGGCGTCATGCTGGTCATCGCAGTCATTGTCTACATGTTGCGTTACGTCTGGCGCGTGCTGTTATTCGGCGCGTCTTACCAACTCGCGGTGGAACTTCGCGAAGATTATTACCGCCAGTTAAGCCGCCAGCATCCCGAGTTCTACCTGCGCCACCGCACCGGAGATTTAATGGCGCGAGCCACCAACGATGTCGATCGCGTGGTGTTTGCCGCAGGCGAGGGCGTATTAACGCTGGTGGATTCGCTGGTGATGGGCTGCGCAGTATTGATTGTCATGTCGACGCAAATCAGCTGGGAACTCACTCTTCTTGCGCTGTTGCCGATGCCCATTATGGCGCTGGTGATTAAGCGTTATGGCGACCAGTTACATCACCGTTTCAAACTCGCACAGGCCGCATTCTCAACGCTCAACGACCGCACACAAGAAAGTTTATCCAGTATCCGTATGATCAAAGCATTTGGTCTGGAAGACAGGCAGTCCGCGCTGTTTGCCGCTGAAGCCAAAGATGCCGGAGCGAAAAACATGAAAGTCGCGCGCGTGGATGCGCGTTTCGATCCGACGATTTACATCACTATCGGCACGGCAAACCTGCTGGCGATTGGCGGCGGGAGTTGGATGGTGATTCAGGGCACGCTGACACTCGGCCAGTTGACCAGTTTCGTGATGTATCTTGGCCTGATGATCTGGCCGATGCTGGCGCTGGCGTGGATGTTCAATATCGTTGAGCGCGGCAGCGCAGCGTACAGCCGTATCCGCAGCATGTTAGCCGAAGCGCCGTCAGTGGTTGATGGTGAGCAAGACGCTCCGGCGGGGCGCGGCACGGTAGAAGCGAATATTCAGGCGTTCCATTACCCACAAACCACGCGTCCGACGCTTGAGAACGTCTCTTTCACGCTGAAACCGGGCGAAATGCTTGGCCTTTGCGGGCCAACGGGCGCCGGGAAAAGTACTATCCTCTCGCTCCTTCAGCGTCACTTTGATATCGACCAGGGCGAAATTTGCTTCCACGGCATTGCGTTGTCGCAGATGAAACTCGATTCCTGGCGCAGCCGTCTGGCCGTTGTGAACCAAACGCCGTTCCTGTTCTCCGATACCGTTGCCAGCAATATTGCGCTCGGCAAACCGGGCGCGACGCAGGAAGAAATTGAACACGTCGCCAGGCTTGCCAGCGTGCATGACGATATTCTGCGTCTGCCGCAAGGTTACGAAACGGAAGTTGGCGAGCGTGGGGTTATGCTCTCTGGCGGCCAGAAACAGCGTATCTCTATCGCGCGGGCGTTATTACTCGATGCGGAAATTTTGATTCTTGACGATGCTCTTTCGGCGGTCGATGGGCGCACCGAACACCAGATCCTCCACAACCTGCGCCAGTGGGGTGAAAACCGTACGGTAATCATCAGCGCACACCGTTTGTCGGCGCTGACCGAAGCCTCGGAAATTCTGGTGATGCAACACGGACACGTGGTGCAGCGCGGAAATCACGATGCGCTCGTGGGCATCTCTGGCTGGTATCGCGACATGTATCGTTATCAACAGCTCGAAGCGGCGCTGGATGACGCACCAGAAAATACGGCCGATGAGGAACCCGCCAATGCGTAAGGCAATCAAGCAGTGGCCAACCATAAAACGCCTGCTGGCCTATGGCTCTCCGTGGCGTAAACCGCTTGCGGGGGCGGTGGTGATGTTGTGGATTGCGGCGGCTGCGGAAGTGACTGGCCCGATTCTGGTGAGTTATTTCATCGACAACATGGTGTCTGAACATCGCTTGCCGATTGCGGCAGTGGCCGGGCTGGCCACTGCGTACTTGTTTTTATCTATTTCAGCCGCGGGTCTGCATTACTGGCAGGCACTGTTATTTAACCAGGCCGCCGTGGGTGTGGTGCAAAAGCTGCGTACCGACGTAATGGATGCCGCGCTGCGCCAGCCACTCAGTACCTTTGATACTCAGCCTGTCGGGCAATTAATTTCCCGTGTTACCAACGATACCGAAGTGATCCGCGATTTGTACGTCACCGTCGTTGCGACTGTTTTGCGCAGTGCAGCGCTGATTGGCGCGATGCTGGTGGCGATGTTCACCCTCGACTGGCGCATGGCGACGGTGGCAATTTGCATCTTCCCGGCAGTGATTATCGTGATGTTTATTTATCAGCGCTACAGCACGCCTATTGTGCGCCGGGTGCGCAGCTATCTGGCGGATATCAACGATGGCTTTAACGAAGTCATCTCCGGCATGAGCGTTATCCAGCAATTCCGCCAGCAGGCGCGTTTTGGCGAGCGCATGAATGCCGCCAGCCGCTCACATTATCTGGCGCGGATGCAAACCCTGCGCCTCGATGGTTTTTTACTCCGTCCGTTGCTGAGTCTTTTCTCCGCCATGGTGCTTTGCGGCTTGCTGATGCTGTTCGGTTTTACCTCGGTCGGCACCATTGAGGTCGGCGTGCTGTACGCGTTTATCAACTATCTGGGGCGTCTTAACGAGCCGTTAATCGAACTCACCACCCAACAATCCATGCTGCAACAGGCGGTGGTTGCTGGTGAGCGTGTGTTTGAGTTAATGGACGGTAAGCGCCAGGATTACGGCAACGACAATCGCCCGCTGGAAAGTGGCCGCATTGAAGTGGATAACGTGTCGTTCTCATACCGTGGCGATCGCCTGGTATTGCAGGACATTAATCTGGATGTTCCAGCGCGTAGTTTTGTGGCGCTCGTCGGGCACACCGGAAGCGGGAAAAGTACTCTCGCCAACTTGCTGATGGGCTACTACCCGCTGACAAAAGGCGAAGTTCGCCTTGATGGCCGCCCGCTTGATACTTTAAGCCACAGCGTGTTGCGCCAGGGTGTGGCGATGGTGCAACAAGATCCGGTGGTGCTGGCGGACTCATTCTTTGCAAACGTCACGCTTGGGCGCGACATCAGCGAAGCGGCAGTCTGGCAGGCGCTGGAAACCGTGCAGCTTGCGGAGCTGGCGCGCACCATGAGCGAAGGCATTCACACGCGTCTGGGTGAGCAGGGCAATAATTTGTCCGTTGGCCAAAAGCAGTTACTGGCGCTGGCGCGAGTGCTGGTGGATGCACCGCAGATCCTTATCCTCGATGAAGCCACGGCTAATATTGACTCCGGCACCGAGCAGGCTATTCAGCAGGCGCTGGCGGTTGTCCGCGAGCACACCACACTTGTGGTAATTGCGCACCGTTTATCGACGATAACCGATGCCGATACCATTATGGTGCTACATCGTGGGCAGGCCGTTGAGCGCGGCACGCACCGTGAATTACTCGCCGCCCAAGGGCGATACTGGCAAATGTATCAGCTGCAACTGGCTGGCGAAGAATTAGCCGCCGCTACGCGCGAAGAACCCGCCACCGCGTGATGCACCAAAATCACGCATAAAACCAATGGTTA
The DNA here is from genome assembly GCF_900446255.1 of Buttiauxella agrestis. NCBI lineage: Bacteria > Pseudomonadati > Pseudomonadota > Gammaproteobacteria > Enterobacterales > Enterobacteriaceae > Buttiauxella > Buttiauxella agrestis. The sequence continues at coordinate 3,830,788 of NZ_UIGI01000001.1, read as the reverse complement.
TCGCCATTGGTGCAGAAGTGAAACGCACCATGCACTTAAATGGTGCGTTTTTATTTCCTAAGAACTTTCTTAATCCCAGTCATCATTATTTCTCTCCTTAAAATCCCCATTTGGCGCAGCTTAACGCGCTGAAAAAAACTGCTTTCCAATTTTGGCATGACCTTTGCTTTATCTAAATCGTGTCGTTTGCCAATTCTCACTGGAGAGGATCTATGAAGCTAGTTACCGTGGTGATTAAACCGTTCAAACTCGAAGATGTGCGTGAAGCGCTGTCTTCAATCGGTATTCAAGGGCTGACTGTCACCGAAGTGAAAGGCTTTGGTCGCCAGAAAGGTCACGCTGAGTTGTACCGCGGTGCTGAATACAGCGTCAATTTCCTGCCTAAAGTGAAAATTGATGTAGCCATTGCCGACGATCAACTCGACGAAGTAATTGATGTTATCAGTAAAGCTGCCTACACCGGCAAAATTGGCGATGGGAAAATTTTCGTTGCCGAACTGCAACGCGTCATCCGCATTCGTACCGGCGAAGCCGACGAAGCCGCACTGTAATCGTCTTAGCCACTCGTGAAAGGGATGGAAAAATGAAGAAATTAGCCTCTATCTTAGGCGTTGTAGCCCTGGCACTTGCGCCATCAATCGCTCTGGCGGCACCCGCTGTGGCCGATAAAGCAGACAACGCCTTTATGATGATTAGCACCGCATTGGTGCTGTTTATGACAATTCCTGGGTTGGCGCTGTTTTACGGCGGCCTGATTCGCTCCAAAAACGTGCTGTCGATGCTGACGCAAATTACGGTCACGTTTGCACTGGTTTGCGTGCTGTGGGTGGTTTACGGCTACTCATTAACCTTCGGCACGGGCGGAAGTTTCTTCGGTAACTTCGACTGGGTGATGCTCAAAAACATCCAGCTCACCGCGCTGACCGGTTCGTTCTATCAGTATATTCACGTTGCGTTCCAGGGTTCTTTCGCCTGTATCACCGTTGGACTGATTGTCGGTGCGCTGGCTGAACGTATTCGTTTCTCTGCGGTGCTTATCTTTGTGGTGATTTGGCTGACACTGTCTTACCTGCCAATCGCACACATGGTGTGGGGCGGCGGTTTACTGGCAACGCACGGCGCGATGGACTTCGCAGGCGGTACAGTGGTTCACATCAACGCCGCGGTTGCAGGCCTGGTGGGCGCTTACCTGATTGGCAAACGTGTGGGTTACGGTAAAGAAGCCTTCAAACCACACAACTTGCCGATGGTCTTTACCGGTACGGCAATCCTGTACTTCGGTTGGTTCGGTTTCAACGCCGGTTCAGCCAGTGCTGCAAACGAAATCGCAGCCCTGGCGTTCGTGAACACGGTTGTTGCAACAGCGGCTGCGGTGCTGGGCTGGGTCTTCGGCGAGTGGGCATTGCGTGGCAAACCTTCTCTGTTGGGCGCGTGTTCCGGTGCCATTGCAGGCCTGGTCGGTATCACCCCAGCGTGTGGTTATGTTGGCGTCGGCGGCGCACTGATTATCGGTATCGTGGCGGGCCTGGCTGGTTTGTGGGGCGTGACGCTGCTGAAGAAATGGCTGCGCGTTGATGACCCTTGCGACGTGTTCGGTGTCCACGGCGTGTGCGGTATCGTTGGTTGCATCATGACCGGTATCTTCGCGTCAACTTCTCTGGGCGGTGTGGGCTACGCAGAAGGCGTGACCATGGGCCATCAAGTTCTGGTGCAGTTGGAAAGTATCGGTGTGACGATTCTGTGGTCTGCGGTAGTCGCCTTCATCGGCTTCAAAGTTGCTGACCTGACTGTCGGCCTGCGCGTACCAGAAGAGCATGAGCGCGAAGGTCTGGACGTTAACAGCCACGGCGAGAATGCTTACAACGCATAAGTAACACGTTAATGAAAAAGCGGAGCACAGGCTCCGCTTTTTTTATGCTTCAGGATTAACCCCGCTTGCGCATCACGCCTTCCTGCACCGTCGACGCCACTAACACCCCATCACGAGAATAAAACTCCCCGCGCACAAAGCCACGAGCACTCGAGGCGGAAGTACTTTCCACGCTATAGAGCAGCCAATCGTTCATATCGAACGGGCGATGGAACCACATTGAGTGATCGATGGTAGCGACTTGCATTCCCGGTTCGAGGAAACCGACGCCATGCGGCTGAAGGGCGACAGGCAGGAAGTTAAAGTCCGACGCATACCCGAGCAAATACTGATGTACATGCAAATCGGCAGGCATCTTACCGTTAGCCTTCATCCACACCTGGCGTACCGGCTCATCAACATGGCCCTGCATTGGGTTATGGAAAACCACCGGGCGAATCTCCAGCGGCTTTTCACACAGAAACTTTTCTTTCAGCGTTTGAGGCAGAAGTTTCTCAAATGCCATCGCAATTTCAGTCTCTGATTTCAGATTTTCAGGGGCAGGGGCAGCAGGCATGGTTTTTTGATGTTCAAAGCCTGGCTCTGGCGCCTGGAAAGACGCGGTCATGTAGAAAATCGGTTTGCCATTTTGAATCGCAGCTACACGGCGGGCGCTGAAACTATTCCCGTCGCGCAGGGTTTCAACGTCATAAACGATAGGTTTCTGGCTATCGCCGGGACGCAAAAAATAGCTGTGGAATGAGTGCACCAGACGGTCAACCGGCACGGTTTCTTTGGCGGCATACAACGCCTGGCCAACCACTTGCCCACCGAATACCTGACGTAACCCTAAGTCTTCGCTCTGGCCACGAAAAATACCTTCTTCAATCTTTTCCAGATTGAGTAATGCCAATAAATTGCTGAGCGCCTGACTCATAAAAGGTCCTCAATAAAATAATAAAAATCGTGCAATTGGCCTGATTATAACAGGTTTCCTGCAATCGCCACGTAGTGGCCCGACCTGACGATCGGTTTCGCTTTTGGGCAAAAACCAGTTATATGTGCCACACTTAGCGTGATAAGTAAGTTTAACCACTCATTACTCGTGGGCCTACGGCCTGCTGGTGCATTGATAATAAGGAGAACAAATCAATGAAACTTGTGCACACGTTAAGTGGTTTAGCCATTGCCGTAGCGATGGCGGGATGCGCGCAGAAAAGCGCTGATATCCCAACGCCTGCACCTGCCGCTACAACAACTTCGGCAGCAGCAACTGCGCAGTCTGATATTGCACAGCCTAATGTTTCCGGTACGGTATGGATTCGTCAGAAAGTCGCTTTACCACCGGATGCGGTACTCACTGTCACGTTGTCTGATGCCTCTATGGCTGATGCGCCGTCACGAGTATTGTCACAGAAAGCCGTTCGCACGGAAGGGAAGCAGTCACCGTTCAGCTTTGTGCTGCCGTTTAACCCAGCAGATATTCAGCCGAATGCGCGAATTATCCTGAGTGCGGCGATTACCGTGAACGATAAACTGATGTTTATCACCGATACTATTCAGCCGGTGATTAACCAGGGCGGGAAAAAAGTCGATCTGACACTGGTGCCGGTCCAGCAAACGGCGGTTCCTGTTCAGGCCAGTGGCGGTGCGATGACAACGGTTCCATCAACTTCACCGACCCAGGTGAACCCTTCTGCAGCGGTTCCTGCGCCAACGCAGTTCTGATCTTCACCGTAATGCGAAGCGCCTCACCCGAGGCGCTTTTCAATAATTCCAGCGATAACGTTCCATATCAATTTTCCCCTCGCCAGAAACCATAATGCCTTCTGAAAGCAAGGCTTGCCTTTGGCGTTGTAAATCCGGGCCGGTCAGGGAAATATGCCCGTGGCGATTCACCACTCGGTGCCACGGCAGTTTGCTGCCTTCGGGTAAACGTTTGAGAACGCCGCCGACTTGTCTTGCCGCACGCGGAGATCCCGCCAGACGTGCGACATCGCCATAAGTGGTGACGCAACCTTCTGGAATAGCAGCAATAATCTGGAAAACCCGCATCGGGAATGAATCATTGTTATCCATAGCAAACCTCGTAAACGCCTGCTGTACAGGATAATCGCCGGCCGTCAAACAAGGAAGCAAAACGCAGGCTGCGCAAGAAACCAACACCTGACCGCTCGTTGCTTGCAATTGCATAGGGCAACATGGATAATGCGCCAGCGCGTTAGGTAACTAGCGCTCTCAATGGGGGCCCTGTTGGTTCTCCCGCAATGCTAATTTGTGAATTCGGTCAGGTCCGGAAGGAAGCAGCCGCAGCAGATGACGCGTGTGCCGGGATGTAGCTGGCAGGGCCCCCACCCAATTCTGGCGCATGTAAAACTCCAGCATATTTAAGCCTGTCTCTGCATTATCCTGTTTTAACTTCATTCCCTTAAAGCGCAAATCAATAAACCGATAAAGCAATAAAAATGCCCCGCAACTGACGTCACAGGGCATTCAAGTTATAGACTACTTATTTTGGTGGAACGGTTAAGGCGTAACGATATTGAACCAGAAATCAAACTTATCCATATAACCCAGTACTTCATCCAGTTTTCCTGCATCCCCAGTGATTTTTACATCACCTTTGTCTTTCGCCTGTTGCAATGTTTCTTCTTTCAGCACAATGCGATTGAGCGTATCGCGTGAAACATTAATTGTGGCGTCAGCATGACTGGCTGCTGAATTTGGTGTGTGGTTAAGCACACCGTTTTCCAGTTCCAGTTTGTACTTCCCGCCCTGGTCGCCGAAGTTAAAGTTCAGCACCGCGTGGGCATTAGCCGCTTTCTCACCGTTGATATGCACGGCCATATAATCGAAGAACATTTCTGGCGTCATGGCGCGTACGGTATCCGGGCTTGCGGTATTTGGCGTTGCAGCTTTGACAACACCATTACGCAGTTCCTGTGCCCCAGACAAATAGAAGTTACGCCATGGGCCGGATTCTGCCTGATACCCCATTTGCTCCAGCGCATCGGCTTCCAGTTCACGTGCAGCCTTGTTATCGGGATCGGCAAATACGACTTTGCTCACGACCTGAGCCACCCAACGGTAATTACCCTGGCGGTAATCAGACTTCGCTTTTTGCAGAATGCTGTCTGCTCCGCCCATATATTCCACGAATTTCTTCGCTGATTGCTCTGGCGGCAGTTCATCAAGTGTTGCCGGGTTGCCATTGAACCAGCCGAGGTAGAACACATAGGTGGCTTTCACATCGTGGCTGACGGAACCGTAATATCCACGGCTTGCCCAGGTTTTCGCGAGGCTCGGTGGGAGCTTGAAGTTGGCTGCGATTTCATCGCGGGTCAGGCCTTCGTTCGCCATGCGCAACGTCTGGTCATTGATGTAGCGATACATATCGCGCTGGCCTTTCATCAGGTTGACGACATTTTCCTGACCCCAGGTTGGCCAGTGGTGCTGAGCGATAATGATTTCAGCATCGCTGCCCCAGCGATCAATGGCCGCATTAATATATTTAGACCATGCCAACGGATCGCGGATTTTCGCCCCGCGCAGAGAATACGTGTTGTGCAGCGTATGGGTGACATCTTCCGCTGCTTCTATCATCTTCTTCTCTTTGACATACCACAGCATTTCTGACGGCGCTTCTGAACCAGGCGCCATCATAAAGTCGTAGGTCAAACCATCAATCACTTCTTCCTGGCCGGTGTGAGTGATGTAGTTTGTTGGCGCCAGTAATGTCACTGTACCGGCTGAAGTGGTGGTACCCAGGCCCGCACCAACCTGGCCTTTTGCATCGGCAGGTAAAAGATTGCCATACATATAGCTCGCACGGCGGCTCATGGCATTACCCGCCATAATGTTCTCGTCAACTGCGGCACCCATAAAGCCTTGCGGAGCATAAAGTTTCACTTTACCCGCTTTGACATCAGCTTCATCTACCACACCCCGCACGCCACCGTAGTGGTCAACGTGGCTGTGGGTGAAAATAACCGCGACAACGGGTTTTTTACCGCGATTTTTGTAATACAGATCCATTGCCGTTTTAGCGGTTTCGGCAGAAACCAGCGGGTCGACAACGGTAATCCCGGTTTTACCTTCAATAATGGTCATATTGGAAAGGTCGAGGTTACGGATCTGGTAAACACCGTCGGTCACTTGAAATAGGCCACTAATATTAATTAGCTGGGACTGACGCCACAGGCTCGGGTTAACCGTCGCTGGTGCTTTGTCGCCCTCTTTAATAAAAGCGTACTGCTGCGGGTTCCAGATAACATTGCCTTTCTCGCCCTTTATAGCCTCTTGCGGGAGGGCGGCGATAAAGCCTTTATGCGCATTGGCAAAATCAGTTTTATCAGCAAAAGGCAGTTGATTGTAAAGTGCTTCATTCGCTTGTTTAGTTGCAGTTGTTGCATCTTTTGTTGGCGCTGGCGTTGCAGCGCTGACTGACAGCGTTGTCAGTAAGCCAGCAGCAATCAGGCTTGTGGCTATTAAATTCAGTCTCATTAATTCAACCTCTAAATTTAATAAAGTCTAAAAGATAAGAAATATTTTTTAGACTTCACTTTATTTTGAATAAACTGGTTTGAAAAACCTGTATGTTTACCACTTCGTCAATTTTAATCGATTACATAATGATGAAGTAGTACCATATGGGACTACAGTTTATTTTGCTATTTAGATGGAATTACGCCTTTCATTTTGTACAGACATTTTGTTTTGATGGCGCTATACTATAATTACTGATGATATATATTGGATGTGTTATGGCAGCTAGTTTCGAAAATATTCATCGTTATTATAAATCGCTGAACATGGAGCGTCAGGTTAATGATGTCTGCAAAAGTGGAGAGCCATTGATTTTTGCCGTAACTAAAAAATTAGATCTGACACCAGGTTTTATTTATGTTCCGGTTGAAGGTTCTGTTGCTATTCTACATGCAGAAAGTGAACTCACCATTGGCAATGCGATTGACTTTATGCCCATTGGTTTGATGGAGCGGTATTGTCCGCTACTGAGTTTTGAATACAAATGCATGACACCAGTGAAAGTCGTTAAAATTTCTTATGAGAACTTTGATAATATTTTCTTTCAAGGCACTGAAAATATGCAGGTATTATCAAATATTTTGATTTTCATGACCATTTTCTCTCTTGAATTACACGCTGAAAGAAAGCAACTCACCAGCTATCAAACAATCAAACCCATGTTGTACCGTTATCTCTACAGAGCTAAAATCTACCCCAAAGAAAGTGAAGGCCTGGCGAATTTTATTATACGGCGCACCAAATTATCTCGTACTCATGTATTCAGAGTGCTGGCAGATTTAAAAGAGGGTGGATATATTACTATGAAGAATGGAAAGCTGGTGTCAATAAATAAAGTCTTGCCGGATGGATACTAATGCTTGTAATAAATTACATGAGTATCGGTATTATCTGGACGCTCAAACCACCACTCTTCTCATATATTCATTCCCAGTTTGTGCCAGATTATCCCAAAGGGGTTTTAATCGTTCCAGGGCTGCACGCATTTGCGTCGGTTCAAGCGTGAACGGTAAACGTAAATATCGCTCAAATGCGCCGTCAGTTCCAAAACGAGGCCCTGCGCCAATGCGTATCCCGATTGACTCTGCACTTGCCGCGAATACCGTTGCCAGCGGTTTGGGTAATTCAATCCACCAGGACAGACCGCCTTGCGGCACGACGGTAATTTTCCACTCCGGGAACAGCTCTTTAATGGTTTGCGCGCAGGCGTCTCGGCGCTCTCGCAATAGTGCGCGGCGTTGAGGCAGGAAGGTTTCGGCTTCACTGAACAAGTGAATGGCGGCAAGTTGCTCAAGAACCGGTGAGCCTAAATCCAATGAATCGCGGATTTGAATCAGAGACGCAATGGTTCGCGTGCTGGCGCGTATCCAGCCCAGGCGCAAACCGCCCCAGAAACTTTTCCCGGCAGAACCCAACGTAATCACCCGGTCTGCATCGTCGAAAGCGGCGAGCGGTGGCGGCGGAGGGGCTTCGTACCACAGGTCGACCATGGTTTCATCGGCCACAATGGTGGTGCGCGTTCGGGCGGCAATCTCAGCGATAGCGGCACGCGTGGCAGCATCCATACAACGCCCGCTCGGGTTATGGAAATCGGCCAATAAATAGGCCAGGCGCGGCGATGTTTGTGCGATGGTTGCCGCCAGCCCATCCGTATCCCAACCGTCTTCGGTCAGGCTGACGGGAACAGCCCGGCACGATGCGCCCTTAATGGCTGAAAGCGCCATCGGGTATGTGGGATTATCGATAACCACACGGTCGCCAGGCCCGGTCAGTAAGCGCAGAATCAGGCCAAAACCACTTAGCGCACCGTTGACGATCATAATCTGATCGGCAGTTGTCGGTAGCCCGCGTGCAGCGTAGCGTTGCGCGATAACGTCGCGCAGTTCAGGCAAACCTTGCTGATTGTAACCGGTGCTGCCGAGATGTTCTGGCAGCGCAATTAGGGCATTCGCATAGGCCTGATGAATCTCCGGCCCGGCGCTGAGTGCGGCGGTCGATAAATCCAGCGTGGCGGCACGTCCTGTCAGCGGTGAAACAGTTTGCCCGCTTTCTGGCAGCATCGTGACCGAACCCGACCCCTGGCGGCTTGCCAGATAACCTTCATCACGCAGTTGCGCCAGAGCCGTTGCTACCGTCGTGCGGCTAATCCCCAGCGCTGTAGCCAGCTCGCGCTCCCCTGGCAGGCGGCTATCCAACGGCAGGCGACCATCCAGAATCAACAGCCGTAGCCCGTCCGCCAGTTGCCGATAAACGGGCGTACGCGGTAAATCCTGATGCCAGTTCCCCAGCAATTTTACCAGTGATGACGAACCCGTTCTGCGCTGTGCCATAGCAATCCACTTTGTGATAACTGGACCTTAATATCATATCCATTTTGTATAAAAGTAAAGCCATAACAGATTTCTGAGGTAAAGATCATGATCGCTCGTCGCTTGCTGCAACTGTACACCGGACTGGTGTTGTACGGAGTTTCCACGGCTATGTTCGTGCGGGCAAATTTGGGCGCCGATCCCTGGAACGTATTCCACCTTGGCGTGGCGCGGATCTTTTCTTTAAATATTGGCATGGTGATGATCGTGGTTGGGGCGCTGGTGTTGCTGCTGTGGATCCCGCTGCGCCAGAAACCGGGCCTGGGGACAGTCAGCAACGTGATCGTGCTCGGCCTTGCTGCGGATGCAGCGCTAGCACTGATGCCGCCGGTTGAATCGTTAGTGGCACGCAGTTTTTTACTGCTGGCGGCCATTCTGGTCAATGCGATAGCGACCGGTATGTACATTGGCGCCGGGTTTGGTTCCGGCCCACGCGATGGTCTGATGACCGGGATTAACGCCCGTACCGGCTGGTCAGTGCGCAGTGTGCGAACGGCGATTGAGTTAACGGTTTTACTGGCGGGATGGCTGATGGGTGGCACATTTGGCGTCGGCACCGTGTTATATGCGCTGGCCATTGGCCCGCTTATTCAACTCTGTTTGCCGTGGTTTCGCATTCATATTCAGCGGGAAAAAAGCCTGGTCGAACCGACTGTTGTGCCCTAATGTGGATGAAAAACACACCATCTGATGAGGTAGCAATGCACAACAAGGTCATGAGTAACGCGGCGGCGAACTGGAATAGCTATCAACTGGCTGAAATTCTTTCTCATTGTTTTGAAGGATATTTAGTCCCTTTTACCATTGATGGTGAAACCTTCGCGTCGCGTTTTAGTGCCGAAGATATCAGTTTTAATGACAGCAGAGTCTGGACGCAAGACGGTGTCCCGAAAGCGCTGGCAATCATTACTCGCCGTGGGCAAACCAGCCGCCTGGCGGCATTTGCACTTCGCCCTGAATTACGCGGTCAGGGCTTTGGCAAACAGTTCATGCAGCAATTAATCGATGAAGCGCGTGCGCGTGGCGATAAAAAGATGTGGCTGGAGGTGATTGTCGGTAACGACGGCGGGCTGGCGCTGTATGAACGCATGGGGTTTGTGCGCCAGCAGACACTGGTGGGGTTCAATGCGGTGAATTCGACGCTGTTTACCGAAACGGGCGAGCTGCAAGAAATCGACCCGATGGTCATGGCGAGAAAAATGATGACGGATTCCCGTCAGCGTTTGCCGTGGCTGACCGCCCCCGAGACGCTCTATAAATTACCCGGCAAGGCCTATGTGCTGAACGACGTGGCTTACGCGATGGTCGCGACTTCTCCCCAGCCGCCGCGAGTGCGTATGCTTTATGTTGAGCCAACAGCACGTGGTCAGGGGCAGGCCAAAAAATTGCTGACGCTTTTACGTGAGCGTTTCCCGGGGATTTTTACCGCCACGGCCATCCCGGAATCTTTCGCCCCACTTTTCGAAAGCAGCGGTTTCCGTCAGGATCCCTGTACGCAATATGAAATGCTGCTCAATCTTTAAGCAGGAAGCATTCATTCTTAACGACTAAACTTAACAATCGTAATCATCACGGGTAGAAATTATCTACCCGTATGATCTGCCGTACTTCCCACACCGTGGAGGTTCACAATGAGTTATGTTGATGGTTTCGTAGTTGCTGTACCCGCAGCAAAGAAGGATGAATACAAGCAGTTAGCCGCAAAAGCCGCACCGTTGTTTAAAGAATTTGGGGCGTTACGCGTTGTTGAATGCTGGGCTGACGATGTGCCCGATGGCAAGCTCACTGATTTTCGTATGGCAGTGAAAGCCGAAGAGAGTGAAGAAGTGGTGTTTAGCTGGATTGAGTACCCTTCCAAAGAAGTACGTGATGCCGCGAATGCGAAAATGATGTCTGACCCACGGATGAAAGAGTTTGGTGAGTCGATGCCGTTTGATGGCAAGCGTATGATTTATGGTGGCTTTGCGCCAATTCTTGACGAGTAGACTTTTCAATAAGTCAGGCAAGGGGTGACGCAGATATTATCCGCCTCACGCAGGAAGCCTGCGTCACCCGTATGATTACCCGCTAAATCTGTAATTCCCGTAATAATCCAAACGCCAGTTTCATATGCGCTTCGCTGACAATAAACGCCCGTAACTGTTGCGCCTCGTCATAGCCTTTGGCGATAAGTCCCTGTGGCTCGGCGGTGATTTGCCAGGTCAAATCACCGCGTTGCGTTTCCCCTGCCAGATGCAAAGGTAGCTCAGGCGTTTTCACCTTCACCAGCATTGCAGGAAGGCTCAGACCGTCTGCGGCTCCCAATAGATTTTTGGCAAGCGTCATCGCACTAAACTGAATCGGTTGCAGGAATGGCAGCACTTTGCCATCTATTTCCGCGCAATCACCCAGAGCGTAAATATTCTCATCTGACGTCTGCAACTGGCGATTTACCTCAATCCCCCGGTTCACCGCCAGCCCGGCATGCTGCGCCAGCCCAACGTTTGGACGCAGGCCGATCGCAGCCACCACCGCATCCACGCTGATAGTCCGCCCGTTGCTCAATGCAGCATTGATTCCCTGCGGTGTTTTATTCAGCGACTCAAGGCACTGGTTAAACAACAGTTCGACACCCATCTGGTTCAGTCGCTGCTGCAAACGGCTACTGACTTCCGCAGGTATCAGCGAGGCGAGCAGGTTGGAGGCGTTATCCACCAAAATAACCTGCTTCCCGGCGCGGCAAAAATCCATCGCCAGTTCTGTGCCAATCAAACCGCCGCCCAGAATCATCACGCGCTTCGCCTCGCGTAATGACGATTCGCAGGCCAGATATTCTTGTTGGCTATTGAGCGTGAGCATCAGCTCTTTGCCGTCAATCGGCGGGAGCAGGGCGCTCGAGCCGGTTGCCAGCACCAGTTTGTCGTACGGCCATTGCTGGTCGCCACATTTTACCAGGCGCTCGCGAGGATTAATTTCGGACACCCAACTGTTGGCATTGAGCGTTAAATTAAACTGCTCGGCAAACTCCCCGGCACGCTGCCGGGTGAGGTCGTCAGCACGTTGATTCAGACTGATGATATGGCTGAGATCGGGTTTGTTGTACTCGTCCATGCTGTCGGCGGCAATCATGCGTACAGGGATCTGCGCGTCATGCTTACGGATATTTTTGACCAGTTGACGGGCAGCAAAGCCCGAACCGACGATCACGATGCCATGTTTCATTTTGCCTCCGTTGCCAGCACATCAAAGACGTCTTTCCCCAATGAACATTCCGGGCATAAGAAGCTGTCTGGTACATCGCTCCACGGCGTTCCCGGTGCGACATCCTGCATCGGCTCGCCGGTTTGCGGATCGTAAATCCACTGGCAGACACTGCATTGCATTCGTGGGCCTAAATCAGCGCAGGTGGTCGTTTCAACCACGCTTTCTTGCGGTACGGAAGCGGGGGCAGAAACCAGCGGAGTTAACGCCCACTGACGGGCGATTTCACGGCCATGCTCGCGGCAGTTTTCCAGCGCATCAATATCCGGACGCCATTTCGCTTTCAAACTGAGCGACATTTCAAAACCGGCATCCTGCAAACGGGTGGAAAGACGGTCTACCGCGCCTCCGCTCCAGCCGTGGGAGCCGAAGGCGCTGCCGCGTTTATTGCGAAAACGCAGCCCGGTCATCTCCTCAACCAGACCGGCAATTTTTGGCATCATCACGTTATTCATCGTGGATGTTCCGGCCAGCACGCCTTTGGAGCGGAACACGTTTGTCAGAACTTCGTTTTTATCATGGCGAGCGACATTGAAAATTTTCACCGCTACGCGCGGGTCAACTTCCGTAATGCCTTGCGCAATTGCATCCGCCATCATGCGAGTGTTGTTGGACATGGTGTCGTAGAAAATCGTGATGCGATCTTCCTGATAATCCGCTGCCCACTTCAAATACAGCTCCACAATTTGCGTTGGGTTGTCGCGCCACACCACGCCATGGGATGTCGCAATCATATCCACCGGCAGATTGAAGCCGAGGATTTCAGTGATTTTCGGCGTCACCAGGCGGCTGAACGGGGTAAGAATGTTGGCGTAATAACGCTGGCATTGTTCGAACAATTCCACCTGATCAACTTCATCATTAAACAGATGTTCATCACAGTAATGCTGACCAAAGGCATCGTTACTGAACAGCACCGCATCGCCCGTCATGTACGTCATCATGCTGTCTGGCCAGTGCAGCATGGGGGTTTCAACGAAGATGAGTTGCTTGCCGTTGCCGATATCCAGACTGTCACCGGTTTTAACTACATTGAAATTCCATTCAGGATGATGGTGATGCCCGTTGATAGAGTCCACGCCGTTGGCAGTACAGTAAATTGGCGTGTTGGGTATCCGCGACATTAACTCAGTCAGTGCGCCTGCGTGGTCTTCTTCCGCATGGTTAATGATGATGTAATCAAGCGTATTCAGGTCAATTTCAGCCGCCAGATTTTGCACAAATTCGCGGCTGAACTTGTGGTCAACGGTATCAATCAGCACGGTTTTTTCTTCACGAATCAGGTAGCTGTTATAGCTGCTGCCTTTCAGTGTTTTATATTCGGTGCCATGAAAATCACGCACTTCCCAGTCACGTTGACCTACCCATTGGATGTTGTTTTTAACCTGAATCGCCATTGAAAATACCCTCAAAAAGAATTAAAAAAATGATGCTCGTATTTGATGTATTACAATCAGCGTGCCAACTTTTTAATCATTTGATTTTTATTGTTATTTATAAATACACTTAAAATTTAATTGTCATAAAGACAGTCATTAAAATTGTCTTTATGACAATAATTTTGTCATTTTGACCATTACGCGGTAACTTTAAACTTTCCCAATCTGGAGCCGCTAATGAGCCTGTCTATTACTTCCCTTGCCAATATCGCCATCGACCTGCAAAGCGGCATTTCTCACCAGGATCGTTTCGCCCGTTTGATTCGCACTTTGCGCCAGCTTTTAGGGGGGGATGCCACGGCATTATTGCGTTACGAAGCGCGGCAGTTTCGCCCGTTGGCGATTGATGGACTGGCGCAGGATGTGCTCGGCCGGCGTTTTGATTTGGACGCACATCCGCGCCTTGAGGCGATTGCCCGCGCGGGTGATGTGGTGCGTTTTCCGGCGGATAGCGAATTACCTGACCCTTACGATGGGCTGATTCCCGACCATACAGATTTAAAAGTGCATGCTTGCCTTGGACTGCCGCTGTTTGCCGATCAAAATTTGATTGGGGCGTTAACCGTTGACGGTATGGACCCGCTGCAATTCGACCATTTCAGTGATGAAGAGTTACGGTTAATTAGCGTGCTCGCCGCGGGAGCACTGAATAACGCGTTGCTGATGGAACAACTTGAAAATCAAACGCCTGCTGTGACGAGCGCCCCCATCAGCACGAAAAGCAGCAGCGCTGAAATGGTTGGTTTATCTGCGGGAATGGTGCAACTCAAGAAAGAGATCGAAATCGTTGCTGGCTCTGATTTGAATGTGCTGATCACCGGGGAAACTGGCGTTGGGAAAGAGCTGGTGGCGCGTGCTATTCACAGTGGCTCGGCGCGTGCGGCGAATCCACTGGTTTATCTCAACTGCGCGGCACTGCCGGAAAGCGTGGCGGAAAGTGAATTATTCGGCCATGTAAAAGGGGCGTTTACCGGAGCCATTCATCATCGAACCGGCAAGTTTGAAATGGCAGACAACGGCACGCTGTTCCTGGATGAAATCGGCGAGTTGCCATTAACATTACAGGCGAAATTGTTGCGGGTTTTACAATATGGCGATATTCAGCGCGTCGGCGATGACAGCAGCCAAAGAGTGAACGTGCGAGTGTTGGCGGCGACCAACCGTGACCTTAAGCAACATGTGCTGGCAGGGTCGTTTCGCGCCGATTTATTCCACCGTTTAAGCGTGTTTCCGCTGCATGTACCGCCACTGCGCGAGCGGGGCGATGACATCACTTTGCTGGCGGGGTTTTTCTGCGAGCAAAGCCGCGTGAAAATGGGACTCAAGCAGGTGGCTTTGAGCGAGGCTGCCCGTGATCTGCTCCGTCGATATGACTGGCCGGGGAATATTCGCGAACTGGAACATGCGCTTTATCGAGCCACGGTACTGGCGCGTTCAGGTAAGCCGGACGGTGAAATTTGGCTGCAACCGCAGCATTTCCAGTTAGCCGATAGTGAAACCAAATCCGTGAATCAGCCTGCGGTTTCAGCGCCGTTGGCGGATAATTTGCGCACCGCGACGGATGATTTCCAGCGTCAGATTATTATCAGCACTCTGGCGTCCTGCGCGGGGAATTGGGCGGCATGCGCCCGCCAGTTACAGCTGGATGTGGCGAATTTACACCGTCTGGCTAAGCGCCTGGGGGTTAAATAACCCGCTTATTTCGCCACTTTGGCGCGATAACTCTCAACCCATTGGATAAATTCATCTTTTGCCAGGGCTTTACTGAACAGCCAGCCCTGGCCGTACTGCACGCCTTGCTCACGTAACCAGGTGGCCTGGCTCGGGGTTTCAATCCCTTCGGCTACCATCAAAATACCCAATGCATTGGCCATTTCAATAATATGCGGTGTGACGTTTTTATATTCGAGGGCATCAACAAATGACTTGTCGATTTTAAGAATATCGACGTCAAGATCCTGCAAGTAACTCAGGCTTGAGTATCCCGTCCCGAAATCATCAATGTAGATGGCGTGTCCGGCTTGACGATATTGCGCAATGATCGGCGCAGTTATTTTTGGATCAGCAAAACCACGCTCAGTAATTTCAAATGCGATTTGTCCCGGCTTGACAGAATACCGAACCAAATAAGGCTGAATAACCTCCAGAATATGCAGGCTACGGACATCGCGTACACCTAAATTAACCGAAATATGGTGGTCAGGATGCTGGCAAAGCCACTCCCCAAGCTCGATAAATATTAACTCAATGACTTGTTCGGTTAATTGCGTCACTAACCCAGTCTGCTCTGCCAGGGGAATAAATGCATCCGGGTTAAGCATGGAACCATCTTGTTGCTGCCAGCGAATCAGGGCTTCAGCGCCAACACTTTCACCACTTTGCAGGTGGACAATAGGCTGATACACCACACTGATTTCATGATTTCTAATGGCATCCATCAGGCGATTACGCGGTGATAATAAACGCCGCAGAATACTAATCAGGAATATCCCCGCAGCAAGACTAATGACCAGACCGACGGGGAGCCAGATGAAAAGTTGTTCGTACCAGACGCCGTTCATCGGCTCTCGCGATGCCCAGGCAATCATGGCCAGCCCAAGATCGTTATCCCGGCGGATAATGTAAAAATCGTCGTCAGTCTGAAACTCGTCGAGGCCCTGGATAAGCGGAGCGCGCCATTCATCAGGGACAAAATGGCTATTGCTGGCAATCAGCTGGTTTTTACCCAAGCCCACCATGGCGATATTTAAGGTATATTTTCCGAACGGCAGGATATCAATAAA
Source organism: Buttiauxella agrestis (assembly GCF_900446255.1). Classification (NCBI taxonomy): domain Bacteria; kingdom Pseudomonadati; phylum Pseudomonadota; class Gammaproteobacteria; order Enterobacterales; family Enterobacteriaceae; genus Buttiauxella; species Buttiauxella agrestis. The sequence continues at coordinate 3,814,563 of NZ_UIGI01000001.1, read as the reverse complement.
CGACATCGGATCGACAAGCGCCAGATGAGGCAGTTTCCCGATATACACCATTTTCCGTTTAAATCCCGGTGTGGGTGGGGTGGTGTACCAGGCATTAAAACCATTAGCGCCAACGCGATCCGGTTTGCCAATTAAATTGTTGTTTTCGTAAGACACCAGTGACGTGCACAGAATGTGGTTTTTATCCTGAAACATGACTTCTTGCACGTAGCGATATTTAAGCGCGATGCGATGCATGGCTTCTGCATGGGCTTTTGAACACGTATTATCATCGACCAGGTTGATTTCATCTACGGCCGCAACTGCCTGATCGATGACTTTGCTGGTGCGATACATGGCGTGATCGGCAAATTCGGCTAATTCCTCGTGGAAAACCTCTTCAGCATTACGATGCGCGAAATAGACGCTGAGAAGAATAGGGGACAGAACTGCCAGAATCAGTACACCGCTTACCAGGCTTATGAGCTTGCGAGATGTCATTCTTTTAGATCCGTTAAGAGGTTAGTTTTTATAATGGTTTCCATAGACGAGGTTAGTCTATCTCAGCTCAAGACGGGATGTTATGTTTTACTCCAAACTGGACTATTTAAACATCACGCAATTCAGCGACTGGTGAATCGGACATGAAGAAAAAAGAGTTTGTTATCCAGGATCTGTTAAGCAAAATTTACCAGCACAATGATAATCAGCGGCGCAAATTACCGCCCGAGCGCCAGCTTGCCGCGGAATATGATGTTTCGCGTTTCACTATTCGCAAAGCGTTGGAAAAACTGGTCAGCATTGGCGTCGTCGAAATTATACAAGGCTCGGGTATCTGGATTAATCCGCAGGCACGTAATAATCCGCTGGTTTATAACTCCATCACTGAAAAGCGTTTCGACCAGATGACTTTCCGGATGGTGAATCTGCATAAAAAATTACCCGGTCTTGAGGAGCAGCAGGTATTTGGTCTGGGGGCCGATGAGTATATCTGGCAGTTTTGCCGCCTGCGCTATGTCGATAATCAGAAAGTACAAATCGAAATATCACGCATGCCGGTTAAGGATTTTCCTGATTTGAATCAGAAAGTTATTGAACGGTCGATTCAACAATATGTGCTGAGTAAAGGCTTTCGTATCTCACATTTATTAACCAGTTATCAGGCTGTAGCAATTAACAAAGAACAGTCAGTATTGCTGGAGTGTAAAAAGGGCAGCCCGGCGATGCGCATCATCAACCGGGGAATTCTTGAAGGGGGACGCGTGTTCGAAATTAGCGATATCGTTGATATCAATTATTCCTGCACCTACGTCACCCCCTATAACCACGACAATTTAGCTTATCGCCAGGGAACTCAAGGCGTGTGAATCGCGCCATTGGGTAAGCGGCTTTGCGTCCACTCGTGCGGGCGATATTCCACCGGGAAGGCTTCTGCTTTTTGCTGGTCGAACCCGACACCAATACCCGGTTTTTCCAGTGGGTAAATATACCCTTGCTCCGCAACGGGGGCGCCCGGGAACACGGATTCAGTATTTGGTTTGTTCGGAATGAATTCCTGAATAGCGGCATTATGCAGATGAATATTTAAATGGGTATTCACGGCAACCCCAATCGGCGTCATGTCTGACGGGCCATGCCAGGCGAGGCGCACGCCAAATGCCTGGCAAAGAACCGCGAGCTTCAGCGCAGGCGTAATCCCACCAATTTGTGAAACGTGGCAGCGAATAAAATCGATGCGTCGATTCACAATCAAATCATGCCATTCAGCCGGGTTATTGAATAACTCGCCCATCGCCAGCGGAACAGAGGAATGCGCACGAACCTGTTCTAACCAGGCACTTTGCTGAGGCGGCAGAATATCTTCGATAAACCACGGCTGGTAGGGTTCCAGCGCTTTTGCCAGTTGCACCGCTTGTTGTGGAAACAGGCGTTCATGCACATCATGAAGAATATGGAATTGGTTGCCGTATTTCTCACGCAGCGCTTTAAACATCGCCACCGTGTTGGCCATGTATTCATCCTGGTCATAATAGGCGCCCGGCGTCGGGGATTTTGTGGCATGTAAACCCTGCGGTGTGCCGCCATAAAAGCCAAGCTGGCAGCGGATGTAGCGATAACCCTGCGCCAGCAGTTTGTCGACTTCGAGATATAAACCTTCCAGCGTTTCACTGGCGGCGTGGCTATAGGCCGCAATAGCGTCCTTCGATTTGCCACCAAACAGCTGATACAGCGGCATATTGGCAAGCTGGCCCTTGATATCCCACAGGGCCATATCTACACCCGCAATTGCGTTGTTGATGACCGGGCCGTTGCGCCAGTAGGCGTTCACCGTCATCATTTGCCACAGGTCTTCGATGTTATTGGCATCGCGCCCGATGAGCAGCGGTTTGAGGTACTCATCAACCATGGTTTTTACCGCAAGTGGGCGCTGCTGGAAGGTGGCGCAACCCAGGCCGGTGACGCCTTTATTGGTCGTCACGCGCACAGTCACCAGGTTATGACGATCGGGGCGTGTAATAAAGCATTCGATATTTTCAATAATGGTTGGTAGCACGAGATTACTCCAAACGCGTTTTAATAACGGTCAATTGCTTATCAGATTTAAGGCTTCTGTTTATTACTATCACCTTATTTTTGAGTGCCGGTAAATCATTTTTTTTGCTTATTTTTATTGGTCAGGAAAAGGGGCTTGATGTGTGATAAAACCATACCAATTTGTACTGTAATGCTGTTTTATGCCTTTCATGGCGGCTAAATGTGACAGTGGTCAAAGTTTATTGGTTTGTTTTCATGGTTGTGATTCCCTAACATCAATGGCATTCAACACATAACAATAAGCAATTCTTTGGGAGTGACAGATGGGGACTCGTGATGCCATTAATAATATTATTCACCTGATTGGCGGTGCGGATAATATTAGTAAGGCCTGGCACTGTATGACGCGCTTGCGCTTCTCTCTGGTCGATGAAAATAAGATTGATCAGTCTGCAATTAAAAAAATACCGGGTGTTCTGGGGGCACAAATCCAGAGCGACCAATTTCAGATCATTATTGGCCCACAGGTCAATACCTGGTACGAACAACTGACCACGGCGCTCGGTTCATCGCCTGAACAAACCGCTCAGGCTGGCGAGAAGAAAACGCGCAAAAGCCTGGTGTCGATGTTTATGGATACCGTGTCGGGCGTGTTTGGCCCGATTGTCCCCGCTATCGCTGGCGCCGGGATGATCAAAGGCCTGCTGGCAGGATTGATTGCACTTAAAATGGTTTCGGCTAAAAGCGATACGGTTATCGTCATCGATTTGATTGCCAGTGGGGTGTTCTATTTTTTACCGTTCTTCCTCGCCATTTCCGCCGCTCGTATCTTCAAAACCAACGAGTACCTGGCTGCTGCGGTAGCCGCCTGTTTGATGTATCCGTCGCTGATTGAAGCGGCAAAATCGCTGGCAAGTCATGCGCCGAATGCCGTTGATGCGTTCTACTTTTTGAACGTGGTGCCTATTTCTGTCTTCAACTACGCATCGAGTGTGATTCCGGTTATTTTCTCAGTGCTGGCATTGAGTTACATCCACCGTTGGGTGGATAGATTTATGCCGGACGTGCTGAAAACCGTCTTTACGCCAACGCTCACGTTGTTCCTGGCCGCCCTGGTTGCACTGGTGGTGATCGGGCCGATGGGGATTTATCTGGGTAAAGCACTCGCGTGGTTTATTGAAGGGCTGTTTGGAGTTTCGGCAAGTTTCGCCGGACTGGTCGTGGGGGCCATTCGCCCGGTGGCGATTTTAACCGGTATGCATCACGCGATGACGCCTATTGCGCTGCAAAACTTCACTGACCGTGGTTATGACATGCTGATGCCGATGATGTTTATGGCAAATATGGCGATTGCCGGTTCGACGTTTGCTATCTGGATGCAAAGTAAATCACGTGAAGAGCGGGCCGTTGTGTTACCTGCGGCGATTTCTGCCCTGCTGGGGATTACCGAACCTGCGTTATTTGGCGTGCTGACACGCTATAAGAAAGCGTTTATTGCCGCCACTGTGGCAAGCTCCATCGCCTCGGCGTTTATCGCCTTCTTCGGTGTTCGCTTGTATGGCTATATTTTATCGAGCATTTTTAGCCTGCCCGCGTATATCGGCCCGTATTTTATCTTTGCTTTAATGGGCGTGGCGCTGGCATTGGGATTGTCGTTTACGTTGACCACTTTGCTGGTACGTGAGAAGGCTTGAAAAACTGGCGGATGACGCCTGGTTGGATAAGCGTCATCCGACGCTTTAACGCCGGTGCGCGAGGCGGCGCACCAGGCGGTCACCAATACTTTGCACAAGCTGAACCATTACCACCAGAATCACCACAGTGCCAAACATCACCTGGTCATTAAAGCGCTGATAACCATAACGAATCGCAAGGTCGCCCAGGCCGCCCCCGCCAATAACGCCCGCCATAGAAGAAAAACCAATCAGCATCACAACGGTGAGTGTGATACCGGCCAGCAATGCGGGTAACGCTTCGGGCAACAGCACTTTGCCGATGATATGCCACACATTGCCGCCCATCGATAAAATGGCTTCAATGCGGCCTTTATCAACTTCATCCAGCGCATTTTCGACCACCCGTGCAAAGAACGGGAATGCGCCAATGGTAATCGGCACCACCGCTGCGGTGCTGCCCAGCGTGGTGCCGACGATTAATCGCGTGAAGGGGATCAGGGCAATCAGCAGCACAATAAAGGGCAGCGAGCGCCCGACATTCACCACGCTACCGATAATCTGATTCAGTTTTGGTGCGGGCAACACGCCATCGCGACGAGTGAGAAATAACAGCACGCCCAACGGCAAACCGATAATCACCGTAAACAGAGCCGCTAGCCCCACCATGTAAAGCGTGTCGAGCGTGCCGTCGAGCAGCAATGGCCATAAATCTTCCCAGGCTAAGCGACTTCGCATAACACTCTCCCTGAAACGCCGAGTCGGCGTAAAAATGCTTTTTCTGCCGCGTCGCCGGGGAGCAATGCCTGGCGCAGGCGGGAATAGGGGCTAACCAGTAAATCAGACAGCGAGCCGCTTTCGACTAACTTGCCGTTCTCAAGTAATGCCGCGTGATCGCAAATCGCCTTAACGACCTCAAGTTGATGGGTAATCAGCACGATGGTGACGCCCAGTTTGCGATTAATGTCCATCAGCAACGCCAGCACAGACGCGGTGGTTTCGCTATCTAACGCGCTGGTCGCCTCATCGCAAAGCAGCACGTCGGGGTGAGCGGCGAGAGCGCGGGCAATTCCCACGCGCTGTTTTTGCCCGCCAGACAGTTGCGAGGGGAAAGCGTGGGCTTTATCACTCAGACCCACTAATTCGAGCAACTCATGAACCCGTTGCTGGCGTATTTCACGCGGCTGCCCGGCGATTTCCAGCGGGACGGAAATATTGTCCGCCACGTTTCGGGCATGAATTAAATTAAAATGCTGGAACACCATTCCTGTGCGCTGGCGATGAGCGCGCAGCTCGCGATTATTCAGCGTAGTGATATCCACATCGTGCATCAGAATGCGGCCCGACGTGGGCCGCTCCAGCAAGTTTAAACAGCGAATCAAGGTGCTTTTCCCGGCGCCACTCCGCCCGAGAATGCCGTAGATTGCGCCATCTGGCACAGTCAGTGAGACATCATCCAGTGCCGGTTGGCCTCCTCCGGCATACACTTTGCTCAGCCGTTCAAGCATAATCATGACTGTGGCGTGGCAACCGGAATGACAGAACCGTTGAACTGCGTACGAATAAATTCAGCAACCTGCGGTGATTGCAGATCTTTCGCCAGTTCTTTGATGCGCGGATCGTTGGCCAAATTCGGGTTCGTCACCAGGATATTGGCGTATGGATTATGCGTCGCACTTTCCAGTCCCAGCGCGTCTTTTGACGGCGTTAAACCGGCTTCCAGCGCGTAGTTACCGTTGATCACCGCCAGATCCACATCATCAAGTGAACGCGGTAATTGCGGCGCTTCGATTTCAACAATCTTCAGATGTTTTGGGTTACTGGCGATGTCACGCGGCGTGGCCTGGTTTTGCGCCGCATCTTTAAATTCCGGCTTCAGGGTGATTAATCCTTTGTCTTGTAACAAATAAAGAGCGCGACTCAGGTTGGTGACGTTATTAGGTAGCGCGAGGGTGGCGTTATCCGGCACGGATTTCAGATCTTTGTATTTGTGCGAATAAATCCCCAGCGGTTCAATATGAACGGTGGCGGCAACGGCGAATTTTTTACCCAACGCTTTTTCCTGGTCGCGTAAGTACGGCACATGCTGGAAGTAGTTAGCATCGACATCGCCATTTGCCAGCAATTCGTTGGCGTTCACGCCATTACTCAGCTCCACCACTTTGAGTTTTAAATTAGGATCGAGTTTTTGCACGAAGGCCAGAATTTCTGCATGTGGCACTGCATCTGCGGCAATGCGTAAGGTTTCTGCGGCGTGAGCGCTGAAAGCCAGAGTCAAAGACAGCGCGACCCCTGCCAGTTTAAAAACGGCATTTTTCATGGTGTTTTCCTTTAATGTTTAAGCGATGAGTTCAGTGCTGTTACGCAAGACATCCGGGTAATAACGTTCTGCCACGTCAGGGTGCGAACGCAGGCGGCCTTTTAAATAGTTCCAGCCGACGTCACGGAGCAATGGATTGAGCGGATCGCTCTCCGGCCCTAAAGCTTGCTGCGCCAGTTCAGGCGGCAGTGCGTAAACCGGCACGACGGCGTCGAGTTGAGCGCCGAGGAAAAAGGCGATGGACTGGCGTTCTTGCCCCGGTGGTGGCGAAATCACACGGTGAACCGTGGCACGTAAATAGCCGTTGGTCGCAAGCTCCAGCAACTCACCAATATTCACCACAAAACTACCGGGCAGTGGTGCGGCATCTATCCAGTTATCAGGCGTGACTTCTACCTGCAAACCTTGCTGTTGGTCTTGCAGTAAAAAGCTCAGGAAGCCGGAATCTTTATGCGCCCCCACACCCTGATTGCTATCCGTTGCGGATTTGCCCGGATAGCGAATCAATTTGATGTGCTCGTTGGGCTTGTTGCCATAGAGATTGTCGAAGCTGTCAGCCGGTAATTTCAGCGCCAGAGCAAAGGTGCGCAACAGTTTGAGTGCGACGGCAGTCATCTCGCGTTGAAACTGCAAAAGGGTAGGTTTCAGGCTTGGTTGCGATTCCGGCCACAGGTTTGGCCCTTGCAGCCGCAGCCAGCCGGGTTGAGATTCATTGATGGAAAGTGCCTGGCGTTCAGCACCGATATCAAACTGTTCGCGCCAATCAGGTTTGCCACGCGTTAATTCACTGGCGGCGCGGTTATAACCGCGAAAGTGAGGAGAGTGGATCATCGCCACTTTCTGCTTTTCAGCTTCTGGCAACGTGAAAAACTGCTGGGCTTCATCCTGAACCGCCTGTTGCAGTTCGGGGCTAATGCCGTGGTTAATTAAATAGAAGAAACCGATATCACGAGCCGCCAGGCGCAGTTGTTCAAGAAAAGCAGCGCGGTCAGTGGCTGTACCCTCAAGGGCTAAGAGATCGAGTATTGGCAATGCCTGGATCGTTGTTTTGCTCATCATGGACTCCGCTTATTTCAGATGTTTTCTTGATACGTTCTGATTTTCTCGCCCGACAACAACAATACTGATTCATGATTTATCCCTTCTGAAACGATGTGGTGTTCATGGAAGTTACATTGCCGCAAGCGTGTCACGCCGCCCAATATTGTTATCTTCTAAGTTATCGCGGTGCGGGGTTCTAAGCTTTTGCGGGATTTAGCTATGGCGGGTTTTGCAGACAAACTGGCTTGCGTTTTGGTCGCTCATCTTTTATCTTATTGTTATGTTATAAAGTAACAATAAAAAGGTGTGGACATGAAGGTTTTAAATTCGTTACGCAGTGCTAAGCAGCGCCATCCAGACTGCCAGATTGTGAAACGCAAAGGGCGGTTGTATGTGATTTGCAAAAGTAATCCGCGTTTTAAAGCGGTGCAGGGCAGGAAGAAACGGCGTTAAGACAAGGGGCATTTGCCCCTTGTTTTTCAGGAACGGGCGAGCGAAAAGATATCGTAAAAAGAGAGTTCGCCTTTGGTGGAAATCATTTTATGCAGTAGCGATTTTTTCTGTTCGTCGACACCAGGGGATTGCAGGATTTTATCAATCAACGTTGGAGGCACATTGCGCGTGTTATACCACTCGCCGTTGTAGCAAACGCGGAGATCCAGCACATCAATATCGTCGTATCGATAGCGCGGATTCACATCAAAAAAGAAAAAGCCGTTTAGCAGCGCAAACAACACCACTAATAACCAGACCGATCCTGACAGAGTGTCCGATTCCAGCATCACCCAAAGTGTGGCAAACCAGCCTATCCACATGCCAATAAACAAACCTGGATGTTTGCGAATAAAGCTGATGCTAAAACGTGGGCGATTATCGCGTTTTTCATCGGTATTGAGTTGCTCAATGGTGTCGGTGAGCAGGCGCTGAATTTCAGTCATGATGGGCCTTTTGAACAGAAACGCTACAGGCAGAGAACTGTTATTCTAAGAATCCCACCAGGGGTAAAAAAGTAACAGTTCTGCCAAAAAAAAGCATAACAGTTAGTCGACCATTTTAATTACCCGCGCTGGGTTCCCGGCGACGACTGCGTTTGCTGGAATGTCTTTCGTGACTACGGAGCCTGAGCCAACCACCACGTTATCGCCAATGGTCACGCCAGGGTTGATCACTGCGCGTCCGCCAATCCAGACATTATGCCCAATGGTGACAGGTTTACCGAATTCAACGCCGCTGTTGCGGGTTTCGGCATCCAGCGGATGCGTGGCGGTGTATATATGGACGCCAGGGGCCAGCATGCAATTGTCGCCAATGTGAACCGGACAAACGTCGAGGATTACGCAGTCGAAATTAGCGTAGAAGTTTTTGCCGAGGAAAATATTGTAACCATAATCACATCGAAACGACGGTTCAATATAAGCATCGAGGCTTTGACCAAGCAATTGACCCAGTAATTCGGCGCGAACGGCTTGCTCATCAGGGGCAGTGTGATTAAAGCGGTGAATCAAGTGACGAGCATTAACACGATCGGCACGAAGTTGCGTGTCAGCAGGGCGATAAAGCTCGCCTGCTATCATTTTCTGTTTTTCTTCACTCACGGAGATGCCTTTAATAAATAGTTGGGACATCGGTTAACGTAAGCGATTAGTTTGTAATTAATGTGAGCGCTCTTTCATTTTGTGACTGTAATCACACAGTTAATTCTGAGTTTAAAAATCAAAGATGAAGGAAAGCTGTAGACGCATTGCTCCAGCAGGCCTTACAGGTAAAGCGAGGAATATCGAACCTCGAGCATAACGATACTGTTCAGAATAATATTGCTACTTAGCCACGCCAGGCGTTGCTAACCAGGATATAAGTTCTGCTGGCCGATGGTGTAACAGCATGTCAATCTAAATGCCAAACCGTAATAGCGATTCAGAAGTATTAACGAATAAATGACCATACAGAAGGCGGTATTTTATCGTAAAGCTTATTCATGGTCAGTTCTGCCAGACGGTGGTCTGCGGCTGAATAAAATACTGCCAATTCATTATCTGATAATTCGTATTTATTCTTTTCTATCACTCGTTCCAATGTATCAATTGTTTGGCAGCGTCGCAGGCGCATCAAATAATCGGTCTTTGTTAATGGTTTTGTAGTCATGAAATCACCTTGTACATCTTGTAATAGTTTAAAAGGAGAGGCTTACAGGGTTTGCGCGGCTCTCAGTAACGAAGCATCGGAATAATCGGTTTCCGGACTTTCTCCATTTCTGAAGATCCTGGGCATTGATACCGTAGTTACTGAACAGCATAAATGTATCGTCCAAATATTCGTCAATTTGTTCAATCAATTTACTCTCATCATCGTACTTAATTTTGTAATTAAGTGCGAATGCCGCAATGTGCTCAATCAATTCATTCAACTGCAAGTTAATGGCCGAAGTAGGATCATTAACCCAACCATGATTACTCTCGCCAAGGTTGGTTAGGCAGTCATGATACATGTTTTCGCAGAGAAACTTAAGCTGCGCGATATCATGCCGTTTTGGTGAGTATTCGTCCATAATGCAGCCCCTTTTATCGAACAAAAATTTGATAAACATAACGCGTTGGGGTGGACACACCTGGATGAGGTGGGGATCAATTACAACGATTATTCCATATACTTTTACTATAAATCAATCTGTACCAGATTTCCTTTCGGTATTACGAAAAATTACATTTGTTGAAAAGCAGTTTACCCTAACGCAATGTTTATTAAGACTTTCACGTTTTTTAAAAGCTTTTTCCTATAAATTAACCAAAAAGACTACTTCAAGAAATAGTTTATTTTCAAGAGGTTAATTTTATGTTGCTCGATGTGAATCGAAAGCGATGTATATAAGTAATCGATTAAGATTTATCCTAATAAATAAGTATGATTCGATTTTGCGGGTTTTCCAGAAAAATTAAGTAATATCTTGCCGCAGACTCAGGATTTGCAGGGTTTATATTGCAACATTTTGAAACTTATCGCCGGAAAAACCGACGGCACTAATTATTAATTAATATGACAAATAGGACTCAACATAAATAAAAAAGGCCGCTTGCGCGGCCTTTTAGATGCAGAACTCAGTCTTACTTGTGATGTTCAACTGCGTGAGCGTGTTCAACATCTTCAGACTTGCTGCTGAAGCGGCGGCGTACAACCACGAAGAACACCGGCACGAAGAAGATAGCCAGGACAGTTGCTGTCACCATCCCGCCCATTACACCCGTACCTACCGCGTTCTGTGCACCTGAGCCAGCACCGGAGCTGATTACCAGCGGCATTACACCGAGGATAAACGCCAGTGAGGTCATCAGAATCGGACGCAGACGCATACGTACAGCGTCGAGTGTCGCTTCAATCAGACCTTTGCCTTCTTTTTCCATCAAGTCTTTGGCGAATTCCACGATAAGTATCGCGTTCTTCGCCGACAAGCCAATGGTTGTCAGCAGGCCTACCTGGAAGTACACGTCGTTAGTCAGACCACGTAAGGTTGCGGCAAGTAATGCCCCCACAACACCCAGTGGAACAACCAGCATAACCGAGAATGGAATCGACCAACTCTCGTACAATGCAGCCAGACACAGGAATACCACAATCAGGGAAATCGCATACAGGGCAGGGGCCTGGTTACCAGACAAACGCTCCTGATAAGACATACCCGTCCAGTCGTAGCCGATACCGGTTGGCAACTTGCTCGCCAGTTCCTGCATCAGATCCATCGCTTCACCGGTACTTTTACCCGGTGCTGCCTGACCCAGGATCTCCATGGATGGCAAACCGTTGTAACGTTCCAGACGCGGTGAACCGTATTCCCAGTGCGCGGTTGAGAACGCAGAGAATGGCACCATCTGGCCGGTAGAGCCGCGAACATACCAGCTGTTGATATCGCTTGGCAGCATACGGAATGGCGCATCAGCCATCAGGTAAACTTTCTTCACACGACCACGGTCGATGAAGTCGTTCACGTAGCTACCACCCCATGCTGCACCCAGCGTGGTGTTGATATCACTGATAGAAACGCCCAATGCCTGCGCTTTTTCCTGGTCGATATCGACTTTGAACTGCGGCGTATCTTCCAGACCGTTTGGACGTACGCCCACTAACAGGTCAGGATGTTTTGCCACTTCGCCAAACAACTGGTTACGCGCCTGAGTCAGTTTTTCGTGTCCAAGGTTTGCCTGGTCAATCAACTGGAAGTCGAAGCCCGTTGCAGTACCCAGTTCTACGATAGCTGGCAGGTTAAATGCGAACACGATGGCATCTTTGATTTTCGAGAATTCGGCGCTTGCGCGACCAGCAATCGCTGGAACCTTATTCTCTTCACCCGGACGCTCATCCCAGTCTTTCAAGGATACGAATGCCAGACCGGTGTTCTGCCCTTGTCCTGAGAAGCCAAAGCCGTTAACGGTAAATACGGAGTTAACGTTGTCTTTCTCTTTTTCAAGGTAGTACTTGGTCACATCATCAAGAACGGCTTGGGTTCGTTCTTGCGTTGCACCCGCAGGCAACTGCGCCATGGTCAGGAACACGCCCTGGTCTTCGTCTGGCAAGAAGGAACTTGGCAGGCGAATAAACAGGAAGGCCATGCCAACCACAATCAGCAGATACAACACCAGGTAACGACCGGTGCTACGCAAGATGTTACCGACGCTGTCGGTATAGTGATGCGTGCTCTTGTCGAACATGTTGTTAAACCAGCCGAAGAAGCCTTTCTTCTCGTGGTGTTCGCCTTTCGCAATCGGCTTGAGCAGAGTGGCGCAAAGTGCTGGTGTCAGGATCATTGCTACCAGTACAGAAAGCACCATTGCCGATACGATGGTAATAGAGAACTGACGATAGATTGCCCCTGTGGAACCGCCGAAGAACGCCATCGGTATAAATACCGCTGACAGAACCATCGCGATGCCGACCAGAGCGCCCTGAATCTGTTCCATTGATTTGCGCGTGGCTTCTTTGGGTGGCAATCCTTCTTCCACCATCACACGCTCAACGTTTTCTACTACGACGATGGCGTCATCTACCAACAGGCCTATCGCAAGCACCATCCCGAACATCGTTAGGGTGTTTATCGAATAGCCAAAGATCGCAAGGATAGCGAACGTCCCCAGCAGTACCACCGGCACTGCAATCGTTGGAATCAATGTGGCGCGGAAGTTCTGCAAGAACAGATACATTACCAGGAACACCAGCACGATTGCTTCAACGAGGGTTTTGACTACCTCTTTGATGGAGATTTTAACGAATGGCGTGGTGTCGTATGGATAGACGACTTTCAAGCCTGCCGGGAAGAACGGTTGCAGTTTTTCTACGGTGGCACGTACCGCATTGGCAGTATCCAGGGCGTTAGCACCGGTTGCCAGTTTGATACCTAAACCCGACGCAGGCTGACCGTTGAAACGTGCGACAACGTTATAGTTCTCGCCGCCCAACTCAACTTTTGCCACATCTCTGAGCAGAACACGTGAGCCATCTTGATTCACTTTCAGCAAAATTTTGCTGAACTCATCGGCAGATTTCAAACGGGTCTGAGCAATGATTGAGGCGTTAAGTTGCTGGCCTTTAACCGGCGGAGTCCCACCTAACTGACCTGCTGCTACCTGGGCGTTCTGCGCTTTGATAGCGTTAATAATATCTACCGGCGTGAGCTGGTAATTGTTCAGTTTATTCGGGTCCATCCAGATACGCATCGCGTACTGTGCACCAAACAGCTGAACGTCACCCACACCACGCGTACGGCTGATTGGGTCTTTAATGGTTGCGCCGACGTAGTCCGAAATATCTTCCTGCGTCATGGAACCGTCGGTATTGATCATACCGAGAACCATCAGGAAGCTACTGGAGGACTTCTCAACGCTAACACCTTGCTGCTGGACTTCTTGTGGAAGCAGCGGCATTGCCAGTTGCAATTTGTTCTGCACCTGAACCTGTGCGATATCGGCATCAGTGCCGGAATCGAAGGTAATGGTGATGGTGACAGAACCCGAGGAATCACTGGAAGAGGACATGTACAACAGGTTATCGATACCGTTCATGTTCTGTTCGATAACCTGAGTCACAGTATCCTGTACCGTTTTCGCATCAGCACCTGGATAGTTTGCAGAGATAGAAATTGCCGGTGGCGCAATGGTTGGATATTGCGCGATAGGCAATTTCATGATCGCAAGCCCACCCGCCAACATAATAATGATGGCGATTACCCAGGCGAAAATAGGGCGATCGATAAAAAACTTAGCCATGTCTTAACGGCTCCTGTTTAAGTTAAGACTTCGTTTGTTCAGACTGTGCGCCAGCGGCTGCTTGATCCTGGCCTTTATTCTCTGCCGCCACTTCCTGCGCCTTCACCTGAACACCGGGTTTCACTTTTTGCAAACCGGTTACAATAACGCGATCGCCATCCTTCAACCCTTCAGTAACCAGCCATTTGTCGCCGATAGCCTGAGATGCAGTGATATTGCGCACTTCCACTTTGTCATCTTTACCAATAACCATTGCTGAAGCATCGCCACGCGGTGTACGAGTCACACCTTGTTGCGGAACTAACAGTGCATTTGGATTAGTACCTTCTTCCAGTTGTGCGCGAACAAACATGCCCGGCAGTAACGTTTTATCTGGATTCGGGAAGATGGCACGCAAAGTGATAGAACCGGTGGTTTGGTCAACCGTCACGTCAGAAAACTCTAAAGAGCCTTCCTGCGGGAAAGTGATACCGTCGTTGGTGACTAATTTGACTTTAGCTTTACCGTTTTCTTGTTTCAGTTTGCCGTCAGCTAACTCTTGCTTAAGGCGCAAGAAATCGTTGCTGGATTGGGTCACATCGACATAGATAGGATCGAGCTGTTGTACGGTTGCTAACGCAGCAGATTGTCCGCTAGTGACCAGTGCGCCTTCTGTTACAGAAGATTTGCCAATGCGACCACTAATAGGTGAAGTCACTTTGGTGTAAGCAAGGTTGATACGAGCAGATTCAACGGCGGCTTTAGCCGCAACGACGGACGCATTTGCCTGTTGAGAATCGGCAAGCGCGGTGTCGTAATCTTGTTGACTGATGTATTTAGTACCCAAAAGTTTCTGATAACGTTTAAGCGTCAGCTGAGCAATGTTTGCACTTGCCTGTGCTTTCGCGAGGTCGCCTTTGGCACTGTCATACGCAGCCTGATATGTTGCAGGGTCAATCTGATACAGCGAAACGCCAGCCTTGATTTCACTTCCTTCTTCGAAGTTACGTTTCAGGATGATGCCACTGACCTGTGGACGGACTTCTGCAATACGGTAAGCGCTGGTACGGCCCGGTAGCTCTGTTGTTATCTGCAAAGGAGCACTTTTCAAAGTCACCACACCCACTTCTGGGGTATGCGGGGCACTCTGTTGTGTCTCTTTGTCATTACATCCTGTAAGCACTAAGCTGCCTGAGAGCATCAGAACGGCCGCCAGAGGCGTAAACCCTCTGTTTTTGTTCATATGTAAACCTCGAGTGTCCGATTTCAAAGTTGTTCAATGGATCAAGTGTCCACAAACCCATTGCTGCGTTTATATTATCGTCGTGCTATGGTACATACATTCACAAATGTATGTAAATCTAACTACCTTAATTTCACCCACTTATGGCACGAAAAACCAAACAACAAGCACTAGAGACCCGCCAACATCTTCTGGATGTTGCAATCCGCTTGTTTTCCCAACACGGTGTTTCCGCAACTTCGCTGGCGGATATCGCAAAGGCAGCTGGTGTCACCCGTGGTGCAATCTACTGGCATTTCAAAAATAAGTCGGATTTGTTTAATGAAATCTGGGAGCTAACGGAATCCAGTATTGGTGACTTAGAAACTGAGTATCAGGCAAAATTTCCTGACGATCCACTTTCTGTTGTCAGAGAGTTACTTATTTACATATTACAAGCAACTGTCACCGATGAACGCCGTCGCTTGATGACTGAAATCATCTTCCATAAATGTGAATTTGTCGGGGAACTGGCTGTTTTACAACAGGCCAGGCGCGAACTTTATATGGAAGGTAATGAAAGAATCGAGAGCAGTTTACAGCGTTGCATTGATGCAGAAATGTTACCAAAAAACCTGCTCCTCTCCCACGCTGTTATTCTTCTTCGTAGTTACATCACCGGGCTGATTGAAAACTGGTTAGTTGCGCCCGACAGCTTTGATCTTCACGGTCAGGCGGAAGACTACGTGGCTATATTATTGGAAATGTTCCAAAACTGCCCAACCCTGCGATCAAGTCCACACTAAAAATAGGATTAATAGGGTAATTCTGAACATAGTTGCCCAAGGTTTTTGCGAAAAGACGTGCTAATCTTGCGGCTCGTATTTCGTCTCTAACTCGCCAACCTTTTCGGCCTGTTTTTAAACACTGTCAAACTATGCCGCAACTCATGAGTTCACTGTATTCACGTCGTGTTTCCGCGCGGTTTTTACTCATCGCTTTGGTTAGCCTGTTTTGTATGTTGGCGCAGCCAGTCTGGGCGAAAAGTAATTCCAGCGATCTCCCTAGCCGCGAAGAAATTCAAAACCAGCTCAACGCGCTGAATAAGCAAAAAACGCTGTCGCCAAATGACAAACTCACCCAGCAAGATCTCAATGAAACGCTTGAAGCGTTGGACAAAATTGATCGCGTCAAGGATGAAACAGCAAAACTTCATCAGCAGGTAACCGAAGCGCCAAAAGCGCTGCGCAAAGCCACTGAGGCGTTAAACGAACTCAAAAACCAGCGTGAAAATCAGGCTGCGGAAGAGGCCGAAATTGAATCGTTGAATTTGCGTCAGCTTGAATCGCGTCTGAATGATTTGATGACGGATTTACAGAATTCACAAAGCGATTTAGCCACCTGGAACAGCCAGCTAATTTCCCTGCAAACGCAACCCGAGCGTGTGCAAAATGCGATGATGACGGTGTCGGCCCAACTTGAAACCATCCGTAACCGTCTGAACGGCGTCACGCCAGGTGCGGTAGAGCTACGCCCAAGCCAGCAAACCTTGTTACTGACTCAACAGGCGTTGCTTAATGCGCAACTCGATCAACAGCGCGACAGCCTGAAAGGCAACACCATCTTGCAGGATGCGCTGCAAAAACAACGTGACTACACCAACGCCCATATCAATCAGCTGGAGCACACGCTGCAACTGCTGCAAAAAGCGGTCAGCAGCAAGCGTTTAACGCTGACACAGCAGACAGCGCAAGAAGCGATAGACTCTGAAGATACGGTCAAAATTCAGCAAAACCCGTTGGTGAAACAAGAGCTGGATCTCAACCACCAGTTAAGCCAGCGTTTAATTGATGCCACTCAGCATGCCAATGAAATGGTGCCGCCGAGCATCCGCATCAAAAATACCCTCGACCGGGCGCTGCAATCTGAACGTAATCTCAAAGAGCAAATTGCCGTCCTGAAAGGCAGCCTGCTGTTGTCACGTATCCTTTACCAACAACAGCAGCAAAACTTGCCGTCAGCGGAAGACACCGAAGACCTGACCAACCGTATTGCGGATATTCGTCTCGAACAGTTTGATGTCAACCAGCAGCGTGATGCCCTTTTCCAACCAGATGAACTGGTGCAGAAAATTGAAGACGGACACGCCGATGAAGTGACGCCTGACGTTCATGAGGCGTTATTACAAATTCTGGATACGCGTCGTGAATTGCTCGACCAGCTGAACAAACAGCTCGGCATGCAACTCATGCTGGCAATCAATCTGCAAAACAATAAGCAGCAACTGCAAAACGTCACGAAATCCCTCGATCAAATTCTGACCGAGCAGATTTTCTGGGTGACCAGTAATAAGCCAATGGATTGGGACTGGCTGAAATCATTGCCATCTTCGTTGCGCGATCAGTTTAAAAGCGCCCGGATTAACTTAAAAGGGCCAGAAAGCTCGTTAAAAATCATCGCCATCTTGTTGCTGATGATTCCGGCATTATTGCTGGCAGGTCTCATTCGCTGGAAATTTAAAGCGATCGATCGCTACCTGGAAAAACAGGCGAGTCGGGTAGGGCAACTGCGCAACGACAGCCAGATGCTGACGCCAAAAGCTATTGCACTCACCCTGGTGAAAGTCCTGCCCGGTGCGCTGGTTATTTACTCCATCGGGCTGGTATTTGCTGGCATGGAGATGAACATCAGCGAATCTATGCTGGCGTTCTGCAAACAGCTTTCTCTGTCCTGGTTAGTGTTCGGCTTAACGTATCAAGTGCTTTCCACCAACGGTGTGGCCGTCAGCCACTTTAATATGGCACCGCAATTGTGCAGCCACTATCGTCGCCAGCTAGTGCGGATTGGTTGTGCGTTACTGCCGTTATTATTCTGGTCGGTATTGGGTGAGCGTTCTCCGCTGCACCTGGTGGAAGATGCGCTTGGGCAGTTAATTATCTTCTTCAACCTGCTGCTCATTGCCGCCCTGGTGTTCCCAATGTGCCGCGAAAACTGGCGCAACAAAAACAACCACACCATTCAATTATTTACCGTCACGATGATGGGCGTGGTACCCGTAGTGTTAATGGTGCTGACGGCGATGGGGTATTTCTACACCACCTTGCGCCTGGCGGGGCGCTGGATTGAAACCATCTACCTGATCCTTATCTGGAACCTGGTGTACCAGACCGTACTGCGCGGGTTAAGCGTTGCGGCACGCCGTATGGCCTATCGCCGCGCGGTATTACGCCGTGAAAACCTGGTGAAAGAGGGCGCAGAAGGCGGTGAGCCGGTAGAAGAGCCACCGTTGGCACTCGA
Source organism: Buttiauxella agrestis (assembly GCF_900446255.1). Taxonomy (NCBI): domain Bacteria; kingdom Pseudomonadati; phylum Pseudomonadota; class Gammaproteobacteria; order Enterobacterales; family Enterobacteriaceae; genus Buttiauxella; species Buttiauxella agrestis. The sequence goes on along the minus strand of NZ_UIGI01000001.1, from coordinate 3,796,269 downwards.
CCAAATCAACCAGCAAACCATGCGTCTGGCCATCATTGCGCTGTTCGCACTGTTTGCCATCGTGTTCTACACCATTTGGTCAGATTTGTTCGGGGTATTCGGTTATCTCGATAGCATCCAGCTCTGGAGCTACAACGGCACTGAAGCCGGTGCCGCCATCGTCAAGCATGTCACCATGGGCAGTCTATTATTTGCGGTGATTGCCTTTGCCATTGCGTGGGTGCTGATTCGCAACTTACCTGGCCTGTTGGAAGTGCTGGTGCTCTCGCGTCTGCAAATGCGCCAGGGCGCGTCGTACGCCATTACCACGATTCTGAACTATGTGATTATTGCCGTCGGGGCGATGACCATCTTTGGTTCACTCGGTGTGTCGTGGGATAAATTGCAATGGCTGGCGGCGGCATTATCGGTCGGCCTCGGTTTTGGCTTGCAGGAGATATTCGGTAACTTCGTTTCCGGTCTGATTATTCTCTTCGAGCGCCCGGTGCGTATCGGCGATACCGTCACCATCGGCACCTTCTCCGGTAGCGTCAGCAAAATCCGTATTCGTGCCACAACGATTACCGATTTCGACCGTAAAGAAGTGATCATCCCGAACAAAGCCTTTGTCACCGAGCGCCTGATCAACTGGTCACTGACCGATACCATCACGCGAGTGGTGATTCGCCTGGGCGTTGCGTACGGATCCGATCTGGATAAAGTGCGCGAGATCTTACTCAAAGCGGCTCATGATCATCCAAAGGTCATGCACGATCCGGAGCCAACCGTGTTCTTCACCACCTTTGGTGCCAGCACGCTCGATCATGAGTTACGTCTGTATGTGCGTGAACTGCGCGACCGCAGTTACACCGTCGATGAGCTGAACCGGAGCATTGATCGTCTGTGCCGTGAGAACGGAATTAACATCGCCTTCAACCAGTTGGAAGTGCATCTGCGTAATGATAAAGGCGATGAACTGACCGAGGTGAAGCGCGATAATAATGGGAAATGAGATGCTGTGCCGGATGACGCTGCGCTTATCCGGCCAACAGTAAAGCGTTTGTAGGGGGGATAAGCGTCAGCGTCATCCACCGTTTTCTTTTTGTTCTTCCCGCTTACGCAAAAAATCCTGACGGACAATCTCAAGTGCTGCGAGCGCGGTTTCCGTCGGGATTTCATGTTCTTCGAGCAGCATAATCAAATCGACCGCCAGTTTGACTTCTTCTGGTGCGTTATCCAGCGACATATCGTTAATCTCGTTAATGTGTATTTTGGGTATTAGCTTAGCCCACGCTCTCGTCTTTCGATGGCACGTTCTATACGAGTCAGTGCCTGACGGCAGCGCTGCAAACGCCCCTCGAGCGCGGCCAATTCCTTCTGGAGTTTTTGCTGCCCGGCAAGCGTTGCCTGCAACGAAAGCTGGCTTTCGCGATCGCTAATCATAATCTGGATACGACGTTCGTAATCCTGATGCGTCGAGAGCTTTTCATATAAATTCTCGGCAACCACGGGTTGTGGATCGTTTTTTCGCATTTTGACGGTCGCCAGTTCACGCTGTAACGCAGCGATTTGCGCCACCAGTTTTTCAGCAAGATAGGCAACTTGCTCCGTTCGGCCCACTTTCACGCTAAGCTGTAACTGTTCAAGATTTGCCTGAACTTCGCTGAGATAATCTTTAAGTTGCGTGCTGTGGGTCGAAAACAGCTTACTATCGAAACGGGCTTGTGAGGCGCGTTGTAATGAGACGGGCGCTATGGCTTGCGCGAGTTCCGCGACGCGAGTATTCAAAGCTTGTAACAGCGAAGCGGTTTTCACAAAATGACTCTCCAGTGGTGTACGTGTTTAAGCGCCAGGTTATCGATGGAATACTGAATGAAACGGACAATATTAATCATCATTGGTTGGCTGGCGGTAGTCCTTGCGACGTTGGGTGTTGTCCTGCCTTTACTTCCCACCACCCCATTTCTCCTGCTGGCGGCCTGGTGCTTCGCTCGTTCATCGCCGCGTTTCCACCACTGGTTATTATATCGCTCATGGTTTGGTAGTTATATCCGCCATTGGCAAAATCATCGTGCACTGCCGCCGGGAGCAAAACCCAGGGCATTGATTTTTATCGTGTTAACTTTTGCGGTATCCCTTTACCTGGTCAACATTCTTTGGGTCAGGCTACTATTATTGTTGATGATGTGTGCGCTGCTGTTCTTTATGTGGCGCATGCCGGTAATTGACGAAAAGCAACAAAAGCCGTAAACCGCATTTGCGGTGGTTGCAATTGTTGATGCCAGCCAGTAAATTCGACCGTTTTCGAGCACGGTATGACTGATTAATAAGCAGTCTCGTGCTTTGTTAGAATCATGTTTTTAGCAGGCATTAATTATGACCGCGACTGCGCAGCAGCTTGAATATCTGAAAAACAGCATCAAAAGCATTCCAGACTATCCAAAACCTGGGATCTTATTCCGTGACGTTACCAGCTTGCTTGAAGATCCGAAAGCCTACGCCACCAGCATTGAATTATTAGTTTCACGCTTTAAAGACGCCGGTATCACCAAAGTGGTGGGTACTGAAGCGCGTGGCTTCTTGTTTGGTGCACCGGTTGCGCTGGAATTAGGTGTCGGCTTCGTGCCGGTTCGTAAGCCCGGTAAACTGCCACGCGAAACTATCGCTGAAAACTACGAGCTGGAATACGGCACCGATCAGCTGGAAATCCACGTTGATGCAATCCAGCCTGGCGACAAAGTTCTGGTGGTAGATGACTTACTGGCAACCGGCGGCACCATTGAAGCCACCGTCAAACTTATCCGCCGTTTGGGTGGGGAAGTGACTGACGCGGCGTTTATCATCAATCTGTTTGATATTGGTGGTGAGCAGCGCCTGGAAAAAATGGGCGTGAAAAGCTACAGCCTCGTACTTTTCCCTGGCCACTGAGTTCTGCCCCACCTCTTCAGTCTAAAGCCTCGCCCGATGGGTGAGGCTTATGTTAGCATTACCCCCTGAATTCACACCCGCGATGTAGAGCCTATCTCGTATGAGCTACCAGGTCTTAGCCCGCAAATGGCGGCCACAAACTTTTGCTGATGTTGTCGGCCAGCAACACGTTCTGACTGCGCTGGCTAATGGCTTATCCATGGGCCGAATCCACCACGCTTATCTCTTTTCCGGGACGCGCGGCGTGGGGAAAACCTCCATCGCTCGCTTGCTGGCGAAAGGGTTAAATTGCGAAACCGGCATTACTGCCACTCCTTGCGGCGTGTGCGATAACTGCCGTGAAATAGAACAAGGGCGCTTTGTTGACCTGATTGAAATTGACGCCGCCTCGCGCACCAAAGTAGAAGACACCCGTGATTTGCTGGACAACGTTCAGTACGCCCCGGCGCGTGGTCGCTTTAAAGTCTATCTCATCGATGAAGTGCACATGCTCTCCCGCCACAGTTTCAACGCCTTGTTGAAGACGCTGGAAGAGCCGCCATCGCACGTTAAATTCTTGCTGGCGACTACCGATCCGCAAAAGCTCCCGGTCACGATTCTTTCTCGCTGCCTGCAATTCCACCTGAAAGCGCTGGATGTCGAACAAATCCGCCATCAGTTGGAACATATTCTTGGCGAAGAGAAAATCCCAAGTGAAACGCGTGCGCTGCAACTGCTCTCCCGTGCTGCAGATGGCAGTCTGCGTGATGCGCTCAGTCTCACCGATCAAGCCATTGCCAGCGGTGATGGGCATGTGACCACCGCCGCGGTGAGCGCGATGCTCGGCACGCTCGACGACGACCAGGCGCTGTCGCTAATTGAAGCGATGATTCATGCCGACGGTGAACGCGTCATGAGCTTGCTGAATGATGCCGCCGCGCGGGGTGTTGAGTGGGAAGCACTGCTGGTGGAAATGCTGAGCCTGCTGCATCGCGTGGCGATGGTTCAGCTTTCACCTGCCGCGTTAGGCACAGACATGGCTGCCATTGAACAACGTATGCGCGAGCTGGCTCGCGTTGTACCGCCTGCCGAAGTGCAGCTTTATTACCAGACTTTGCTGATTGGGCGCAAAGAGTTGTCCTGGGCACCTGACCGCCGCATGGGCGTTGAAATGACGTTGCTGCGTGCGCTGGCGTTCCATCCGCGCAAACCTTTACCCGAACCTGAACAACCGCGACAGGCACCGAGTATTCCGGTGATAAACCCTGTTCCGGTACACCAACAAACATCGGCCCCGCCGCCACGGCAAAGTGAAACGACGCTGCCAGACACCACAAGCCAGGTGCTGCAAGCGCGAACACAGCTCATGCGCCAGCAGGGAGCCAACAAAGCAAAAAAGAATGAGCCGGCAGCGCAAAATGTAGCGCGGCCGGCGAAGAATACCGCACTGGAACGTTTAGCCTCGGTCACCGAGCGCATTCAGTCCCGGCCCGCAATAGTGGAAGAAAAACCCGCACCGAAGCCAGAGGCTTATCGCTGGGTATCGCAGAACGTGTCTGATGTTGTCGAAGAACCGGTCGCGACACCAAAAGCATTGAAGCGGGCGCTCGAGCATGAGAAAACCCCGGAACTTGCGCAGAAACTGGCACTCGAAGCCATAGAACGCGACGGTTGGGCGGCTGAAATTAGCCAACTCGTGTTGCCGAAGTTAGTGCAACAACTGGCGCTAAATGCCTGGAAAGAGCAGGACGGCAACCGCGTTTGCCTGCATCTGCGTCCGGCGTTACGCCACCTCAATTCGCCGTCGGCTATGAAAACGCTGGCCGATGCGATGAGTGATTTTAGTGGCGAAACAGTTGAGCTGACTATTATTGAAGATGATAATCTCGCACAACGCACCCCGCTGGAGTGGCGTCAGGCTATCTACGAAGAGAAGCTGGCGCAGGCACGGGAATCAATGAGTGCTGACAACAATATCCAGACGCTGCGTCGTTTCTTTGATGCGGAACTGGATGACGACAGTATTCGACCAATTTGACAAACCGGCTCATCCGGTTTGTTGTAAACCCTGATAGCCGATAATCGTACTCTGCGGTTAGTCGGCCCGAGCAAAAGAGAGAAGACTATGTTTGGAAAAGGCGGTCTGGGCAACATCATGAAGCAAGCCCAGCAGATGCAGGAAAAAATGGCCCAGGTTCAGGAAGAAATCGCCCAAATGGAAGTCACAGGCGAATCTGGCGCGGGTCTGGTTAAAGTGACCATCAACGGTGCTCACAACTGCCGTCGTGTTGAGATCGATCCAAGCCTGATGGAAGACGACAAAGAAATGGTTGAAGACCTGGTTGCTGCGGCCTTTAACGATGCCGCTCGTCGTATCGGTGAAGCGCAGAAAGAGAAAATGGCTGGCGTTTCCAGCGGTATGCAGTTGCCACCAGGCTTCAAAATGCCATTCTGATTTCCCGTCATTCTTCGCGTTGTGGGGGCGTTGGCTGCGCTCACAACGTGAATTATTTAGGTAAATCCGGAAATTTCGTAGTTTTTGTAGGTCGGGTAAGCGCAGCGTCACCCGACATGACATTCTCACTCCTCCTCGAACGCCGCATAACTCTCCACCAGAAAATCAATCAGCGCCCTGACCGCCGGTAACTGACCGCGCCGGGAAGGAAACACCAGATGAATCACCTCTCGCCTTGCTCGCCACTCCGGTAACAGTCGCACCAGACTCCCGTCGGCAATCTGTTTGTTAAGCATCAACATCGGCAACTGAACAATCCCCACACCCGCCAGAGCCGCCGCTCGCAGCGCAATCATATCGGTGGTCACAAAGCGCGGTTTATGGTGCAGCGTCACTTCCTGATTATCCGGGCCAAACAGGCACCAGCGGTAAATTTGCTGCGGTTTTGACAGCGCAAGGCTCGGCCAGTGCTGAAGATCGGCAGGAGACTGAGGCTTTGAAAAACGCGTCACCAGCTCGGGGCTGGCCACCAGGCACATCCCGCGATCCGCCAGTTTACGCATCACTAGATCGCTATCGTCCAGCGGTAATGGGCGCACCCGCACCGCTAAATCGACGTTTTCATTCAGCACATCAACCTGGCGGTTAGTTTCTTCGAGTTGCACCGTCACCTGCGGATACAACGTCATAAATCGCGCCAGCATGTCGCCGATATGCACGTGCAGCAGCGTAATCGGGCAGGTCAGGCGAATCAGCCCGCGAGGTTCGGCACGCAGCGTGTTAATCGCTTCCTGCGCGGCCTCGGCTTCAATAATCATCGCCTTGCAATGACGATAAAAAATCTGCCCGGCCTCGGTCACGGTAAAACTGCGCGTTGAACGCTGAATCAGGCGGGTCTCCAGACTTTCTTCCAGCAGCGCGATACGGCGACTCAAGCGTGATTTCGGAATACCGATAACGCGGCTTGCCGGAGAAAACCCTCCGTTATCCACCACTTGCACGAAATACCACAGGTCGTTGAGATCTTGCATTACCATTGTCCTGTATATGGAACGCTGAGTTCATTTTAAGAGTCTACCGCGTGTTTCGTCTTATGAGTAAGCTTTATCTCAACAGAAATCGACACTCAATGGAGATAACGATGAAATCAATTCTTGGCGTTTATTCAGCACCGGCGTCCCACTGGGTGGGCGATGGCTTCCCGGTTCGCTCACTGTTTTCTTATTCAAAATTTGAAAAACAGCTAAGTCCGTTCCTGCTGCTCGATTACGCAGGCCCGGCGGAATTTAAGCCGAGCAACAAAGGCCAGCGTGGCGTTGATGTCCACCCGCATCGCGGTTTTGAAACCGTCACCATCGTCTACAAAGGCGAAGTGGCACACCGCGATTCCACCGGCAGCGGCGGGGTGATTGGCCCGGGTGACGTGCAGTGGATGACCGCCGGTAGCGGCATTCTGCATGAAGAATTCCACTCGCCAGCCTTCAGTGAAAAGGGCGGTGCTCTGGAAATGGTGCAGTTGTGGGTCAATTTGCCAGCGAAAGATAAATCTACGCCGCCTAACTACCAGTCGATTACCGATGCGGATATTCCGGTAGTGGATTTGCCAGACAATGCAGGCCAGGTGCGAGTTATCGCCGGTGAAATGGATGGCGCAAAAGGCCCGGCACGCACGTTTTCTCCGCTGCGTGTGCTGGATATGCGCCTGAATGCGCAAAGTACCACGAATTTGACGCTGCCAGACGGCTGGAACACTGCACTGGTGGTGCTCAAAGGCACCGTACTGGTCAATGGCCAGGAAGTGGCTCGTGAAGCGCAACTGGTGGTTCTGGATGCCAAAGGCGAAACCGTCACGCTGGAAGCCAATAACGACGCGGTTGTGCTGGTGTTGAGCGGTGAGCCGCTTAACGAGCCAGTGGTGGGTTACGGGCCGTTTGTTATGAACACCCGTGAGGAAATCAAAGAGGCCATTGATGACTTTAACCAGGGCAAATTTGGCCAGAAAATTTAACTAACCTAAGCGGCTACCGTTTTGGTAGCCGTTTTTTCAACACGATTATTGAACCCTAAGAGGATCTGAACATGACACCTGCAAACTTTAACGGACAAATCCCTACGATTGATGCGAACGACGCGGTAATGCTGCTTATCGACCACCAGAGCGGTCTATTCCAACTGGTGCACGACATGCCGATGCCAACCCTACGCACCCATGCAACCGTATTGGCTAAAATCGCCACGCTTGCCAATATCCCGGTCATCACCACCGCTTCTGTGCCGCAAGGCCCGAACGGCCCGCTGATTCCTGAGATTCACCAGTACGCTCCGCACGCTCAGTACGTACCACGCAAAGGCGAAATTAACGCCTGGGACAACCCTGATTTCGTGGCAGCAGTCAAAGCAACAGGGCGCAAAACCTTGATTATTGCCGGTACCGTGACCAGCGTATGCATGGCTTTCCCGGCGATAAGTGCGGTGGCAGAAGGCTTCAAAGTCTTCGCGGTGATTGATGCCTCAGGCACCTACTCCAAAATGGCGCAGGAAGTAACGTTGGCGCGTGTCGTTCAGGCCGGTGTCGTGCCAATGGATACCGCAGCCGTCGTGGCTGAAATCCAGCACACCTGGAATCGCGATGATGCAATGGAATGGGCAAACCTGTGGGGCGGCGTATTTATTGAGTACGGCTTACTGATGGAAAGTTACCAGAAAGCGCAGGATGTGGTGACGAATCAAGAGCAACTGGACTCTCAGCGCGGTTAAATAATTTCCCCCTTTGCGAGACATCGCGCAGGGGGAATATCTTTTCCTATACCCTCGCGCAGGGCTAATGTTAGGCTATGGTCCACTCTTTTTTCAGAAGTCTGAGCGATGCAAACCAGTCCTTTACTTACCACCCTTATGGAATCCCTGCGCTGCCTGCCAGGCGTCGGCCCAAAGTCTGCCCAACGTATGGCGTTCGCGCTTTTGCAACGTGACCGCAGTGGTGGCATGCGTCTTGCTCAAGCATTAACTCGTGCGATGTCAGAAATTGGCCATTGTGCTGATTGCCGTACTTTTACCGAACAAGAAGTTTGCGCCATTTGCGCCAACCCTCGCCGCCAGGAAAACGGCCAAATTTGCGTGGTAGAAACGCCCGCGGATATTCACGCCATTGAAGCGACAGGCCAGTTTTCCGGCCGCTATTTTGTGCTGATGGGCCACCTTTCGCCTCTTGACGGAATTGGACCGCAGGACATTGGTCTTGACCGCCTCGAGCAACGCCTGGAAACCGAAACCATCAAAGAGCTGATCCTCGCCACCAACCCGACGGTAGAAGGCGAAGCCACTGCAAACTATATCGCCGAACTTTGCGGACAATATGGCGTGGATGCCAGCCGTATTGCGCACGGCGTGCCGGTCGGCGGCGAGCTGGAAATGGTCGATGGCACTACGCTTTCACATTCTTTAGCAGGGCGTCACAAGATTAATTTCTAACCACTTGCGGGGAGTTTCTTATACTTCCCGCTTGAAAACCTCCGTTTTTATCCTCATATCACCCTCAACGTTTTAAACCCCTGCGTATTTTGATTTTGTTGAGGTATCAATGACCATGAAAGGACAAGAGACTCGTGGCTTCCAGTCTGAAGTGAAACAACTTCTGCACCTGATGATCCACTCCCTCTACTCAAATAAAGAAATTTTCCTGCGTGAGCTGATCTCCAACGCCTCTGATGCGGCAGACAAATTGCGCTTCCGTGCATTGTCTCAGGCAGACCTGTATGAAGGTGACGGCGAGCTGCGCGTGCGTGTCTCTTTTGATAAAGAAAAACGTACCCTGACCATTGCCGACAACGGCATCGGTATGACGCGCGACGAAGCGATTGATCACCTCGGGACGATTGCAAAATCGGGTACCAAAGCGTTCCTCGAATCCATGGGTTCTGACCAGGCGAAAGATAGCCAGCTTATCGGCCAGTTCGGTGTGGGTTTCTACTCTGCCTTCATCGTGGCGGATAAAGTCACTGTGCGCACCCGTGCGGCAGGCGTGCCTGCTGATCAAGCGGTGTTCTGGGAATCTGAAGGCGCGGGCGAATACACCGTTGCGGATATCACCAAAGCCGATCGCGGGACTGAAATTACCCTGCATCTGCGCGAAGGCGAAGATGAGTTCTTAGACGACTGGCGCGTGCGTTCCACCATCAGTAAATATTCTGACCACATCGCACTGCCGGTTGAGATCGAAACCCGCGAAGAAAAAGATGGCGAAACCATCCTTGGCTGGGAAAAAATCAACAAAGCCCAGGCTTTGTGGACGCGCAGCAAGTCTGAAATCAAAGACGAAGAATACAACGAGTTTTATAAGCATGTGGCGCATGACTTCACCGACCCGCTGACTTATAGCCACAACCGTGTGGAAGGGAAGCAGGAGTACACCAGCCTGCTGTACATCCCGTCCCAGGCGCCGTGGGATATGTGGAATCGTGACCATAAACACGGCCTAAAACTGTACGTCCAGCGCGTGTTCATTATGGATGACGCTGAACAGTTCATGCCGAACTACCTGCGTTTCGTGCGCGGCCTGATAGATTCGAACGACCTGCCGCTGAACGTATCGCGTGAAATTCTGCAAGACAGCCGCGTGACGCAAAACCTGCGTAGCGCACTGACCAAACGCGTATTGCAGATGCTGGAAAAACTGGCGAAAGACGACAGCGAAAAATACCAGACCTTCTGGAAAAACTTCGGCCTGGTACTGAAAGAAGGCCCAGCTGAAGACACTGCGAACCAGGAAGCTATCGCTAAACTGCTGCGCTTTGCTTCAACTCACACGGACACTTCCGCGCAAACCGTTTCGCTGGAAGAGTACGTGTCGCGCATGAAAGAAGGGCAGGAGAAGATTTACTACATCACTGCCGACAGCTACGCCGCCGCGAAGAGCAGCCCGCATCTGGAATTGCTGCGTAAGAAAGGCATCGAAGTGTTGCTGCTTTCTGACCGCATCGACGAGTGGATGATGAGCTATCTGACCGAATTCGACGGCAAAATGTTCCAGTCAGTCAGCAAAACTGACGAGTCGCTGGAAAAAATGGCCGACGAAGAAACACCAGAAGCCAAAGAAGCTGAAAAAGCGCTGGAGCCGTTTGTAGACCGTGTGAAAACCCTGCTCGGTGAGCGCGTGAAAGAAGTGCGTCTGACGCACCGTCTGACCGACACGCCAGCTATCGTCACCACCGACAGCAACGACATGAGCACGCAAATGGCAAAACTGTTTGCCGCTGCGGGCCAGGCGGTGCCAGAAGTGAAGTACATTTTTGAGCTGAACCCGGATCACGGGCTGGTGAAACGCGTCGCGGACACCCAGGACGAAGCGCAGTTCGGCGAGTGGGTCGAATTACTGCTCGACCAGGCGCTGTTGGCTGAACGCGGTACGCTGGAAGATCCAAACCAGTTTATCCGTCGTATGAACCAGTTGCTGGCTTCCTAAGTTTTACCCCTCACTCTGGTTTTCTCCCTCTCCTGAGGGAGAGGGCCGGGGTGAGGGCATTTCAAATCAACTAACAGCGCTCACAAGCCCCGCTATTCTTGAGGTGAATACGCCTTTAATGGTAAGGTCATCGCCTCTGCTTTAAATAATCAAAAATCCAAACGAATGGGGAATTACGCAATGCGTATTATTCTGCTTGGCGCTCCGGGCGCAGGTAAAGGAACTCAGGCTCAGTTCATCATGGAGAAATACGGCATCCCGCAAATCTCCACCGGTGACATGCTGCGCGCCGCAGTCAAATCTGGCTCAGAGCTGGGCAAACAAGCAAAAGACATCATGGATGCCGGTAAACTGGTTACAGATGAACTGGTTATCGCTCTGGTTAAAGAACGTATTACCCAGGAAGATTGCCGCAACGGTTTCCTGCTTGATGGTTTCCCACGCACTATTCCACAAGCTGATGCCATGAAAGAAGCGGGCATCAACGTAGATGTGGTTCTGGAATTCGCCGTACCTGACGAACTGATTGTTGAGCGTATCGTTGGCCGTCGCGTACACGCGCCGTCTGGCCGCGTTTATCACGTCACCTTCAATCCACCGAAAGTGGAAGGTAAAGACGACGCAACAGGCGAAGAACTGACAACGCGTAAAGACGATCAGGAAGAGACCGTGCGTAAGCGCCTGGTGGAATACCATCAGATGACTGCTCCGCTGATCTCCTACTACAGCAAAGAAGCTGAAGCCGGTAACACCAAATACGTGAAAATCGACGGCACCCGTAAAGTGACCGAAGTGAGCGCTGAGCTGGCTAAAATCCTCGGCTAATCGGATTTTCGATTAAAAAATACCAGGACTTGTTCCTGGTATTTTTTTGCCCATTTTTCGGCCTTTCGCTGTAATCGGTTCTCCTGCGCTGCTTTTACGTTACAATTATCAGTAATTTGTTGATAAGGAGCGGAAATGAATCAGGAAAAAGTGGGTATTTTACTGGCAAACCTGGGTACGCCTGATGCACCTACTCCCGCTGCGGTGAAGCGCTATTTACGCCAGTTTCTCAGCGATAAGCGCGTTGTCGATACCCCACGTTTACTCTGGTGGCCGCTGCTGCGCGGCGTGATTTTACCGCTGCGTTCTTCACGTGTTGCCAAACTTTATCAGTCAGTATGGATGGATGAAGGCTCGCCGCTGCTGGTTTATAGCCGTCGTCAGCAGGTTGCACTTGCCGCGCAATTGCCAGATGTTCCCGTCGCACTCGGCATGAGTTATGGCACGCCATCGCTGAAAAGTGCGGTGGAAGAGTTGATGTCGCATCACGTCGATCACATTGTGGTACTGCCGCTGTATCCGCAATTTTCTTGCTCGACGGTCGCTGCGGTTTGGGATGAATTAGGGCGCATTTTTGCCGATTATCGTTCGCTACCGTCGATTTCCCTGATTCGCGATTATGCTGATGATGAGTCGTATATCAACGCGCTGGTGGCGTCTGTCAGAGAATCTTTTGCCAAACACGGCGAGCCGGATGTTTTGCTGCTCTCCTACCACGGTATTCCGCAGCGTTATGCCAACGAAGGCGATGATTACCCGCAGCGTTGCCGCGATACCACGCGCGAGTTGCTTTCCGCCCTCGAACTGCCGCCAGAAAAAGTGATGATGACTTACCAGTCGCGTTTTGGTCGCGAGCCATGGCTGATGCCTTATACCGACGAAACCCTGAAAATGTTGCCTGAAAAAGGGATAAAACATATTCAGGTTATGTGTCCTGGTTTCTCTGCTGACTGCCTGGAAACGCTCGAAGAAATCGCGGTACAAAACCGCGAAGTGTTCCTCGAAGCAGGCGGCACCAAATATGAATATATTCCAGCTCTGAATGACGACCCGGCTCATATCGCCATGATGATGAACCTGGTGCAGAAATATCGCTGATCTCGCTTAGGGCCGTTAATGTGCTACCATTTCCGGCCTGATTAGCGACTTTTGAACAACATCATGAAATTTCCCGGCAAACGTAAATCCAAACACTATTTCCCTGTAAACGCGCGCGATCCATTATTGCAACAGGTTCAGCCTGAAAACGAGACAGGAACTTCCTGGATAGTCGGGATAGACCAAACGCTGGTCGATATCGAAGCCAAAGTCGATGATGCGTTTGTTCATCGTTACGGTTTGAGTTTCGGTCACTCGCTGGTGATTGAAGATGATGTTGCAGAAGCGCTGTATCAGGAACTGGTGAAAAAAGATCTGATCACTCACCAGTTTGCCGGTGGCACCATTGGCAACACCATGCACAACTATTCGGTATTAGCCGACGATCGCTCCGTTTTGCTGGGCGTGATGTGCAGCAATATCGAAATTGGTAGCTATGCCTACCGCTACCTCTGCAACACCTCCAGCCGTACCGATCTCAACTACCTGCAAGGCGTGAATGGCGCGATTGGCCGCTGTTTTACGCTGATTGGCGAGCAGGGCGAACGGACATTTGCGATAAGCCCTGGCCACATGAATCAGCTTCGCGCCGAGAGCATCCCGGAAGAGGTGATCGCTGGCGCGTCTGCGCTGGTTCTGACTTCCTATCTGGTGCGCTGCAAAGATGGCGAGCCGATGCCGGAAGCCACCATGCAGGCCATCGCGTATGCGAAAAAGTACAACGTTCCGGTGGTGCTGACGCTCGGCACAAAATACGTTATCGCGGAAAACCCGGAGTGGTGGCAGGCGTTCCTCAAGGAACACGTCTCTATTCTGGCGATGAACGAAGAAGAAGGGCTGGCGCTTACGGGCGAAAACGACCCGCTGCTGGCGGCTGATAAAGCGCTGGATTGGGTTGATTTAGTGCTCTGTACCGCCGGACCTGTGGGCTTATATATGGCGGCCTTTACTGAAGAATCAGCAAAACGCACCACCCAGCATCCATTGCTGCCGGGCGCGATTGCTGAGTTTAACCAGTACGAATTTAGCCGTGCGATGCGCCATAAAGATTGCCAGAACCCGATGCGTATTTTCTCGCACATTGCGCCATACATGGGCGGGCCTGAGAAAATCATGAACACCAATGGCGCGGGCGATGGCGCACTGGCGGCACTGCTGCATGATATTACGGCGAATAACTATCACCGCTCCAACGTGCCTAATTCCAGCAAACACCAGTTTACGTGGCTGACCTATTCGTCTTTGGCTCAGGTGTGTAAATACGCTAACCGCGTGAGTTATCAGGTGCTGAATCAGCACTCTCCGCGCCTGACGCGTGGTCTGCCAGAGCGCGAAGATAGCTTAGAAGAGTCTTACTGGGAGCGTTAATTAAACGCTCTCACCCTAACCCTCTCCCCCAGGAGAGGGAACTGTACGGTTTTCCCCTTCCTCCCTATGGGAGAAGGTCGGGATGAGGGGGAACTCACACCACCGGCTTATGCAACAACCCCATCATCGTATTCGCGATTTCACGCTCACCCATCACCACCCGATTGGCGCCGCGTTCGGTAATGTAATCTACTTCGTCGTCATAATGCGCGCGGGCAATAATCTCGATGTCCGGGCATTTGGTGCGAGCAGTCGCGACGATTTCACCGGCTTCGTAACCGTTGGGGATGGTCAGCAATAACCAGCGGGCGCAATCAAGATGCGCAAGATTCATGATCTCTTCATTGGCCGCATTTCCCAGCACCGCCCGAATCCCGCGCTCACGCAGTTCATCAACGCGGCTGCGGGAGGTTTCAATCACCACCAGTGGAATGCCCTGCGCCATTAATTTCTCGCCCAGCAAACTCCCCACACGCCCAAACCCAACCAGCAGGGCATGATTGCAAATATCGACCGGAATTTGCTTCTCGTCTTCGATAGCCTCTTCCAGCGTCTGCTCTTCCAGCGTTTCCGTTTTAGCCAGGTAGCGCTCAAGAATCACAAACAAAATCGGGTTGAGCATAATCGACAGAATCGCCCCGGCCAGCACCAGATTTTGCCCGGTTTGTGGCAGCAGATTCAACGCCATGCCCAGGCCTGCGAGAATAAAGGCGAACTCGCCAATCTGCGCAAGGCTGGTGGCGACGGTTAATGCGGTACGTTGCGAGTGGCCGAACAGGCGTACCAGGAGGAATGCGGCGAGGGATTTACCAAATACGATAATCGCCACGGTGCCCAGCACGGCGAGCGGTTCCTGAATCAAAATCATCGGGTCGAATAACATTCCGACCGAAACAAAGAACAGCACCGCGAACGCGTCGCGCAGCGGCAGCGTGTCGTGCGCCGCGCGGTGGCTGAGTTCAGATTCGTTGAGCACCATACCGGCGAAGAACGCACCGAGTGCAAAGGAAACATCAAACAGTTCAACAGCGCCAAAAGCGATACCCAGCGCCAGCGCCAGAACCGCCAGAGTGAACAGCTCGCGCGAACCGGTTGCAGCACTTCGCGCCAGAATCCACGGCACCAGGCGGCGGCCAACAATCAGCATAATCGCAATAAACGCCACGACTTTGCCGATGGTTAAACCCATATCGAGCGATAAGGTCGCGAGGCCCACGTCACCTTTTTCCATCATTCCGGCAACGGCGGGCAGCAGAACCAGGGTCAGCACCATCACCAGATCTTCAACAATCAGCCAGCCAATAGCGATTTGACCGCGCTGGCTGTCGATTAATTGCCGTTCCTCAAGGGCGCGTAGCAGCACCACGGTACTGGCGGTGGAAAGACACAGGCCAAACACGATGCCGGTCATCAGCGACCAACCCATCAGCGATGAAAGCGCCATACCCAACAGCGTCGCCACAGCAATTTGGGCGATAGCGCCGGGAATGGCGATGGCCTTTACCGCCATCAAATCCTTCAGAGAGAAATGCAAACCGACGCCAAACATCAGCAAGATAACGCCCAGTTCAGCTAATTCGGGCGCCAGTTTAGTATCTGCGACAAAGCCTGGCGTAAAAGGGCCGGCCAGTACCCCAGCTAATAAATAGCCCACCAAGGGTGATATACGAAGTTTGTTGGCGAGCATACCGAGCAAAAAGGCCAGTACCAGGCCGCCGACAATGGTGGTGATAAGCGGGGTGGCGTGATGCATTCCGTCTCCTTTCGAGGTTAATCAGATCCAATATGTCCAAAATATAACATTTAGTTTATGACAATTTTTTAAACGATGTGTGTGTTAAATAGATAGTTTCTTTAGAAAAGGCGCATTTAGACAAAAATAGGTGCCTGACGGGTGTTTTGTACGTTTAATTTAGGAAAGGTCTGGCGGAATGTGTAGGTGGTGAAGGGCCAGAGAGTTTCTCCGGCCCTTATAACTATGACTTATGACGATAGTCAGGCAGGAATATGGTCAATATGCCGAGAAGTGGCAGGAAAGCACATATTTTATAGACTAATTCGATACTTGTATGGTCGGCAACCAGGCCCAGTACCGCGGCCCCCAAGCCACCCATACCAAACGCAAAGCCGAAGAACAGCCCGGAAACCATGCCGATACGTCCAGGCATTAGCTCTTGCGCATAAACCAGAATGGCCGAAAATGCAGAGGCAAGAATAAAGCCGATGATCACCGTCAGAATCCCCGTCCATTCCAGGGAGACATACGGCAAGAACAGGGTGAATGGTGCGACGCCAAGAATTGAACCCCAAATCACGTATTTACGGCCAATCTTATCCCCAACCGGCCCGCCAATAACCGTCCCCGCCGCTACCGCAAACAGGAAGGCAAACAGATGGAACTGGGCATTTTGCACCGACAAACCAAATTTGTGCATCAGGTAGAAGGTGTAATAGCTGCTGATACTCGCCATATAAAAATACTTAGAGAAAATCAGCACCAGTAAAACAGACACCGCCTGAATCACTTTCTTGCGCGGTAGCGGGTTCGCCACCGGAGCGGCAGTTTTGCCCTTCGTCATACGATGCTGTGCGGCGTACCAACGGCTGATTTGCAACAACACGATAATCGCCAGCAGGGCTGCGAGCACGAACCAGCCGACGTTACCTTTACCGTATGGCGCGATAATCAGCGCAGCCAGCAATGGCCCTAACGAGCTACCAAAGTTGCCGCCCACCTGGAAGAGTGACTGCGCAAGGCCATGACGGCCACCGGATGCCATACGAGCCACGCGGGAAGATTCCGGGTGGAATACCGATGAGCCTGTGCCAACAAGACCCGCCGCCAGCAGCACCATCGGGAAACTGCCCGCCATGGCGAGGATAACCAGGCCGCAAAGTGTGAAGCACATACCAATCGGCAACGACCACGGCATCGGGTATTTGTCGGTGTAGTATCCTACCACCGGCTGGAGTAGCGATGATGTCACCTGGAAGGTGAGCGTGATCATCCCAATTTGCACAAAGCTTAGCGAAAACTCGCTTTGTAGCAGCGGGTAGAGCGCCAGAATAAGCGACTGAATCATATCGTTGAGCAAATGGGAGAGGCTAATTGCCCCCAGAATGCCAAACGCGGTGCGAGCCTTTTGCGGCTCCGTTGACGCGAGAGTTTGTTCCGAGATTGCCATAAATACCTGTAATTATTGAATTGATTGTTTTTTAACCCAGTTCACTGATGGAACCGTAGGAAATCATTACCCCGCTAACATACCTGCAGGAAAGGGACGAAGAAAGTCACAAGAGTGAAAAGTTATTTGTCTATGCTAGTAGGGTTCTGCTATTGGTGCGAAAGCATTTATTAAATATGGAGATTTGCGATGAAGTTCGTAGTGAAAGGGGTGACCACCGCGTTGCTAATGGCAGTCAGCTTAACCAGCGCATCTGCACTGGCCTGGGAAAAAGATAAAACTTATAACATCACCATTTTGCACACCAACGATCACCACGGTCATTTCTGGCGTAATGAACACGCTGAATATGGCCTGGCAGCACAAAAAACTCTGGTGGATAGCATTCGTAAAGAGGTGGCAGAAAAGGGCGGCAGCGTGCTGTTGCTGTCCGGGGGGGATATTAACACCGGCGTTCCTGAGTCCGATTTGCAAGATGCGGAACCTGATTTCCGTGGCATGAACCTGATTGGTTACGATGCGATGGCTATCGGCAACCACGAGTTCGACAAGCCGCTGACGGTTTTACGCCAACAGGAAAAATGGGCAAAATTCCCGCTGCTTTCGGCCAACATTTACCAGAAAAGCACCGGAGAGCGTCTGTTTAAACCGTGGGCTATTTTCAAGCCGCAGGGCATTAAAATCGCCGTTATCGGTTTAACCACCGACGACACGGCGAAAATTGGTAATCCGGAAAACTTCACCGATATCGAATTCCGTAAACCGGCTGACGAAGCAAAACTGGTGATTCAGGAACTGCAATCCACTGAAAAACCGGACGTGCTGATCGCCGCAACGCACATGGGTCACTACGATAATGGCGATCATGGTTCAAACGCGCCAGGCGATGTCGAGATGGCTCGTAGCCTGCCTGCGGGTGCGCTGACGATGATTGTCGGCGGGCATTCGCAAAACCCGGTCTGTATGGCAGCGGAAAACAAAAAGCAGGTTGATTACGTGCCGGGTACGCCATGTGCACCAGACCAGCAAAACGGCATCTGGATTGTTCAGGCGCACGAGTGGGGTAAATATGTGGGCCGCGCGGATTTCGAATTCCGTAACGGCGAGATGAAACTGGTGCATTACCAGCTGATCCCTATCAACCTGAAAAAGAAAATCACCTACGATAACGGGGAAAGTGAGCGCGTGCTCTACACGCCACAAATCCCGGAAAACCAGCAAATGCTCTCCTTGCTGACGCCATTCCAGAACAAAGGTCAGGCGCAACTGAACGTAAAAGTGGGTAGCGTAAACGGCCACCTGGAAGGGGATCGCAGCAAAGTGCGTTTCGTACAAACTAACCTGGCGCGTCTGCTGCTGGCGGCACAAATGGACCGTACCGGTGCTGATTTCGCGGTAATGAGCGGCGGTGGTATTCGCGATTCGATTGAAGCGGGCGACATCACGTATAAAGATGTCCTCAAGGTTCAACCGTTTGGCAACACGGTGGTTTATACCGATATGACCGGTAAAGAAGCGACGGATTATCTGAGTGCGGTAGCGCAGAAAAAACCTGATTCTGGCGCCTATCCTCAGTTCGCGAACGTCAGCTTTGTGGCAACCGCTGCGGGTCTGCAAGATTTGAAAATCAAAGGTGAACCGATTGACCCGGCAAAAACCTACCGTATGGCGACGCTAAACTTTAACGCCTCCGGTGGTGATGGTTATCCGGCTATTGATAAAAAACCGGGTTACGTAAACACCGGTTTTGTGGATGCAGAAGTGCTGAAACAGTACATCGAGAAGAATTCTCCGCTCGATGTAAATGCTTTCGAGCCGAAAAGCGAGGTGAGCTGGCAGTAGGTTTTCCCCTCACCCCGGCCCTCTCCCCCAGGAGAGGGAGTAAAGAAGTGATCCCCTCTCCTGGGGGAGAGGGTTAGGGTGAGGGCGAATTATTTCAACGGCAACAAAATATCCGTCTGCTGCGCATGTTCCGGGTGGTTTTTATCCAGTTCCAGGTAGCGGAAATAGACCGGGAAATCACGCAACTCCTCACCGCTGTTTGGCAACCACTGGCGGTAAAGATAGTAAACGCTATCGCTGATTCGCTCATAAGCGCCAACATGCCGAACCACCGCACAACGCCCACCGGGCAGCTTTTTGCTGATAACGCCCTGTGGATTTTCAGGCACCAGGCCGTTAGCCTCCGGGATTAGCTCGCCACACACATCAAAACGAAACTCTTCACCCGGCGTAGTGGCGGGATCGCTGTAAGGCACACCGTACGTTCCTTGCGTGAGGTAGTCCGAAAGCCCTGATTCTTTGCGCCATTCGATAAAACTTGCGACCGTATTATTGACGCGCATCGGGTCGCCAAGATGTTCCAGCACCGCGACATCCATCGGTTCGACAGTAATAATTTTCACGTCCATATTTTCTAACCTCTGCTGATTTTCCCGTCCGGGAAATTGAAAATGTACTTGCCAGTCAACCCACACGGGATCTTTGCGGAACTCGCCGGGGGTCAGGCCGAAAGTGTTTTTGAAGGCACGGGAAAATGATTCAGGATTTTCAAATCCGGCATCCAGGGCAATATTAATCACTCTTTCCTGCGGATGGCTCACCAACCGGAAAGAGGCTCGTTTCAGCCGCATTAACGTGACGTAACGGCTAATACTGATGCCGCAGAATTGACTGAATTGCCGATGGAAATGAAAACGCGAAAAACAGGCCACTTCGCTCAGTTGCTCGACGGTTAACGGGCTATCAAGATGCTGTTCAATATAGGCAAATACTTGCTCAAAACGTCGGGCGTAAAGCTGGTGTCTGTCTTTTTTCATTGTTCCTCCCTCAAGGCATTCACTTTGCCAGTCACTCGTTGCGCCGTCCTGACTGAAATTGCTCTTTTAGGAGGAGTATACCCGTCATACTTCAAGTTGCATGTGCGTTGGCTTTCCTCGCTCACCCCAGTCACTTACTTAAGTAAGCTCCCGGGGATTCACTGCGTCGCCGCCTTCCTGCAACTCGAATTATTTTGGGTATAAACCGTTAATCGCGGCGGGCTATTTCGGCAAAAGTAGCCTTCAGCAGTTTTGCCAGATCGGCCGCAGCCAGTTCGATATCCAGCCCACGCTTGCCGCCTGAAACATAGATTGACGAAAATGCCTGAGCCGCAGCGTCAATAACCGTAGGCAGCAGTTTTTTCTGCCCCAGCGGGCTGATGCCGCCAACCAGATAGCCGGTAATCCGCTGCGCGACCATGGGGTCAGCCATATCCACTTTTTTCGCGCCCAACGCTTTAGCGACTTTTTTTAAGTCGAGCTGCCCGGAAACAGGGGTCACGGCGACCGCCAGATGTTTCATATCACCGTTAATAGCCACGAGCAGCGTTTTGTACACTTGCTCTGCATTGAGGCTGAGTTTACGCACCGCCTCATCGCCAAAATTAGTTTCGCTCGGATCGTGGTCATAAGCATGTAACTGAAATGGAACACGGTTTTTTTCGAGAAGTTTTACTGCGGGTGTCATGTCACCTTCTTAGTGCTTTTGTCTGTAAAACGCACAAATAATGAAGCTGAGTAATATATTTTTTAATTACTATACTGTCAGCTAATAGTGATAGCGTTAATCGTCACATTGAGCGACAATTCTTGAACTGGTTGTTTATTCGACCAGCATAATTACAACAATATAGAAATTCCTCTTTGACGGGCCGATAGCGATATTGGCCGTTTTTTTATCCCCGTTTTTTAGGGGCATTTTTCAATAGGTCCGGCAAATTACCCTCCCCATAAAGATGTAGCGCACCGACGGCGACGACGTAGCGTCCGGCAGGTAACTGCTGCAAAAAATGTTGCCACTCAAGATTACGCCGATGCATAAGAACATCGTATAGCTCATCGCCAAACGTATTGGGCAGTGCCACATTCCCACGCTGCGGCGGAGTTTCCAGCCACCAGCTAATCATCATTTGCAGCAGGCGCGCATTGGTGTGCCAGTGGGTCAACGTATCGGTTAGCAGCGGCATTCCGCCATTGGGCAAACGGGTGAGAATATCAATCTGATGTTCAGCGCCCTCAAGCTCGATCACCGGGATTGCCATGGCTTTAGCCGCTTCCAGCATCTGAAAATCTATCCCGTAATTCGCCCGTAACCCCAGACGCTGCGCCTGATGAGCTTGCAGCACCAGCGCAATTTGCCAGGCGGGTTGGGTTTCAATCTGGCTCAGGGGAATATCCAGTTCCTGAATTAACGACACCACTTGCGCCCAGTTTTCGGCAGACAAGCGCTGTTCGAGAGGAAGCTCATTGGATTGTTGCGGGAAAGGAGAACCACTTTGGGTGATATCAGCTTCGACAATCAGCGCATCCGCGTCCCTTAGTTTGTCGATGAGCTTGTCGGACAGCGGCGACATATCGCGCGTGCCCATGTGAATACTGCCAACCAGATGCAGATGGCGATCGCCGGGCAGAACAATATCCAGAGCAGGCCAGGGATAATGGGGAGTTGAAAGGCTTGAAAACAATGCGGTAATTCGCGATAGCAGACCCATTTGCAGATTCCCTGGCTAAAAAGTCATGCTACCGCTGCGATGAGTCGGGTGCAAATTTCCCCACGGTTTTTACACCGTGGGGAAGACATTTAATCTTTCGGTTTAAAACGCAACAAACGGTTGGCGTTACTGACCACTGTAATCGACGACAGTGCCATCGCCGCGCCTGCCACGACCGGGTTGAGCAGCGTTCCGGTCAGCGGATACAAAATCCCGGCGGCAATTGGGATCCCCAGCGTGTTGTAGATAAACGCGCCTACCAGGTTCTGCTTCATGTTGCGCAGCGTGGCTTTGGAAATCGCCAGCGCATCGGCGACACCCACCAGACTGTGGCGCATCAGGGTAATTGCCGCGGTTTCGATAGCGACATCGCTGCCGCCACCCATGGCAATCCCCACTTCAGCTTGTGCAAGCGCGGGCGCATCGTTTATCCCGTCACCGACCATCGCGACCTGGCGGCCCTGTTGTTGCAGCTTTTTAATCGCTTCGGCTTTGCCGTCCGGCAATACGCCTGCAATCACTTCGTCGATGCCTGCTTCTCTAGCGATGGCGTTAGCGGTCGTTGGGTTATCGCCGGTCAACATCACCAGGCGATAGCCGTTACGATGCAAGCGTTGCAGCGCGCTGACGCTATCGGCACGAAGCGGGTCACGAATCGCAAACAGTGCCACGAGTTTGCCGTCGACTGCCAACAGAACCGGTGTAGCGCCACGGCTTGCCTGGGCTTCAATCTCTGCATCCATGGTTGTGGTATCGACGTTTTGTTCAACCAGCAGCGCTTTGTTCCCGAGTAATAACTGACGCCCTTCGGTTTCACCGCTAACACCCAGCCCACGCAAAGTGCGGAACGCATTCACCTGCGGCAATTCCACGCCTGCGGTTTTATCGAGAATCGCACGTGCCAGCGGGTGGCTTGAGCCTTGCTCCAGTGCGCCTGCCAGCCTTAATGCCTCACTCTCTGACCAGTTGATGTCAGTGCTAATCGCGACAACCTGCGGCTTGCCTTCGGTCAGCGTGCCGGTTTTGTCAAACACGATGGTATCGAGCGTACTGGCGCGTTGCAGGGCATCGGCATCACGCACCAACACGCCAAACTCTGCAGCACGACCCACTCCAGAAATAATCGACATCGGCGTTGCCAGGCCGAGCGCACAAGGACAGGCAATAATCAGCACCGTCGTGGCAATCACCAGCGTATACACGATTTGTGGTGCCGGGCCGAAGAAGTACCAGATAGCGGCGCTAAACAGCGCAATCAACACCACAACCGGAACAAATACCGCTGAGATTTTATCCGCGAGTTGGCCGATTTCCGGCTTGCTGCTTTGTGCCTGGCGCACCATACGAATGATGCGTGAAAGCGTTGTATGGTTGCCGGTGGCGGTGGCGCGGAACAATACGCTGCCATCTTGCACCACGGTGCCCGCATGAATCGGTTCGTCGTTCGATTTTTGCTGCGGCACCGGTTCTCCGGTCAGCATCGCTTCATCAAACCACGCCTCACCCTGGGTGATTTCCCCATCAACCGGCACGCGATCACCAGTGGTTAAACGCAGAATCATGCCTGCGGTCACTTCTGCCAGCGGCAGCGTCTTTTCACCTTCTTCGGTGACGACGCGCGCCGTCGGCGGGGTTAAATCCAACAGGCGCTCCAGCGCTTTAGATGAGCGTTGGCGCGCGCGTTGTTCCAGCATGTGCCCGAGGTTTATCAGGCCGATAATCATGGCGCTGGCTTCGTAGTAAAGGTGGCGAGCTTCCATCGGGAAGTGCTGTGGCCAGATATTCACGGTAATGGAATAAATCCACGCCGCACCGGTTCCCAGCGCCACCAGCGTGTCCATGGTAGCGGTTTTATTGAGCAAACTGCGCCATGCGCTGCGGTAGAAGTGCCCACCGGCGAAGACCATCACGCCCAAAGTGACCAGGCCGATTGCCAACCATATTGAACGGTTGTCATCGGTGACCATCATGTTGTCGCCAAACATTCCCCAAATCATGACCGGGATGCCGACGGCCAGCGCCAGAATCGCCTGCCAGCGGAAGCGTTTCACGGCGGCGTTGGCGGTTTCTTGCTGGCGTTCGCGGCGTTTTGCATCGTCTTCGATGGCTTCAGCGCCATATCCAACACTTTCCACCGCTTTAACTAAAGATTCAGCGGAGGCAGTGCCCATAATCAGGGCGCTGCGCTCGGCAAGGTTTACCCGCGCAAGGCTGACACCAGGGACGTTTTGCAACGCACTTTGTACCCGGGTCACGCAACTTGCACAGCTCATCCCGTTGATCAACAACTGTTGGCTATCGTCGTTATCTTCGGTGGCTGTCGGAAGCGAGGGATTAGCCGCTGTCAGTGCTTCCGACGGGATTGATGACTCTGTCAGCGGATCAGACTTTGGGTGGCTGGCCGCTGTCGCTTCGTACCCGGCTTGTTTCACGGTGTTGATAAGCTCATCAACGGATGCCGTTCCGGTTACGCTGGCGTGAGTTTGTGTGACATCAGCCTGCTCAACGTCAAGGCGCTGCTCCAGGCTTTCTTTAACGCGTTTGACGCAGTGGCCACAGGTCAAACCATCAAGGTTTAGATCGATAACATGAGACATTTTCAGACTCCTTTTTTGAAAGTAAGGTAAGCGTAAACCTTCCCCTCAGGGGAAGGTCAAGCGATAACCCCGTCATATCTCGAATTACCTTTTTCCTGCGTTTCGCCCTGTTCAGGGGATATCCTGGCTACGCGTTTGCGCGGTTGCGGATAACTGCCCCAATATCCCGGTGTTCGCCAGCAGGCTTAATCGTGCGGATTGCCACTCGGCAATAGCCTGAATGCGCTGCTGCTGGGCGTCTGCCAGCGCGCTTTGTGCGTTCAAAACCTCAAGAATATCCGCCACATTTTTATCATAGCGACGACGTGATGAATTCACGCTGGCCTGGGCTGCATCCAACAATTGTTGGCTAACGCTCAACACGCTAAGCGCGGTTTTCGCATCGGCCCAGGCTTTCACCACGTCTGTCAGAATGTGCGCGGTAGTGTCTTCAAGCTGGGCTTCGCTTTGTTCGGCCTGCGCCTGTGCTTCCTGAATTTTATAGTGGCGGCTAAAGCCATCGAACAACGGAACAGATACGGTCAGGCCGATGTCTTTGTCTGTCTGGTTGAGGCTAGACAGCCCCTGGTTTGGAAAACCGTTGCGCGAGATATGCGCCGTCATATCCAGCGTTGGCAGGCCATCCGATCGCACCTGAATGATTTTATCTTTATCGGCCTGCCATTTTGCCCTTGCCTGCGCAATGGCCGGGTGGCGGCTTTCCGCCTGTTTCAACCACTGGTTGAGGTCATGAATATCCGAAGGATTAACCTGCTCCGGTTGCGCGGGTAAATGGATATCCGTGGTGAGGTCGATCCCCATCGCCTGCTTGAGAAGTGCGAGGTTTTTTTGATAATCCCCCCTGGCGTGGATGGCGTTAAGCTGCGCTTTTGCCAGCGCCGTTGCGGCTTGCAGCGTATCGTCCTGGGTGGTGGCCCCTTTAGTTTCACGGCGTTGAGCCACGCTTAATGTTTGCATCGCAAGCTGCGCAATGTGTTGGCGTGCATCCATCACCGCCTGGCTGGTCATGGCTTCAAACCAGCTTTGAATCACCGATGCCATGGTTTTTTGTAATGCCGCATCATGCCCGGCAAGTGCGGCAAGCAACATTTCGTTAGCGGCTTCACGGTTTGCACTGCGCCCGCCAAAATCGAATAAGCGCCAGTTTAGCGAACCGTAATACTGGTTGCCGATACTGGTAGAAGAGGGCTGGCGCGCCCCAGAAGAATAAGTCGTGGTGTCTTTAAGACGGCTGACAGAACCGTTAATCGTGGGCAGGTACGCCGCACGGGCTTCACCGACCACCCCGCTTTGCATCTTAATTTCTGCCCAGGTCGCGCGGATTTGCGGGTTGTTGCAAAGCGCCGTGTCTACGGCGTCGGTCAGCGCCAGCGGATGAGAAAAATCCACCGCACTTGCACAGTCGATGCGGCTTGAGTCCGGCAGCGTTGCACCCTCTTGTAATTGCACAGGCTGCGCCAGTAATGGGTCGTCCAGCATGTCGCTTGCCGCAGGCTCCATCCACGAACCAAGCAGACACAGCGCGATTAAAACCTTGTTAGCGTTCATTCAGGCTCTCATGCGTGTGTTGAATCAAAGGGGAGAGGAAGTATTCGATAACCCGACGGCTGCCGGTTTTAATTTCAATGGAGGCGCTCATGCCGGGTTTCAGCGGCGAAGGTTCGCCGTCGATATCTATGGTTTTGTTGTCCAGCCTGACGTGAATTGCGTACTGAGAATTTTGCGGTTTCTGTGCGTTATCGCTTTGACGACTTTGCGGGTTTTCGCCTGGATTACCGGCCCCTGCGTTCATTGCATCGCGCGAAACATAACTCACTTCCCCCTGCATCATGCCGTATTTTGTGTAATCAAACGCCTCGATTTTAACCGCGGCATTCTGACCTTTATGAATAAAACCGATGTCTTTGTTTTCGACAATCGCTTCGATTTCAATTTGGTTTTGCTGAGGCACAATTAACATTAGGGGCTGCGCGGCGGTAACTACGCCGCCAATGGTATGCACCGCGAGTTGTTGAACGGTGCCATCAACGGGGGCGGTAAGCTGCAACTGAGTTTTATGCGCAGTCGCTCGTTGAACATCCTGAAGCGCTTCGGCCTGCTGCTTTAACCCTTCTGCGAGTTGATCTTCCGTTTTCTTGCGCGTATCGGTAATAAACGATTCGAGCTGATGGCGCGCGTCGGCAAGCTTGCCTTCAAGCTCAATTTTGTCCTGCTCTTTCTCCTGCCATGATGAAACCGAAACATCATGATTGCGGGCGAGTTCTTTGTAGTTTTCCGCCCGGCTGCGCACGATAGGTAATTGCAGGTTGTAGCGGTTTATTTCTCCGGCTGACTCCGCTATTCGGCTGGCAAAATTTTGCCACTGGCTATCAAGCAGATGGCGAGCGTCCGCAACCTTTTCGGGGGCAATCATCTCGACATGAGTTAGCGCAATAAATGTGTTGGCATTAATCGAAGCAAGCAGGGCGCGCGAGCGCTCGACCTGTAATGTCGCCATATCCACACTGACCTGCGCGCGGTTTTTCTCATGATCAATCATATGCGTATCCAGCAGAACGAGCGGTTCTCCGGCGTGCACCGTTTGCCCGTCTTGCACATAGATTCGCTCCACGCGTGCCGTTTCTACGGAGGCGATAGTTTTGGTATGAGACGAGGGGATGATTTTCCCACTCGAAGAAACGATGATATCGACTTTGCCAAATACCGCCCAAAGCAGCATAAAGACAATTAAGATCATTAAGATACGCCCCGTCCAGCGCGCGGTAGGCGAGACAGGTGCCAGTTGCAACGCCAGGGCTGCGGGCAAAAAATCTGCCTCATTGGCTTTTAATGATGGCGGCGTCAGACTGCGGCGCTGCTTCCAGAAATAGGCAAAGTGGCTGCGATAATGTTGCACTAAATCACGCCAGGCAAGGTAACGGAGTTTCAGGCTCATACGCTGGCCGCCTCTTTTGCTGTGCCTTGTTGCAGCGCATATAAATGTGCATAGATTCCATCAGGTTGCTGGATAAGCTCATCGTGATGGCCGACTTCGGCAATTTGCCCGCGCTCCATCACCACAATACGGTTGGCTTCTCGCACCGCAGAAAGACGGTGTGCAATGATAAGCACCGTTCGGCCTGCGCAAATGCGGCGCATATTGTCCTGAATGATCTTCTCGGACTCATAATCCAGGGCGCTGGTGGCTTCATCAAAAATCAGAATTCGTGGGTTTGAGATTAACGCCCGGGCTATTGCGATGCGCTGGCGTTGCCCGCCAGAAAGGCCCGCACCCTGTTCACCCACCATCGTGTCGTAGCCTTCTGGTAATTCACAAATGAACTCGTGTGCGCCCGCGAGCTTCGCCGCTTCTATCACCGCTTCGATGGGCAACGTCGGGTTGGTGAGCGCGATATTGGCGCGAATAGAACGGTTAAACAGGTTGTTTTCCTGCTGGACAACGCCAATCTGGTGTCTGAGCGAGGTGGTGTTGATGACCGCCAAATCGTGCCCGTCCAGCAGCACGCGACCCCGTTCGGGGATGTATAGCCGCTGCACCAGTTTTGTCAGCGTGCTTTTTCCTGAACCAGAACGACCCACAATACCAATAACTTCTCCGGGTTTAATCGCAAGGCTGACCTGACGCAGAACCTCCGCCGCATCAGGGCGATAGCGAAATGAAACCTGATCGAATTCAATCGCTCCGGATAATTTCGGCAGGGGCGATTTCTGGTCAACAACCTCTGGGTGAGCGTTTAAAATATCCCCCAGGCGACTCATAGAAATGCCGACCTGCTGAAAGTCATTCCATAACTGAGCTAAACGTAAAATCGGCTGGGAGACCTGGCCGGAAAGCATATTGAATGCCACTAAAGCCCCCACGGTCAGTTGGTTATCAATGACCAGACTGGCACCTATCCACATAATTGCGGCGGTGACGAGCTTGCTAATCAATGTGATAGCGCCATTGGTAATGGTTGAAATATTGGTCGCGGACAGTCCTGAAGTCACATAACCCGCCAGTTGGTCATCCCAGTTTTTAACCCAGCGAGGTTCGACGGCCATGGCTTTTACGGTGTCGATATTGCTGATGGTTTCAACCAGAAAGGATTGGTTTTCAGCGGATTTGTTGAATTTTTCGTTCAGGCGGTGGCGTAATATCGGTGTGAATATGACTGATAAAAAGACGTAAAGCGGGATGGAAGCGATGACGATAAAGGTTAATTTGACGCTGTAGCTGAACATCACCGCCAGGAAAACGAATGAAAAAAGGATATCGAGCACCACGGTGATGGCGTTGCCCGTCAGAAACGAGCGGATATTTTCCAGTTCGCGCACGCGCGCGACAGAGTCCCCGACGCGACGGCTCTGAAAATAGGCAATCGGCAAATTGAGCATATGGCGAAATAAGCGCGCACCCAGTTCTACGTCGAGCTTACTGCTGGTGTGGGCAAATACCCACGTACGAATACCGCTGAGTAGCGCTTCAAATATATTTGCCGCCACCAGGCCAATGGCTACCACATGCAGGGTTTTCATCGCATGGTTAACCAATACTTTATCCATGACGACCTGGAAGAAAAGGGGGGTTACCAGACCAATGAATTGCAGCACCAGGGAAATGAGCATAATTTCCCCAAGAATACGCCGGTATTTAACCATTGCCGGAATAAACCAGGTGAAATCAAACCTGGCTAACGTCCCGCTGAAATTTACTTTGCTCGCGAAATAAATGACTTCACCTGTCCAGAGTTCTTGTAAGTCATCGACAGAAATAAACTCAGGAGGACTATTTTCATATTGAATCAGCAGGCGGGGTTTTGCGATTTGACTATCATTTTTACTGCCTGGGTCATATTTACCCAGTATAAAATATCGACCATCACTGTTCTTTGCCACCGCAGGTAAAACGGCCTTATCCAGTCGCCGCGCATCCTGGCGGACAACTTTGGTCTTTAGCCCTAAAGAGTCTGCCGCCAGCAATATAGCCTGTTGCCCGAACACGGGTTGTCCGCTGGGTGATATTTCCATGTGGCCGGCGAATTTATGCTGAAGGTTTATTTTATCGACCGCAACCTGATGAAAGGCTCCGATAACCTGCAAACAGAAAAAACCACTATCCATGGGATACCGCCGACGACAAAGATGTCATATTAATTAACAAGTTTTTCACTATATGAGGAGGGATATAAAATATCCGCGATTAAATAACACAGGTCGCCTGGGTTGTAAAATATCTATTTAATCGGGAATTGAGTATTTTTGGATATACCAGGTTAATTTTTGAGGTGTGGGGTTGTTAACTTTAGACAAGGTTTATGTGCTTTATTTAACACTTGAGTTTCATGGTTTTGTTATTTAACGGCTTTTTGATCAGAAAAAAGTCAAATATGTTTTGATTGGTAAAAGCTGATTGTAAGTTGTAAATATAGAATTGGTTTTAAATGTCTATATTCATCTTTTAGCCTGGTGCTTGTTCTGAAAATAAAGCTGATGATAAATATTTTGATTGATAATATTTATGCGAATGCCTCTGTGTCTATTTCTTATGAAAATAGATATGTCATTCAATCAAATAAATCCTGACCTATCTATTGGTTTTATTTTAGTCGAAATAAAGACTCATTCCGGCAAGAGGAAAAACTGTGCCTGATTCAATACAAAACAACCCTGCAATGCCCGATCTTAATTCAATTGGTTCATGGAGCCAGGCCGACTACCAGTGCCTGACCGCTGATTTTGTCAGTAAGATGACCCCGGACCAAATCCATCAAATGGCGCATACCTCGTGGATGCCAGATGCGGCGGCTGCCGGATTCACACCTGAAATGGTGCAAAAAATTAGTATCAGTATGTATTGGTTTACTCCCGGCTGGCTCAATAATCTCAGCACTGAGGCGCTACAAGCCCTTACGCCGACTCAAATGGGGCAGTTCACCGCGAATACGCTTTGTGGTGTGGATGCCAGCCATTTGTCCGATTTCACACCTGCTCAAGTTGCGGCGATGGGCTGCAGCTTTTACTGGTTCGATGCGAAATGGATGAATAGCTTATCTCTTCCGGCATTCCAGGCGATTACGGCTCAACAGCTTACCGAGCTTCTTGGCACCAGTCTTACCGGTGTGGATAGCCAACATGCGGGGGCGCTGACGGTCGAGCAGATTTCAAACTGGAAATCGACCTTTTACTGGTTCTCTTCTGGTTTCTTAAACAACCTGAGTGTCGAAACATTCCGCGCCATCAGCGCCGATCATCTTAACGAAGTCACCACGGCGAATTTTGCGCAGCTCGATAACGAACACATTGCTGCAATCTCGGCTGATACTTTTAATAAGCTTGAGAACGGTTACTTTTCAGCGTTAACAGCACAACAGGTCACCGCAATTTCAGATTTGAATGCTCTGAGCAGCGCCCAGTTTGGCTTGTTAAATATTTCAGGGTTATCAGTTTCGGCGCTTAGCAGCCTGACGCAAAAGGAATCCTCAGCACTCACTGCACACCAGCTTTCTACTCTCAGCACTGAGCAATTTACTGGGCTTAATGTTTCCGGGCTTTCCCTTTCGGCCATCAGCGGCATGTCTAAAGAAGTGTACGAGAAGTTTACGCCTCAGCAGGTGGCCACATTAAGCCCTGAGCAAATCGGTGCAATGGCGCACACTTCATGGTTGCCGGATGCAACCGGCACCGCCTTTAAACCGCAGCAGGTTCAAAGCATTGCTATCAGCATGGGTTACTTCAGCGTGGCATGGCTAAATAACCTGAGCATTGAAGCATTGCAGGCGTTGACGCCGAAGCAGGCAAGCCAGATTTCCAATGCCACATTAGCGGGTCTGGATAATAAACACCTGCATGCATTAACTGCCGATCAGATTGGCGGAATGAATAATTTTGGCAGCCTGAGCAGTGCTCAGTTTGGTTTATTAGATATTTCCAAATTGCCTGATTCAATGTTCAACTATTTCAGCAAACAGGAATATTCAGGGCTTACCGCCGGACAAATTTCCACCTTAAGTGCCGATCAAATTAATGCCATGTGGCATGCGGCCTGGATGCCGGATGATGCTGCTTCCGGCTTTACGGTCGAGCAGATTCAAAATTGCACGCAGAACTTTTATTGGTTCACGCCAGGCTGGTATAACAGTTTAAGTACCGAGGCGATGCAAGGAATTACTGCCGAACAGTTTACTCATATTGAAGCGAATGTTTTTACCCAATGGGATAACCAGCATCTGGCAGTATTAACCGCAGAGCAGGTTGCACATGCACCCCATATTAGTAATTTGACCAGCGACCAATTCGGTTATTTAGATATTTCAAAGCTTCCTGTCTCCACCATTGAACAGTTGTCCAAAACGGAATATCAGGGGCTGACAGCGAAGCAAGTTTCGACGTTAAGTGCTGAACAAATTCAGGCATTGCAGCATTTCGACTGGATCCCGGCGGCGGCGGCCCATGGGTTCACAACGGCACAAATGGCGGGCTTCGGCAGTGATTTATCGTTGCTCCCTGCGGTCTTCCTCAACAATCTGGATACTGCATCCTTTGCGGCCTTAACCTCGGAACAACTGGGGACGTTGAATCCTGTTGCCTTTGCAGGGCTGGATTATCAACACTTCTGGGCCATTAATGATTTATCTGCACTGAGCAATTTAATATCGTCATTGTCCACCGATCAGCTGCTAACCGTTTCGCAACTGATGTCCGTCGAGCAACTGGCCCAGTTGCCAGAAAGCCAGAATTTGCTCATTAGCACTTCTGTGGAAACCGGGACTTCGCTGGTCAATAACATGAGCGACCCGGCACTGAAAGTGTTGATGCACAATGCAATGACAAACGATGCCTCGTTGTTCAGCTTCCAGACCATTGAATCTGTGCTTAAAGATTTCGCCTCACAGATAAACGGCAACCTCAGTGCAAGCCAGTACAGCGACATAAAAAATTATGTTCAGGAAATTGGCAATGTCTGTGGGACTGACTCGGCAATCTATTCCCTGGTGAACGGGCTGATTGGCACCAATGGCGCATCGGTTTACTGGAGTGCTACGGGGAAAGGCGAGCGAATTGGCAGCCTGAATGAAGGCTCATCAGTCGCGCAATTTAACCAGTTAATTTCTACCTGGTTTGATGGTGCGAACGACCCGAAATCTTCTTCATCTGATCATGTTGATGGGCGCCCCGTGTTCGCAAAAGGTGGCCCGACAATTAATGACATTCAGCAGGGAGGAGTCGGGGATTGTTCGCTTCTTTCCGCGCTTCAGGCGGTTGTGGAAACGGCACCTGATTTCATCAAGTCAATGATCGTTCAGAACCCAAATGATACCTACAGCGTGCGTTTCTTTAAAGAAGGCGTGGCGCATTGGGTCACCGTAGATGGCAATGTTGATGGTAGCGGCACAAGTTCAGCAAACTCAAGTTGGGGGGCGATTATTGAACGTGCGGTTGTTGATTTTGAAGCGACTTATTTGAATGAAGTGAATGACTACTCAAGTCTGCCTGGTGGTTTTGACAAGTTGCAAGAAATAACCGGTGACACCAACACAACGTTCAGAGCGGTATATACAACCGAGGAAAAATGGAATACCACAGATTTTGATCTGCTGAAAACCGCGGTACTCAACGGTCAACCTGTACAATTTTCCAGTTGGGAGAGCTCACAAAATGCCGATACAGGGCAAACCAATCTTGTCGGTGCGCACGCATTTGCGATTATCGGTTTTGACGACGTAACGAATGATTTTATTCTCACCAATCCGTGGGGCGCTTTCCGCAACGATAATGTGCAGGGAACATTTGAAGCCTCAATGGATCAAATGTGGCAGGGTGGCAATTACAGTACAGGGATTGCTATCGTGAATTCAAACGGAACGGCTGACGCTGCTGGTCAACTTGTTCACGCGATGGCTGCGATGAACACATCTCCTTCTGCAGTGCTCTCCACGGCTGCGTTACCCGTCAATGTGAATAACGGCACCCTTGCCGCTTCACATGCCTGATAATTAAGTATTCATATCCCTGTCTTTAATGATGGGGATATTTTATCAAAAGTCTAATTACATTATTACCACACTAAATATCTGGTTAATTATTTTTATGGCAACCCTTGATAATTAATCGTTCTCTGCTAGAGGGCATCTATTAATATTACATTTTCAAAGCATTATGTGAGGCAGTATTAGTTAAGTAATACTTTTTCTCCTGCCAGCTTTTCATTGCACCGCCATGTACTACTGTTACTTAAAGTATTTCGACACGTGTTTGTCGTTGTCTTTATGTTTCAGCGCGTTATTACTTTTGTGGCCATGCAGAGATTGCTTATGAATAATATATATCGATTAGTCTGGAGCCATGTTGCTAACAGCTATATTGCTGTTGCAGAAATATCCCGGGGTGGGAAAAAAGGGAGCAAAACGGGCCGGGGTGGGAAAAAATTATTAGCAGCAGCGCTTGTGCTAACCGGGAGTTATACAAGCTACGCCATCGCGGACGATGTGACATGGATAACCGCGTATCCCGCTTATTTATTCCCGGAAAATCAGGACATTGATTACGATACCATTCGTGATACCGGATTTGCCTTCACGATTGATAATCAAGGTCTGCCAAACCACTATATTCCAGGCACCGTCCTGAATATCAATGGCCCAATACCGTTTATTGCCGCCGGTTCTAACGGTGCGAGCACGGGCGTCACCGTGCTCAATGCGCTGCCGGGCGGCACAGGGACTGACCCCGACCGCATCACCGTTATTGAGGCAACAGATTCGACAGGTGCCGCCACCACGATAACTGAAGCCAATATTAGCCAGTACACCTATTCCCCATCTCCGGCTGTTCCACAAGAAAGCCTGGAGCTGAATGTTGAAGTTCCGGGCCTGGACGGCAGCTACCAGGTGGTGAGTGTTTATGATTCATCGACTTTTATTTCCGCCGATGACACCGCCGTAAGCGCAATGGTTTTACCCGTTTATGATCATAATTCTATTCGTATCTTTAATAATTTTGGTATTGCCTCAGTGGCGTCAACGGGTGGACAGGCCAATATCAATGTCGGTTCGAGCGATACCACCACGCCTATTTCAGCCGCTGCCAATACCATTAATTTACTGACCAAAAACTCTGTGCTGGCGAAAGCCGATGGCAGCGCAGGTGTTGCCAGCAGCACGCAGTGGCTTTCGGATAACTATATTGTTTTCCGCCCGGCGATTGAGCTTCAAAGCGATACGCAACAGCTTGGTGCGCAAAGTGCAAAATACGATTTCACTATCACGCTGCCCAACTACGAGCAAATTGGGCCGCGAGTGGTTTTGCTGGGAAATAAAACATTCACCATTAACTCATCGACTGATATCGCAGAGGTTAACGATTTCCTGGTAGGCGACGGGGATTATGCCGGCAAGCCGCAAATCCAGTACTGGCTGACGGCGGGGGCTTCGGTCAACGGCGAAGTCATTGATTCAACGGTTGAAGCGCAAAATACCTACGACGCGATTATCACCGGAATGCTGGCGCAAGAGGAAAACACCAGCATCAATCTGACCTATCACGTTTGGGATGACAAAAGCGGGCACACCAATAACGCAACGCTTGGCACCGGGGATTTAAACGTAATTTATGCCACCGGAGTCAATGCTTCAGGGCTGGTCACGGCCGATGGCAGCCTCGCCGTGGATGGTGCCTCGGCGGTGATGCGCGCCGATACTGACGCGATTATCACTAACGACGGTGCGATAAACGCATGGCGCAGCAGTGGCAGTAGCCCAACCTCAGTCGGCATGTTGACCACTAATGCCGACGCGATCAACAACGGCACATTGAACGCCGGGTTGTTTATTGAAAAAGACGGCAACAATCAAAATGTCTCTAACGCGGGCAGCGTGGGGATGCAGGGCAGCGGCACCAGCATATTAACCAACAATGGTCATATTAATGTCGCGATAACAGACACCACCACCAACAATGCGCGCGGGATCAGCGCATCAGGTACGACGGCTGTCACCAACGCCGCCGACGCCACCATTGCGCTGGTGGGTAACATCAAGAATGCAGGCGGGAGAGCGGGCGGGTACGGTATCTTCCTGCAAGATGGCGCGACATTGACGAATGCGGGGAATATCTACCTCGGCGTGACGCCTGTTTTCGATGCCACCGCGCCAACGCCAGTTCCGATGACGGGCGGCGATCTTTCTGCGGGTATTCACACGCAAAGTTCCGGGGCGGTAAATAACACCGGCACTATCACACTGGAAGAAAATATCCGTAACGCTGCCGGGATTTCCGTGCAGGGTGCGACCGGGGCGATAACCAACAACGGCACAATTAATGTTTTAGGGAAGCTGACTAACGGATCGGCTGCGGCAAACTATGGCCTGAATGTTGCCGACAATACCGGCACCGTGACCCACAACGGTGATATTAACGTTGATGGTGATAACAACATCGCCATCAACGTGCTGGCGCAAAACTCAGGGGCGACAGTCAGTTCGACGGATGGCAGCACTATTACCGTGGGGACCGCAGGGGATACCGGGGGTAGCGACGGGCAACCGTATACTTATCGCAATTATGCGGTTTACGCCGAAGGGCTGAATACTCAACATGCCCAGGTTAACCTGAACTCCACTATTCGTTTGTTATCGGCCGGGGCAATCGGGGTTCACGCGCGCGGAGATGCGCAAATTGATATTAATGCCGACTCAACGCTCACCTTTGAAAACACCCAACAGATGGGCTACTACGCCTGGGGCAATGAAGCGCTAATTAACATCGGCAGCGCGGCTATCAATGATAACGGCCAGAAAGATTCGATTTTATTTGCGGTAGACCATGGCGCGACGTTTGCGGGCAGCGGGTCGGCGGCGGGTTATCAATTGACCGTTTCCGGCGAAAATGCGACCGGGATATTCGCCAACGGTCTGGATGAAAAGAGCGGGACAAAAACGACACTCGATACCGGTACGGCGAAAATTAACGTCAACGGTAATGGTGCCGTCGGGGTGAAAGTCACCGGTGGTGCGCAAGGGACAATTAGTGATGGTGGCATCGTATTAGGTGGAAATAACACCACAGCCGTTGTGGTTGATGGGCGTAATTACAATATCGACAGTACCATCGACCCCGAAGAATTAATTACGCTCGTTACATCGAATGCGGCGACGACAACGCTTTCTTCGCAAAGCGGTATTACTGGCTATAACGTTTCGCACCTCGGGCAATTAACCCTCAATGGCACGGGGATTGCGTTAAACGGAACGAACAGTACCGGGATCCTTCTGCACGATAATGGCTCGGCGATTGTGAACGCGCCGGTCAGCGTTTTGGGCACCAATAATATTGGCGTCAATATCCAGAACAACGGAGTGCTGACCAATAACAACACGATTAGCGTGAGTGGCGCGACCGGAAGTGGCAACGTTGGGCTGCGCGTCGGCGGGGCGAATGCGGTGGTGAATCGTCTTGGCACCGTTAATGCAACTGGAGGGTTGGCGGCAGTACAGTTAATTGGTACGGGTGCGAATCTGACGGTCAACGGAACGGGCAATCATATCACCGCCTCCGGTGGCGCTGATGGCGTAAGAATGGACTCCGGCGCGACATCATTTACCGCGACCAACACGGTTATCGACATATCCGACAGCGGTGCCGGGATTAATAACAACGCCGACACCTCGAACATCAACCTTAACGGCGTAACGATTAACGCCTCGAATGGCCCGGCGATCCGCACGGCGGTCACGTTTAGCGCGGCGGGTGCCGGTAACACACTGAACGTTTCCGGAAACGGCCAGGGCTTTGCCTTTATGAATGCGAACGGCGACCCCACGACCGGGAATCTCACCATTGATAACGGCTACACCATCAACGGTAATGGCGCGGGCAGCGTCGGGATTCTGGCGAGAACCACGGATAACGTGACGTCTGGCGCGACCATCAATATGGCGGCGGGCGCAGGGTCGGCAATTGTCGCAACCGATGGCGTGGCGGGCGCCAGCCGTACCATCACGAACACCGGTAATATCACCAGTCTGGGCGCGGGCGCACCCGTTATTGATGCATCAGGCAGCGGCAATACCACCGTGAATAACAGCGGCTCGTTGTTGGCGGCAGATGCCACGGCGCAGGCGATTTTGACCGGGAATGGTAAAGATGTAGTGGCATTGAGCGGCGCGGGTGCGGATACCCGTGGCGAAATTGTGTTAGGCAGCGGTAACGACCAGTTTAGCTGGACGGCGGGTGCTTACACCGGCGGCGTCACCTTTACCGGTGGGGATGGTAACGACAGCGCCACGCTTGGCGATGTTTCGCTGGCAAAAGTCACGCACATTCTCAGCGAAGGCGGCACCAACAATACGTTGACGCTCAACGGTACGCATCAGGGAACCGCCCCTGCGTTATTGGGAAGTTTTACCGCGGACGACCTGGTAAAAGGCACCAATATTGGCACCGGCTGGAGCACCCTGACCCTGGATGGCGATGCCACCGATGCGCGGATTGTTGACGACCTGACGCTTTCCGGCGCTCAGGCAATCAACATCAACAACGGCGCAACGCTGCGCTCGGGCGACAGTGCATCGACACCCGGTGACGCCACCCTGCATAACTACAATGTTTCTACTTCCGGCGCGACGAGCCTGCTCTCTTTTGATGGCGCTGCCGACCAGATTTACAGCGGAATTATCAGTGGCAGCGGCGGTATGGAACGCATCGGCGCGGGCAAAACGACGCTGCTTGGCGAGAACACTTACACCGGAAATACTTACATTGGCGCAGGCTCAGAACTCGCGCTGGGCGATGGCGGAACGGTGGGGAGTTTGTCCCAAACGACTAACATCACCGACGACGGTATTCTGACTATTGATCGTTCTGACGATATTCTTCTTAACGGTGTGATTTCGGGTAGCGGTGCGTTCCATCAGGATGGAGCAGGCACGACGCGTCTTGGTGGAGCCAACGCCTGGACGGGTGCTACCGAAGTAAACCAGGGCACGTTGTTGGTTAAGGGCAATCAAAGCCTGGCAACTGGCCTGACAACCGTTCACACCAATGCGACACTCGGTGGGACGGGAACTATCGGCGGCGATGTCGTCTTTGATGCGCTTACCCGGCTGACTCCGGGAGATGGCGGCGTCGGCACCTTAACCATCAATAAAAATCTCACATTATCAAACACGACGAACAGCCAGTTTGAACTCGGCCAGGCCTATGTGCCGGGCGGTGCGCTTAACGATCTGGTGAACGTGGGTGGCAGCCTTATTCTTGATGGTGTCGTCAACGTCACGCTGGCCGCGGGAGGTGCATTCATTCCGGGTGTCTATCGCTTGTTTAACTACCAGACTGGCGGCCTGACTGATAACAATATGATTTTGGGTACGTTACCGACTGCCGATCGGGCGAATTATTATATCCAGACCGCTATTCCTGGGCAGGTTAACCTTATCTTAAACTTCCCCAACCCCGCTTCCGAATTGCAATTCTGGGATGGCGATGACCCGGCGAACCATGGCGACGGGTCGACTGGGAACCGGCAAGTTAATGGTGGCGATGGGACGTGGCGTACTAATCTTTTGGGTCAAACCAATAACTGGACAGAACAAGATGGATTGGGCAACGAGCCATGGGCGCAGACTGCCTTCGCCATTTTTGAAGGTGAAAAAGGCACCGTCACCATCAGCGATATTAATGGCCGCGTTATCACTTCGGGTATGCAATTTCTGACAGATGGCTATGTTTTGCAACAGCTCAACCCAGCCTCACAATTGCACTACATCAGCACCGTCACCAGTTCATTTGATATCCCGGTTCCCGTACCGACTAACCGCTTCCAGACTGAAGGTGAAACTGACGCCGATTCATTCTTCGTGATTCGTGTTGGTGCAGCTGGCGACCCGGCAGTGACGACGACCATCAACGCAGATCTGGTGCAGGACGAACTGGACAGCAATGTCGTCCGACTGCTGAAAACCGATCCGGGCCGCTTGATCCTTAACGGCAATAACGATTTCAGCGGCGGGGTGGAAGTCTGGGGCGGCACGCTTCAGGTGTCCAAAGATTTAAGTCTCGGCGATGCGGGAACTTCCGTGACGCTGAGAAACGGTTCTGCGTTACAGGCCGGGGCAAGTTTCGCCACCGACCGTAACATCTTCCTCGATGGAGCAACCGGCGGCGCATTCGATCTCTACGGCAATACCTTCACTCCGGGCGGCCTGATTGGTGGTGATGGGCAACTGAACATTTATGACACGTCTGCCAGTGGCAACAACAGCTTCCTCGAGCTGAACCGGCAAAATATTTATCTCGGAGACACCAACATTGTTGGCAATGCCGGAAATGGACAGTTGGCGGTTAATGCCAACGCAACTGGCGTATTTGGCAAGGCTGACAGCCAGATTTCAATGACGAATCTGGCGCGCTTAAATCTCAACAATTCTGCTTCTGGAGAGACGCACACCTTTGCCGTCAACAATTCCACGCTGGCGTTTAACGACGCAGCCGGAGCGGGGCAAAGCACCATTAATCTGACCAACAGCGGTAACGCGGAATTTAACGGCAACAGCCAGGGCAACAATACCAACGTCATGGTCGATGCCACTTCGCGTCTGGCGCTGAACGAAAAC
Organism: Buttiauxella agrestis; assembly: GCF_900446255.1. Taxonomy (NCBI): domain Bacteria; kingdom Pseudomonadati; phylum Pseudomonadota; class Gammaproteobacteria; order Enterobacterales; family Enterobacteriaceae; genus Buttiauxella; species Buttiauxella agrestis. Next base: position 3,756,273 of record NZ_UIGI01000001.1, on the reverse strand, counting down.
GCAGATGCAGGCTCCGCGACCGTCACCAACAGCGGACAAGTCACATTTGCTGACAGCGCCCAGGGCGCAGGGGCGGTGATCTCCAACCTTGCTGGCGGGCTGGTGGACATCAGCGCGGCGCTGGCAAGCACCTCGGTCGGTTCGTTATCGGGTGCGGGTAACGTGGTTCTTGGCGCGGCAACACTGGTCGAAGGGGCGTTAAGTCGTAACGACACCATCAGCGGCATTATCAGCGGCAGCGGAAATCTGGTGAAAACCGGCAGCGGCACGCTAAATCTCACCGCCGACAATACCTGGACTGGCACCGCCAACGCACAACAGGGCGTGCTGCTGATAAATGGTAATCAAGCCGCAGCAACCGGAAAAACCACCGTCAACAGCGGCGCAACTCTCGGCGGTGCGGGCGTGCTGGGTGGCAGCGTAGAAGTTGATAATGGCGGCCATCTGGCGGCGGGTCAGGATCTTGCAAGTGTTGGCGTACTGGAGATGGGCGCATTAACACTCAACCAGGATTCGCAGGTCGACTTCCAGTTCGGCAGGCCGTTTACCGTCGGTGGCTCACTTAACGATCTGATTAATATCAATGGCGATCTTAGCCTTAACGGCAAACTGAATATCACCCAGACACCGGGCGGATCCTTTGATGTCGGTGTTTATCGCGTCTTCAACTACACCGGCGCGCTGACCGACAACATCCTGGATATTGGCACAGCGCCTGCAGCGGCAGACGATCTCTACGTGCAAACGTCCATTGATGGCCAGGTTAACCTGGTGAACCGTACGGGAGCGGTCATGCGTTTCTGGGACGGGGCGGGTGGCACGGGGGGATCGCTTAAAAACAACGGCGTGATTAACGGCGGCGATGGTATCTGGCAAAACAACACCGGCAACGACAACTGGACAACCGATGTCACCACGCCGGATGGCCGCTTTAATACGCCATACAGCAACGGATCGTTTGCCGTGTTTGGCGGCCAGGCGGGGAATGTCACGGTTGACACCAGCCTTGGTGAAGTCGCCATCAGCGGGGCGCAATTTACCACCAACGGCTATGTGATTGGTGGCGATAACATCACCACGCATACCGCCGACACGGTGATTCGCGTTGGCGACGGTACTCTTCTGGGTGCGCGTTACACCGCGACCATTAACTCCGTTATCGACGGCGAAGGCGGTATCAATAAAGCCGATCTCGGCACATTAATCCTGGGCGGCAACAACCAATACCAGGGCGGAACACAAGTCAGCGGCGGGGTACTGCAAGTTTCTGCCGACAATAATCTGGGGGCCGCTGGAACGGGAATTGGCCTGAGCGGCGGGACATTACGCTACGGCGCGGCGTTCGATACCGCGCGGGTGGTCACGCTTTCAAACGGTGGCGGGGCGGTTGATACCAACGGTAATTCAGTTTCGCTGCTCAGTGCAGTCACCGGCAGCGGCACCTTAACCAAACAGGGCGACGGTAAACTGACGCTGACGCAAGACAGCACATTTGACGGGCAAACGACTATCCGCAACGGCACATTGCAATTGGGCAACGGCGGAACCGGGGGCAGCGTCGGCGGCGATATTGTCGATGACGCGACTTTGGCGATTAACCGCTCTGATAACGTAACCCTCAACGGCAATATTTCTGGCAGCGGGCAAGTTTTGCAGCAAGGCAGCGGCACTACTTTCCTCAATGGCAGAAACACCTGGAGCGGCATTACGCTTGTGGAGAAAGGCACCCTGGCGGCAGCGAGCCGCAATAGCTTCAGCCGTCAATCAACTCATATTGTCAGCAGCGGGGCGACGCTCGATACCGGCGGCCACAATCAGACCGTGGCTAATCTGGTGAACCAGGGCACGGTCAATCTTCGTGGCGGTGATGTCGGTTCAACATTGACCGTCAACGGCGATTACGTCGGGCTGAACGGTACGCTGAAAATTGCCGCCCAGCAACACAGCCCTGGCGTTGCCGATCATCTGGTGATCAACGGCGGTGCAGCTACCGGCAGCACGCTGCTGGATATTGACGTCAGTCAGCTCGGCGAACCGACCACTGGCGACGGTATCCTGGTAGTCGAAGCGGTGAATGGCGCGACGACGACGGCGCAAACCACCAAAGATGCCTTTAATATCGGCGGCGATGTGCTCACCGCCGGAGCCTGGGAATACCAGCTGTTTGCCGGAAACCAACAGGGCGCGGGTGAAGACTGGTTCTTACGCGCCGGTTATCGCCCGGATGTTCCTGGGTTCGACACGCTCGGGGCGATTATCCGCCAGGCTGATTTGGCCGTGCTTGGCACACTTCACCAGCGTGTTGGCGACGAGCAACCGTGGCAGGCGGGAGTCCCTGAAGATCAGGACGGCCGATTCTGGGCGCGTTACATCGTGAAATCGGTCGATCAGAAGCATGACGATCCGACCCAATCCCAGAGCAGCACTAACTACAACGGTATGCAAATGGGGCTGGATCTTTATCAGGACGATAAATGGCGTGCCGGTTTGTACACCACCTTTATGGATATCGACAGCTCCATCAATGGCATTACCGGGATGAGCGGCGGTGCGGCGTACAACTCGACCTTCTCGTCTTATTTGGGCGGTTACGGTACCTGGACGGACACCAACGGTTTCTATGTCGATAACGTCCTGCAGTACGGTTATCACTCCGTTGACCTGAAAAATATGAACGACCGGGAGACTTACAACCCTGACGGCAACTCGTTTGTGGCGTCGGTCGAGGTCGGCAAACCGTGGCAGCTTTGGAACAGCAACTGGCTGATTGAACCGCAGGCGCAGCTCATCTATCAATACAGCGATTTTGATGACGTGACGCTAAAAGACCCGGCAAGAACCAAAGTGTCGGTTGAGGCTGACGGTGCGGTGATCGGTCGTCTCGGCGTGCGTCTGGCGGCGGATTACGACACCGATTACGGCAAAGTAAAACCGTATATTCGGGTTAACTACTGGCAGGAATTGTCGGACGGACAAGATAGCGTGACGTACCGCAATACGGCAAACAGCGCCGGGGCCACGAAAATTGATGCCAATCAGCGCTTCCAGACCACCGAAGCCGCAGTGGGAGCGACGTGGGCCGTGACCACGGAAGTGCAGACTTATACTGAAGTGGGTAAAACCTGGGACAACGGCGGCGATACTCAAGTGGACTCTGATATTTCCGCATCGGTCGGTATAAAAATTCGCTTCTGATAAAACCCCCTGCGCCCAACCGGGGGCAGGGGTTATACTTCTGTCGACGGAAATTCAGGTGTCGACGGAAATTCAGGAGGAAACATGAACATCAGTGATGTTGCGAAAAAAACCGGCTTAACCAGCAAAGCGATTCGTTTTTACGAAGAGAAGGGTCTGGTTACGGCGCCGCTGCGTTCTGACAACGGCTACCGTAGCTATACGCAAAAGCATCTGGATGAGCTGACGTTGCTGCGCCAGGCCCGCCAGGTGGGCTTTAATCTTGAAGAATGTCGCGAGCTGGTGAATCTGTTCAACGATCCGGCGCGCCATAGTGCCGACGTAAAAGCGCGGACTTTGCAGAAAGTCGCAGACATCGAAAAGGTTATTGAAGAGCTACAGGGAATGCGCCAACAGTTGATGGCGCTGGCGGATTCATGCCCTGGCGACGACAGCGCGGATTGCCCGATTATTAATAATCTTGCGGGCTGCTGCCATAAACAGTAGATCTTCGTATTCGGTGTTGGGCAATTATCTATAAGTGATGGTTGTCCTTCCTTTATTTGATATTAATTTTTCATGTTTTTATATCAATCTGTGATTCAATTCTATTTATTTCGAGAGCTACCAGTAATGGAGTATTTATCTTTGGTAACTTGTTCAACATGTCCATTTGAGTATTTAAATCTTAATTCATCATCGATTACTATGATGGAGTTAGCCTTTCCCCATGAAACCCAAGTAATGTTAGATTCTCCAAATTCAGAGAAAAATTCATTGGAAATTATGGGGCTTCCACTTGTCAGGTCAAGAATGGCATTCATTCCACAATGTGCACCTGGTTTGTCTGGGTAGCATGAATCATCTGATGTATATGAAATTGTTGCTTTAGTTAAATAATATTTTTTGCCTTTAAAGATACCATCATTATCATACCCCACAACAATATAACTAGTCTTTGCCTTATATATCTCCTTACCATTAAGTGACAGATGCGAGTAACCATCATTAGAATCGCTCAGAGTTTTCTGCTCGAGTAGACCTAGTGACGTACTAATACATCGCAAAGTTGTGGGAGTGCACTTAGCCTCGCTTGCACTAGAATAGAAAAATAAAAATAGCATTATTGGCAGATAGTTCTTCATAATAACCTCCTGGTTATATTTTTCCCATGACAACATCTAAGTCTACATCCTCTAATTTATTAGTGGCGATTAATTCATCACAGAAATAATCGTTGAGCTTAATGTTTTGATCTATGTAATACATCAACCAGACTCTGTGGGCTTCTACGTAACTTCCTGCGGATAAATATCTTTTTAACGCCGAACTCACCCCAATCTGTGCCTTTAATAAATGGCCTGCTTTCTCTTCTGGGATTTTTTTCTTTATAAATAACATTGCATCCCCTAATCCCAAGTGATGTGTCAAATAAATCAGCTTGGCCTTTTCTGCATCGTTAAGCGAATCAATATTATATCCGGCATTTTGAAGTGAGGCTAAATTTGCCACTCCGTAATCTACCGCTGCCATAATCGCATACTCTGGCTTAAATCTTAGATCCAACCATTTTTGAACAGCATGCGTAGCTTTGCGCGGATACGGCGTTACACCAGTTGTAAGATGTTGTTTTCTTAGTTCCTTTAAGTTTCTCCATTCATCTGGAGATACCTCAAACTTCTTCTCATATTTTACTTCACCTTTTTTATTTTTTACTTCTTTCCCATTTTTGTCTAATGCCGGTTTATCTGCAATAAGTCCCTGCTGAGTTGCTTTTTCATACAAATACGTCCTCTCTCTGAAAGTTTCCGACATCCATGACCCATTTAAAAACTGAGTCATACCGGCAGCAGAACTTTTATAACTGGTTATATTTGTCTTTGGATCGGTTCCGGATTTACAAACAGATGTCGGTTTCCAGATACCACCGGCATACTTTGCCGCTTCAGCACTGATCACCGCTGCTATGCATTGTGGAATAATACCACTCCGTTCAGATGCCGCAATTATTTGATTCCAGTAAATAACATTCTTTCTTAATGTCAGGTCATAAGAGTTCGGACAGACGTGGCTGATATGAGTTCTGGGGCCACCCTGAGAGTCGCGCCCTACGTTGACTGTATTAATATCTCCAGGGGTATTCTCAACATCACCAGTTGACCCTTTTAAAGCAGTGCTTTTACCTTTTACCCTGACTTTGGGGCTGGATAAGATGACTGCTACCTTCCCTGGCAATGGTGTGAAACTGGCCACCTCTTTTAACTTCCCGGCAGCGCTGGAAACAAAAACCTTCAGCTCAGTTTCTGCTTTTGTAGCAAAATTTTTTATTTGTCCCATTCCATCAGTTATGGATTCATATACATCGCCCAGTGCTGACACAACCTTAACTTTAAGTCCCGATATAGGTTTCTCAATGAGATCTTCAAATGAGAATGATACGGTACATTGATCGTCGCTTTGTTCATCCTTTGTATCCGGGTAAGAATACTGTTCAGTCGGTATCTTAATTATTTGTCCTGGATAAATTAATGACGGATTTTTTAACGCATTAAATGAAACCAGTTCTTCGACTGAGCAATAATGTTCTTTAGCAATTTTTCCGAGGGTGTCTCCTTGACGAACAATTACATTCTGTTCTTCTGGTGACAATGACCATATATCGTCAAGAGGAACAGGTTTATTTTCTTGATCGATATCGAATTTCCAGTCTGCTGACCATCCCAGTAAGCCATCATAGGGTTTCGGTTTATCATGTGCTTTATCAAAAATTGGAGTTAATTGAGAAGTCATTCCATTTCCCCTTCAATAAATGTTTTAAATATAAGTTCCTTACTCTGAATACCATCCATTCCTTTGAGGGAAGCAAACATATGATTCAACTCTGGCTCATCCTGCTCACCTGAGTTATCGCCACCACTTCCGTCCTTATCTTCCGGCGGCTCAGACCCTGAATCATCCTCATCACTCAGACGGCTCAGCACCGGCACCTGCAACGTCTCCACCGGCGCTCCCGGACTTCCCCCACCGTTGAGATTGATTTTCAGCCCGGTGATGTCCACGCCGCCGGGGTGGATGACAATGAATGAACCGCCCACTCGCAGCGTGATTTTGCTCCCGCTCTGCAACACGATGTCGCCCTGCGCATCCACGCCCAGCGCCCCCGCCACTTTCTGCGCCAGGTCGCCTTTCACTTCCAGGCTGTGATGGCCCTTCACCAGGCTGATATGGTCTTTTGTGGTGTTCTGCTGCTGGCTGCCTTTTACCGTGACTTTGCGGTCGCGCTCCACATACAGATTGTCATCGCGGCCGGCGTTTACCGTCCGGTCGCGGGTGACTTTCAGCGTCTGGTCATTGCGTACGGTGATGCTGCGGTCGTGCGCCACGGTGATTGTCTGGTCGTGTCCGGCGGCATTTTCCTTGCCGATTTTCACCGTCTGCCCCAGGCCGACCGTGACCTGCTGGTTATGGCCGATGGTTTCGCTGTGGTCGACTTTCACATTCGTATCGCGGTTGTTCAGCACCACCGTTTTCATGTCCTTCTGGGCATGCATCGACAGCAATTCCTGGCCGGTCTGGTCGTCAAACATTAATTCGTTGTATCCATTACCCTTATACGTCTGCGAGCGTATTGCCATCTGGGTTTTGGTCCCCGGCAGGTCGCCCGGAGAGCGGTTGGCGGCGTGATAGGTGCGCCCGGTGATAATCGGCTGGTCCGGGTCACCGTTGAGGAAATCGACAATCACTTCCTGGCCGACGCGCGGAATGGCGATGTTGCCGAATCCGGTGCCCGCCCACGCCTGAGAGACCCTCACCCAGCACGAGCTTTCCTCGTTGGTTTTGTTATACCGGTCCCAGGTAAATTTCACCGTCACACGCCCGTGCTCATCGCAGTAGATTTCTTCCCCGGCAGGGCCGGTGACAATGCCGATTTGCGGGCCGTCCACCAGCGGTTTCAGTAACGGCGCAGGGCGCCAGGTCTGCGTGGCCGGGATAACATGAAAGCGGTTGGTGAGCGTGGTACCCTGGCCGGAACTGCCGATATGCGCCTGCGGCTGGCTGCCGGTCATCTCGCTCGACACCACCTGCCACGGACTGTTTAAGTCCTCGCGTGGATGGTCGGTGAGGGTGAACCAGCGCCCCGGCTGTAACTGCGGGCAATTACTGGTGCCGCTGGCAAAATCGACGTTATTGCGCCAGCCGTCCATCTGATATTTCGCAAAATCGGCCCCGTGCTGTTCATCCTTAAAACGCCCCGGATAGTCAAAGATTTCATAGTCCGGGCGCTGATATGACAGGTCCGCCCCTTCTTCCTGGTACTGCGCCTGCCAGCCGGGGGCGGTGAAGGTGTAATCCTGGGTGGTGACTTTTGCCGGGCGGATTTGCGCGCTGCGGCGAAAGATGTTGATGCAGTAGATGGACGATTCCGAGGCGGCGTTCGGGTTATACGGAAACGCCCCGAGGCCGCGCAGATTGCTGCGGTCGTCGGTGAAGGTCAGCTTCTGGTCTCTGTCGTCGAGGTATTCATCCTCGAAAAAGAATATCCCTTCTTCCGCGGCGAGGCGGGCAATAAAATCGTAATCCGATTCCATAAACTGAACACAGAATTCGCGCGGCGGATGCGGACGCCGGAACAGCGCATCATGCGTGCGGATACGCATTTCTTTGAGCAACTTTGCGAAGATGTACTGGATGTCGTAATTCTGAAAACTGCGGCAGTTCTGCCGTTGCGAGCTGCGCCAGAACTCAGGGCGCACCGTCATCGAGTAAAGCGTCTGGTGCTTGCCGCTGTCACCCTGTTCGCAGAAGGTGACGATACCGCGTACCCGGCGTTTAATCACCTCGCCCTGCCAGATGGTGAGAACCCCGTATTCATCGAGGAGTTTTTGAAAGCCAATCGCCGGGTCATTACAGGCGACGGTGATCTCCAGGTTGAACAGGGAAGAGAGGGATTGTTTGAGCTTAAAACCCACCACCGCAAAGGTGTCCGCCGGAGTATGCCCGGCGGTGAAGGTAAAGCGGGTGCCGTCTGAAGCCATGATGGAAGTCCTTTCCTGTCCGTGGAGTTATTGACCAGAGCACATAGTCACAACTGAACTATCATCCAGATAAATATAATTAAATCAATAACGTAGTGGGCATGAAAGATAGTTTGCGGACAGGGGTTTGACTGTGATGAACATCACATAAGGAAGAATATGAAATCTTACAAAATGAATCACCTGTTCTACAGGTGCTTAGCATGAGAAGTATCTTCTGTTGATGGCAGCACGGAATGCTGCCATCAACAGAAACAGACTTAAAGCGCCTGTATTTTCAACGTAATACCTTCAACGGCGGTCACAATCACTTCTGTGCCTGCCGTTAAATCGCTGTCTGCCATGACTGGCCATGAGCTATCTGCTACACGGATATGGCCGCGGCCATTCACCAGCGTAGTTTCCAGACGCAACCGGCGGCCAATTAACTGATGGCCGCGCTGATTGAGCACTTCGCCGGGTTCTTGCTGTTTACGCGTCGAGAGCCAGCGCCACCACAGAAAGGCCGCAACCAGTGTGAGAACAGCAAAGCACACGCCTTGCCATTCCCAACCGAGCGGCACAATCCACACCAGTAAACCGGTGAGTACCGCTGCCACTCCGCTCCACAGCAAATAACCGCTGGCACCAAGCATTTCAGCCGCCAGCAGCAAGCCGCCCAGCGTGAGCCAGAAGATATGCGCGTGGGTAAACAGCAGGGCTATCATTTTTTACGCTCGGTACCGCTTTGTGCGATAAGTTCGCTGATACCGGCAATTGAGCCCATCAGGCTGGTGGCGTCGAGCGGCATCAACACCACTTTGCTGTTATTGGCCGAACCAATCTGTTGCAGCGCGTCGGTATATTTCTGCGCGACGAAGTAGTTAATCGCCTGAATATCACCCGCAGCAATAGCTTCAGAAACCATTTTTGTTGCCGCTGCTTCTGCTTCAGCGCTACGTTCACGGGCTTCCGCCTGCAAGAACGCGGACTGGCGTTCACCTTCCGCTTTCAGGATCTTCGACTGCTTATCACCTTCGGCCTTCACGATTTCAGCCTGGCGGATCCCTTCGGCTTCCAGAATATAAGCGCGTTTGGTTCGCTCGGCTTTCATCTGCGCATTCATCGCATCAATCAATTCAGCCGGTGGACGAACATCGCGAATCTCGATACGGGTGATTTTGATGCCCCATGGATTGGTCGCTTCATCCACGATATGCAGCAGACGGGTGTTGATGTTGTCGCGCTGCGACAGCATTTCGTCCAGTTCCATCGAACCCAGCACGGTACGAATGTTAGTCATGGTGAGGTTCATGATTGCCAGCTCAAGATTGCTGACTTCATACGCCGCGCGCGGGGCATCGACAACCTGAATAAAGCACACCGCGTCAATGGCGACGTTGGCGTTATCTTTGGAAATGATTTCCTGGGAAGGGATATCCAGCACTTGCTCCATCATATTGATTTTGCGGCCAATGCGGTCCATAAACGGCACCACAAGGCTTAAGCCTGGCATCAGAGTTTTGGTATAACGGCCAAAGCGTTCTACGGTCCATTGGTAGCCCTGCGGCACGATTTTTACCCCGGCGCCGACGATAATCAGCGCGACGAGGATCAGTACGGGAATGACGATTAACATCAAAAAAACCTCCATTGTTTATTTGATGTAAGTCTAACCCCTAACGCAGAAACATTCAGCGACTTCCTGGTCTGAATTAACCCAACGGTTTTTTCAGCGTCTTCCGACTAATTAATACAACAACGAATACATCTGGCGGCGATATTTTGATGCCAGCGCATCACCGGTGCCTAATGCCGCCAGAATCTCCATCAGCATTTTGCGCACTTGCCCATCGGCCGCACCCAAATCTTTCTTCAGATGGGTATACAACAATTCCAGCGCTTCTTCGTTACGCCCAACCTGATGCAGTTGCAACGCCAGTTGGCTGGCAAGATGTGCGTTTTCAGGATCTTGATCCACTTGCTGTTGTAACAACTGAATTTCCGGCGTGTCAGCCGCTTGTTTCATCAAATCAATCTGTGCGACCAGACCCTGATAACGCGTGTCTTGATCCTGCAACGGAATAGTTTTCAGCACCGCTTCTGCATCTTCGCTACGGTTCAGCGCAATCTGCACTTCCGCCAGCATCAGGCCAATTTCGCTGTTCTGATTTGAGAGCTGCCACGCATCTTTCAGCAGCGGCAGCGCTTCGGCGTGTTTGCCTTCTTGCATCAACAACATCGCTTCTTGCGCTTTCAGCTCTTCTTCACGCGGCAGAACCTTTTCCAGCAACGCACGAATCGCTTCTTCTGGCTGTGGCCCCTGGAAACCGTCTACCGGCTGGCCATTCTGGAACAGATAAACGGTTGGAATGCTGCGCAAACCAAACTGTGAAGCGACCATTTGTTCGGCATCGCAGTCCACTTTGGCAAGAATAAACTGGCCCTGATACTGTGCGGCAAGTTTATCCAGAACCGGCGTGAGCTGTTCACAATGCTGACTACGAGCAGACCAGAAATAGAAAAGAACAGGCGTAGTAACAGACTGTTCCAGCACCTGGTGCATGTTCGCTTCGGTAATGTCGATGTTGTAAGACATAAATCAATTCCTTATAAAGATTTGCTTTTACATGGGGGTTGGCGGCAAACGCTTCAACTAACCACGTAAAATTTTATCTAACATGCGGGTCGGCAACAGGCGGCGCAACCACGTTAAAGCGTGGGCGACCAGCGTCACCGGATAGCGCAATTTCGGCTTCGGGTTTTCAAAAGCATGGCGCACTTTTTCCACTACCGCTTCCGGGCCGAGCGTAAAGCGTGCGGCAATTCCAGGGTTTTCTACCGGGTGGTCGGATTGCGTTTGATTCACATTTTGCGTGAACTGAGTGCGGATAGGGCCAGGTTCAATCAAACTGACTTTAATACCGCTGTGGTGCAGCTCCATTCGCAGCGCGTCAGACCAGGCTTCCAGCGCGTATTTGCTGGCGGCGTAGGCACCACGCCCAGGCGTTGCAACCAGTCCCATCACCGAACTGGTCATCACAATGCGCCCTTCACGGTGCGGCAACATCGCCGGAAGCAGCAGCATGGTGAGCTGATGGGTGCCAAAAAAGTTGGTCGAAAATTGTTGTTCAAGCTGTTCGCGGGAAAGGGTTTGTAGCGGGCCGTAAACGCCGTAACCGCCATTATTAAACAGCCCGTACAGACGATTCCCGGTGAGTTCAATCACCTTCGCCGCTGCGGCTTGCACGCTTTCAGGCGAGTCGAGATCGAGCTGCACGCCGGTAAAACCGGCCTGATTCATGCGCTCAACATCTTCGGGTTTTCGGCAGGCGGCCAGAATGCGAAACCCCTGCTGGTGTAATTCATGGGCGCAGGCGAGGCCAATTCCGCTGGAACAACCTGTAATTAAAACTGATTTTTGCATAACTTTACCCGATGAACGTCCCGATTGTTTATGAGTCGTGGTTAACTAAAGGTGCCAGACGAGAAGACATCCAGTCGGCGATAAACGGCTGCGCATCGCTATTCGGGTGAATACCGTCATCCTGCATCCATTGCGGTTTCAGATAGACCTCCTCCATAAAAAATGGCAGCAGAGGAATCGAAAACTCTTTGGCAAGTTGCGGATAAATAGCGCTAAACGACTCATTATAACGACGACCGTAGTTTGCCGGCAGACGTATTTGCATCAGCAATGGTTGAGCGTTCGCCGCTTTTACATCGTTGATAATCTGGCGCAGGCTTTTTTCGATGGCTTGCGGTTGAAAACCGCGCAAACCATCGTTGCCGCCCAGTTCGATTAATACCCAGCGAGGCTGATGTTGCTTCAGCAGTGCCGGCAATCGCGCCAACCCTTGTGGCGCGGTGTCGCCACTGATACTGGCATTCACGACTTTAGTATTTTGCTGGTTCCATTTCTTATCCAGCAAGGCAGGCCAGGCCGCCGTCGCCGACATCCGGTAACCCGCGCTCAGGCTATCACCTAATATCAACAACGTGTCCGCATGCGCGGCGCGAAAGGCCATCAAAGCCAGAAACAGGAAGGGCAAATGCCAGCGGAAAACATTGTTGAAGTTCATCATCTTAGTAAGTCCGTAGGTCTGGGGGAGCATCAGCTTTCCATCCTTACCGGAGTTGAGCTGGTTGTCAAACCGGCGCAGACCATTGCCTTAATTGGTGAGTCAGGTTCCGGCAAGTCTACACTACTGGCGATTCTCGCCGGGCTTGATGATGGTAGCGAAGGGGAAGTTCACCTGTGCGGCGAACCGTTACACAGCATGGATGAAGAAGCGCGCGCGGCGCTGCGGGCGAAAAACGTCGGCTTTGTCTTCCAGTCATTCATGTTAGTGCCAACCCTGAACGCGCTGGAAAACGTCGAACTGCCGGCGCTGTTACGCGGTGAAAAAGACTCTTCCAGCCGTGCGCAGGCTAAAGCACTGCTCGAACAACTTGGCCTGGGCAAACGTCTTGATCACCTTCCGGCACAGCTTTCCGGTGGCGAGCAACAGCGTGTGGCTTTGGCTCGCGCCTTTAACGGGCGGCCTGCGGTGTTGTTTGCCGATGAACCGACCGGCAACCTCGACCGCCAGACCGGCGACAGAATTGCGGATTTACTCTTTTCACTCAATCGAGATTTCGCCACCACGCTGATTCTGGTCACGCACGATGAACAACTCGCTGCCCGTTGCGACCGCCGCTTGCGCCTGCGTGAAGGTAAATTGTGGGAGGAAGCATGATTGCCCGCTGGTTCTGGCGTGAATGGCGCTCGCCATCGCTACTGATTGTCTGGCTGGCCTTAAGCCTTGCGGTGGCGTGTGTGCTGGCGCTGGGCAATATCAGCGACCGCATGGAGCAAGGGCTAAACCAGCAAAGCCGTGACTTTATGGCGGGCGACCGCGCATTGCGTAGCGCACGTGAAGTGCCGCAAGAATGGCTGGAAAGGGCGCAAAAAGAGGGGCTGAAAGTTGGCAAGCAGCTGACTTTTGCGACCATGACGTTTGCCAAAGACACGCCGCAACTGGCATCTGTTAAAGCCGTCGATGATGTTTATCCGATGTATGGCGAGCTGGATACCAATCCGCCTGGGCTGAAACCCGAGCCGGGAAGCGTACTGCTGGCGCCGCGTCTGATGGCATTGCTCAATCTCAAAGTCGGGGATTCACTGGAGGTCGGCGACACCACTTTGCTTATTGCGGGCGAAGTGATTCAGGAGCCGGACTCGGGTTTTAATCCGTTCCAGATGGCCCCGCGTTTAATGATGAACCTCGCGGATGTGGAAAAAACCGGCGCGGTTCAGCCGGGAAGCCGCATCACATGGCGCTATAAATTTGGTGGTACGCCGCAGCAGCTCGATAAGTTTGAAAAGTTTGTTGTGCCGCTGCTGAAACCGGAACAGCGTTGGTACGGCATGGAACAAGATGACGGGGCGCTGGGCAAATCCCTTGAGCGCTCACAACAATTCTTGCTGCTCTCCGCACTCCTGACGCTGCTGCTGGCGGTGGCTGCTGTCGCTGTGGCGATGAACCATTACTGCCGCAGCCGTTACGATTTAGTCGCGATTCTGAAAACGCTTGGGGCAGGGCGTGCGGCGCTGCGCAAATTGATTATCGGCCAGTGGTTAATGGTTCTCGCCCTGGCGGCGATAGCCGGAGGTGCTGCCGGACTGGTGTTTGAGGCGGTGCTGATGCGCCTGCTCAAACCGGTTTTACCGGCGGCATTACCGCCAGCGAGCCTCTGGCCGTGGGTGTGGGCTATCGGTTCGATGGTGGTAATTTCGTTGCTCGTAGGTTTGCGCCCTTATCGTCTGTTGCTGGCAACACAACCGCTGCGGGTTTTGCGCCGGGATGCCGTGGCAAACGTCTGGCCGCTGAAAATCTACCTGCCGATGATCACTATCGTGGTGGTGGCGTTACTGGCATTGCTGATGGGTGGCAGCACGCTTTTGTGGGCGGTGCTGGCGGGTACGGTCGTTCTGGCGGCGCTATGCGGGATTGTCGGTTGGGGCGTGCTGCGCCTGCTCAAAAAGCTGACGCTAAAAAATCTCGCGCTGCGCCTGGCGGTGAACCGCTTGCTGCGCCAGCCGTGGGCGACACTCAGTCAACTGGCGGCGTTCTCACTGTCGTTTATGTTGCTGGCGTTACTGTTGGTGCTACGAGGCGATCTGCTCGATCGCTGGCAGCAACAACTGCCGCCGGAAAGCCCGAACTATTTCCTGCTCAACATTGCCACCGAACAGGTGCAGCCGGTGAAAGAGTTTTTGGCTGAACACCAGATTATCCCCGAGTCTTTCTACCCGATTGTGCGCGTGCGCATGACGGCGATTAACGGAAAATCAACCGAAGGCAACCCTGACGAAGCGCTTAACCGCGAGCTAAACCTGACGTGGCAAAGCCAGAAGCCGGCGCATAACCCGATTCTTGCGGGTAGCTGGCCGCCAAAAGCGGGTGAAGTGTCCATGGATGAAGGCGTGGCTAAACGCCTGAAGATCAAACTTGGCGATACCGTCACTTTTATGGGCGATACCCAGGATTTCTCCGCCAAAGTTTCCAGCCTGCGTAAAGTTGACTGGGAAAGCCTGCGGCCTAACTTCTACTTTATCTTCCCGCCGGGGGCGTTAGATAACCAGCCGCAAAGCTGGCTGACCAGCTTCCATCTGGAGGGTAAAAATGGCGTGCTAACCCAGCTCAATCGTGAGTTCCCGACGCTCAGTTTGCTGGATATCGGGGCAATTTTGCGTCAGGTTGGGCAAGTGCTGGAACAGGTGAGCCGGGCGCTGGAAGTGATGGTGGTGCTGGTGACGGCTTGTGGCGTGCTGCTGTTGCTCGCGCAAGTGCAGGTGGGCATGCGTCAGCGGCATCAGGAACTGGTGGTTTATCGCACGTTAGGGGCCGGGAAGCGCCTGCTGCGCACCACGTTATGGTGTGAATTTGCGGTATTAGGACTGGTTTCCGGGCTGGTGGCCGCCATTGGCGCTGAAACCGCGCTCGGCCTGCTGCAAACCCAGGTATTTGATTTTCCATGGGAACCGGACTGGCGGCTGTGGGTCATTCTGCCTCTCACCGGTGCGCTGTTACTTTCGGTGTGTGGCGGCTGGCTGGGCGTGCGATTGCTAAAAGGCAAAGC